>JBLNAX010000037.1:0-110737 GCA_050259595.1 Acidobacteriota bacterium | reverse complement strand
GTATCGGGAGTCTATATCTGCCCAGATGCTGGCCTCATAATCAGGCTCATACTAACATCTTGGCTGTACAGATCATGGGGTCAGGTCACAAACTCTATCAATGTCTTATTGCTTCTTGAATCAACAATAAGGGTTTTATCAGCATCTTCAGAATACAACGCCAAATAATCACCAGATCCCCAAATAGGAGTATAATCCGGTTTATACTCACTGATCTTATTAGATTCAGCCGAAAAATTGTAGATTTTATAAACTAGCTCTTTAGTCGGATCTGGTTGGGGGTAAGGTTGTATTAGATCTGCAGAACCAAAGTAAATATCACCGTTTTGACTCCATACTAGTCCATATAATACCGGAGCATTATGGTGATAAGGAATCTCAAATATTTTCTGCCATGATCCAGCGGCGATATCGTATATCCAAACTGATTCCATGTTATTTCCATGAATTATGTATGCCAATTTATTATGGTCAGGAGAAATAGTATAGTTGTTGATAAAATCTTGTTCTTTGATAACATCTGAAAAATCAATATTCTTCTTTGTATTAGTATTAATATCTATTATGCTTTTCCCAAAAGCCACAACCTCATTATTATTTATCCAAATTGCAGCAACAGGTCGTTTATATTTCTCCCAGAAGTAGTCATCCTCATTTTGAACTAAGAGCATTCCACTCTTCGAATATAACCCTACTATATTAAAATCAATATCATTTCCCATTAAAACTTCATCACAAAAATTATTGCCATTAGGTGAATAATACCTGAATTGCAAACCACTATCCGGTGAAAATAGTCCGTATGAGTCCTTTCTTTGGGGAAGTAAATGGGCTCCTTCAACTGTTACTTTATCTACTACCTTATCCACAGATTTCTTATTTATCTTCTCGCTCACAGTATGAACTGCATTTGGTCTACTGCAACCATTGGTTAGAAGCATTAATATGAACATGCAGACTAGCCATTTCTCGGTCTTCAACAACGTTCCCCCCAATAATAACCGTGTCGGTTACACGACACTTATGGTACGGTTCTCCGCAACATGTTAACCCAATAGGGTAGTACTGTTCACTATTCTTTTTATGTATTTTCGTTTTGTAATCGATACCTTCATTTTTTTCTATTAACAAAGAATCCATCTTTTCCCTACTTATGTTATAGGGTCTTTTATTCAAAAAACCGACGCTTCTAATTGATTTATGGTTTATTATTGGAGTCAAATCGCCGTCAATTACATTGGTATTAACAAAACGAAAATCTATCAAGCTGGGAAACTCATTAAGAAAACTTAGATTTTCAAGATTCCCACAAGAATTTAAGCAAAGAACTCGAAGATTTTTAAGTGAATATAACTCATTGGTTGGAACGAACTTTTTTGATTGATTGATATGTAAATACTCTAAAGTATTAGCCACCATTGAAAGACCTATATCGCTATGTAATTTGGTACAATAATGCAATTCTAATCGCTTTAATGTATTCAATTTTTCTATACCAATGAAGTTCTGTATGTTGGACCAGTTTAGTTCCAAATATAATAGACTTCTGGGAATATCCGCCAAACAGCCGAATTTATTGTGTTTCTGATGCCACAGGATTAAATACTCAATATCAGCATTTCTAAACTCCTTCATCTTTTCTTCTTTCAAATCAATCTGACAAAAAAGATGCTCTGGAACTTCATCAAACCAAATAGTATTGTTTCTCCAAAAATTCATTAAAATCATCCTGCCTCTACTCATTTATGATAAAAGTCACAATGTAACACCAAACACATTGCTCAAATATTCCACTATAAGGAAGCATAGAGACGTTCTTTTTGTTTGTAGTGGTTCTCAAGCACCCACAATAAACCGTCCCCTTGTGTCTTCCTCATGTCTTAAATGAATCGGAAGCATCAGGACTCGCCAGCGAGTGGATCATCCGGTTCATGAGTATACGCAATGTCAGGAGAAGCCGCCGCAGTCTCCTGCAATGCCAGCGGATCTGGATCCACTGGCATATGAGCCGCCACCAACTGCCGGTATGCATGGGCCGTAGCCAGCTCGGTGACTGGAAGCGCCACAAACAGTCCGATCCCCAGTGCCAGTGTACCTAGCAAAATTATGCCCACCATAGTTATCCCAAACCCGATAATCTGTAACACACAGCCTTCTGTGATATCCCAGCTCATGCCCATCGCTGCGGAGGCATTCATCTCTTTATCTACCACTAGATAACCGAAAAATGCCCATCTAATCAGGATATATGCCGAAGGAATCAGAAGTAAAATGAACGCAAACCATAGATCTGACCAGAGCATTATAGGAATTATCGCTACCAATGCCAGGAACCCTGCACTAATATTAATCATTAGGCTAGCGCCAAAATAACTCCAGAAGCGCGATCTTGAGGTGAATAATGCTGAAACCGGAGGCCTGTTGTCATCTATAGTACCAACCGCTATCTTAATAAGTCCCATGGTTAAGTATATGTTGATGAGCTGATAAATCAAATCGATTAGTTTAGTTATCGGATTATGCTCATCAAATGGCAGCCCTATAACCACATATACAATAAAGATCGCTAGGAGAATGCCATAGACTTTCATCCAATAGCCAAAGTTCTCTTTATATTTCTGCCGCCCAAAATCCACAGCCGCACTTATCGAAAACCGCTGCTCCACTTCCTCATCCCCCATTTCCATACTAACTGCTGTCAGAAGTTTGCCAGATACCGCCCTCTTTGGTAAATAGTATCATAACAAGAACCGGAAACACTACCGCTAAGCGGGCAATATGAATTCAATCTGAGAAACTTATTGTAACCCCCCAAGAAAGACAAAACCCGCGGGAATTCCCACGGGTTCTTTGTTTCTATTGGTGAGCCATGATGGACTCGAACCATCGACACCCTGATTAAAAGTCAGGTGCTCTACCGACTGAGCTAATGGCCCACATTTATCACACTTTGATTATGGCTGGGGTGGCTGGATTCGAACCAACGCATGCCAGAGTCAAAGTCTGGTGCCTTACCGCTTGGCGACACCCCAACGTTACTGAGTATATCAGCGGGGACACCCCGTGTCAAGATTCATTTGGGGTGGATGATGGGACTTGAACCCACGGCCCTCAGAGCCACAATCTGATGCTCTATCCAACTGAGCTACACCCACCATGATAATGGCGTCCTCGGAGGGATTTGAACCCCCGACCCACGGCTTAGAAGGCCGTTGCTCTGTCCAGCTGAGCTACGAGGACCTGGACATAAAATGGAGCGGGTGATGGGAATCGGACCCACGCGACCAGCTTGGAAGGCTGGGGCTCTGCCATTGAGCTACACCCGCACGCCTAGATATTATACAACTTCTTCTCGGTCTTTTCAACTCATTGTTACAGATAAAACATGTCCATAAAAGGCAATTAATCACTATTGTTTGTTTAAGCCGCAACAAAGCACATTATCAATTATATTAATTCGGAATAGCTATACAACCTCTAGGGCAATCCTATTTTCTAGTTGTATTTAATAATGAAAGGATGAAAATCTTGACTATAGCTGCCCAAGTAAAGCAGGCACTGTCCAGCCTCAAAAAGGTGCAGGCCGATTTCGAATCATTTGCTATGCAGACCCAAAACCAGGATGCCAAACAAATGTACACTGATGCCGCCACCCAGACCCAGAACCTAGTGAACACCTTGGAACCCAGGATCAACGAGATCGAAAAACAGGAACCCCAATACAAAGGCTTCTAGGCCATTAAACGGGTCACCTGATCCGGTTTACCTTTTTGTATATAAAGAAGTCACTCAATGCAAAATACTTTAAGTGGATGTGATGAGAAATGACTATTGCGGCCCAGGTCAAACAGACGACCGCTAGCCTTAGAGGCGCCCAGGCCACCCTGGAGATGATGGCTTCATTGGAGAAAAACCCAGATACAAGCCGCATTCTTCATCACAATGCAGAACGGATCAATGAAGTTGCATTACTGATGGAAAATAGAATCAGGGCTCTAGAGTACGAGGAACCTTCCTATAAAGGTTTTTGACATTTTTATTTACGAGGTAGAATCATGCCCATTTGGCAGGATATTTTATTGCGGTCTATAGGCGTTTTCGCCACATTGCTAGTGTTAGTACGACTAATGGGAAAACGCCAGACTGCTCCCCTTACCTTTTTCGATCTGGTAACTGCTATTGCCATCGGGACTATTGGCGCCGCCATATCGCTGAAGCTGATTCCCGTTCTGCCCCATGGCCTGGTTGCAATGGCGGTCTGGGTGGCCCTGCCGATATCAATTTATTATGCGGCTGTGAAATCCAAAATGGTGCGGGATCTGGTGCAGGGCAAAGAAACCGTGCTCATCAACCATGGGCGAGTGCTGGAAGACAAACTGATGGAAGCCCGCATGACTCCGGAGGACTTACTCAGCAGGCTGCGCACACGTAGTGTATTTAACTTCGCTGATGTAGAGTTTGCAGTATTAGAACCAGATGGCCAACTCAGCACTATGCTCAAAAAAGATAAACAGCCTGTAACCGCCAATACCCTGGGCATTCAGGTCAATCTGGAGAGTGTGCCGCAAACCGTAATGCTGGACGGTGCGATTATTGACGACCACCTGTCAGCCATGGGGCTCAACCGAAACTGGCTGTATACTGAATTAGAAAAGATCGGAGCCGCACCAGAAAACGTATTTATCGCTCAGGTGGACTCTACCGGACAGCTCTACCTGGATTTTTTCGACGACGCCATACAGGTCCCGCAACCCAAATCCAAGGACCTTCTGTACTCTACTTTGAAGAAATGTCAGGCCGACTGCGAATTATTTGCCCTGGGAACCAGAAACCAGGAAGCCAAACAGATGTACTCATCCTGTTCGGATATCGTAGATGACATAATCCTTGAATTGGAGCCCTTGTTAAAGCGTTAGGAGAAATACTATGTCCAATATGAAAAACAAGAAGCTGACTCCCACCCAGTTGGAATATCAGGCCTTCGCCAAGGAGCGTGAACCCAAACGGCCAATATTCATGAACTGTGTGCGAGCATTCGTTGCAGGTGGCCTTATCTGTCTGATCGGCCAATTTGTACAGGATTTCTTTATCTGGAACTTTAATTTCACTGAAAGAACAGCAGGTAATCCCACTGTAGCAGTGATGATCTTGCTCTCGGTGATCTTGACTTCCCTCGGGGTCTACGACCATATCGCGCAATGGGCTGGGGCTGGAACGGCTGTGCCTGTAACTGGCTTTGCTAATACAATAGCATCGGCGGCACTCGAACATCGCACCGAAGGATATGTACTGGGTGTCGGCGGCAATATGTTCAAGCTAGCGGGACCGGTAATTGTTTTTGGCGTTTTCGCGGCTTTTGTCATTGCCCTGATCAAGACCATCATACCTTTGCTGGGAGGTTCATAAATGCTGCAGGGCCACCAAACCTGGGTATTCGCCAGCCGTCCTTCGATCCTTTCATCAGCCACGGTAGTAGGCCCTTTCGAGGCTGCCGGTCCTTTATCCAAGGATTTTGATATGCTGCATGCCGACATATGGCTGGGCCAAGACAGCTTTGAAAAGGCTGAGAAGAAGCTGCTGGAGGAAGCCTGTGAACTGGCCATTACGAAAGCCGGTCTTCAGAAACAGGATTTGCAGTTCTTTTTAAGCGGGGACCTAATGAACCAGATCATTTCCAGTAGTTTTGCAGCTCGCACTCTGTCCGTTCCATATCTTGGGATGTTCGGTGCTTGTTCTACATCTATGGAGAGCCTAGCACTGGGTGCTTTGTTGGTCGATGTCGGAGCAGGAAACAATGTGCTGTGCGGCGCAGTTAGCCACAATGCAACGGTGGAAAAACAATTTCGATATCCCACAGAATATGGCGGGCAGAAGCCGCCTACCGCTCAATGGACGGTCACTGGGGCTGGGGTGGCTCTGCTCGGAAAGTGGCGGGACCGGCCACGGATAACTTCGGCCACTATTGGCCGGGTCGTGGACATGGGCATTTCAGATCCCTTCAATATGGGTACTGCCATGGCCCCTGCGGCAGTCGATACGATCACTGCCCATTTTCGTGATCTTGGAATCAATGACGATCATTACGATCTGATTGCTACCGGCGACCTGGGCAGTGTAGGTCACCGCATCGCATCAGACCTTTTAGCCAAACACCAAATGAGTATTCCTTCAGACAAGTTCACCGACTGTGGAATGCTTATTTACAGTGCGAAACAACCAGTATTTGCCGGTGGCAGCGGATGTGGCTGTTCCGCGGTCGTAACCTTCGGGCATATTCTTAACCGCATAATAAACGGCGAACTGAAAAAAGTACTTATAGTAGCCACTGGAGCTTTGCTGTCACCGTTATCGTATCAACAAAAAGAGAGTATCCCCTGTGTGGCTCATGCAGTCTCAATAGAGATCGAGGAGTGATTCCGTGCAAGCCTATGTTTGGGCTTTTGTAATAGGTGGACTGATCTGTGTTATTGGGCAGTTGCTGCTGGATGGCGCTAAACTGCCTCCGGCCCATGTAATGAGTATCCTGGTGGTATCAGGGGCCGTTTTGGGCGGTCTGGGCCTGTACGATCCACTGATCGATTTTGCGGGTGCCGGAGCCACTGTTCCCATTACCAGCTTTGGCAATTCCCTTTTGAAAGGAGCAATGTCAGAGGCCCAGTTGCACGGGATAGTGGGCATCTTGACCGGCATCTTCGAGGTCACCAGTGCCGGGGTTTCAGCCGCAATAATATTCGGCTTTCTGGCTTCACTTTTGTTCAAACCAAAGGGTTAGGAAGGTGGGTTGAATGAAAAAAATCAGCATTGTTATTATCCTGCTTTTACTGATGAGCGGGTGTTCCCAATCGCCAGCGAAAAAACCTCAGGATACGTCCCAGCACAAAACCGAGGTCCGGATCGATCCAGAATATGCTCGTCAGGTCAAGCAAGCAGCAAAATCGGTAACTGGAGTGGAAGATGCCGCATCAGTGGTTATTGATAGAGAGATTTCCCTAGCCATTAAGGTAAGTGGCTTCCCTCGCCTGCGCTTAAAATCCATCAAGAGCCAAGTTGCCGCTAAAGTCCGATCCCTTAATAAAACATACACCTCCCATATTACTTCTGATAAAAAACTCTTCAGTGAACTGCATAAAGTTGAGAACAGGATCAACTCTGGAATAGAGGATTCGGCGAGGGTCAAACAGGATGTCGAAAAGATAAACAAGGCTATGGGCGGTTGATTTTGGCATATGTCGAGTGCAGGAAAAAAAGGCTCGTTCGGCGAATTTTCCCTTTAAGACTAATAGGAGGGATGACCATGCCGGGATATTTTTCAAAATCAAAGTCGCAGCCACACCCAGTTCATTCAGCGTTCCTCTTAATTATTATTGTATGTCTTCTACTCACTGCAATACCTGGCTTTTGCTTGGCTGAACCAGTTACCTTCTCTGTGCCTTCGATAAAGTTCTTTGAGAATTCCTCCCCTAGCGGCCCAGACCTGGGATCAAGGCATTATTCGAACCAGTTTGACCGCTTTAAAACTCGGTATGTTTTTGCTGAATTCGATGTAAAACGGAGTGTTGTCGGCACGGCCTATGATGCCTCTTACATGGTTACATGGTATGATTCAAGGGGTTTGCGAGCCAGCCAGGAAACAGGCACCCTGCACTGGGATCCCGCTCAGGAGACGACCAAAGCGGTAAATTCTAACGGTTCCAGGTTCACCGGGATATTTTTCCCTGGAACTTATAAAGTAGAGCTGTCCATCGATGACAAGGTACAAGGCCAGGCTACTTATCAAATAGCACAGGCTTTTGGAAGCCTTAATCCCACTGTCGAATCACTTAGGTTCTTTGAAAGTCAGGCTCCAGCTGTAGATGTGCCAAGCCGAAAATATGGCTCATCTTTTAGCTCTCCGGCAACTCACTATGTATGGTGGGAACTAAACACCCAGTATGTAGTGACCGACACCAAGCTCAGGATCCCCATTCACGCAGCGGTTTATCGAGGTATTACCCGCATGGCACAAGACGATTATTTGTTCGCCATCGATGAAGGAGCTAGCGAATCTACGTTTATCGGGGGCTTCGGCTCTAACATACCGGGACGTATATCCGCCGGAACATACAAAGTGATTCTGTCCGTCGATGGAGCAGAGATCGCCTCGAGCACTTTTACTGTAATTAGCCCGGCTCCAAGAGTTAGCCAGACGGTGATTAAGAAACCAGTACCGATCAAGAAACCAGTCGTTAAAAAGCCGATCAAAAAAAAAGCAGTAAAAAAGGTGGTTAAAAAGAAATAGCGTCTTCTAAACGAATAATCCGGCCTTATCGCCGTGCCAGGGATATCTCAGGCACGGTTTTGTTTTTTTAATTTGTGACGCCCATTACAGAATTTGGTTCTTATTAGATGGATAATGATTATAAGAAGAGAGGTGATACAAGAAGCATAATCAAGACTAATGCGATAAGCTCAATTCTAATATGTGCTATCGCTGAAAAAGGCAAACCCGGCGAAAGTCGGGGACGCAAAGCCTACGAGTCTAAAGCCCGAAAGGGCCATGACGGTCGGGTTGCCAGTGTGGGTTCAATATATGACCCCTTTTTGGCAGCCCCGCAAGGGGTTTTTCTATTGCTGAGGTTTCTTTTGAAAGGGGTGACCAATAATGTATTATTGGAAGACTAACAAGTTTTTCCGCATAGCGATCTCAATCTTATTGTGTTTGACATTGATGCAGCCTACAGCATGGGCTGAGACATCTGAACAACCAGTATCAAATCCACCAGCTGTCTCCGATATCCCCCAGGAGTCACTTACTCCGCCGCCTACTGAGACTGCACCTGATAACTCACAGACTCCCAGCAGTTCTGGTGGCGAGACAATTAACAATAATGTGTATGGTGCGGATAACACATCAAAGAACGAAGAACCGCTACCAGCACCAGTTGTTGAACCGGACAAGACAACCACCAGCGAAGTATATGATCAACCGCAAGAAGCACCGGTGGTGCACCCACTGGGGGCTATGCCTACTGCGCCTTCAGTTTTGCAAATGCATATGCGGGCATCAATCAGTGGTCTGGTCATGGCTTCTGCGCCACCTCCTCCATCGATTGACTGGTCCTCTAACATGCCGCCGGTAGGCGATCAGGGCCAGCAAGGCAGCTGTACAGCATGGGCTGTGGGCTATGCTCAAAAAACTTTCCTTGAACGAAAAGAGCATAACTGGAGCACCACCACAACCAATCATCAGTTTAGTCCTGCTTACCTTTATAATCAGATCAATGGAGGCAATGATTATGGCGCATATATTGGCGATGCGTTCAATGTCGTAAGCCAGCAAGGCTGCGATACATTGGACGATATGCCTTATAGCCAATTCGATTACCGGACCCAGCCTACAGCGGCACAGCGCCAAAGAGCCGCTATGTTCAAGAACTCGGGCTGGAGCACTCTGGGTATTGTATGGGGCAATGCTGATCTCAATACCATCAAAAACGCTTTAGTCAGAGGTCCGATTGTAGCCGGAACTTCCGTTTTCTGGGGCACAGGCTGGGATTACCGGGGCGATATTGCCAAGGCTGACGGGACTCCCTACGGACTAGCGGGTTATCACGCGATATGCCTGGTTGGCTATGATGACAGCTATCCTACCAGAGATGGTGTAGGCGCATTCAAGTTCATCAACTCCTGGGGCACAGGCTGGGGTCATGCGGGCTACGGATGGATCAGCTATCCCTTCGCCCAAGCCAACTTCTTTGAAGCTGATGCAGCAGATGACATGCTCAATGACTCGTATTCTGCTTCAGGAACAGTAACCTCATCTGGCACCGGCTTAGCCGATGTTACGATGACAGCTACTGTAGTAAGCGGTACAGCCATGGTTCCGGCAGCGGTAGTCACCAACGCCACTGGCAACTGGAGCGTGACCGGGCTGTCGATGGATGCCACTTACAAAATCACACCCAGCAAAGCAGGATATGTATTCAATCCCGGTAGTATTGACTTCAACTTTGATACCATAAGACAGACAAGTCTTTTATTCCAGGCTTCTACCGGAGGGCCGGGCATTGCCATTACCTCACCAAAGACCAACACAACCTGGCCAAGCGGAACCAACCAGAATATCACCTGGACCTGTGCCGGATCACCGGGTCCACTTAAGATTGAACTTCTTCATTCAAATAGTGTTGTCATTTTGTCTGGCAGTACAACAGCCGAAGCTCAACAGTTAGTATGGAACATTCCTACCAGTCAGACAGCGGCCAATGATTACCAAATAAGGCTGACCAGCACCACCAATCCAGCTGTCACGGCCACCAGTGATCCTTTTTCGATCGTCACGGGAACATTCTCGGTTTCTGGAAAAGTGACCCTTAATTCGATTGGATTAGCTGGTGTCAACCTGGCTGCAGTTGTTGTAAGCGGCTCGGCCGCCACACCTGTACCAGTAGTTACCGATACCAGTGGCAATTGGGCTTTAACCAGTCTGCCTGTAGATTCCAGCTTCCGTATTACGCCAAGCAAGGCTGGTTTTGTATTCAGTCCGGCAAGTATTGATTTTAACTACAACAATTCACAATCAACCAATTTTACGTTTACAGCATTGAACGCAACGCCAACTATCACGATCACGGCTCCCAAATCAAATCCGAGCTGGACCACCGGGTCAACTCACGGCATAACATGGACCTTCACCGGATCACCTGGACCAGTAAGAATCGAGCTGCAAAAAGCCGGCATTTCAATAGGTGTTATCAACAGTGTTCCGGTTGAAAACGTGTTCTGCAACTGGATAATACCAACTACCCTGGCTGCAGGTAGCGATTACACCATTAAAATTATCAGCAATAGCAACCCAGCCGTAAATACCACCAGTGAAACATTTACGATTATCCCTGCAACAACAGTAAATGTAATCGAGCCAGCAATAAACACCCAGGCAGCAGCCGGCAGCAACCTCATCATCAAATGGAATTATACCGGAAATCCTGGTTCCTTCAAGATCGATTTATTAAAAGGAACCTGTGTAGTCACCAGCGTTTATGCCAATGCACCAGCCGCGGATAAACAGTATGTTTGGCAGATTCCAGCCAGTGTTGCAGCTGGTACAGATTACAAAATACAGCTCACCAGCAGCTTAGATGCGGCGTGTTTAGGCTTAAGTGAAATTTTCACAATAACCGATCCACCGAATGTTACAATTGTTACTCCGACCGCTGGAGAACTCTGGGTGCAGGGTACAAGTCATAAGCTTGTATGGAGCTACAAAGGCAACCCGGGTCCACTCAAAATTGAACTGCTGAAAGCTGGAACTACGGTAAGTACACTTGTCGATAACACTCCCGTGGAAAATAAAGAGTTCATTTGGCCTATACCTGCTGAACAAGCTGCTGGAACCGATTATCAAATCAAGATGTCAAGCATCGCTCAGCCGTCATGCACGGTAAACAGCGGCTCTTTTACCATCGCCAGCCCGACTGCCATCAGCTTCATTGGACTTACAAATGAAACATGGCAGGTCGGCACATCCCACGTTATCAAGTGGACTTACACCGGCACTCCCGACCCATTCAAGCTCGACCTTCTGAGTAATGGCACGGTCTTCACGACCATCTACTCCAAAGTCTCAGTCGGCACTGGCGGAACCGGGTCCTATACCTGGTTAATACCGACCAGCATTCCGGTTGGCACCTACCAATTGAAGCTAAGCGCGGCCAGCGCCAACGGCATTGGTTCAGCAGTCAGCGGCAATATATTCATTACTAATGCTATTATCACATCTCCCGTTACCGGAACTACGTGGAAGATGGGGACGACCCAGGTAATTCGCTGGAAGTATACAGGTCCTACCACCAACCTGAAATTAGATCTGTATAAAGGCAGTATTTCCGCTCATACGATTGCATTGAGCGTTCCCAGTTCAGCTGGATACTTCAACTGGCCGATAACCACAGCACTGAGGCCAGGAAATGATTACTTTATTCAGCTCAGCAACCCGGCAACCCATGTTATTCTGTACAATACTGGTTTGATTTCACTACAAATGACACTGGGCACTGTAACAATTAACAAACCAACAGCCTCATTCGCCACTGCCGCAGGAAGCAAAATAAACATTGGCTGGACCTACTCCGGTGCTCCTGGTTACCTCAAGGTTGAACTTCTCAAAGGCGTCAGCCCCGTAGCAATCTTGAGTAGCGGCATCGCAGCAACCAATCAACAGTTTAACTGGACGATTCCATCAAATCAGCCTGCTGGAGCTGACTATAAGGTAAGGTTAACTGGTACAGCGGATCCCGACACCACAGCCACTAGTGATAATTTCACAATATGCACTCCAACGTCTATTACATTCACAACACCAGCGGTGGGGACGGTTTGGCAGCCGGGTACTGCTCAGACGCTTAACTGGAACTACACTGCAGCTCCCGATAAGTTCATGATTGAACTGCTCAGAGGTACTACCGTGGTATCAACAATCCCTGATATCGCAGCCGATGGCACCGGAAAAGGCTCATACCAGTGGAACATCCCACCAGATCTATATAATGGCACATACCAGCTGCGCCTCAGTGCCAGCGGTGTAAATGGAATGGGCTCCGGTACTAGCAGCAGCTTCCTAATCTCTCAAGTAATGCTGAATTCACCGGCTAATGGCGACGTCTGGGGTATAGGAACTTTCCAAAATGTCAACTGGAACTACACCGGCATTGACATCAAATTCAACATTGATCTGATGAAGAGCAACGTTTACATCAGAAACATAGCTAGCAATGTATATGCCAGTCAGTTGTCATACAAATGGTTCGTACCTGCCACTCAAGCAGCAGGTACCGATTATCAGATCAGGGTCCGCTGCAGTTTCAACGGCAGTGTAGCGTATTCCGGCCCGATCTTCACGTTCGCGCAAAATCCTGCTACAGCGGCTTTAACCTCCCCGGTTGCCGGAACAGTATATTCAGTTAACACCAGTCTTCCGATTAAATGGTCCTTTACAGGGAATCCTGGAACATTCCAGGTCGAATTGCTAAAGAGCGGCTCCCAGGCTGCAATGATTGCCACCAGTCAAGCCATTGGCAGCAACGGAGTCGGCGCTATGTATTGGACCCTGCCAGCAACACTTAGACCGGGTAACGATTATCAGGTAAGGTTGACCAGTACATTAGACCCTAACTGCATCGCTCTTAGTGAGAACTTTGGCATCAAGAACCCAGCCAGCGTTCGGTTCATGTCCCCGCTTTCGGGAACTACCTGGCTTCCAGGCTCGACCCATACCATAAACTGGACTTACAAAGGCTACCCAGAAGTATTCAAACTGGATCTCTACAAGAGCGGCGTTGTTACTCCGACTATTATTGATGCTAATGTATCAGCAAGCACCGCCGGAAACGGCACTTATACCTGGACATTACCAATGGATCTACCCGCTGGTTATTATGCACTCAAGCTTACCAGCACCTTCCCTGGCGGAGAATGCAGTGCATCTAGCGCAACAATTACGGTAAGCAAGGTGATCATAACTTCGCCTCTTGCAGGGAACATCTGGGCCAAAGGCTCAGTCCAAACCATAACCTGGGGTTTCGGCGGAACACCGATTAACCTTAGAATCTATCTAATGAAGGGCAGTGCCACCGTTTCCACCTTGACCACCAGTGTTGCAGGTACTCAAGGTTCATTCAGCTACACCCCACCTGCAACTTTAATCGCAGGTACTGACTATCGGATAAGGATTACTGACGACAAAGGAGTGACACTGGCTTACACAGCTTACTTTACTGTTCAATAGCATCCAAGTAAAAAAACCCGTCTGTTGAGCAAAGCTCAGCAGGCGGGTTTTAATTTGTTGCCAAGAAATATAATGGTCGGGGTGATAGGATTCGAACCTACGGCCTCCTGCTCCCAAGGCAGGCGCGCTAGCCAAACTGCGCTACACCCCGACGCAAAATCTATTGTAACCTGTGTCGGTGTTTTCTGTCAAACACCTAAATTAAACAGTTATCAGGCGTGGAATAACCTGGCCATCAGCAATTTCGATAATCCCATAACTAGCATGGGAGCCTCCCCGAGGATAGGTCGGGCTTCCAGGGTTCATGAACCACATATCCCCCATGTTTTCCAAGTTCGGAATATGGGTATGCCCATACAGAATAATATCTGCCTTCTTTTCCCGTGCTCTAAAATACAAGTTGTTTAAGGTATGTTTAACATTATATTCGTGACCATGTGTGATCAAAATTTTGCGATTGGCCGTTTTGAGGAGTATTTCTTTGCTGCCCTTGACTCCATGGTCACAGTTGCCTACAACTACTTTGGTCTCAATATCTAACCGTTTGCTAATATATATACCGTCCTGGTGAAAATCCCCGGTATGTAATATAAGATCAATGCCTGGCAGCTTTCTGATCTCACTTGTAATACTGTCACACTTTCCATGGGTATCCCCCACCACCACGATTCTCAAAACTAGCCCCCCGTGTTCATGCGAGATATTTAAGGCTATAAATCCGGCATCCGGGTTAAAATGCTTTTAGCCTGGGCTAATGCCCGCCCCCGGTGGCTGATGCTATGTTTGACTGCGGACCCCAGTTCGGCAAATGTCTTATCAAAACCTTCTGGAATAAACAAAGGGTCATAGCCAAACCCACCTTCGCCCACAGTCTTATAGCCTATACATCCTTCACAGGTTCCTTCGGCAGTTGCCACCCGGCCATCGGGAGCAGCCACAGCGACCACACACTTGAAGCGGGCAGTTCGTTCACTATCAGGAACATCTTGCAGCAAGTTAAGAAGTTTGCGGTTATTTCGCTCATCGTCAGAGGGTTCACCGGCAAAACGTGCTGAATATACACCTGGCTGGCCATTTATGGCATCAACCTCAAGTCCTGAATCATCGGCCAGGGCAAACAAACCGCTATGTTCGGCCACTATCAGAGCCTTCTTTATGGCGTTTTCTACAAAGGTCTCACCGTCTTCCTCTACTTCAGGTATATTCGGGAATGCATCCAGCGATAATACCTCCAGGTCAAGGTCGGCGATAATCTCCTGCAGTTCACGCTTCTTCTTCTGGTTGCGCGTCGCCAGGATCAGCTGCAAGGTCATCTGATATTACCTACAATATCTTTTTGGATGGCAATAAGTTCATAGATGCCGCCTTCAGCCAGGTCCAGTAGCTGGTTCAGCAGCTTGCGGTCAAACGGCTGGCCCTCGGCTGTGCCCTGCACCTCAACAAACTCGCCTTTGCCGGTCATAACCACGTTCATGTCCACTTCAGCGCCACTATCTTCAACATACTCCAGGTCCAAGATCGGAGTGCCTTCAAAGATTCCCACGCTGGTAGCTGCGACATAATCTATGATCGGGATCTCTTCAATCGATCCTTCAGCCTTTAATTTATTCAAAGCCAGGCACATCGCCACAAATGCCCCAGTAATGGAGGCCGTACGAGTGCCGCCATCAGCCTGTATTACATCACAGTCGATCCAGATCGTCTTTTCGCCCAGCTTTTCCATGTCTACCACCGCTCGCAAAGCTCTGCCCACCAGGCGCTGTATTTCAGAAGTACGCCCGGTAACCTTGCCTTTGCTGACCTCCCGGGTTGTCCGAGTATGGGTCGATCTGGGCAGCAGCGAGTACTCTGCAGTGACCCAGCCCTTACCGCTTCCTTTAAGAAACGGCGGCACTTTCTCTTCTATCGACGCAGCACAAATGACCTTTGTTTCTCCAGTCTCGATCAAGACCGAACCCTCGGCATATTTGAGATAATCCGGGGTGATTTTAACCTTTCTCAATTCGTTGTTCTGTCTACCGCTGATTCTCATTTCGCAGAGTCCCCCTTGTTTGAATCTCTATTATATAGGTTACCCCCGTGGACATCTATGGCTACCACACAGGGAAAATCCTCGATCTCCAGTCTCAACACAGCTTCCGGCCCTAGATCAGGATAAGCTACGATATCGGCTTTCTTCACCTTTTGAGCCAGGTACGCTCCAGCTCCGCCCACCGCCGCTAGATAGACCGCTTTGTTCTTTCGCATGGACTCGACTACACCCTCGGCACGCTCACCTTTGCCGATCATACCCTTCAAACCAAGCTCCATCAACTTTGGCGCGTACCCGTCCATCCGGCTGCTGGTGGTAGGCCCGCATGAACCCACTGGATGAGTATCATCGCCCGGACATGGCCCTACGTAATATATGACCTGCCCAGCAGGATCAAACGGCAGTTCCTGCCCCTCAGACACGGCCTTGACCATGCGCTGATGAGCAGCATCACGTGCAGTATAGACCACTCCGCTCAGCAAAACACAGTCTCCAGCTTTCAGCACCAGAACATCTTCTTCAGAAAAAGGCGTTTTAAGCTTCCGTGTCATAATACCCTCCGCATCTTACAAAGTCACAGTACATCGGCGTGTTGAATGACACCCCAGGTTGACAGCTACTGGCAGACTCGCAATGTGGGTAGGGTATGTTTCTATATTTACCCCAAGTGCAGTGGTTAATCCGCCTAACCCCTGAGGCCCAATTCCCAGACTATTTATTTTCGCCAGCAATTCCTGCTCTAATTCTGTATTTGGTCCTGGTTCATCCATTGGTCTCATGATAGCCTTTTTAGCTAGATAAGCTGCCAGCTCCATGTTGCCGCCAATACCAACTCCCACCACTAATGGCGGACAAGGATTGCCGCCTGCTTCACGGACCGCCTGCAGCACAAAATCAATTACCCCTACTATACCTGCTCCCGGCTTAAGCATGGCCACCCGCCCCATATTCTCACTGCCCCCACCCTTGGGAAATACGGTCATGGTGAATTCATCGCCCGGTACTATTTCTGTATGGATGATGCAGGGTGTATTGTCGCCAGTGTTGACACGATCGAGAGGATGTCCAACTATTGATGAACGGAAGTGTCCTTTACGGTATCCATTGCGGACCCCAGCGTTAAGAGCATCGGCCAACGCGCCTTCGACATGGACATCTTGCCCAACTGTAATATCAATAACAGTAAGTCCGGTATCCTGGCATAAAGCCAAACCTTCAGTCCGTGCCATGTCCGCGTTTTCCAGCAAAATATCAAGTATCTGCCGAGCCCGTGGGCTGGTTTCCAAATCTCGAGCCTTCACAATGGCACGATATACATCATCGGGCAGTATAGTATTGGCATGGATCGCAGCCTGGGCAGCTGCTTCAGCGATAGTCTCGGCTTTAATGCTGCGCATTATAACCCTCCCCAATACAGTGTTATCTAATCCAAATCAATTTTCTTCACTTCACTCAATTCTCGCCCCATAAACATCAAACCAACTCTTTTAAAGCTTTCATCAGTTCCGGTACTATAAAACGTGCAGCCACCCTGTTCTCGATCAGCAAATGCTTGATTAGATCTGAGGGTTGCTTTTAGTTCCTCAACGACTTCAACCGCCGGATCCACGATAGCCACCGCACCGCTAGTCATCCGCTTAACCACTGGAGCTAGGAATGGATAATGGGTGCAGCCCATTACCAAAGTATCGACTTTGTGCTGGCACAGATCCTTTAGATATTCATCCAGTGCTTCTTGCACTTCTGGTCCGTCCAGCATGCCTAATTCAATCAAAGGCACTAATTTGGGGCAGCCGACTTCCCATACTTCGGCTTCATTTTCCAGTACATTGATCTCCCTTTTGTATACCCCACTATTGGCGGTAACGGGAGTAGCAATAACCCCTATTTTGCGGCATTTGCTCGCTTTGACTGCACCGCGGGAACCGGGCTTAATCATACCTATAATAGGCAGTGTATACTCAGTTGCCAAAACCGGTATCGAGACTGACGAACTTGTGCCACAGGCAGCTACAATAGCCTTTACGTCCTGCGCGACCAGGAAATCAAGTATCTGTCGACCATACTGCAGGAGCTGGTCGTGTGTTTTATTTCCATAAGGAACATGGGCTGTGTCGCCAACATAAATCAAGTCCTCACCGGGCAGCTGCTCCGAAATCAGACGGGCTACTGTCAAGCCACCGATCCCCGAGTCAAATACCCCAACAGGCCGGTTGTCATACTGCAAATTTAGGACTCCTCTCTAGAAAAAGGTTCAATCATGAAAATAAATTGCTTAGTTTTCTGAAAATCCATGCCGGTGCGCCTTATAAAAGGTCATCTCAGATTGCAGACAAACTAACAGGCGTATGACGGGAGTAAAGATCAAGGCTTCTTTAAACAACAATGATATTTGCTTTCGTCATCAGCCTAGGGCGCCTTATAAAAGGTCGCCTTATATACTTTATCACTTTTGAATACGTTATTCTAGCAACACACTTTCACGAAGATTGTCAAAAGGATTTCTTTATATATATACCGAAAAGAACTAAAGATTACTCTACATTAGAAAGGATGTTTCGATGAGCGAGAATATTAGAAGAAATCCTTCAGGAGACCTGCCCCAGATTGATGTGTCAGCTTATGTTGATCCCTCTGCAGTCTTGATCGGCCCCGTTACAGTTGGCAAAGACTGCTATATCGGCCCCAATGCCGTGGTTCGCGCTGATGAGGTAGATGAGAAGACCCACAAAGTAGCCCCGGTCATCATTGGCGATGCCGTTAACTTACAGGATGGTGTGATCATTCACGCCCTAGCCGGCTGTGAGGTGCGCATAGGCTCACATTCAGCTTTAGCCCACGGCTGCATCGTACACGGCCCATGCGTGATCGAAGAAGGATCATTTGTAGGCTTCAATGCTGTTGTATTCAAATCTACAGTCGGTAAAAAGTCTATGATCAAACATGGCGCAGTAGTTGAAGGCGTTGATATTCCGGGCGGGAAAGTGGTCCCCACCGGTGCAGTTATCACCAAAGCCGAAGATTTGGCGCTGCTGGTAGACATCAACCACGACCAGCTGGAGTTCATTGAGGAAGTAGTTCACACTAACATAGAATTGGCTCACGGCTTCAATAAAGTCTAATATGTTATTAAGGTGTGGGCTGCAACTACCCCACACCTTTTATTGCACGTTGTCGTTCTATATTGCAGTGTCGTAAAGGCTAAACCGGCATTGCCTGAAGGGGGGATTGCTAAACACCTTTTGTCCCAATTCAATGCAGCAATACTACGTACTAGGAGGTTTTGTAATGTCATCAGCACAAGGCGAAGTACAGAAATTTCAAGAGGTGGTAGCCAATCCTTCAGCCCTGGGACTCTTCGGGCTGGCAATCGTTACACTAGTAGCATCCTCCCAAAAACTCGGCCTGACAGGCGGAGATGCCCACAGCATCACCTACGTTCTGCCCTGGGCCATTTTCCTCGGTGCTCTGGCTCAATTAATGGCTGGAATCTATGATTTCAAACACAACAACACTTTTGGAGCCACAGCGTTTTGTGGATACGGACTGTTCTGGTTTGGAGTCGCTATGAGCTGGATGATCAAGCTTGGCGTATTCGGTCAGGCCGCTGCCTCATCCATCGATGCCAAGCAATTGGGAGTAGCATTTCTGGGTTACTTCATTTTCACTGTGTATATGACAGTGGGCGCCATGAGCACTAACAAAGTACTATTTATCATTTTCTTCTTGATCGACCTATTGTTCTTAGGACTCTTCATGAACAGCTTTACTGGTGGCGAAGGCTGGCATGAGCTGGCTGCATATTCTGAGCTGGGAATAGCTGTTTTTGCATTCTATGGCTCGGCAGCAAATGTGTTGAACACCCATACCGATGCGACAGTGCTTCCTACAGGAGCACCCTTTGGTCCTTGGGCCAAATAACAATTATTGGGTATTAACAAAGAACCCCATCTTATTTACCCAATAAAAAGAGGCCTCACAATGAGGCCTCTTTTTCGTTCGTTATATGTATTTCTTACTTAGGCTGTGGCTGGCTGATGATCAGTGACATAACTGCACCAACCACGCAGAGCACTGCAGCGATTACGAATGCTGATGCATAACCGCTGTTAATTGCATTCAAATCAGCCTGTGCGATAACAGCATCAATCTTTGCAGCCTTAGCTGCCTCAATTACACCGGTTGCAGCCTTCATTGCGTTAGCCGGAGCCTTAGCCAAAGCCGGACCAACAATAGCTGCGATACCATAAGCCACGAAGATGATACCGTAGTTGGTACCAACATTTGCGGTACCATAGTATTCTGCGACCAGAGAGGGGAATACTGCCAGGAAACCACCGAAACAGATTCCAATCAGTGAGCACAGTGCCAGGAAGGAACCGTATCCAAGAGACATCTTCGCCAGAGCGAACATGGCAATGGCAGCCAGAACGAAAATAGTGGTCAGGGTAATCTTACGGCCCAGTTTGTCGGATACCATACCCCAGCCCACCCGGCCTAGAGCATTAAATATAGCGATCATAACAACTGCATTAGCTGCCTGACCCTGCAGTGTGGATGTCTTATAAAGGCCAGCCATGTAGAGACCGATGTCATTAGCGTAACTGATGATCATCAGACCAGCCATAGCGCCGAACAAATACATAAACCAAATAATATAGAATTGGAAAGTAGCCAGCATCTGGCCAGGGGTGAAGTCTGCACCAGCAGTCGAGCCAGCAACAGGTGCCGGGGGCTCCCAACCTTCAGGCTTATAGCCTGCTGGTGGAACTTTAAGCAGCTGCGCGCCGAGCACGACACCAATGAGATAAATAACGCCAGGAATGAAAAATGCCTTCCCTAATGCCGCCACCTTCATAGGATCCGTTGCATCAGCGGGAACAGTCAACATAGCCTTAATAACGAACTTGAATATAATGGAACCAGCTCCGAAACCAGCTACCGCAACACCGGAGATCATACCACGCATGTCGGGGAACCATTTCAAACAGGTTGCCAGCGGACAAACATAAGCGATACCGATACCAGCTCCGCCTAGAACACCATACAACAGGTACAGGCTGTTCAGGGAAGCAGCGTCACCTGCGAGCATCTTGCCAGCCAGGATAACACCAACACCATACAGGAGACCACCAAAAGTCGCTACCCAGCGGGGACCGATCTTATCCTGAACTTTACCGGCAATAATCGTGAACAAAGCAAAAGTAAAAATAGCTACTGAGAAAGTTCCTGCAATCCCGCTAATTCCAATAGTCTTTCCGAACAATGGGATGGAAAACAGTGCGGGCAGACTGTTCCAATCTGCAAATCTAGCAGCGATAGGAGCATTGTACAAGCTCCATGCGTATACAGCACCGAGACAGAGCTGGATTAGCACGGCGCCTACTACAACTAACCAACGATTTCCGGCCTTTTCTTGCAACTAAAACCCCTCCTAATATTTTTAGATAATCCCGTAACCCAACTTATTTTCCTGGTCATGCTCCCCCTTTCACATGGCCTTTAAAAAATAAAGGGAATTGCCCATCCCTTTATACACAAAGCTAAGACTATATTCTTCATGGTTATCCAAAATCCTTTACTTTGAACAAAATAATTATGTTAATGATTATGTACCCCTACCTGGCTAAACCTGTCATTTCACATAATGAAAAGTTATGGTGATTCCTTGCTCAGTTCATAGTTAGCTATGACTGGTTCGTCTACGGCCAGCTCACCAACATGCTCAACCGGTGTGCCATCCACCTGAAAGATCACATTGTCTATTGTCGGGAATTGGCACAGTGTATCTACTACAGAATAGACCGCCAGCTTTGATTTTATATCGCCGGAAATGCTTTCTAAGTTACCGTTAAAGTTGACAATACACTGGCCATCAGGCCTTACATTTATGTCGAGCAGCTCGGTTCCTTTTGGCAGTGCGGAAACCAGATCCTTCTGGGACGGACCTTTCAATAGTTCGTTGATAGTCTCGCGAGCAATTCCCTCTGCTTTATTGATTGAACGTTCCTCGATTGCTAGCCCTTTTCCATCCTCACGAGCATAATACAGCTCCACTTTGATTTTGTCGCTGACATTCAGATCAATGTCATTCGAAGCCTGTACCAGTTCATCCGGCACTTGGACCTCGCTTTCATCTAGTGGTGTCTTCACCGTTTCCTCCCAGCTTTTTAAACTTTCTTGGACCCCTCCACAGCCAGCCAGTGATATGATCATGATTACAACTAGTAAGCCCGCCAATAGTCTGTGGTTCATAGTACACATCTCCTTTCAAGGTTTTGCATAAAGACGGTTTTTGTTCATCCTTACTGCATTAACCAGGGAAATATGCCTGTTTTATCCATATGTGAGTATAAAAAAATGAGCGCATTTACGTTAATGCGCTCGCCATTATGAAGGAGGAGTTATTAAAGCAAACCCAAGTTTGCTTTAAGACTTGGTAGGTATCAGAGAAGCAAACTTTTTCTCATACCTGACAACTTCAATTAAATTTTTCCTATTAAGGTCGTCCACCAAATAGAGTCTACCATTGGCACAGTCTGCTAAATCTTTTAGAAATTCGCGGTTGGAGTCTACTCCAACACAAACAAATCTTATCTTCGTTTGAACAATCTTTTTGGCTGCCTCTAGAGCATCTTTCTTGGCATCAAAACTCCATAACGGGAAGTTTGGCATACCATCTGTGATCAGAATCAATATTGGATTCTCCACCTTGGAGGCTTTTAAAAGTTCCAAACTGGCAACTATTCCATCTGCCAGTGGGGTCATCCCCCCGGGTTTGATATTTGCTAGACCTTTATCTAAGATCTGTTGATTACGTGTGAACGGCACCTCGACCCGAGCTCGGGTCTCTTGAAAAGTCACTACTGCTACTTTGTCTTTGCTCGATAGCAACAGATATTTAGCCAAATGATTGGCGGCTTGCCTTTTCTCGCCAGCCATACTCAAGCTGGCATCTACTAGTAGGCATATGTCGACTGGAACATGTGATTTCTTACTATAAATATGCAGGTCTTGTTTTCTAATTGACAGCCTATTCTCCTGCCTCAACAGGCTCGACTTCTTTGCACATATAATTGTTTCACTCAAAGCCAGATTTCCTGGCCAGCTGTTATCGTTGATCCGAATGACTTTGTTGCGATTGATAAAATCGACCTTAGAGACTTTGCGATTGGGATTAGCCCGCTCTCGCCCACGGCTTTCCCGGCCATGGTGACGCCTGATATTGCGCCGTAGTTCAGCTTCCAATTCGCATTTATGATCGATCAAATACTTATTCAGGTCTTTGCCTTCCTGAGTTAATACAGGGCCCAGTATACTGCTCTTTAAAAGTCCTAACTGTTTCAGCTGCTGTAGATATTGCTCTAAATCGCCCCACTTGCGCTTCTTCTCTTCCTGGCTCATACGTTTAAAAATATTGGCTGTGTTACTTTCTAAGAACTCTTGTACTTGCCCAAGTGTGCCGAAAATGTCCGCGAGTTTTAAGACTAGATGGATCCGGTTTTCTTTCAGGGTTCTGCTGCTTGTGCTGCTTTTTTTATTCCAAGGTAATGTCAAGAACTTTGTTAGATTGTAATCAGTGTCTTTGTCCCTGGTATTAGAAATCCGTCTGACCTTGGCTAGTTCTAACCCCGCATCAACTATTGCCTCTTCCACTGCTTCAGCAATTGCTAGGATTATGCCATAATTATTGCTGTTCAATTTTGCTAAGATCCTTACATGATTGTTGCTGTATTGCTCTGAATCGACTGTTTCTGTAATGCCTTGAAAAAGATCGTATACCAGGCCCTTTTCTCCGCCACATACTACCATGATTTTGAGCGCATAATCGACTGCGATATCAAATATCTCATCGTGCCCAAAACTAGGTTTCGCTTCCTCTTCTTCAACATATCTAAGAACCGCTTGAAATATCTTAATAGCTGCTTCTCTAGGATTAATCGCCCCGGATGTGTGAAACGTATCTAAGTGAACGATTTGTCCAGGGTCGATATATTCCAGAAAATGCTGTCCAGCATCACGATTGACCAATATCTTTACATGCCCTTTGCGCCCCGATTCCAACCTATGGGCTTTAAGGCTAACGACTGATGATTCACCAAGACGCACCCCTTGTCCCTGCGCAAAATACATATTCAGATAATTACCAACGATACTGCTTTTTTGGAATGCTGCTTCTTTGCTGCTTTGTCCTGCTGTGTTCATTGCAACCCCGCCTAGCATATAGTGAACTTAGTAATCGCTGGGGTTAAGCACCTTCTCAGTCGCAATAATCTCTTGTCGACCCATATCTCTAAGCCTTCTGGCTCCACCGTCGAAGTAAGAATCATCTTTATCCTTTGTCGGTTTGGTGGGTTTACGGTCCTTAATATTAAGGATGCTGTCCCGAGAACCCTTGGCTTCGATACCATTCATGATCTTAACTAATGTGTCGCCATCAACACGGTGTTTTAGTGCCAGTGGAAGCATTTCCACCACATCATTTACCATTATCGGCTTGTGCTTCTTAAGAATACTATAAAGCACTGCGCCCTGCTGAACGGCCTCTATAGCTCTTATACTCTCCAGGTTGTGCTTAATGTACACCCTGGCGATGAATGTTCTTAGAAAATCTGGTAGTTCAGTGTCGATATACTGTTGAGCCATCTCTAAGACACTGTTTCTAAACTCATTATTTTTAGTGGCGATAAACTTCTCATCGAAGGTCTCGCGTTTGGCTTTATCAGTTCCTTCCAGCATACGCACTACCGTCTCGACTGAATTCGGACGGCCCATGTACACCACCATGTCAAAGCGATCCGAAAGCTGGCGGCGCACCTCTTCCAAAGGTCCGGGTTCTTCGTCCGGGTTGGATGCTGCCCACACCGAAACCTGTACCGGAAACTCAACTACCGGTAATCCAGCTTCTTCGATCTGAATACGTCCGGGCTTGTTTCCCATTACATCGAGCAAAATATCGGTGATTTCTGGGGAAGTATCAGCCAATCTATTGATCTCGTCAACAAAAATGATGCCCCGGTGAGCCTGTGGAATAATACCGGGCAAAAGTGCCGCTTGAGGATTGTGAACATCAGTAATTTTGGCGAGATCGATGCTGCCTGCTACAGTTCCAACTTTAGCTGAATGTGATATTTCCAAGAATGGCACGTCGATTTCTTCTACACCGATGGCATCGATCTCGGCTTTAGACATGTCTCGGTGAACCGGGCAATGTGGCTTTTCCGGATCACAGTTGTAGATGCATCCATCTACCCGCTTGATCTTGGGCAGCATATCCTTGACTGCCCTCATTATCGTAGTCTTACCTGTACCTCTAAGTCCTTCAGCGTGCAGGTGAAACGGTGTCCCCGCGTAAGTTGAAGTTATAGACATTTCGACAAGGTCGAACAGAGCCTGGTTCCCTTCATGCCGAGCCAGACCAAAATACGGCTTCATTTAACCGATCACTCCAATCGTCGAACAGATTCCTGGCGCTATACTAAGTATACACCGGCAACACCGATTAGTCCCATAAATAACGCTACCAGGAATAGGTAAGGAAACCCGATGCTGAAAATGTCCACCGTGTAACCTAGCACTCCGTCGATGTCGTGTACAGATATTTCTTCGTCGTCTTCAAAATCGTCTAGTTCAAAATCATCGCGAAGGTCAATGTCCCGCAAGTCCCGTACTAACGCTCCGCCGAAAACGTTGCTCTTGCTCATGGGCCATCTCCTCCCTTTCTTTTTCTTTTCCCCTAGGGCTACTGTGCAGGGGTCCTCCTTCTGATTTGAGTTCCGCTCAATCAGTTCTAACATTATATTACAGCCTATTGTTATTTTTTTCACTATCATTTTTCTATTTAGTCACGTTGGAGGGATAGATAGTGATTTCACAAAGATATTTGAAAATCGGATGGACGGGCCGTTGGATGATGGGGAAAATCGCGGTATTATCGAGGTTTGCAGGTCAGCGTGTTTTAGATTATGTGCTTGTATAAAGGCTTATACGCTTTCATTTTAACGGTACAGCTTGTCGTTTTAGAGGTATGTATTGCCGTTTTAGATGCCCAGTTTGTGTCTTAAAACTTTTGCCCGCGAACGGCTCAATATGATCTGTTTCTTGGTCTTATCAAGATTGATCAAATACGACCCTTCGCCGAACGCTACGATCTCCCTCACCCGGTTCAGATTGACAATAAAGGCCTGATGTACGCGGAAAAACTTAGTACCATCAAGCCGCTCTTCTAGCTCACTTAATGTGTAGCTGGTACCATAATCCTCATTATCGGTATAGAGGAAAACCTTTTTCCCCTGGCTTTCGCAGTAGATAATGTCGTCCTGATTGATCAGTGTAGTCTTACCCCGCTCCTTGATGGGCAATTTGCCGTATATAATATCATCCTTCGGAAGGCTTTTTAGCAGAGTATCTATCCTGCCCCGCAGCATTTCCTCGACCCTGGAATTCAAATACTTTTCATGGGTTAGCCTTTTCTTGGCCCGCTCGATCGTTTCCTTGATCCTTCCAGGCTCTAGGGGTTTTACGATATAATCAAGCGCCCCCAATTCAAAGGCTTCCACTGCGTGCTCTGGACGCAGGGTGACGAAGGCAAATAACGGGGGCTCGGCAAACTCACGCAGACGCCGAGCAGTATCCATACCTGATAGTTCAGGCATGTAAATATCCAGGAAGACCAAGTCTGGCTTTTTCTCCTTGGCCAGCAGCACCCCTTCCATCCCATTGCTGGCTTCGGCGATTATCTTAACATCCTCCACCTGCTCCAATATATAGCGCAGGACTATCCGTTCCCGCTCATCATCATCTACGATCAGAATTCTAAGGGACAAAACCCTACCCCCTATTGGTTATTTAACCAATTTTGACATTATCTTAAATTCTTCAGTCCCAGCCTGTTTCAACACATCGAAGACCACAGTCTCGGTGTTGGTTACCACCGCTCCCACATCCTTCATGAGATCCAGCCCGTTATCATAGTTAAGTGGGAATCTGGAACAAACCGCATCCTTTACTACATGCACCATGAAGTCTTCGTTGATCAAATCGCGCACGGTCTGGTAAACACAAACATGGGTCTCCGTGCCTACCACTACGATCTTGCTCCGCCCTAATTCCTGCAGCTTGCGACGGATCTCTGGGACAAAAGCAGAATAGACTATTTTCTCAACAAGCGTATGTTCACCGAGATTCTCGGCAATCTCCGGCACGGTATTGCCCAGACCCTTTGGATATTGCTCGGTTACAATGACCGGAATCTTGTATAGCTCAGCCAATTTCAGCAGCAAATTGGTGTTTTTCAGCACTTGTTCTTTGTCCTGCATAGCAGCCATCAGTTTTTCCTGCAGGTCAATAACCAGAAGCACTATTTCATCGGGAAACAGGTCATGTTTTCTAATCAATTTTATATCCTCCTTTTAACAAGCTTGCGTTTTTGTTATTTTATTATTAATGGGAGGCGATACATCTTGCGTTATGAAGGAACTGTCTACCGACCGCCCAGCGAGGCCAACAGCTTGTTGATCCAGGCTACAATCGGATGTCCACACAACAAATGTACGTTTTGTCCAATGTACAAGGGTACACGTTTCCGCCTACGCCCGGTGGCCGAAATCATGGAAGATCTAAAGATGGCATACGATCACTATGGAAACATTGTGAAATCCTTGTTTTTTCCGGACGGTAATACAATTATAATGAAAACTTCGGATTTGGTACAGATATTTGAATATGCAAAATCCCTTTTCCCTGAACTAAATCGAATAACAGTGTATGGTTCGGCCCGCTACGCCTCTAAAAAATCGTTAGATGAGTTTGTTCTTCTGCATGAAATGGGGCTCACTCGCATCCATATGGGAATGGAGAGTGGTGACGATATTACGCTGGCTAAAATCCAAAAGGGCGCAACAGCTGAACAGATAACCGATGCAGGTTGTAAAATCCGCCAGGCAGGTATCGAGCTTAGCGAATATTACCTGGTCGGTGCCGGTGGCCAAGAGCGAACAAAAGAACATGCCCTGGAAAGCGCCCGGGTCCTGTCCCAGATCAAACCAGAATTCGTGCGCCTACGAACTGTTGTGCCCGTACCAGACACTCCCCTTTATCAAGATTACAGCAGCGGTGATTTTCATCTTCTGTCACCGCACCAGGCTTTGCAGGAAATCAGATCACTTATCGAGCATATGGATTCCGAAGGTACAACAATTCTGAGTGATCATGTCTCAAACTATTGGAATGTGCAGGGCGTTCTAAATAAAGATCGTGATTTGATGCTGGCCCAAGTCGACAAAGCTCTGGCAATCCCAGAAAGCAGGTTCCGACCAGCACATCTCAGTGCACTATAAGCGCTAGGGGCAGACTGCTACCACAATAGCTCCCCGGCCACCATGAGTGCCCATAGATGCTCCCATATCAGTCAATAATGTTTTTACTGGCTGATATAACTGCTCGATGCGCTGGCGTAGGTATTCCGCGTCCTGTAAACAATCCAGATGGGATATACCTACGATACTGCCACTTAATGAGAATTTGGCCAACTGGCCCAGCAGCGTCGCCATTCTGTCCAGCGATCGGTGACGCCCTCTGACCTTTTCTAACATCTTTATCTGTCCATTTTCACTACGAACTATCAATTTGATATCCAACAGGTTGCCTAATAAGTCTTGGGCTTTGCTGGCCCGCCCGCTTTTAACGAGGTTCTCCAGTCGATCAAAGGTACACAGGGTCACGATGCTGTCCCGGTAGGCATTGATTTTTTTCAAAACCGTTTCGGTATCAAGTTTTTCCTTCACTAGTTCTGCGGCACGCACAGCTAATACCCCCACACCGCTTGATGCTGTTGCAGAATCTACGAGATGTACTTTATCGGTTTCCATCATATCACGAGCGATCATTCCATTCTGAAAGGTCACACTCAATTGAGAAGAGAGTCCAATATAAATTGCTTCACCAGCATCCCGGATAGCTCTTTCGAAAGCATTGATAAAATGCTGCGGATCTGGTCCAGCGGTCTGCGGAAGATTGCGAGAGCGATCCATCTTTTCACAAAATTGTTTCTTTGAAAGAGTGACTCCGTCTTCATACATGCCATCACCCTCAAAGTACAGCTTTAGTGGCACAACCTCAATATCATATTCGGCCAAAATATCATCCGGTAAATCACAAGAGCTGTCAGTTACTATCCTCACTGCAATCCACCTCTATCCTTCAAGTTTAGGTGGAACCAGATATATCCGGTCACCCTTCTCACGCAGAAAATTGGCTACCATCCAGAAAGCCGATCGGTTTATGCGGGTATCATTTTCCCATCTTAGAGTCAGATACGGAGTGTCGCCTTCGAAGTGTATGGGCGTAACAGAATCGATTATCAATTCCTGCTCATCATGAAGCTTGAATAGTATGCTGCCCTCATAAACAAATGCTTTGACCGCCATAAAAGGAACATCCTCCACAACCAGCGGAAACGTCTCCTGGTTCATGGCGATATAGTACTGGCCATTCCCGTCTCTCTCCATGTTATTAACGAAGATATTCAATATGTTGGTTCTGAACATCTCGACGTCATTGGCGTACCATTTGCCGTCGCGTTTGATGCGTATTTCTCTGAGTTCCAAAGTTTGGTCCCCCTGATGCTTATATTGCCAACTATTTTACCAAAGTCGGCAAATGCCCACAATTATATTATACCGTACTCTTTGCCAAGGCTCTCCAGGATGTCCAGGGTACGGTCCAGATGCTCGCGTGTGTGGCCTGACATAAGGCTGATACGAATGCGTGAAAGCTTTTTCGACACAGCTGGAAACTGTACTGGATTGACATAAATATTTTCTTCATGAAGGCGGCGGGTCATTTCCCTGACCTTGACATCATTACCAATGATGATTGGGAATATGGCGGTCTCAGCATTACCAATGTTAAAACCCAATCCCTGCAGACCTTTCCGGAAGTAATCAATTTTCTCCCACAGCTGCCTTCGCGGCTCGGGCTCCTCCACTATCACCTTTAATGCCTCACGCAGAGAACCGGTGGCCTGAGGAGTCAGAGCGGTAGAAAAGATATATGGCCGCGAGTAATAGCGAATGAGCTCGATCAATTCGGTATTGCTGGAAATAAAGCCCCCGACAGCTCCCAGCGCTTTGGACAGGGTGCCAGCTACGATATCGACCTTGCCTTCAATATGAAAATGCTCAGGTGTACCCTTGCCGTTTTCTCCGATAACACCTGTGGCGTGTGCCTCATCAACCATAACATAAGCACCATACTGATGAGCCAGCTCGACAATTTCGTCCAGTTTGGCTATATCACCGTCCATAGAGTATACTCCGTCAACTACCACTAGCTTGGTGCGGTATTTATCTTTGGCTCGCTTAAGCGCTCTTTCCAGAGATTCCATGTCATTATGCTTGAAATACCGTATATTGGTCTTATAGCAGCCATCTACTATAGATGCATGGACGAACATATCCAGGATCGCACAGTCTTCCGGCTGCAGCATGGCCAGCAGGGTTCCGCAGTTGGACCCAAACCCTGAAGTATATATCATTGCCGACTCGGCACCTTTGAAAGCAGCCAGCTCCCTCTCCAATTCCACATGGATGTCCAGGGTACCACCTAGCAAAGGCACGCTTCCGGCTCCTGCCCCGTATTTAAGCAGAGCCTCTTCCCCCGCTTTGATGACCCGAGGATGGCGTGTCAGATTAAGATAATCATTAGAGCCAAAATATATCATATCCCGCACCTGCCCGGTGTAGCGGTCCATCACTTGCATCACCGGAGCCGATCCTGATAGTGATACTCTCCGGTAATGCAGGTGGTGCCTGTCTACAGCATCTGCCAAGTATTCTGAGAAGATCTGAGCCCGTTCCATAATGTCCTTACCTTCGATACTGGCAAAGTCGGCTTGACTATATAGTGTTGAATCCATAATTCCACCTCGTGTGCACACATTTGTGTACTTATCTCCATCTATTTTACTCGAACAATCCTGTTTGTAAACCTTGGTATGGGTTCAGATAAAAAAATGCATGAGAACACCTTTTTATGGGAACTCTAATAAGAAAATAATGGCAAAGAAACATTTGCATCAAAGAAGGAGGCAGCAAGGTTGGATAATGATGTTCGCGAAAGCGAAGCCATTGAGCTAGGGACTTTTAGTTTCCTACAGCTCGGCTGGTGGGTCCTGCATATTATCTCTATCGTATTGGTTTTTTATTTAGGGCATTTGTTTGGCAATGTTATCTTTCGGTAGAGAGTTGGCAACCTGACAGGCTGATGACGGAAGTGAAGGTCAAGGCAGGTTAAGATCCCGTGATTGGCCGGTGCTCATCTGTCGCAAGCTTCCGATTCGATCCACCGGCATTAGGCGCACCACTGCGCCGTCAATCGTTTCTGGGTACGGTGATTGAACGGGTTTGTAATTTAATACGGAGATTCGCTTTTGTCACTGGACTGGGAACCGGGGGAACCCGGTTCTTTTATCTATTGATATGATTAACATAGCTGTGTATTATAATAATGTATATTCACCCATTTCTTTCCTTTCCTAGTTGACACGTGATCTTATGATATTATTAGATTGATAGGCAAAAAACTATAGTTAAAATGATGATCCGTCAGAGAGGGGTGTCGCGTTCTGAAAAAAGCACTGTTTTTTTTATTGGTTTTAGCCGTTGCCAGTTATTTGGGTTACATTACATACATTACACCTATGGAGATCAACAAAAATATAGCCGCGATTACGACCAAGGCAGCCAAAGATTTAGCTGAAAACCCTTCGGCGGCTATCAGTTCGAACCCTTATACCTACACTGCCAATGACCCAAATTATCGAAATTTGGTTAACCTCGGGCCAGAAGCCGTACCTATAATCGAGGAATCGATCGTAACCAGCACTAAGGATGGGCTGCGAGAGCAGATACTAGCTATAGCTGCTGAAGAAATCACCAAAACCAACCTTAAAGTGGCTTATAGCTGGAGCACTGGCAAACAGTGGGTAGACGCATGGCACAAGCATTTACTCACAGTTCCAGGCGAATTCGATAGGATCACAAAATCAGGCCTTACAGATGCAGATAAAAACAATTCCATTATTCGTCTGGGCATACCGGCTCTTCCGTACTTGGTTGAAAGCATTGGGAATGGGCATACTGAGCTAGCCCCTTCATTAGAAGTTCTGCTCAGCGGCATTCCCGACATGAAATATTCAGGAAATCCGCAAACATGGGCTAAAGACCACGATGACGACTTCGATTATATCAGGGATTGGGTGGTAGACGCGGGCAATCAATCTCTTCTGGGAAATTGAATGCCGCTTAATCAATCAAGTTCATACAGCTGACTATACACAGTCAGGACAAAGATAAAGCCCCACCTAGTCATGTACGGCGGGGCTTTATGATTTTTCTTTCTATTTACCACTCCGGGGGGAGCTGCCTAAGCTGCCCGAGGTCGAAAACCGGGCCATCCAGGCAGATATATTCACTGCCAATGTTGCAGCGACCACATTTACCGATACCACACTTCATCCGCATTTCAAGGGTAGTTATGACCTGATCATCCGTATAGCCCATTTTTTCCAATGCGGTCAGAACTGTCTTGATCATGACTGGGGGTCCGCAGGTAACCGCGATGGTGCCCTGGGGTGACGGATTAAGCTCTTCCAGATAAGGTGCCACGTAAGCTACCTTCCCGTTCCAGCCATCCTCAGCCCGGTCAATAGTGGTAAAAACCTCTGTATCAGGCTCATTTGGCCACTCTTCGAAAAGTTCCTTTTTAAAGCAGAGGTCAGCTGCACTGCGGGCCCCATAGATTATCTTGATCTTGCCATAATCGGAGCGGTTCTTAAAACAATACTTTATGAACGAACGCAGCGGAGCCAGACCTATTCCGCCGCCAATGAAAAGCATATCCTTGCCCTTGCATTGTTCGACCGGGAATCCGTTGCCATAAGGGCCACGAACTCCTAAAGACTGGCCTATTTCGATATCATGCAGCGCTTCGGTGAGCAGACCAACACGTTTAATAGCAAACTGCAGATGATCATCGGCCTGCCATGATACGGAGAACATCCCTTCACCTACCGGCAACATGGAAACCATACACAACTGTCCAGGCATTACCGTAAAAGGTATACCACTTTCAGTCCGCACATAGAAGGTTTTAACATCCGGAGTATCCTCCACGATGTCATAAACCTTCACTATTACAGGTACAAGTGGATTAGATGTTTCACACATCAACCTGCACCCCCTCAAAAGCTTTGATGACCTCGACGATGTTTACCATATTGGGGCACATCGCCACACAACGGCCACAGCCAGTGCAAAGTGCAGTCCCATAACGCTCGTTGAAGAACTCCAGCTTATGCAGAAAACGATTGCGGAAGCGTTCTTTCTTTGCATCACGGGGATTATGTCCACCCGCCATCTGAGAATACTCACGGTACATGCAGCTATCCCAGCAGCGGAAACGATAACCCTCATCTCCCCATACTCTGACCTGAATGTCAAAGCAGTAGCAGCTAGGGCATACATTGCTGCATACACCACAGGTCATACAGCGGCTGGATAGGCTTTCCCAGGCCTCATGTTCAAAGCTAGCTTTAAGCTTCTCTGCCAATCCCTCAACATTGACCGTCCGTTTCATTTCCAGAAACTTGGGCATGGCTGCATCTTTCTCTTCAAAAAGACCTGCGATCTTCGCCGTAACCGCTTCGCCCTTAGGAGTCTTGGCCTCCCAGGCATAGTTCTGGTTGCCTATGTCATGTATGAATACGTCAGCGTTGGGATTCATGCGGTCTACTCCCATCGATTCACAAAAGCAGGCGGCTCCCGGCTGATAGCAGACCCGTGAGATTATGGTTGTCTTATCCCGTTTGATTTTATAAAAGTCATCCACAAAGCCTTTGGTCAAAAACACCATATCCAGGGCATCGATAGCCTTTATATCACATGGTTTTACGCCAAACAAAATGCGTTCAGCGCTTTGATCAGCCACCTCGGTAACAGTAGCTTCATTACCGGGTGCGTTGAAGCTGTACATCTTCTCCGTCTGTGGAATCACGATGTTCTTCGGTGACAAATAAGTGTTTACTGCCTCCATAACCAACTGGTCATCAGCATCATCGATCCACTTATAATAGCCGGACATTTGCCCGCGCCAGATTGGTGCATATACTTCAGCGTCTTTTGAGAGGATGTTTAAAGCCTCCTCAATTTTGCTAACAGGTAAGACTTTCACGCGTTCCCCTCCTTACATGAATTCGTCCGGGTCGTCAACGTTGTAGCGGCTAAGCGGTGGATAAGCCTCTTCATCCAGACTCATTCCAGCCTTGTAGGGACCGAATAATCCATCTACTTCCTTAACCAGCTTGCGGTTTATCAGCATGAGCGGCAGCCCGACCGGGCATGCTCTCTCACACTCACCGCATTCCACGCATCTTCCCGCAACGTGTGATGCTCTAACGATTTGATACAGCATATTATTGACCGGGTCACTGGAACGACCCACCCACTGGGGCTTGGTCTCATCAAATATGCAGACCCGACAATTGCAGGCTATACAGATATTTCGACAGGCATAACATCTGATGCACTTGCTCATCATGTCTTCAAAGAACTTGTATCTTTCATCGGGGCTCATGGCCTCGATTTCAGCTACCTTGGCCATCCGATCTTCAGACCGGGGCGGTTGCTGATCACCGATCACCTCGTTATACATGACCGGATTAGGGTTCTGGCACCCCAAGCATTTGGGAGCTACATCCGCCGGTTTCCCCGACTTGCTGTATCCGGCTCCCTCACGCAGGAACTCGTTGGGGTCCTTGACCCCAGGACAGTTGATTCCGATGATATACAGGCGGTCGCGGGCTATAGCCCGATCCTGGATCAGACGCACCAATCCTCGGGAATCACAACCTTTAACAAAAACACCTATTTTCTCATGCCCATCACGATAATCAAGCAAGTTGTTGGCCAGATTGTTCACACAATACTCGTCAAATATCAGCTGCTCGGTATCGGCTGGATTTTTGATAACTGCAGCAGCGCTGACATAGGGCTCGTCGCCTTTAACCCATCCCAGCACTAGGTCCACAGTACCGGATTCCAGAATCTTTTTCGCTGACTCTTTAACTTTAGCTGTTAAATCACTCATTGGCTTCCCTCAGTTTCCGGTTGGGGCCAACCTTTTTTACAGCGGCGACGACTCGGCTCATAGTATCGGCAAATTTTTGCCCTTCACTACCGGAAATCCAGGCTATCTGGTATCTTTCCGGTTCGATCCCCATGTACTCCAGGAATTTCTTCATCAAAGAATGCCTGCGGCGTGCGAAATAATTGCCACTACCATAGTGGCAGTCTCCAGGGTGTCACCCCGAGACCAGGACGCCGTCTGCTCCCTGCCGGAAAGCCCGCAAAACGAACTGCGGGTCGATTCGTCCAGAGCACGGAACCCGGATGATTCTAACGTTGGGGGGATATTGCAGGCGATTCAAGCCCGCTAGGTCCGCCCCCGCGTAGGAACACCAGTTGCAGGCAAAGGCAACGATTTTGGGTTCCCAATTTGGGCCCGCTTCTATAGACACAGCGCATCCACCTCCGCCACTATTTGATCATCGGTATATCCTTTAAGATTCAATGCACAGGGGCGGCAAGCCGCAATGCAGGCTCCACAACCCTGACACAATCCGTTATTGACAGATGCCACTTGACGTTCAACCGTGTGGCCATGACCTCTTTCTTGAACAACCTTCATACTGATCGCCTTGTACGGGCAAATCGGTACACAGAATTCACAACCGGTACATTTGGTCTCCTCTACTTCAGAAACCATAGGTTCTGTCGCCAGTTCTGGTTTACATAACAACGACACGACCTTTACAGCAGCCGCGCTGGCCTGGGCCACCGTATCCGGGATATCCTTTGGTCCCTGGCAGGCTCCGGCCAGGAATACGCCGCCGGTGTAAGTTTCCACGGGTTGAAGCTTGGGATGAGCTTCCTGGAAGAAGCCATCCTTATCAGTTGAGAAACCAACCACCTTCGAAATTTCATCTGCTCCCAACGATGGCACCATAGCAGTAGCCAGTACCACCATATCGACTTCGACTTCGATAGGAGTTCCGAGCAGTGTATCCTCACTGCATACTACCAGGCGATCACCACGCTGGTAGATCTTGCTTACTCGGCCGCGAATGTACTTAGCGCCTTTCTCAACCGCACGCTGGTAAAATTCCTCATAGTTTTTACCGGCGGTCCTCACATCCATATAGAAAACGTAAGCATCGCCATCTGGAATCTTCTCCATGACCTGATATGCGTGCTTAGCGGTATACATACAGCAGGCCCGCGAACAGTAACTCTTGCCTTTAGTATCATCACGTGATCCGACACACTTGATAAAGGCTACACTGTCAGGAATCTTATGATCAGACGGGCGTTTTATTTTCCCGCCAGTCGGGCCCGAAGCATTGACTAGCCGTTCAAAATGAAGGCTGCTGATGACGTCTGGATATTTGCCATACCCATACTCACCATAAGCGCCTTCCCATTCAAAGAGGTCAAAGCCGGTAGCCATTATGATGGCGCCTACTTCTTCGGTAATAAAGGCATCCGTGTCCTCATAATCAATAGCTTTGGTCGGGCAGAGCTTATCACAAATACCGCATTTGCCGGTCTTAAACTTACGGCAGTTCACATCATCAATTACAGGTTTATTCGGAACGGCTTGTGGAAAGGACTTATAAATAGCCTTCCGTTGGCCTAGATTCAAGTCAAACTCACTATTTACCTTGCTTGGGCATTTGGTCTCACAGAGACCACATCCAGTGCATTTATCCCAATCAACGTATTTTGCCTTTTGTTTGATCCTGACTTTGAAGTTGCCTATAAAGCCAGTAACTTCGGCAACTTCAGAGTAGGTATAGAGTTTAATATTAGGATGCTGTGCCACAGCAACCATCTTGGGTGTGCTTATTCAAGCCGAGCAGTCCATCGTTGGAAATGTCTTATCCAACTGGACCATCTTACCTCCTATAGTTGGTTCGCGCTCGACAAGGATCACCTGGTATCCACAATCAGCGATATCCAGTGCCGCCTGCATTCCAGCTATTCCCGCCCCGATAACCAAGGCCTTGCGGGTGACCGGGATATAGGAAACTTGCAGTGGCTTGTTCTTCATGACTTTGGCCACTGCCATGCGCACAAGATCGGCTGCCTTCTGGGTCGCACTTTCCTTATCATTGGAGTGGACCCAAGAGTCCTGCTCCCTGATATTTACCATTTCTAACATATACGGATTCAGTCCTGCTGCCGATAGCGCCTTACGGAAGGTATTTTCGTGCATACGCGGAGAACAGGAAGCCACTACTACCCGGTCCAGCTGTTGTTCTTGAGTAGCTTTCTTGATCATTTCCTGTCCGGGATCGGAGCACATATACTTATAAGTGGTTGCATATACCACACCGGATAGCTCTTGAGCGGCTACCGCAACTTTGGCGGTGTCAATAGCGGCGGCGATGTTGGTTCCGCAATCACAAACGAATACTCCTACTCGTCTCATGCTTTATCACCCTCCTCTCCTCCAGAATTCTTGGCCGCCTTAGCCAGCAGCGCATCAGCTACTTTAACGGCTTTGGCTTTATCCTGCTCCAAGATTTCGTTGAGCTTGGTCATACGTGCTTCATCCAGGATCAAGATATCAGCCAGTTTCATAGCTTTATCTTCGTCTTCATAAATTTTAAGTGCAAACATCAGCTGCACATTGTCCTTGCCATAACAGCCGCTCTGTCCAGGTAGATCTTCCTTAGCCGGAGCAGCATCGACTTTCTTCTCCACCGGTGCCTTCTTGGCCGGCTTAGCTCCTTCATCGCTGTCTTCATCATCCTTAGCCTTGGGTGCTTTGCCCCCCTTGGCCGCCGCCTCCGCTTCCATCGCCTTGGCTTTTTCGGGCAGCTTGGAGAAAATCGATACCGCTTCCACAAAATGTTTGTTGATTCCGGCTTTCTCCGGTTTATCACCCAGTGCTACCGCCATCAGTTCGGTGACATAGTAGATAGGTATATTGAAATTTACTTTGAATTTCTTTTCAATGGCCTTCTGCCGCATATCAAGGTTTAGCATACAGATCGGGCAGGCGGTAACAATGCTGTCGGCTCCGTTCTCCACTGCGTTTTTCAGTACTCGATAGATCATATTAAGTCCAACATTCGGCTTAGTCACAGATAAACCGGCTCCACAGCACTCGGTTTTAAATGCCCAATCAACAGGACTGGCCCCCACCGCCTTCATGATATCGTCCATACTCTGCGGGTTCTCGGGGTCATCAAAGCCAGTGATCGCTACCGGTCTTACCAACAAACATCCGTAATAGCAGGCCGGTTTCATTCCTTTGAGAGGATTCTTGACCTTTGCGCTCACATTGTTTAACCCATACCTTTGAGTGAACAGCTCTAGAATCGAAACCGTACTCTGCGAGGCTTTGTATGGCATGTCTATCGCCTTTTCGACTTTGCCTCTAATTTCGTCACTGTCACGTACTTCATGTTCCACCTGGCGCATGCGATTGTAGCAGGCAGCACAAGGTGCAAGTACATCTAAGCCCGCTTTTTCGGCGATAGCAAGGTTGCGCGCAGGCAGAGCCAAGGCCAGCAGGTGGCTGGTTTGGTGAGCTGAGCTAGCGCCGCAGCAGCTCCAGTCCGGGATTTCCCACAGGTCAATACCCAGCAGTTCAGTAGTCCTTTCCGTAGACATACCGTATTCAACAGCAGTTGCGTCTAACGAGCATCCGGGATAGTAAGCAATCTTCAAACCTACTCACCTCCCATATCTTTGACTCTTTGGAAAATGGCCTTGACCGCTTTCTGGCCTTTTATCTTTTCCGGCAATATTTTCAGCTTGCCGCGTTTAAGCATTTGCGGGCTCAATTCGGCATCTTTCAAAGGTTTCACGATACGCAGGTTATACTCGATAACCATACTTGCTTCATGCAGTCTGCCAAAGCGTTCGACTGAATTAAGGAAGCTTTTGTTAAAGTCATTGACCTCATGGTCTGTGATAATTCCGCGGTGCAGGGCCTCCCGGCGCAAGGTATCCATCAGAGAGGCAATCTCTACACCTCTAGGACAACGGGAACTGCAGGTTTCACAGGTGGCACAGATCCATATGCTGTCAGCGTTTACGGCTTCATCTACCAATCCTAACTGAAGCAATCGAATGATCTGGCGTGGCGTATAATCCATGGCAAAAGCCACTGGACAGCCAGCCGAACATTTTCCACACTGGTAGCACAGGCTGGTCCTGGTCCCACTAGCCACTTCAACAGCCTTGATAAATTCGCGGGATTCGCGGTTAGCGGACAAGACAACTTTACCCATTTACTCCTCCCCTTTCGTATTGGAACCGGTCAAGGTCAAGGGTTTCCTGATATAATCGATTTTAGATCAGGATAATATGTTAAGAAATGCCGAGAAAATCACAACATCAGACATGAATAAGGTGAACTTTCTCATTGCGCTTTGGACTATTATAAACCATATGATAATAGCGGTAATGTTAAAAGTGTGTTAAATATGATGTTTTTTTGCCAAAATTGAAATGTATACACTAAACATTGAGGAAAAAACACGCCAAATCACCTAAGACCTACCTAATTTTGCGTAAAGAGCAAGAAAAATAGCGGTTCTAGGTTGGGTGTTCGGACCACTCCAAATTGGACACTGCTTGTTTCAAAATGACTAGTACATAATATCGCAGCCTGTACAAATTTGATCGACTAGATCTTTGAACAGTAAGAAATGTCCTGCCCACTTGATTCTAACATTACCGGCGGTTTTCACCCCCCAAACCTATATCTTTACGAACGCTCTTCCTTATATAAAGATATATCAATGGCGCGACTGGTTCAATGGTTGGACCAGTCAGTTAATTCTCAATATTTCGTCTAAGTGATCGATAATTAGCAAAAACAGCTAAATTCAAGCCGTTAATAATCTTGTAACATTTCTAAAATATAATTTAGTTTACAGTGAAGAACCCAGATAACACTAGGCCATTTGGGCTATATGTCGTCTTTGAATTATTTATGCCACATCTTGGTAGGCAGTGAGAAAGGTAGTATAATTTTACCAACGCATTCCCTTAGAATTCCAATGTTGCTGAAATAAGCAAGCTGAGAATTGCGTACTAGAAAGATAATATGAAGTATCGGAGAGGAGATGTCCAATATTGAGCAAGAGAACGACCAGTTGTTTGCTACTCATTGTTCTATTTGTCACAAGTGTGCTGGTTAGCCCGTTGGCGGCACTTGCTGACATGGCTGCACCGCCACCGACGCCCACTGGCTTAACGGCAACCGCAACCCAAACCAGCGTGACAGTTAATTGGAGTTATGATCTGGTAGTCGCCAATGAATTCCATTTGCAGCGTTCAGTAAACTCGGGGCCCTGGGAAGATATCGCCGGTACTGTTTACAATGCAACCTCTTATGTCGACAGCGTTCTGCAGCCGGCTACGGCCTATGGATATAGGGTAACAGCCGTTAGTCAGAACGGCAGTTCGGCGCCTGCAGAAGTATCATGTACTACCTCGCCGGACTTGCGGGCACCCATTTTATCCATTTCTGCCACAACCGAGAATTCCATCAGTTTGAGTTGGAACAATACCTCAATCGGTGCACAAGGCTTTGAAATATATCGCAGCATTGGCAACCAGGGTAATTTTTCACCACTAGGCACCGTCCTTGTAAACATTACCAGCTTTGCTGATACTGGACTTACAGCAGGAACTGAATACTTTTACCAGGTAAGATCATATTATGGTAGTTCAGCTTATTCACTGTTTTCAGATGTTAAAAGTGCCATTCCCCAGGCAGCACCGACCGCACCGACTGATCTACAAAAAGGCAACGTAACGTTTGCCAGTGTGCAACTGACCTGGACTGACAGTTCTAATAACGAAAACGGCTTCATTATTGAAAGGAAAGGTCAAGGCAGTGAGTACGCTTCAATCGGCAACACAGGCGCAAATATCAATACGTTCATAGATTCAACGGTCTCTTCGAGTTCAACATATATTTATCGAGTTAAAGCCGTCAACAATACAGGCAGCTCGCCATACAGCGGCGAACTGTCTGTCACAACTCCCACTGCTCCAAAACCCTCAGCTCCTGTCCTCAGTGCCTCTGATACGAATGGCTCAGCTACCGTAAGCTGGACTTGCGCCACCAGCGGAGTCGGATTTGTCCTTGAAAGAAAATTATCAGGCAATGCTTACACAAATATCGGAGGCACTTTGTCAAGTTCCCCGTATGTTGACAGTTTGGTAACAGCCAACAATACATACTATTACAAAATTAGAGCTGTAAAAGACAGTGTATATTCTGATTACTCAAATGAAGTATCAATTAATATGTCCACTCCTATAGCTCCATCGTCTCTATCGGCTGTACAGGTCGGCGGAACGGTAAAACTGTCGTGGATCGATAATTCCCCTAACGAAACATCCTTTGTAATTGAAAGACGGCAATCAAACGGGACATATTCACAGTTGACCAGTGCTGCTGCAGGGGTCACGACCTATACCGATAACAGCACTCTGACTGCTGGCGGCACTTATTATTACCGGCTAAAGGCCGTAAACAGCAGTGCCAGCTCGATATACTCCGGTGAAGCATACATTCTCATTAGGTCTTCTTTATCCTCACCTTCCTACCTCACTGTGAGCAGATCCGGCAACGATGCTGTATTGAACTGGACAGATAACTCGAGCGGTGAATCCGGATTCTATATTGAGCGGCGGGATTCTTCTGGAAGTTGGTCACAGATAGGCTCTGTTGGATATAATTCAAGAACATATACTAACTCAAACGTTTTCCCGAGCAGTTACACTTATTACTACCGGGTTCGTGCATATTATGACAGCACTCATTTCTCAGATTACTCCAATGAGATCTACATCACTTACAATAGCTCTTCCTCTATACCTGCACCATCGAGCTTCCAGGCAACGGTAACCGGACTAACTGTAAATCTAAGCTGGACCGACAATTCTTCAAATGAAACCGGGTTTGTCTTAGAGCGAAGAGAAGGCGGGGACAATTACAGATATCTTAAAACCATAAATTATTCAACTTCATGCACCGATACTCTGGATTCTTACGATTACGGCATTAACTGCTACTACCGCATCAAGGCTATTAATAACACTTCAGAATCATACTATTCGGCTGAAACCAGTGTAAGTCCGATCAGTCCGCCATCAAGTCTTACAGCCAGCGTTTCCGGAAGTTCAGTAAATCTGACCTGGAGAGACAACTCCTCCAACGAAACCGGATTTACTCTGGAAAGACGTTTGGATAGCGGGAGTTATACAGACGTCAAGTACCTTTCGGGCGGCTATACTTCATACACTGACAGTTCTCTCACCAGCGGCACATATTATTATAGAATCAAAGCTACCAACAGCTATGGCAGTTCATCTTATTCACCAGAAGCCATTGTTGCCATTAGTGTCAAGCCATCTGCCCCTTACAATTTACGCGGTTCCGCGTTATCCAGCAGTTCCACTACTTTCAGCTGGAGCCAGGATGCCAATACTACAGGTGTCAAAATAGAACGCCGAACAGCCCGCAATACTTATACCTACGTAACCACTGTCAACAACGCTACAAGTTACGTAGACAGTGGCTTACAGCCAGCTACGACCTATTGGTACAGGATCTATGCGTATAATTCAGCGGGCAATTCAGGTTATTCAAACGAAGCCTACATTACCACGACTGCCCAATTGAACCCGATATATGTCCCGGTCGAACCCAATGCCAGCCTGCCGGCCATTAATCCAGGAACCAAAACGGTCCGGCTGTACATAGGCAGCAGTAAATACTATGTCAACAACCAGGCCAAATATATGGATACTATCCCAATCGCCCCTTCCGGTCGAGTAATGCTGCCGATAAAATATGCCATGGAACCATTGGGCGCCAAGATAACCTGGGATACCAAGCAGAAAAAAGTGACGATAACCCTTAAAGGCAGCACAGTACAGCTCTGGGTAGGCCAGAACAAGGCCCGGGTCAACGGCAAACTAGTTTATATCGATACGTCCAACAAGAAGGTTGCACCACAGTTGGTCCCTCCAGGCAGGGTATTGGTTCCTTTAAGATTTGTAGCGGCTAACTTAGGATGTAAGGTAACATGGGACGCAAAAACTAAAAGTGCCGTGATCGAATTTAAGAATTAAGCACGAACAATAATCCATAAAAAGGAAGAGTATCCTCTTCCTTTTTATTTTAATCTGATTTAATCTATAATATTTCGACAAGTATAGTGTTATTTCTTGTTTAGATGTAGAATTATGATATGCAGCTTTTGCTTCTGGATAGATTTACAGCAGAACATCAAGATACAAATCTGCAGGTACAATCTAACAGACCAGCCCCTGATACCCACCCGAGAGGTGTGATCAGCATTGAATGACTTAACTTTGAAACGCCTGCTGGCAAAAAAGGATATTAGCAATACCATTGAAGAGCTAGCTGAATCTCTTCAGACTCAGCTGGTATTTTATGATGCCAATGGCGGTGTTTTAGAAAGTAGCAAAGGCAAGGACAGCAGCGACATCCTCCGGTTCCCGGTAGAAATACAGGGTACTGTGATTGGTTATGTGGGTGGAAACGAAAGTATCAAGGCGATTGCTAAGACTTTGTCCCTCCTGGCCAGCCGGGAAGCAGAACGAAAATCCTTGGCGGCTGAGGCGCTGGATAAGTATAAAGAAATTTCCCTTCTACACAATATATCAGAGATGCTAGCCGAAAATCTCGACCCCAAAGAAGTAACCAGTCTTGTTTTCAGTGAAGCCAAGAGATTTATCAAGTCCGACAGCATGTCTGTCATTCTACGCGATGAGCAGTCTGGTACCCTGCAGGTAGTAGCTGGGATGGGTAGAGACTCTAATCCCAAAATCGTCTTATTGCCCGGCCAGGGCATTGCAGGCTTAGTCATGGAAACAGGAAAACCAGAGCTTATCAACGATGTCAATGAAGATTCGCGCTTCGTTCCAGGGGTCCATCACGTTCGAGCGTTAATGAGCGCTCCTTTAAAGATTCGCGATCGTGTTATTGGGGTAATAAATGTTAGCAGCAAAGAGCCCGAAGTTTACTCGGCAGAGGACTTGAAAATCCTTTCCTCCATCGCTTTGCATGCAGCATCAGCCATAGAAACGGCACGTTTGTACGACGACCTACGGGAAACCTTTCTCACAACTGTTTACACCCTAGCCGAGACTATTGAAAAACGAGACCCATATACGGGAGGTCATACCAAGCGGGTAATGACATACAGTATCGCCTTAGGTAGTGTTATGGGATTTGATGAAAACGAGATAAATCGTTTGGAACTAGCTGCTATGCTGCACGACATTGGTAAAATCGGTGTCCGTGACGAAATATTGCTTAAGCCTGGCAAACTGACCGATGAAGAATATGAAATAATCAAAATGCATACTGTTTTCGGAGAGCAGATCATCAAGCATATTCGGCGCTTACGCGAAGTGATACCCGGGGTAAAATGGCATCACGAACGCTTTGATGGCCGGGGATACCCTGACCGGATCCGCGGGGAGGAAATCGATATTATTGCTCGCATTATTGCCGTAGCCGACTCCTATGACGCCATGACCAGTGATCGTGCCTACAGAAAAGCTTTAAGCAACGAGATCGCCATTGGTGAACTTATTAAAAATTCCGGTACCCAATTTGATCCACATATTGTTGAAGCTTTTGTTCAGGCATACCAGGAAGGTAAAATAGCCCGCCCTAACGCCAGCTAAAACAGCCATAATTTTTAAGTCCAAGATGCACTTCCTGCTCATTCGCTGTTCCTTCAACCAATCTCGACAAATTTCCATGACTACTTCTGATAAACTGGCATCAAGGGATAAATTCCCCTAGGCCTTTGCTAAACTATGCTGTTAAAAATGGAGGGAAAACTTTGGGTAACGATTTATTCACAACAAATTGTTCTGCTTGTGGCTATGCACTAGAATATGGCGATAAATTCTGTGGGAACTGCGGCGCTGAAATCATTGTGCCATCTACGAACAGTGTGGCCGATACTGGCGCCAAAACCAAACGCTGCCCCAACTGCAAACAGGTTTCGATCACAGATAGCTCATACTGCACTGAATGCGGGGACCGACTGGAGCAAATAGACGACGGCGTTGCTAACAACGACGTGACCATAGTATTAAATTTAAAACAGTCCACAGTGACCTCAACCGCAGAAGCCAAACCAGCCCCTTCAACTGCACCAGCGTCGGCACCTGCTAGTACCGCTCCTTTAGCCTCGGATATTGTTGGGGAAATCTCAGTTGATGAGGCTATAGACTCCATTCGCAGCAGTCAACCGGTACCCCCAGTAATGGTTGAAGCGAAGAGTTCCTCAGATAGTAGCAAAACACTTAAGATAATGGCTGCTTGTGTAATAGGCGGCCTGGTCTTTCTGGGCTCATTGTTTGTTACCCTAAACTGGGCTAGGCACCTAGGTGACGATGTTGCTTCAAAGCTAGATGTAAAGAAGTCTGCTTCTAACAGTACTGCTTTACAGGCAGAACATGCTCCTACTACAAGCAATGCTACTGTAAAGAAGCCCCCGTCCCCTACCGCAATAAAACCTGCAGTTCCGGCGGTAACACCAGTAGGCATCATTACGCCTCCAGTTCAGCCAAATGCTCAGAGCACACCTCCGTCCAAAGCCAATACCAGTAAAACATCCAAGGTTAAACAAGCCGGCTCAGTGGCCACTGTACAACAAATCGGTTTCATGAAGCTCGAGGTCTCCAATGCTCAAGCCAATTTTATTGCCTCTTCTATGAATCCGAGTGCTCTAGCCCAAGCTGAAGCCCGCTATAGGGGATCGGTGACCAAGCTGGGGCACGCATTGTACACCAACTACAACTACTCCGGTCGTGGTTCAGCGGCTGCCAAGCAGGAGATGCGTTCGTTTATGACCACTCTATGGAGTGGAATTCCTTCACCGGCAGTCGCTCAAGAGATCAATCGCGGAGTCTCTGCAGTAAAATAGTCAAATGATAAAAGCGAATATCTGCAATATTTATAAAAACCCGTGAATGGCTGTTGCTCATCAGCCATTCACGGGTTTTAATGCACAGTAGTTTATGCTTATTGCATGAAACTCTTAGCTGTTTTCCTCCCGTGCGCTTTCCATTTGGATCTTGCGCCAGTGAAAAATATACAGCGGTATAACCAGTAGGATCATGACACCTTCCTGGATAGACTCCCTGACATAGTTGTAAGTTTGCGAATCACGAGCTGCTTTTTCCTGAATAGCCTGGACCTTTTGGCGTTCAGCCACAGTCATTTTATTCCCAGGGTCATATGCCTCTGGCGGTTGGATCATCATTGGCGATGGATATAAGATCCCCACAATATTCGAAGACAAATCGGATAGAGAGACAATCAAAAGAATGATACTAACAAAACACACTAAATAGAGATAAATATTTCTGATCGTCCATCTGGTATTGCTGGTATTCACCAAATCCCTCCGTTCATAAATTACCGATAATCAGAATCTTATGGTCTGAGCGATGCGACCAGCCTTTTTTCGATGAGCAGCAAATCAAGGGCATCACAAATATCTTTGACCAATATATCTGCCTGCATCATACTTTTAACTGCACAGCCCTCGCTTCCCAATATAGCTATAGAAAGTTCGGCTTCAGAAAACATTGGTCCATCATTGGTCCCATTACCAATGGCGGCTGTGATCCTACCGCCTAGCTCTCTAACAAACCGCAGTTTATCATCGCCCCCGCGATACTGATCGACCACTGTTAGCTGTATGCCCAAATCATCGGCTATACCAGCACCGGTACCAAAAGTGTCCGAGGTGACTAAAAATATCCTCAACTTATCCCGAAGTCTTTCAATTCGCTGCTTCACACCTGGCAGAAGGACTCCATCCAAAGCAATGGTACCGTTTAGATCGAGAACAAGATTTTCTAGAGAGAACGCTCCCTTTCCCGGAACATCATAGACTAACACTCTCCAACCTCCTCGGTTTTGAACTTTATCTAGAGTTCGCCTTCATCACGGCTTTTCCTCTTATGAATTCCTGATTGCTGACGAACCATCTAATATATCTTATAATGGGCTAAAGCATTAGAAACGGAGAGTGACTAAAATGAATCCTTCATTAAGGTATGTGACTCGCACAGCGGTATTACTAGCTATAGCGTTGATTTTTCAGTATGTTAAGCTTCCTCCTCCATTCGGCCAGATCCTCACCGGTTCGGTCGTAAACGCCCTCCTTATAATCGCAGTAGCCTATGTCGGAATTACTTCCGGCATTACTATAGGCTTGTTCACCCCAATACTAGCGTTTGTCTTAGGGGTAATGGGTTTCCCATTTTTGATTCCAGTTATTATTGTAGCCAATATAATACTCATAATAGTCTTTTATTATGCTAGAAGATTCAACAATTATATTGCAGTTATATTGGCGGCAGTTTTTAAGTTTCTAGTTTTTTACAGCTCTATTAATTTTATATTAGCATCCAGAATTACCAGTCTCCCAGCTAAGGCAGCAAAAGCCATCGCCCTGAGCTTTGGACCCCTTCAGTTGGCTACCGCCCTCATAGGTGGCTTGATCGCTGCTTTTATTATCAGTAAATATAACCTGAACAACGAACAATAAACTTTCCACGATTATCCATTAAATCAACAGTATAGCTTCTGAGTCCCTGGACATAATACTATTAGAAGCCAGCAAGCGGCTTGAGTCCTCGGACTCAAATAGTTCAGGTTTCCTCCTTTACGGAGCGAGTAACGTCCTGAATTCTCCTTTTCAGGAGTCTGCTGCTTCTGGCTTCCACTAGGCTCGCAAGGTTTGTCTTTAGGCTCTTTTAGAGCTCGGTCATTTCCGGTTCTTCCGGTCTTGATTGTGATTCCCCCTTGCGGGCCTTCTAGTATTTCTTGAGAATGATCCCAAAAAAAGAACAAACGGGATATTTAATTATCCCGTTGCATAACATCTATGAAGATTTCCAAGATATCTGTGTCGGATATTATTCCTACTAGTTTTTCTGCTTCTACGACTGGTATCGCACTTATTTTCAAATCTTTCATCATGCGTGCCGCTTCAACAATACTTGCCTCAGGCTCGATTGAATAAACCGGTTTCTTCGTCATCACCCAATCCACCGGTGACTCATAGATCGTTCCTGGACGACGCAACGCTTTTTCGATATCGTGTTGGACGATGATGCCTACGAGCTCTTCACCCTCTAAAACCGGCAGCCTGCGCAAATTGTTGTCTCTCATGATCTCTAGAGTTTCCTGTAGCGAGTTGTGCGGTGTAACCGTAATTACAGGAGCATGCATGGCTTCCTTGACCTTCATTGCCTCCCCCCTCAATCTTCGGTGTTTCCCCGGTTATCATATATTACCACAAGCTCCGGTCATTTTGAAACCACTTTTTGTCCCGGCTGGACTCGTTTTTAGACAGCCCGGTTGATTTTGTTCTTTCGTTTTTTTACCGCTTTTTCGTAGAGTTCCAAATACTTGATGGCCGAACGGTTCCAGGAAAAGTCCATGCTCATGGCCATGTGCATAAGCTTGCCCCAGGCCTCCTGATTTTCCTGATAGAGCCGTACTGCGCGGCTTAACGCATCCAAGAGTTTTTCAGGTTTATAATCTTCAAAGGTAAATCCATTGCCATATCCGGTATCTTTATCGTAATTTTTGATTGTGTCCCACAATCCGCCGGTTTTGCGGACTACCGGTATGGTCCCGTAACGAAGTGATATCAGCTGCCCGAGACCACAAGGTTCAAACCTTGACGGCATAAGGAAAATGTCAGAACCAGCATAAATCTTCTGAGCCAAAACAGGATCAAACCCCAGATTTATGGAGGTATGATTCGGAAAACGCATTTTGACGTCAGCAAAGAGTTTTTCGTAATAATCCTCACCGGTTCCCAACAAAACCAGCTGGATGCCCATGCGCATGATATCATCGATAACCGCCGAGATTAGGTCTAGACCTTTCTGGGAAACTAAACGGGTAATCAACCCCACCATTGGCACGTCACCCATTGCCAGACCTAGTTCTTTTTGCAGTTGATACTTATTTTCCTTCTTTTTTTCCAGTGAATGAATGTCATATTGAACATAAATCTTGTTATCCGAAGCCGGATCGATTTCATCGTAATCGAGGCCGTTCAAGATTCCAAAAAGGTCCATAGAACGCTTTCTAAGCAAACCATCCAAGCCTTCACCTAATTCAGTGGTCTGGATCTCCATAGCATATTTCTGGCTGACAGTATTCAGAACGTCAGAATAAAGCAGTCCTGCTTTCATGAAGTTTACTTCGCCGAAAAACTCTAATTCTTCGGGGGTAAAGAAGTAGTCATCTAATCCTAGGTTCTTTAAAATGGTCTTGGGAAAACGGCCCTGGTACTGTAGGTTGTGAACAGTAAAGACAGTACCGATCTTTTGATAAAACGGTTCCTCCATGAATTTGACTTTAAGAAATAACGGCAGCAGTGCGGTATGCCAGTCATTGCAATGGATGACATCCGGCTGAAATCCTAAATACGGCAGCATGGCCAGAACCGACTTGGTGAAGAAATTAAATCGGTCAGCTTCATCAATAAAACCATACATCTTGTCACGGTAGAAATATTTGTAGTTGTCAATTAGATAAACCGGCACTTCTTCTTGTTCCATCTTTAGCTCGGTCTGCCTGACAATAGCTGTTTCAAGGTGTCCATCCATCGGCACCGGCAGATCAGTCAGGTATCTTCCTGCATTTATCTGTTTGTAACAGGGCATGACCACTCTGACGTCATGGCCTAGCTTCTTTAATGCCTTGGGCAGCGAGCCTGCAACATCGGCCAGACCTCCGGTTTTAGCAAAGGGGGCAACTTCGGAGGATGCTATCAAGATTCTCATTGCCTCACTCCTTTCACTTAGTGTGCATGACATGAGCCAGCCCGCAAGGACTCGGCTGCAATTTCCGGCGGAGTCGGATTGATATAGTATTCTGTTCCATACTCAAAACCAGCAGCAGTTGTCAATCTAGGCAATATTTCGATATGCCAGTGGTATGATACACCGATATCCACATTGACCGGAGTTGAGTGGAGAAGCATATTGTAAGGTGGATTTCCCAGTACATCGGACAGCCGGCACAATGACTCGCGCAATATCCAGGCCAGCTCGCCCACATCGTCATCTTTGATCAAACCAAAATCTGATTCATGCTGTTTCGGAACGATCCAGGTTTCAAAGGGAAAGCGCGAAGCAAAAGGGCAAAAGGCGACAAACTTTTCGGTTTCCATGGCTACACGACTGCCATCGGTTACTTCCTGCCCCACCATGTCACAGCAAATGCAGCGACCGGTAGCCTGCGCATGCTGCCGGAAACCAATATTGATCTCATCCTCGATCGACTTAGGCACCATGGGCAAAGCCATTAGCTGGCTGTGGCTGTGTTCTAAGGAAGCACCAGCCTCCGGACCTTCATTTTTGAATACCAAAACATATTTCAAGCGATGATCTTTACGCAGGTCCAGATGACGATCCCGCCACATCCTAATTACCTCTTCAACCTGCTGGATAGGATGTTTGAAAAATGCTATCCGGTGTTCAGGACTTTCAATTATGACCTCATGAGCACCCACCCCGTTTATAGCCTTATTTAGGCCATGAACCGACTCATGCACTGAGCCTTCAATGGCCAGGGCAGGGAACTTATTGGGAACAGTCCTGACCCACCAGCCCGGGGTATTTATACCACTTCCTGAATCACGGAAGGAATATATTTCCGGGGGCGTTTTTTCTTCGTTTCCTTCACAGAAAACACAGTTGCCTGAATGACTTTCCAGACTTTTAGGCTTAAAATCATGGGGCCGTTTAGCCCGTTCCATCGATATTACTACCCATCGATGACTCAATGGATCCTGCCGTAGTTCCGGCATTTTATTTTCTACCTCCAATCTTACTTTAATCCCTATTTAGCTTGGGTAAAATGTATAAAACTATGCCCGTTAAACTAGCTCAGTTCCTGGCAAATATTCTCGATTTTTTGGTGATAGAAATCGGCCAGTGATTCAGCCATTTCCATTGAAAACGCTTCAGCATAGATACGACACACGGGACGGTCTTCATCAGGAAGAATTAGTCCGATACCGTTGTCATGATTCATGCGGATCCCCCCTAACGACTGTTCACTCCCATATTGAACATTCTCCTCGGCTAAGCGCCGTATTACCCGTCCTTTGTCCTCCCATGATACAGGCACCTCCCTTTTGATATAGTTAAAGGAAGGCATGTTTTCCAATAGATCTACAAAACTATAGTCATGCCGGGCCATAAATTCAAGTAGTTTCAGAGTAGCGAACAAACCGTCAGCATAGAGGCGCAGCTGCTCAGCTTCTCCTTCCCTGATCATTTCCTGCATAAACTCACCGAAAAAGGCTCTTGTTCGCACCACTTTTCGGCCCTGACGGCGAAGATAATCTTCGATAGAAACTGGCACATAGACAGGCAGGAACACTTTGCCAAAACAGGTTCCAAGGGTTCCAGAAATCAATGCAGTGAATTTCTCATCCTCAATGACCGTGCCATCCGACGCGGTGAATACCACTTTCTGGCCACCATCCTCCAGAAAAACTCCTATTTCCGCGCCATGCCTCACTGTGGTCTGCGAAACATTGTTCAATACCTCTTCACGGTCATAGATGCCGTTAACAGAAACTTCAAAACCATCTACCCGAACTATGTCACATCCCAGACGATCCAAAATCCGCGCAGCGATATTTGAGATCCCCGGCAGCTCCGCCCCTAGAACAATGCGAAAACGTCGGGTATTGATGGCCAACTGATCAATGTCCTCCAAGATATCACTGATATAGGCAGAGTCCAGGTCAGCAATTCGCTCCGGCATGTGCATTTTATCAATATTCACCGCCCGGTATTCGCCTCTGTAGAAAGCATTTTCTATTTTGCGTTCATCTGTTTTCAGCAGGTCAAGACCTTGCTGACCAACAATGCGTAAACTAACATTTTGAAATTGTGTACCAGCCAATGCCAAGTGAAACCCCATTGCCGACTCTGTTTCCCGCACCGCAAAACGCAGGATGGGCAGCAGGACCTGCCCCGCTTCGTATACCTGCAGTCCGGTGGATATTAAGCCTGCTAACAGTGCCTCTTTAGCAGCCAATGAGACTGCAGAACCATCACAGCCAATCACTACCTTTGCCCCTAAATGCAGATGAGTCCCCATTGTACGCCCCAATTTCGCCATCTTTTCAGGGGGGAGTTGAGAATGATAATCACCGGATATGCCCTGCTGGGTAAAAATACTGCGCGGCAGTCTATCCGACCACACCAGGCTTTCCGTTACCACACGTTTTGACTCGACTACCTTATAAGGCCAGACCTTGATCTCGGGCTGAACAACAACATCATCCTCCAGCACACTATTGTCGCCCAATACAGCTCCCTCAAAAACTGAGCAGCGGTCATGAACTCGCACGCCCTTCCCTAGGATAGCTCCTCTGATTTCAGAATTGCGCCCGATACAAGTTCCGCCCCAGACTATAGACCTTTTTAGCGAAGTACCAGGACCAACTATTGAATTACCTGCCAGCACTGTGTAAGCCAGCAAGTGAGCACCCGGTTCAACATCACAATTAGGGCCGATGTAAACAGGCCCTTCCACCCGTGCCCGTGGTGAGATCTGGCTGCCATGGCCACGAATAATGCTGCCCCGTCTTTCTCCTTGGATCGGAATCTTCACCATGTTGTTCAATATGTCTATGTGTACCTGCCTATACTGTTGGCAGTTTCCGATATCACACCAATACCCGTCCAAAACAACGGCAAACATGGGGTCTTTGCGGGCCAGAAACTTGGGAAACAAGTCCCTCGAAAAATCAAAAGGCCGGTCCTTGGGCACATCCTCCAGAGCTTCAGGTTCCAAAATGTATATCCCTGTGTTTACAGTATCACTAAACACTTCACCCCATGATGGCTTTTCCAGAAAACGATTGATCTGGCCTTCTTTATCAGTCAAAACCAAACCGTATTCGAGTGGTGATTCGACCCTTGTCAGGACTAGTGTAGCCAGCGCCTTTTTCGAACGGTGAAACTCAATAGCCTGATCCAACGGAAAATCAGTCAATGCATCACCACTGATGACTATAAAGGTTTCATCCAGGAATTCTCCGGCATTTTTAACGCTGCCAGCCGTACCCAGCGGAGATTCCTCTAGGAAATAACGCATGTTTACGTTCCATTCCTCACCATTTCCGAAATACCCACTGATCACGTTGGGCAAATACTGCAACGTCGCAGCAATATCTGTTATACCGTACTTTTTGAGCAAATGGATGCTGTATTCCATGACCGGTTTGCTCAAGACTGGAACCATAGGCTTGGGCAGGTTGCAGGTTAATGGGCGCAGGCGGGTTCCTTCTCCGCCAGCCATTACTACGGCTTTCAACAAATCACTCCTTCGCGCAAACAAGGGGTCATTTCTCGTGTTTGCTTATGCTTGGTTCTTGTCTTTTACCCGAAAAAAAAGCTCATTACTTAGAATGAGCTTTTCATAGGCAAATTATGAGATTATGAATGTACCTTAGATATAAAAACTTACTTAACCGATCATTTCATCAATTATAATTGGATTTCCTTGCCACAATGTGGACAAGTTCCCTGACTTTGGTTCTTGTGACTCTCTAGTTCCTCGTAGAAAGCCGCGGCAATTATTCCAGTCGGCAAGGCAAAGAGGGCTAAGCCCACCACTGCTGCCAATGCCCCTAAGATCCTGCCCATAACCGTTACCGGAAAAACATCACCATAGCCGACCGTAGTCAAGCAGGCCACTCCCCACCACATCGTAGCCGGTATACTGGAGAATTTATCAGGCTGGGAATCGTGCTCCAAGAAAAACATTACACTGGAGATGATGATCAAGATGACCATCACCGCCGAAAATGAGACCACCAATTCTTCGCGTTTTTTACTCAGCACGAGCCCTAACAAACGAACTGAGTTGGAATAACGACCGACTTTCAAGACTCTGAAGAGCCGGAAAAGCCGCAAAGCGCGTAAGAACCGGGTATCGAGCGTTACCAGCATTGGTAGGTAGAAAGGGAGTATCGCTGCCAAATCGATCAGAGTCATTGCCTGAAAAAAGAAGCGAATACGTCCAGTGAGAGGACCTGAAAACCTCTCATCTAGAGTACAGCACCATATTCGCAGCAGGTACTCTATTGTGAATATAACCACCGAAAATATCTCGAATATGTATAACGCCCGCCCGTACGAGACCGTGATCTCTTCTACCGTACCGACCATAACAGCCAAAACATTGAGAATGATCAAAACCAACAGTGAGCCGTCAATAATCTTGCCTACAACATCGCCGGGCAGATCCAAAATCAGGATTTCATAACACCGCTTTTTGAAATAGCTCAACAGTTAATCACTCCTATCTTCAACCTCGACTGTGTATTGAGGTGACAGTCTACGGGTTGTATCTTATAATGACCCTTCGATTGACTTCGACACGAAGCCTTATTTTCCTACTTAACTAATAATCTGAGTTAATAGGCTCGTTTTCCCAAGAATGGCCTAACCCTTAAAAAATCGGCACAAGCAAAAAAGCTCATTCCTTAAGAACGAGCTTTCTCAATAATTATCTACTAATAGCTTACTTAACTAACTCCTGACTGCGCTGACGACGATTGAATTGAAAAAGTGTTCCGCCTCTTTCCTGGCCCCGCCCAGCGGCTTTGGAATCTTTGGCGACTGATCTATAAATGTCCAAAGTGTGGCGGGCTATTATCTTCCAATCATAAAGATTTTTTACCTTTGAATAAGCATTATCGACTAGCTTACGCGCCATTACATCGTTAGTTAGAACCTCGATTATGCGGTCTGCCAACGAATTGGCCGAGCCAGTCATAGCCCACAAACCGTCGACATTGTTTTTTACGATCTCAGCGAGTCCTCCACTATCCGATACAATTGCCGGTGTACCGGCGGCCATAGCCTCCAGTGCTACTATGCCAAACGGTTCATAGAGACTGGGAAAAACCGCTGCATCAGCGGCCAGATACAGCATATCTCGATCTTCATCATTGATATACCCGGTAAACAGCATTTTGTCACCCAAACCTAGATCGCGGGCCTTAGCGCGCAGATGGCTCTCGAAAGGTCCGGTCCCGGCAATTATGAATTTAGCTTCTGGCACATGGGCCAGCACCTTGTATGCCGAATCGATCAGCACTTGCACCCCTTTTTCCTGTACCAAGCGCCCTACATAGTAGATGATACGCTCCCAGGGCAGGGCAAAACGCTCCTTAAACCCTTCCGGCATTTGACGATTTCGAATTCGCGCGGGGTGGACACCATTTGGAATATGCACGACCTTGTCATGCGGCAGGTTAAAGACTCGCCTGACTTCCCCCACCATGTAATCCGAACAGCAGATCACTTTCCAGGCTTCGTAGGTCAGCCACCACTCAATGTTGCTTATATTATGCTGTATTTCATTGTGAATACCATTATTACGGCCATGCTCAGTAGCATGAATGGTTACGATCAATGGCAGCTGATAAGAGTGTTTCAAAGCCCGCCCGGCATAAGCCGTCAGCCAGTCGTGGGCATGTACGATATCAAAGGGACCGTCCCGGTTAATGACCTGTACTGCTTTCTCCAACATAGCTACATTTAGCTGCATTGCCCAGGATACGATATCCCGCGATGGCAGCTCGTAAGGATTGACCCGCAGCACATTGACCCCGTCCATTTTTTCCTCACTGGGAGAGGAATGGTTGTTGCACGTAATGACCGTCACATCATGGCCCAGACTGGCAAGCGTAGTCGAAAGGTCATAAACATGCATAGCAAGTCCACCAACGATACGAGGTGGAAACTCCCAGGCCAGCATTACTATTCGCAATACAAACGCCTCCAATATAAAAAGCTCATTCATTAGAATGAGCTTTTGGTTCGCTAATTATGAGAAACTTCTTAGCCAAATCGTATCTAGTCTCTAATTAAGTGCGGTAAGGTTGGTTGATCTATATTATAGTAAATCCTCAACAGATACATTTGACGAACTGGTTTGCTGATTATTGCCCTTGAATCTCGTAACTCCAGTTATGCCCACTATTATTATCCCAGTGGTCGGCACTGTCTCTAAAACAGAAGTTGAACCTGTGATCTCCGTGTATATCCACTACAGCTTCCCAACCCCAGCGGTTGCGATCCATAGCTTGTTCATTGACCCAGTACCAATCATGACTGGCACCATAGCCACTATGCATGTAGACTTGATCTGCCCCATGGTCAGACAGCATACCGCTGTAGATTACGTGAACCGTACTATTCTTCTTAAGTGGGACCGGCGTGGTGATCACACCGCTCTCAATTTCCGCCTTGGCCAAGTTATCCCTCCTTTCAAATATGCTTATTTAAAGCGACTAGAATCAATTGGATAGTTCCAGTTGTGACCATTATTGTTATCCCAATTGTCGGCTCGATCTCTGAAGCAGAAGTGGATCCGGCCACCCCGATGAACCTTCAAATCGGCTTCCCAACCATTGTCGGTAGGCATCATTTCATAGTCATGAACATCTGCCCAGGAATCATTACTGCCGTAACCCGCACGCAGATAAACCTTATCTGCACCTGATCTGGATAGCATCCCGGAATACTGAATATGGAGAGCTTCTCCAACCCCCACCGGGTAAGGTTCGGCGGCGATTCCTCCGTTCATCACTACCCTATCCATATCTCAACCTCCTTGCACTTCTTCATATTTATCTTGTCTCAGTGCCTGCCAGTTGATAAAAAAAAATAAATCCTGCCCAGGGCAGGATTGGTGATATACGAATATGTTGGAAAAGTATAAGTTACTTAATAATTACTCTATGCATTGATCCGCGCAATAATGGCATCCGCCATCTCGTTGGTCTTTAGACGACCACCAAGGTCTGCAGTCTTACAGTCATCCTCAAGGGCCTTCCAAACCGCATTCCGGATGCGACCCGCTGCGGCTTGCTCGCCAAGGTGCTCTAGCATCAACACTCCGCTGAGCAGAGTTGCTAAAGGATTAGCCAGCCCCTGGCCAGCAATATCAGGAGCACTACCGTGTACTGGTTCGAATACTGCTATTTTATCGCCAATATTTGCACCAGGTGCAACACCTAAGCCACCCACCAATCCGGCACAAAGATCACTAGTGATGTCGCCATAAAGATTGGCCATAACCAATATCTCAAAGGTGTCGGGTTTTTGTACAAGCTGCATACAGAGTGCATCAATAATGCGGTCTTCGGCTTCGATTTCAGGGTAATCCACCGCTGCTTCCCGGAAACAATCCAAAAACAATCCATCAGAAATCTTCATAATGTTGGCTTTATGAGCGCAGGTAACTTTTCTACGTCCGGTTTTTCTTGCCAATTCAAAAGCAAACCGAGAAATCCGCATTGATGCCTCACGAGTAATGACTTTGACCGAAACACCAGCGTGAGTACTTGCCCAGTATTCGATGCCTGCATAAAGATCTTCAGTATTTTCACGCACGATTGTCAGGTTAACATTTTCATAGCGGCTAGCGATCCCCGGATAATTATGGGAGGGCCGGACATTAGCCCATAAGTCCAGTTCCTTTCGCAGTGTTACATTGACACTGCGAAATCCCTTGCCAACCGGAGTAGTTATAGGACCTTTAAGTGCAATGCCATTCTTTTTGATAGAATCCAGAACAGAATCGGGCAATGGTGTCCCATGCTGGGCAATCTGATGTTCACCTGCTTCAGCAATTTCCCAACTGACCTCTACTCCACTAGCATCAATAACACGCCGCGTAGCTTCGGTTACTTCAGGGCCAATACCATCCCCAGGAATCAATGTGATTTTATACATTGAAAGCTTCACCTCATTAAATGAACCAATTTTGAATACTATTACGACCTACCTATTGATCAATCCAGATCAGCTATTACTATCTCATCAGCATGAGCATCAACTCTACTTTTGTTGGAGAGAATTCTTTCCGCAATTGTTTTTCCCCGCTTACTTACTCCTCTCTCGCAAGTATTGATCAAAAAGAAATACTAATTCTTTATCAAACAAAGAACGTTTCAGGTCGACGGCTGTAGTCCGCACTCTAGCCAATAGCTCCTGAGCTTGTTCTTCGTTAAGTTCGGTCCCATATTCCTTAAATTTCGACTTTAATGCCGCAGTACCAGAGTGTTTCCCTATCACTATTTGGCGTTCATTGCCTACCTCTGCAGGAGTAAAGACTTCATAAGTGAGCGGATTCTTCAATACTCCGTCCCCATGGATCCCTGATTCATGAGCAAAAATGTTATCTCCCACGATCGGAAGTGCAGGCGAAAGCACCCGGCCAGAGGCGGCCGCCACGTACTGCGCGACTTCCCGGAACATTTCAGTCTTGAAATATAGATCTAAACCCATGAGATATTTTAAGCTCATTACCACTTCCTGAAGCGAAGCATTGCCAGCCCTTTCGCCTAACCCATTAACAGTTACTCCCACATACCGAGCCCCTGCGTACACTCCAGAAAGGGCGTTGGCATTGGCCATGCCAAAATCATTGTGGGTATGCATCTCGACCTCGATTCCCACAGCATCAACCAAAGTCTTGATTTTTCTGAATGAGGTCAATGGGTCAAGAATGCCTACTGTATCACAAAAGCGTAGGCGATCACCCCCACAATGCTTGGCTATCAGAGCAAACTCCACCAGGTAATCCATGTCTGAACGCGAGGCATCTTCGGCATTCACCGAAACGTACAGCCCCTTGTCCTTGGCAAATTTAACGGCATCCGACATACGGTTAAGAACATCCTGGCGTGTTGTTTGCAGTTTGTGCTCAATGTGGATGTCAGATGTGGAAATGGAAATAGCGACCGCGTCCACTCCACAGTCGATAGATTCCTTGATGTCCTTGATGACAGCCCTATTCCAGGCCATGATACTGGACGTAAGGCCCAGTTCGACGATTTCTCGAATACACTTTTTCTCGTCTCCACCCATTACCGGTATTCCGGCTTCTATCTGGTCAACACCCATATCGCTCAAATACTTGGCGATTCTGATCTTTTCCGGATTAGAGAATACTACACCGGCAGTTTGTTCACCATCACGAAGTGTGGTGTCTACGATAAATACTTTGGATCCTTCGTCCAGGAACCAGTCTCTACCCAATCTAATGGTCAAAACTCTCACTCCCCTTTGTCTAAACGATACTACTGCATCTTTTGCTGCGTTTTTTCTTTATTCTAAGCCTTAAGCAAGCCGACTCTCTTGCAGGCCTCTAACTTCGTGTGACGTATAATGCTAATGATATTATACGTTGGCGAGTTCTTCGCGCAACAGTCTGTTAGCCATTTCTGGATTGGCTTTGCCTTTGCTAGCCTTCATTACCTGACCGACCAGGAATCCGATAGCTTTGTCTTTGCCGTTTTTATAATCCTCTACTACATTGGGATTCTGAGATATCACTTCTTTGACAATTCCCAAAACAGCCGATTCGTCGCTGATTTGGACCAGTCCTTGAGCCTGCACTATCTTCTCCGGGTCATCGCCGCTGACGAACATTTCCTCAAAGACTGTCTTGGCTATCTTGCCACTGATCATACCTTTATCTATCAATTTCAGCATATCGGTCAATCCTGTAGGAGTAACCTTGCTTTCATCGATCTCAATGTTATTCTGGTTGAGCAGCCGCATCAAATCACTCATGATCCAGTTGGAAACGGCTTTGGGGTTTGGATACTCTTTAATACATTCATCGAAGAAATCCAGTATCTTTTTTGATAAAGTAAGGATAGAAGCATCATAGGCTGACAGTTCGTATTTCTCGATCAAACGAGCCCGTGCATCATCCGGCAGTTCTGGCAGGGTTTTTCTTACCCGCTCGATCCAAACCTGGTCGATCTTGATCGGTGGCAGGTCAGGCTCCGGGAAATAGCGGTAGTCGTGAGCCTCTTCCTTTGAACGCATGCTGATTGTCACCTGTTTGCCCTCATCCCAGGTCCGGGTCTCCTGAATTATGCGGCCTCCATCCTCGATCACTTCTATCTGGCGATCGATCTCATATTCCACCGCTCGCTCCAGCGAACGGAAGGAATTCATATTTTTGATCTCGGCTTTTGTGCCCAATTCTTTCTGACCTTTGGGTCGCACACTTATGTTAGCATCACAGCGCAGGCTGCCCTCCTGCATTTTGCAGTCCGAAACACCAAGGAACAGCAGGATAGCACGCAGCTTTTCCATATACATACGCGCTTCCTGGGCAGTCCGCATATCGGGTTCCGAAACGATCTCCAGCAGTGGTACTCCAGACCGATTGTAATCAACCAGGCTGTATGGGGTGGTCGAGATCGTACCCTGATGCACCAGCTTGCCGGCATCCTCTTCCATATGGACGCGTGTAATACCTATTCTTTTAGTCACATCATCAATTTCAATATCCAGATAACCCCCCAGGGCTATAGGCAGGTCATATTGCGAGGTTTGAAAGTCCTTGGGCAAATCAGGATAATAGTAGTTTTTACGGTCAAACTTACAAAACTCGGCTATTTCGCAGTTTAGTGCCAGGCCGGTCTTAACAGCATATTCAACCATTTGGCGGTTGATGACCGGTAATACCCCCGGCATTCCCATGCATATGGGACACACCTGAGTATTTGGTTCAGCACCGAACTGTACTGAACAGCCGCAGAATGCCTTAGATTGGGTCTTCAGTTCGGTATGCACCTCCAGGCCAATTACAGCTTCAAAATCTGCTCTAGCCATGCCGCACCTCCAATCCCGGACGCTGATTGTGGAAATCGGTGGCTTGTTCAAAGGCATAAGCCGCCTGGAGCAGCGTCCCTTCGGAAAACGGTTTGCCCATCAGTTGCAGCCCCACCGGCAGTCCGTCCACAAAACCGGCAGGAATCGAAATGGCCGGAATACCAGCTAGGTTGACTGGTATGGTCAGAATATCTGACATGTACATGGCTAGCGGGTCATCCAGCTTTTCTCCAATTTTAAAGGCTACTGAAGGCGTCGTTGGTGCCAGCAGCACATCATATTGGGCAAATGCCTTGTCAAAATCATCCCGTATTAAACGGCGAGCTTTCAGGGCTTTAACATAGTAAGCATCATAATATCCTGAACTAAGGGCATAGGTTCCCAGCATTACGCGGCGCTTTACTTCCGCGCCAAAGCCCTTAGCCCTAGTACCACAAAACATTTCAATAATATCGGCCGCCTGGGTTTCGCGCAATCCGTACTTTACCCCATCAAAGCGAGCCAGGTTGGAACAAGCCTCAGCAGGCGCTACGATATAATATGCAGGAAGTGCAAATTCGCTATGCGGAAGACTGGTCTCCTCCAGGATAGCGCCCAATTCTTCATATTTCTTCATAGCAGCTTTGATCTTATCTATAACTGCTGGATCTACCCCCTGTTGGAAATACTCGCGGGGAACGCCTATTTTTAGGCCCTTTATTTCAGGTTTCAAGTACTCTAGATAATCGGGCACAGGCTGGTTAACACTGGTAGAATCGAATCTGTCATAGCCCGAAATGGCATTCATAACCAGAGCGGAATCCGCTACTGTCCTGGTTAGAGGCCCTATCTGATCCAGTGAAGAAGCATAAGCGATCAAGCCAAAACGCGATACGCGTCCATAAGTCGGCTTCAATCCCACAACTCCACACAGTGAAGCGGGCTGTCTTATGGAGCCACCGGTATCTGACCCCAGCGCATAAAACACCTCTTCCGCCGCCACAGCCGCAGCCGCGCCACCAGATGATCCGCCGGGCACGCGGGATAGGTCCCAGGGATTGCAGGTAGGGAAGAACCCCGATTGCTCAGTCGACGAGCCCATCGCAAATTCGTCCATGTTCAATTTACCCATCACTACTGCTTTCTGGTCATTAAGCTTCTGAACCACCGTGGCATCATAGGGCGGGATAAAATTCTCCAATATCTTAGAACTGCAGGTGGTCCGGACACCGCGGGTACACATATTATCCTTAATACCGCACGGGATCCCGGCAATTCCCGAAAAGCTCTTGCTTGCATCCAAGGAAGCAGATAATTGGCGCGCTTCATCGACGATCAAAGTCACAAAAGCCTTGACCCGGTCCTCCACGTCTTGAATGCGCTGTGCCACGGAATCAAGGACGTCGGAAGGTTTGACTTCCCCACTACCAAGCTTCTTCTGTATTTCTAATGCTGTCAGTTGGTATAGATCCATTATTAGAGCTCCCCCTTACACGATTCTGGGAACCTTGAATAGCCCGTCCTCCTGCTCCGGGGCATTGGACAGAACATCCTCACGGGTAAACGAAGGCCTTTTTTCATCATCACGCATGACATTGAAAACAGGCAGAACGTGGGCCAACGGCTCCACGTCATCAGTAGGAAGTTTATTCAAAATCTCGGCAAACTCGAGAATAGCACTCAGTTGGTGTGCGTAAAGATCTTTTTCTTCCTCAGTAAGAGTCAGCCTACCCAGCATGGCAACATGTTCAACCTCTTTTATGGTAAGGGCCATTTGGACAATTTCCCCCACTTCCTGAAAATCTCATGCACAATATTATAACAGAAAGCAATATTCTTCACTAGCTTTTTAGCATCCCTAACACAAGAAAAGCGTCCGATTCCCAGCACTTGAACCGGTTTCACAACCCTAATCATGGCGCAAAGCAATGTCGCAATTACAAGTAAAAACGCCCCCTTAGCAAGGAGGCGCAAACGTCATTGAATTTTGAATATGCTTATTGAATAAATTCAGCTATCGCTTTGGTCAACTGTTCAGGCACTTCCACCGGAGTCTCGTGCCCGCTGTCTACTATCTTCATAGTAGCATTAGGAATCAGCATCGCCAGCTTACACCCCTCATCTAAAGTAAGCTGTATATCATGGTAACCGTGGAAAACTAGAGTTTGAGCCTTGATCTGTGGCAGACGGCTCATTATATCATACTCGGCCATTGCTTCTTTGAAACAGGACATAACGACAGGCTGCGGATTGTTTTGCGAAAGGCGCACAAACTCCTCTAATTTGCTCTTTGAAAAACCGGGCTTAAATGCTCGAACGATGTTCATCTTGACGAACATTTGGAATGGCAGGGCGCCACAGGTTGCAACACCCGTTCTAGTTAAAGCGTTAAATGGAAATCTGCCACAGGTGTCGACCAGAATCAGTTTCTCCACCCGTTCCGGATAATCCAGAGCAAACTGTTGTACCGTCATACCGCCCATTGAATGTCCGGCAAGAATTGCCTTTTCGATACCAAGCTTATCAAGTAGGCCTTTAAGATCTTCACTGAATTGTTTGATGGAGTATCTCATAATGGGCTTATCGCTCTCACCATGTCCCCGCAGGTCGAATCGAATAAACCGCCGGGTAGCAGGAAAATACTCAGCCTGGTGATCCCACCGGTGTCTGTTAGCTGTCCAGCCATGAACACATACCAATGGTACACCATCTTTAGGTCCCAGGTCTTCATAAGCTAGCTTGATGCCATTCACTTCGATAAAATCCACTTTAAATACCTCCCTCAAAACTCAACACAGTCAAAAATCATCCATCTTGGCCGCAAACGACCCACCGGGTACAATTATATACGAATTGGTACAATCACACAATCACATTGGCTTATTCCATATCATACTGTATGTCAGAAAAACTTGACTCAACTAAGATTAAATGGGGGCATTATATGATTTCAGGTTGGAGCTGGAAAAAATCCTCATCACTCACCGACTTATCAGCCGTACTGTTAAAAAGCGCCAAGAACTCCTGTTCATTCAGAATTGTGATACCAAGGCTTACAGCTTTCTCATATTTAGAACCAGGGTCAGCGCCTGCAACTACATAGTCAGTAGACTTGCTGACACTGGATGTCACTTTGCCGCCGCTGCGCTCGATCATTTCCGAGGCTTGCTGGCGGGTCAACCCCTCCAGCCCACCGGTCAGAACGAACGTCTTGCCAGCCAGTTCACCGCTTCCAAAAGCCGCTACCTCTTCGATCATATTTAATCCGACCTCTTGGAGCCGTTCGATCATCTCCATGTTCATACTCTCTGCAAAAAAGGCTGCTACACTGTCTGCGATCTTATCTCCGATCTCCGGTATTTCCCGTAGTTCGTCAGGCCGGGCAGCCGCAATTGCTTGAATCGAACGGTATTGAGCAGCCAATATCTTAGCCGTTTTTCCACCCACGAACCTAATCCCCAGGGCATTTAAAAGCCGTGATAATGGGCGCTTTTTACTGTCCTCGAGAGCCTTCAGCAGATTTTCCGCTTTCTTCTGGCCCATGCGTTCCAACTGCACAAGCCGTTCCAATTGCAAACGATAGAGATCGACTATACTCATCACCAAGCCTTCGTCAACCAGCTGTTCGACCAGCGAAGGCCCTAATCCCTCTATATCCATGGCCTCGCGGGAAGCAAAGAAGACCAAGCTTTCTTTAAGACGAGCCGGACAGTTCAAATTGTCACAGCGATAGGCTACTTCACCTTCATAGCGAACCACACCAGCACCACAAACTGGGCAATTGTCAGGCGGCATCAGGAGTAGTTCCCTTCCATTCCGCTTCTCTATCAGAGGCCGGATAACCTCAGGAATGACATCGCCCGCTTTATGGATCAATACCTTATCACCTTTACGGATGTCCCGCTCCTGCATCAGATCGAAATTGTGCAGACTAGCTCTACTCACCGTACTGCCCGCAATAAATACGGGGGCCATTACCGCCGTGGGGGTTATGATGCCGGTTCGACCGACATTTAGTTCGATGTCTATTATCTCGGTTTCTTTCTCTTCCGCAGGAAACTTGAATGCAATCGCCCAGCGCGGGCTTTTGATGGTATTTCCCACCTCTTCACGGGCATTGAGCAGATCAAGCTTGATTACCACTCCATCCGTCTCATAACCCAAATCATGGCGCTGTTGCTCCCAATCCTGGCAGTATCCGTATATGCCCACACTCCCCAGCACCCTCCGCCAGTGAGGATTTACTGGAAAACCTTGTTGGGCCAGAAAGGATAAGACCTCTTCCTGGTTCCTTATTTCGGCTCCCTCCACATACATGATGTCATAAATGAAAACACGCAATGGGCGAGTCGCCGTCATTCGTGGGTCTAGCTGGCGCAGGCTCCCGGCTGCCGAGTTGCGAGGATTGGCAAAGGTCTTTTCACCCTTTTCCTCCCGCTCCTGATTCAGCCGCGCAAAATCCTGCTTGGGAATGTAAACCTCGCCCCGCACCTCAAGGCGTGGGACTGGATCCTTAAGAATCAGCGGAATACTTTTGATAGTACGTATATTAGCGGTCACGTCCTCGCCAACAACTCCATCACCGCGGGTCGCGCCGCTGATCAGAACTCCATTTTCGTACACCAGGGCAATCGAAACCCCATCGATCTTAAGCTCACACACGTAGGACTGTTCCTGACTGCCAAGCTTTTCGGCGACCCGGCGATTGAAATCCAGCAGATCCTGTTCAGAAAAGGCATTATCTAACGAGAGGAGTGGAACTCGATGGGTTACAGTAGAAAATCCCGGCAACGGTTCTCCACCGACCCTTTGGGTAGGACTGTCAGGCGTGATCAGTGCTGGGTTATCCTTTTCAAGTGCCTGCAGTTCCTTCATAACTTCATCATATTGTTTGTCAGTTACCAACGGGTCATCTAAAACATAATAGTGATGATCGTACTTTCTGATCTCTTCTCTAAGTTCTTTGATTCTCTGTGCTGCCTGCACCAAACATCCTCCTAGCCGATTTTAACTAGCGGCGCGATGTCCGTATTGAGGGTCTTTAGGCCGTATGTTTCAAAATCGATAATTGCGATATCAGAAGCTTCTATAGAAATAACCATGCCCCGACCGAACTTGCGATGTTCTACTACATCACCTTTGTTCAAGTTGACTATCTTATCGGTGGTTTCAGTCTTAGAAAATTCTATTCTATTTCCGGTTTTAGTGAACTGGGTGAAAAACTCCTCTGGAATTTCTTTTAAAAACCGCGAACACATATTAGCGCGTTCACTGCCATACAGCATTCTATAGACTGCCCGGGACAAGAACAACCGCTGCCGAGCACGAGTCAGACCAACATAGCACAGTCTTCGTTCCTCTTCCATTTCCTCCTGTGTCTCGGCTCGATATGATGGGAATACCCCTTCTTCCATCCCGGTCATGAACACAGCTGGAAACTCAAGGCCCTTGGCGCTGTGATAGGTCATCATCAACACAGCATCCGAATAATCGGTATCATCTGCTTCCTGCAGTAAAGCAATTTCGCCTAAAAAGTCTACCAAATCCTTTTTGTTTTCTTTTTCGAACTCAATAAGTACAGTCTGAAATTCTTGAATATTCTCTATGCGTTCTTCCGCATCCAGAGGATCGGTTCTTTTCAACTCATCAATATATCCGCTAAGATTTATGGCTTCGGTCACCAGATTATGCAGTGAGGTGTTCGGTGCCAGCTCCTGCAAGAATTTCATCATGCCATAAAAATCTTGCAGTGACGACTTGACTTGCCCTCCCATACCCTTGATGGAAGAAAGTTCAGCTAACACTTCCAATATGGATATATTAAGATCTGTGCTAAGCTGCTCCAATTTCTTGATCGTGGCATCACCAACACCCCGCCGTGGTATATTGATTATCCTGCGGAAGCTTATTCGGTCCGAGGGGTTGGCGGCTAACTTGAGTATAGCCAGGATATCCTTGATCTCTTTTCGTTGATAGAAGCGTACTGCTCCAACGATGCGATAGGGAACAAAGCCACGATTGAATGATTCCTCAAAGTTGCGGGACTGGGCGTGGGTTCTATAAAAAACCGCAAATTCATGATATTTATATTCTTTACTGCTCACTAACTGCTTGATTACCTGAGCTACGAATTCGGCCTCTTGCTTATGATCAGCGGCACAAAATTGGACAAGTTTTTCTCCTTCGGTGTTATCCGTATACAGGTTCTTGTCCGGGCGCCCCGAATTGTTCTTGATCACCGCATTGGCCGCATCTAAGATATAGCGAGTCGAGCGATAGTTCTTTTCCAGCTTGACGATCTTCGTGTCATGATACTTCTTAATAAACCTATCGATATTATATGGTTCAGCACCACGCCAGCTATAAATAGACTGATCAGGGTCGCCAACAACAAAAATATTGTGGTGGGTATCAGCAAGAAGGTTGGCCCATACGAATTGTGCATAGTTGGTATCCTGGTATTCATCGACCATCAGGTACTGAAAGCGATCCTGATAGCTCTTCAGCACCTCGGGGAATTCCTCAAACAACTGAACAGTTAAACCAATAAGATCCTCGTAATCAAGGGCGTTTAGTTCTTTTAGACGGGCTCGGTACAGTCGGTAAACCTTACTATAGATTTCCTGCATGCGGGGTGCCGCTCGCAGTGAGTCAAAGTATTTCTCTGGGTTCTCGAGTGAATTTTTGGCTTGCTTTATTATAAATCCTATCGATTCTGGTTTCAGATCACTGGCCTTCAGTTCAGCCAAACATTCTTTGATGACCGCTCTCTGCTCACCCTCGTCGAGAATGGTAAAGTCGCGTCGGTACCCAAGCTGCTCTATTTCCATACGCAGAATCATGTAGCATGCAGAATGAAATGTTCTGATCCACTGCCCGTTGAAATTCGGGATCTGGCTCATGACCCGCTCTTTCATCTCCTGTGCAGCTTTGTTGGTAAAGGTTATCGCCATTATTTCATGCGGGCTGACCCCCTGGTCGACTAGATTGGCTACGCGCTTAGTCAAAACTCTCGTCTTGCCACTACCGGCACCGGCCAAAACCAGACATGGCCCATCCTTATGTGTAACTGCCTCTTGTTGAGCTTCGTTGAGATCATCAATAATACTCATGTCTGCGCCCCTCTATCCCTCGTCAAACTACCATAAGTTCCTTGCAACAAATAATATAAATCTATTATCACACCCAACAATTATAACCCAAAATCACGGCTATCTCCACACCTAATGGCCGTTATACATAATTACCATGCTGTTAGCCACCCAGAAACATTCTAAAGTCCCAGGAAATTGGGCCTAATTTGAATTTGGAATTAATAAATTCTTGCCAAAATTCGTGCAAATTGCTTTGGAATATGGTAATCTGTAGTGGAGAGATTAGATAAAACCCAGGGGAGGGGCATTTATGGAGATATTGTTGCGTGTGAGAGATGCCATTTTCAGCGTGAACTCTTATAAGGAGTTTACCCAGGAACCTGCCGAACATCATACTAGTTATCTATTCTGGTTAGTACTCGTGCTTGCATTTCCTGTTCTTCTGATGTTCATGGTACAAATGGACGAAGGAGCCGGATCAGTCCGAGACAAACTCAGTAAATCTCCGGTAGGCTTTTATAATCTAGCCAATGGCTTTGCCGTGACTAACAACATAAACCTGCAAACCCAGAACCAATATCTGCCACCACGTTCTTTTGAGGAATCAGCCCAACTCCGCTTGAAATTATCGGAACTGCCGGAAAATCAGAGAGTCAAAGCCCCGGCTGATGCCACAGCTGTCAGTTTGACCACCAACATTTCCGAGAGAATGCTGAAGTGGATTCAATTCACCCATTCATCAATTCTACTACTGGGAATCACATATAATTGGTTTGCCAAGGTACTCATTATGATGCTGGGCGGAGGCATTTGCCTGGTGTTCGCGAGAATCCAGAAAGCTCAAATCGACTTTAAAACCGGAAAAATAATTGCTCTCTATGCCATGACCCTACCGGTCATAATCGATACGATTCAAAAGTTGATTTGGCCTAGTTTCCCGTACCCCAATGTATTATTCATGTCGTTGCTTTTAGCTTATCTTTGGATGGGTGTACTGGTGATGCGGGAAGTTGAGACTGAACCGGCAATGATCGCAGCAGAATAGCATTATTGATAATAGTCTTAAAAGGGCTGGATTTAACACCAGCCCTTAATTGTTTCTTGAAAACCTTAGAAACCTTAACCAGGTCTCTCCTTAATTCCTGGTTAGAGGAAATATTATCACTCGGGTGGAATTTATTATTTTATCCATAATTTATCACAGGGAGGAAATAAGCATGAAATGTCCGGCTTGTGAGAACGAATTGATTGCGGTAAACTCCGGCAGCTTAACAGTCGACGTATGTCAGAGTGGCTGTGGGGGAATGTGGTTTGACCAGTTTGAACTAAAAAAAGTTGACGAGGGTAATGAACCGGCTAGCGAACTCGAAGGTATTAAAGGAAAGAATCAGGTGCAGACCGGAGATAAGCGATACAAATGTCCAAAATGCATTGATGTTGTATTGATGCGCCATCGTTTTAGTTTAACCAGCCAAGTGGTAATCGATGAATGCCCAAAATGCGCTGGATTTTGGTTGGATGGCGGTGAACTGACCCAACTACGGAGCGAATATGCTTCGGAAAAAGACAGAAATCAGGATACTGAGCAATATTTCAATGATAATTTGGCAAGTATAATGGAAAAACTGGCTGATGTGAAGTAATCAGATTGCATCAAAGTAGGCAGTATAATCAAGCGTATGACAAGAGTGAAGATCAAGGCATTTGAAAAGTCTGTGATTGATACGTACCGAGGTACGTTGATTGAACGGGCTTTTTAAATAACGCAGAGATTCTCTTTTGTCATTAGCTTGAGGTACTCCCGGTTATTTTATGGCCGACCGACTGTAAAACTTGTACTGCACTTTTTAAATCTCTCTGTTTGACCAGCAAATAATCCGTATCAAAGGTAGATACGGCGAATATACTGATTTCGGCATCAGCCAGCGGCACAACCAATGCTGCCATGACTCCAAACATGGAAAAGTCCAGAGGCCCCTGAACCTTGAGGCAGGAAAATTCGCCTTCATATTTCACATTACCTGGAACATGAACTTCAGGACAAAGAACGGATAGTTCATCTGCCGAACGGGTAATGGAGAAGAATCCGCTCAGCTTCAGCACCCACTTCGGAATCGGCTCATCAGTACTTAAGCGGCAAACCGCAAATGTCCCCGGTACCTGAACCAGCACGAGCTGTTGACAACTATTTGTCATGGCGCCCCCTCCCTGTTTGGATCAAACCTCTATACTGAATCCCAGGTCCACTTCATCCGGCATTTTGCCACCGCGAATGCCCCAGTTTTCCAAGGGCGGTTCATGGACCACGATCATGATATCATTACCCTGTATACCGGGGTTGCTAGCCAGGTTAGCCACGATTGCTCGGTAAAGCTCGCGTTTGGCCTCCTTGGAACGACCTTTGAACATGGTTATTTCAATGATGACCGCATTTCCACTTTTATTGGGCGGAATCTCATAATGCTCGGAATCCAGCTCATACAGGCGTTGATTTCGGTCCCATTCTGGGATCTTGATTGCCTGAACAAGGGCCTGATGAACCCCGTCCAGTATCGCATTCTTATGCTCAGTCGTTTGACCTGCTCTAACCTCCACTTTAACTAGCGGCATATTATCCTCTACTCCTCAAACAGCAAACCTGGATTGTCATCACCAGCATCCTGGGCAGCTGCTTGGTTTTCTTGTTCGTCAACTAACGGAGTCTTTTTGATCCGGAGCTTCTTTTGATCAGTACCAGCAGAACCACTGCCTGGCCCATACTTTATGGAGTGCAACTGCCCGCCCGAAGCCCAGTTTTCTCGATCATATTCATCTATGACCACCGTAACCCAGTCCGGACTGACATTAAGAATGCGTACAACGTCTTGGGTTATGGCCGCCACCAGTTCCTGCTTCTTTTCCTCTGTTCGTCCGCTGGTCATTTTGACACTGACTACCGGCATTCCTCTATCTCCTCTCCATACTAGCCAAGATCAAACACATCCAACTACACCTGACTACCGTCGGCGTCGTAGTTCAGCAAAGACCTGGCCCAGATCGATCCCCTTTTCCACAAGGAGAACCAATAGATGATACATGAGATCAGAGGCTTCATAAACAAGTTCCCCGGCTTCTGAGTTCTTAGCCGCTATTATCACCTCGGCTGTTTCCTCACCGACCTTTTTAAGTATCTTATCCAGCCCTTCGTTGAAAAGATAGGCCGAATATGAACCCTGCGGCCGATGTTCACGCCGGTCCTGCAGTATGTTGATCAATTCATACAATATAGCCGGGCCTTCCGTGCCATAAACAACATCCGGGTCAAACTTGGGTTCAGACAATTCTTCCCCATCGATATTCCGGTAGAAACATGTTTCATGGCCAGTATGACAAGCCGGACCGGCAGCCTTCACCAGCACCAATATAGTATCGGAATCACAGTCATGGCGAATCTCGACTACACTCTGGGTGTTGCCGGATGTTTCGCCCTTTTGCCATAATTGTTGGCGGCTGCGCGAATAAAACCAGGTCATACCAGTGGAGATCGTCTTCTCCAGTGCTTCCTGGTTCATGTAAGCCATCATCAAGACTTCCTTGCTGTCCACGTCCTGCACGATGGCTGGTATTAAGCCGTTTTCATCGAATTTGAGATCATCATTCCAAAAACTCATTATCTTACCGGCACTCCTCTCTCTACTAAGTATTCCTTGGCCTGACTTACACGGTACTCACCGTAATGAAAAATAGAAGCCACCAATGCTGCATCAGCCTTGCCTTCTTCCAGTGCGGCCCGCAAATGTTCCAAATTGCCTGCCCCACCGGATGCAATGACCGGAATCTCCACCGATTCACTGATAGCCCGGGTCACCTCTATGTCATAGCCATCTTTGGTTCCGTCCTTGTCCATGCTGGTCAATAGTATCTCACCAGCGCCCAGTCCTTCTACCCGTTTAGCCCACCAGACCGCATCTATCCCGGTTTCGGTGCGCCCACCATTGATAAAGACCTCCCACTGATCATCACCAACTTTACGGGCATCGATGGCAACCACAATACACTGGCTGCCGAATTTCTTAGCACTCTCCATGACTAAGGATGGCGACTTGACTGCAGCCGTATTCAGTGAGATCTTATCTGCTCCTGCTTTCAGCATGTTGCGGATATCATCAATATTACGCAGGCCACCACCTACTGTAAACGGTATAAATACCTGTTCAGCAGTGCGGCGTGCCACGTCATACATTATGTTTCGCTGTTCAGCAGAAGCGGTTATATCTAGAAATACCAGTTCATCGGCCCCTTCACAATCATAAAAAGCTGCCAGTTCGACCGGGTCCCCGGCATCCTGCAGGTTAACGAAGTTGACCCCTTTGACTACCCGTCCTGCGTGGACATCCAAGCAGGGGATTATCCTCTTGGCTAGCATTTTAACACCTCAATTCTTGGCTGCCAGCAATACTGTTTCCAGAGTTATTTTCCCATCATACAGCGCTTTGCCCATGATGGCACCTTCAACTCCGGCTATGGCTCTAAGTCTCACGATATCCTCGACCGTGGAAACACCACCTGATGCTATCACAGCCAAGCCTGATTGCTTGGCCATCTCGCCAATGGCCTGGTGATTGGGACCTTGCAGCAGCCCGTCCCGGCTGACATCAGTGTATATCGTACGCAATACGCCTATTTTCATCATGTCTTGTGCCAAATCTATGGCCCTGGTCTCGGTGGTGTCCTCCCACCCTTTGACCGCCACAAAGCCGTTCTTAGCATCGATTCCCACAATTATTTTTTCCGGCCCGAATTCAGATATCAAGTTTTCAACAAAGGAATGGTCTTCCTGGGCTCTGGTCCCGACTATTATGCGAGAAACCCCCAATTCCAGGTAACTGCGGGCGGTTTCGATATCTCTGATGCCGCCGCCCAACTGAAACGGAATGGTCAAGGTCGCTGCAATGTTTTTAATGATTTCAGTGTTTTTGGGTACCCCGGAAAAAGCCCCATCGAGATCTACAACGTGGATCCACTCAGCCCCCTGTGACTGCCATTGTCTGGCCATTTGAGCCGGGTCCTTCGAATATACAGTCTGATCCTCTTTGCGGCCCTGCACCAGGCGCACACACAGGCCATCCTTAATGTCTACCGCCGGAAAAATAATCATTTAGCATGCATCTCCCCAAAGTTTTTCAGTATGGTCAACCCCAGTGAACTGGATTTTTCCGGGTGAAACTGTGTACCTAGCACATTTCCTTTTTGCACGGCACAGGTAAACTTGATGCCATAGTCACAGAGACCAATCGTGACCGGTTCAATAGGATCGCAGAAATAACTGTGAACGAAGTAAAAATATGATTGGTCCGGTATCCCCTTGAATAACGGTGGCTGGCCCTGGATCTCCAGCTGGTTCCAACCCATATGCGGAACTTTGCGGCCGGGCGGGAAGCGAACCACACGCCCCTCAATGAGATTCAAGCCCTCATAGATGCCGTCTTCTTCGCTCTCACTGAAGAAAAGCTGCAAACCCAGACAAATCCCAAGCAACGGCTTGCCAAGCTTCACTGTCTCATGAACCGCTTTATCCAGACCCGTTTGCTTTAGTTGAAAAATGGCATCGGCAAAAGCGCCGACCCCTGGGAGGATGACCCCGTCTCCCTTTAGGACTTCATCTGGATCATTGGTTATTTCCGCCTGCAGACCGGCTTTTTCACAGCCCTTCTGCACACTGCGAAGATTGCCCATTCCATAATCGATTATTTTAATCATTTGTGATCTCCCCAGGCTTTGTATCTGATTTCTTCAAGGGCATCCGAAACATCAGCACTCGTGGTTTTTGGGGAACCACGTAACCGAACTTCTCATATAGCCCCTCGGCATCCTGAGTGCCCAAAATTCCATTCAGGCTGGTAAATCGTTTATCATTCACAATACTGCTGACCAACCATTTGCCCAATCCCCGTCCTTGGTATTCAGGAATTATAAAGACATCGGACAGATAGAACATGGTTGCATTATCTGTGATCACCCGGGCAAAACCAACCTGCCGATTATTGTGATAAACTCCAAAACATATAGAATTCTCGATCGACTTCATTATTACCTCAAGAGGACGTTTCTTGGCCCAGTAAGTCATAGTAAGAAAGCCGCTGATCACATCTAATGATAAAGCATCCTTATTCGTGGAGATAATGAATTCTCCCCATTGCAGCTCCATATCTGTTCTCCCTACAGCTTGCCTTTAGTCGACCAGACTCCATCCATTTTAGGATCTATGCTGCAGGCGACCTGCAAAGCTCTGCCCAGAGCTTTAAATACCGCCTCGATCATGTGATGGGAATTGGTTCCCTTTAGAACATCTATATGCAGCGTCATACCAGCATTGGAAGCCACTGCTCTGAAGAATTCCTCAAATAACTCAGTGGGGAAATTGCCGATCGTTTCGGTCGGAAAGTCCACATTGAAATCTATGAAAGAACGACCGGACATGTCGATGACCACCTGAGCCAGAGCTTCATCCATCGGGACTAGAGCACTTCCATAACGGTTGATGCCCTTTTTGTCACCCACCGCCTGACCTAATGTCTGCCCCAGGCAGATTCCAATATCCTCTACCGTATGGTGGTAATCCACGTTAATGTCCCCGCGAGCGGTTATAGTGAGGTTGGTCAAGCTGTGCATGGTAAACAAGGACAGCATGTGCCCCAGGAACGGGATTTCCGTGTCGATTTGGTAGTTCCCGATCCCATCCAATTCAAAACTGACAAAGACTTCGGTTTCACTTGTTTTGCGCTGGATCTCGCCTTTTCTAACCGGTTCGGCCATCCTTAAAACCCCTTTCTAACCCTGATGGAGTTGGCATGAGCTGTCAGCCCCTCAACCTCCGCCAATTTGATAATGCTATCGCGATACTGGGCGAACCCATTTTTACTGTAATAGATCAAGCTTGATTTCTTCATGAATGTATCAACAGTTACCGGTGAATAGAACCGGGCTGTCCCGCCCGTGGGCAGTATGTGGTTCGGACCAGCCATATAATCGCCGACCGGCTCCGGAGTATACTGGCCAAGGAAAATAGCCCCAGCATGCTGTATGTAACTAAGCCAGCTAAATGGCTCATCGACTATTACTTCTAAATGCTCAGGTGCAACTTCATTAGCCACCGCAAGTGCATCGATCAAATTATCTACCAGGATGAATGCTCCGTAGTTTTCAAGAGACTCTCTAATAATCGTTTGTCTGGACAAAGTCTTGATTTGCACTTCTAATTCTTCTTCCACCTGATCGATCAGTTCCCTGCTGGTGGTGACCACGAAGGATCTAGCTTTAACATCATGCTCGGCCTGGGACATCATATCAGCCGCAATGTAAGACGGATCGGCGTTTTCGTCAGCCACGATCAATATCTCACTGGGGCCAGCCAGCATGTCGATGTCCACCTGTCCGTAAACCATGCGTTTGGCCAGGGTTACCCACATGTTGCCGGGGCCGGTTATCTTATCTACCTTCGGGATCGACTTAGTGCCATAAGCCAGGGCAAAGATCGCCTGAGCTCCGCCTACCTTGTATATTTCTTCGATTCCCAGTTCCGCAGCTGCTACCAGAGTATAAGGGTTCATGCTGCCATCCGCTGCCGGAGGCGTAACCATGGCGATTTCGCGTACTCCCGCTACTTGTGCCGGAATAGCGTTCATTAGAACTGATGAAGGATAAGCAGCCGTCCCCCCCGGAACATATATTCCCACCCGGTCTAAAGGGCGATGCAGCTGTCCCAATATGTTGCCGAAATCATCCGGTTCCATCCAGCTTGTACTCAACTGTTTATGATGAAAATCCTCGATATTGGCAATAGCCTCAGCCAATGCCGCTAAATAGTCTTCATCAACCTTCTCGTAAGCTTCCTCGATCTCCGCCCAGGTCACTTTTAGAGCATCTGCAGACAAGTTGGCTCCGTCAAACTTAGCTCCGAGTTCAACAATGCCGTGATCGCCCTTGCCCAGAATCAGATCACGAATATCCTCAACCGTTTTAACGGCTTTTTCCATATCGATCATGGCCTGATTTATGAAGCTTTTGAATTCCTGAGTATTGCCTTCAAATCTCTTGATCACTTCAAAACACCATCCTTAATCATCTGATTGATCTTATTTATTAAAGGCTCGATCGCCTCGTTCTTCGTACGATAACTAACCCGGTTCACTATCAGTCTGGATGTGCATTCAATTATCTCGGCCTTGGGCACCAGATTGTTTTCCTTAAGTGTCTTGCCTGTTGAGACTATATCAACGATCATCTCAGCCAAGCCGCAAAGCGGGGCTAATTCGATATTGCCATGCAGCTTGATGACTTCTACCTGCAGGCCATGTTCACGGAAAAATTCTTCGGCCACATGAGGAAATTTAGTAGCTACCCGCTGGTAGTTGAACGCACTTAAGGGTTCATCGGCTCTCTCCGATGGTACGGCGACTACGAAACGACAGTAGCCGAATCCCAGATCGACCATCTCGAAAACGTCTTTGTTCTGTTCCATGATGATGTCTTTTCCCACAATTCCTAAATCGGCAGCACCGTACTCAACATATGTAGGAACATCCGTCGGCCGGCACATTACATAACGCACTCCAGCTTCAGGATAATCAAAGACCAGACTGCGGCTCTCTTCATCCACCCCTTCCCAGGGCAGGTTCAAGCCAGCCAGCATTTTGCGGCTCGGATCCAGCAGTTTTCCCTTGGGCAGAGCAATAGTCAACTGGGAATTCATATCTTCTTCCTCGCTTTAAATAAAAGTGTTAAATCGTCGTTAGTGAAGTGTATCCGCCCCGATGATCCGGGGATCACCCTTAGAGCTTTGCTTCAACAACCATTTCCTGATCACTGGCGCTGTCATCGATCTCCACAATACAGCCTGTGCAACGCAGTTCCCGTGCCTTCTCGATCATCTTTTCCAGGTTGGAACCTTTTATGATATAACTGGCCGATGCATTGGGTTTCTGGTGGTCCATGGCCAGCATGACCCGTTCCACACCTACGGCAAATCCCGTAGCCTCTAGGGGTTTGCCAAATTTGCCAAGCAGGTTATCATACCGGCCACCACCTAACAGAGGATAGCCCAGATTAGGCGAGTATCCTTCGAAGACGATTCCGGTGTAATAGTCAAAACCTCTTAAAATCCCGAGATCCATCACTACAGAATCCTGTACATTGTAGTGCTTAAGCAATGAATAAGCCTGTTCCAGTTCGTCTATAGCCTGGCTCATACCCGGAATGGCCCGAACGGCGCCCAGTTTGTTGAGGATCTCCGGTCCACCGTGCAGGACAGGTATTTCACTTAATGCCTGATATACCTCCGCTGTGAGCTTTAGCCCAGACAGCTTGTTCCCTAGACCTACCAGGTCTTTCTTCAGCATCAGGCTTTTTACTTCTTCCTTATTCTCGGCACTGAAGCCGCTGGTTTCCAGCAAAGAGTTAACAATGCCAATATGGTTCATGCTTATTTTAAATTCCAGACCCTGCTGGATAAGTGTCTCTGCTGCTAATGCAATAACCTCGGCATCGGACATCGGCCCCGGAGCACCGATCAGCTCGACTCCTAATTGGTAGAATTCCTTGTAACGCCCCATCTGCGGCTGTGTACGGCGGAATAGATTTGCATTGTAGAACAGGCGCAGCGGCGTTGGTGCATCGGTCAGTTTGGTAGCCACGATGCGGGCAATGGGAATTGTCATTTCCGGCCTTAACGCCAACAGCCGTCCATCCTGGTCCTGGAATACAAACAGCTCATCACGCAGAGCTTGACCAGCACCTGCTTCGATCACTTCCAGATATTCAAACGTAGGGGTCACTACCTCCTGGTATCCCCATCTCGTGAAAATGTCCACCGTCTGGTTTTCGAACTCTCTCTTCAAAGCCGCTTCCTGTGGCAGATAATCTTTGGCCCCTTTTACAACCTCTTTGTACTTCATTCCTCTTCACCCGTTTCTTTCAATCTGGACAGAACCAGCTCATAGCCGCCCGCCCCATATACTAAACACTTTTTGACCCGACTGATGGTAGCGGTACTAGCCCCTGTATGACCAGCTATTTCATTATAGGTCTCTTGGCGGGCAAGCAGTTTGGCCACCTGCAAGCGCTGGGCCAGGGCCTCCAGCTCGCTTATCGTACAGATATCATCGAGAAATCTGCAAATCTCTTCTTCGGTTTGCAGCATCCTGAGGGCTTTTATCAGATAATCGGTTGTTTCATTGCCCCATTGCGGTTTAAACTCAGTCAATATGGGCCCTCCCCTCACGTAGACTATAGCAACCTTACATCATTGATGATCAGTTCGAATGTACAGTCAAGAAACTCGGCAGCTCGCTTGCACATCATCATCTTAGTTAGAAATATTTCGAAATACTCCATTACAGAGCAGATAGCAACATCAATTTTTAACTTCATCGTAATGCGGCGCGATTCGGCATCCACCTCAAGACTCGATTCCTGAGCCGCATAGTTAACCCGGTCTCGGGTAGTAAAGGTAGCTGCATCTTGCTTTCGTACCCGGCTCCGGTTTACATCGGATTTATCAGCCAGGATTACCGCCGCTGCTACATTATTGACCGGACGCCCTCCCGCATGCTCTTCATGAGTCCCTATAGCTCCCATTATAGTGGTTGTTTCCAGAGGGTCGGCATCCATATCGAGCAGCATGTCAAAAACCATGATCGCCCCTGAAGTTCCGTGCCAATAGCGATTGACCAGGTTGCCTATATCATGGACATATCCGGCGATAGCCGCCAATTCTGCTTCTCGCTTCGGATAGCCTAATTTATTAAGGATCTCAAAGCTCAGATCAGAAATCAGCTGGGCGTGGCATAAATTATGCTCTATTGCCCCAGTGGTCCCGATATACTTGTTGCCTTCTTCCATGTACAGCCTGACCACCGAATTGTTTTTGACCATATCCAGCGTTAGCGTGTTCACTTTATTTCCCCTCGATCCTTTTTAATAAATCAACGGCTTTTCCATGGGTAACAGCAACTCCCGGAATTTGCTGTAAAATTTTGCGGGCTTGTGCATATTGGCCTTGTTTAACTAACTTATTGGCCTGTTCATACTTCTGGGCAAAGCCCTTTTGCACCTCAGCTTCGCGGATCTTACGACCAGCCTTTGACTGTTCGCCGTGCTTATACAGCTCGTTGTATTTGTTGATAGCTTTATCATATTGACCTCCAGACAGATACATATCGCCTTGTCTGGTAATCTCGCGTACTATAATATGATTCGGCATGTCCTTTAACATAAAGCCATAGCCTGTTAAAAGACCAACTATTATCAGAGTTAAGCCCCACCATTGCCATTCGTTCTTCGTATACTGGCGCTGGCGGCTGTAAACCACCAAAGCCGGCATTAAGAAAAGAATGGTCCACTTGGCGTATTCGCGTGTGGTGTTAAAACTAAAAAGGGCAATAATACCGCCTAAGACAGCAACTCCGACCAGCCTTCGATAAATCATTCAGCCACTCCTTATTTTAAAGCGCGGGCACCGATATCTTTGCGATAGTGAACTCCTGTAAAGTTTATCTTAGGAACCTCTTTGTAGACACTCTCGATAGCCTGCGACACAGTAGCTCCTGTGCTGACCACACTTAATACTCTTCCTCCATCTGTGAGCAGTTTCGCGCCTTGGCGCTTGGTACCAGCATGAAACACCAGCGTTCCAGCTCCCACTTCGCTGATCCCATTGATCTCCAATCCTTTCGGATAACTGCCCGGATACCCTTCCGAAGCCAGTACCACGCAAACAGCTACCTCATTCTTAAACTCCACCAGGACCTCATCCAATTTGCTATCGATCACTGCATCAATAATGGTTAGAAGATCGCTTATTAGCATTGGCAGGACCACCTGGGCCTCAGGATCCCCAAAACGAGCATTAAATTCAAGTACTTTCAACCCATCCGCCGTCACCATGATCCCGGCATATAAAATACCTTTATACGGGCAGCCTTCGGCTGCCATGGCCTTGACCACGGGATCGATAACTTTTGTCATCACCTGCTCATGAAGTTCTGGTGTATAGAGGGGAGGTGAACTGTAAGCTCCCATGCCTCCGGTATTGGGCCCTTGATCATTATCAAAAACCCGCTTGTGATCCTGGGCAGAAGCCATAAACTTGGCATTTTCACCGTCACAGATAACAAAAACGCTGACTTCCTCGCCTTCCAGGCACTCCTCGATGACCACCCGGTCCCCGGCTTCGCCAAATACCCGGCTCTCCATAATAGCAAAGACAGCCGCTTCAGCTTCTTCCACATCAGCAGCCACCACTACACCCTTACCAGCCGCCAAACCGTCGGCTTTAACTACGATCGGAGCACCCTTCTCCCGTATGTAAGCACGGGCTGCCTCGATATCAGTAAACACGCCGAAGTCTGCGGTCGGTATGTTATATTTTCTTAGCAATTCCTTGGTAAAGACTTTGCTGCCTTCAATACGGGCAGCATTGGCGCGCGGGCCAAATACTCTCAAGCCCTTTTTCTCAAATTCGTCCACCAGGCCATTCATGAGAGGAATTTCTGGTCCTACAATGGTCAAATCAATGCCCTTCTGTTCGACTAGATCGAGCAATTTGGCAGTCTCATCGACCGCAAAGTCAAAACAGTCCGCGATCTCAGCGATTCCGGCATTGCCCGGCGCTGCATATATTTTCTCTATCTCTGGACTCTGGCTTAGCTTCCATACAATGGCGTGTTCGCGAGCTCCCTGGCCCACAACCAGTACTTTCTTGCCCAAGATTAGCCCTCCTAGGTTAAATTCTTTATTCTAAAGCTTATATTCATGATCTTATTGACTTATACTATAATACATCACCACGGTAAAGTATTAAAGTCCTAAAGTTAAAATTATCCCGTGGACATAATGGTGAATTTGATTTTAGTGCCGGAAATGCCTTACGCCCGTAAAGACCATGGCTATGCCCTGTTTATTGCATTCTTCGATGCTTTCTTCGTCGCGCACAGAACCGCCCGGCTGAATTATAGCGGTTACGCCATACTGAGCAGCTATTTCTACGGTATCTTTAAATGGAAAATATGCATCAGAAGCCATAACCGCGCCTTTGGCGGCTTCTCCAGCTTGTTCTAAGGCAATTTTGGCTGAGCCGACCCGGTTCATCTGACCGGCACCGACTCCCAAGCTCACATTATCTTTTGCGATCAAGATAGCATTAGACTTAACGTGCTTGACCACTTTCCAGGCAAAAAGCAGGTTCTTTATCTCCTCAGGGGAGGGCTTTCTCTCAGTAACCACCTGCAGATCTTGCTCGGTGATCTCATCCACATCCAGACCCTGAACTACCATGCCGCCTTCCACGCTCTTGAGCTGGAAGCCGCCGTCTTTGGTCAAAGGCATGGACAGAACTCTCAGGTTCTTCTTATTCTTCAGAACTGCTAGCGCATCCTCATCGAAGCCAGGTGCGATGATCACCTCCATGAAAGTCTCGGCTGCCTTTTCTGCAGTTACTTTGTCAACTGTGCGGTTCAAAGCGATGATACCGCCATACGCCGATACTGGATCGGCATTGAAAGCCCGGGTATAAGCTTCGGTTAGGGTGCTTCCGATGGCCGTGCCACAGGGATTGGTGTGCTTGATAATGACACAAGCCGGATCATCAAATTCTTTGACCAATGCTACTGCGGCTTCGGCATCAATGATATTGTTGTAGGATAATTCCTTGCCGTTAAGCTGGCGAGCCTTCGGCAGCCCATTGGTGCGGGTGGAATTCCTATAAAAAGCCGCTTTCTGATGAGGATTCTCCCCGTAACGCAGCTCATACATTCTTTCTCCGGTCCAGATCATAGTTTCCGGAAATTCTTCGCCGAGAATATCCGAAAGATAACGTGCAATAAGCGCATCATATGAGGCAGTATGGGCAAATGCCTCCTGGGCCAGCTTCAGACGCATCTGGGGATTGATGTCCCCTTCCATCTCCAGTTCTTTCAGAACAGCCCAGTAATTCTCGGGTCTGACGACTACTATGACACCTTCATTATTCTTAGCCGCAGCCCTGATCATGGCTGGTCCGCCGATGTCTATGTTTTCGATCGCTTCAGCTAGGGTCACGCCTGGCTTTTGTATAGTTTCTCTAAATGGATACAGGTTGACTGCCACCAGATCGATGGGTCCGATTTCGTTCTCAGTCAGCTGCTGTAGGTGCTCTGGTGTGCGTCTGGCTAAAATGCCGCCGTGGATCTTGGGGTGCAGTGTCTTGACCCGCCCATCCAGAATCTCAGGGAAACCTGTTACCTCAGCCACCTTGACTACATTTACTCCGGCTTCCTTAAGAGTCGAGTAAGTGCCGCCAGTGGAGATGATCTCCCAGCCCAGTCCCTCTAGACCCCGCGCAAAATCGACCAGTCCTTCTTTGTTGGAAACGCTGATTAATGCTCTTCTTGCCATTATTAAACCCCCTTAAGGAAGTATTTCTACCTTGCGGTCTTCCACTCGCAAGCGACCTGCTGCGATAAGCCTGATAGCCTCTGGCAGAAGCTGATGTTCCTGCTCCAATATCCGGGCTGTCAGTGCTTCCTCATTATCACCAGCCAGCACTGGAACGGCTTGCTGTAATATTATGGGGCCAGTATCGACTCCACTATCCACAAAATGAACGGTACAGCCGCTGAACCTTACACCGTAATCAAAAGCTTGTTTTTGGGCATGCAGCCCGGGAAAAGAAGGCAGTAAAGCGGGATGGATGTTGATTACCCGCAATGGAAATGCATCAAGAAAAGTGGTGCCTAGAATGCGCATAAAACCTGCACAGACTATCAGATCAACCTTGAACTCCTCACAAACCCGGACCAACTCCTGCTCGTATTCACGCTTATTAGCAAATTGACCGGGGTTTATGTAGCGGGCGGCAATATTACGGTTTCTGGCTCTTTCCAGAACCCCAGCATCCGCCTTATCAGTGATCACGACCTGCACTTCAGCCGGGATCGTTCCCTGTTCTATGGCCTTTTGAACTGCTTCATAATTAGAACCGCGCCCTGATGCCAGCACTGCCAGCTTCAGACCAGCGACCGGCTCTGGCATGACCATTACCATCAGCTAATCACTACTCCTCGCTCGCCGCTTAATATCTCGCCAATAACAAAGGCAGTCTCGCCCATGTCCTTCAGTATTTTGACCGTCTTGTCGGCCTCGGTCGGCTTTACTACTACGATGAAACCGATTCCCATGTTGAAGGTCTTAAACATCTCAGGGCTCGCGACGTTGCCAAGCTTGGCCATCATCTGGTATATAGGCGGCACTTCCCAAGCCCCTTTATTGATACAGGCCTGAATTCCTTCAGGAAGTACACGAACAAAGTTCCCCTCGATACCGCCCCCGGTTATATGGGCCAGTCCTTTGACCTCCACCTGCTCAAGCAGAGTATTGATGCTGCGCACATATATATGGGTCGGTTTAAGCAGCTCATCCACCAGTGTAGTCCCCAGCTCTGCTACCGGTTGTTCCAGCTTCATACCGGCTTTTTCTAACAGCACCTTGCGGGCCAGGGAATAACCATTGGAGTGGATCCCCGAAGAAGCCAGACCGATGACCACGTCTCCAGCTTCCATGCTCTTACCCGTGATTATCTTGTCTTCATTGGCTACTCCTACTGCGAATCCAGCCAGATCATACTCATCCTCGGCATAAAACCCCGGCATTTCAGCGGTTTCGCCGCCTATGAGCGCACATCCTGCTTGTTTACACCCTTCTGCAACACCGATAACTATCTTCTCGATGCGCTCGGGATCGACCTTGCCCACGGCCAGGTAATCAAGGAAAAACAATGGTTCCGCACCGTGGACAAGTATATCATTCACACACATGGCCACCAGATCTATCCCGATGGTATCATGTTTGTCTGCCATCTGAGCAATTTTAAGCTTGGTGCCCACTCCGTCGGTACCGGATAACAGAACCGGTTTAGGGTAACGTCCGATGTCGAGCTTGAAAAACCCGGCAAATCCGCCGATATCAGAAATAACTTCTGGGCGGCGGGTGGCGTTTATCCAGGGCAGCATCCTTTTGACTGTTTCATCAGCCGCATCAATATCTACCCCAGCCTTTTTGTAATCTAGGCCTTTATCATTGTCCGGCATTCCATTACCCCTTTCCGGTCACTATTCGAGGCTGAACTTAGAAGCGGCTACTTCGTCCACAGCTATCGGGTACTGGGCATCAAAGCAAGCAGCACAGTATTCGTGACGGTTCTCAAATGCTGAAAACATCCCGTCTATTGATAAATAATGCAGACTGTTAGCACCGATAAAATCTCTAATGCCCTCAACATCCATTTTAGACGCAATAAGCTCCTCACGCCGTGAGGTGTCGATCCCGTAAAAACATGAACAACTGGTGGGCGGTGAGGCTACCGCCATATGAACCTCGGTAGCCCCTGCTTCCCTCAGCATGGTTACGATCTTCTTGCTGGTAGTGCCCCGCACTATCGAATCATCGACCAGGATCACCCGCTTACCGGTCACCACCTGGCTTACCGGATTAAGCTTAAGACGCACCCCCAGATCACGCATCTTTTGGCTGGGTTGGATAAAAGTACGTCCAATATATCTATTCTTAACCAAACCCTGTTCAAAGGGTATTCCCGATTCCTCAGAATAGCCGAGGGCGGCTGAAGTCCCTGAATCTGGTACCGATACTACAATATCCGCCTGGACCCCATATTCACGAGCCAGTTGGCGTCCCATGGCCCGGCGCGAAACATTGACATTGATGCCATCGATCACACTGTCGGGACGAGCAAAATAAATATACTCGAAAATGCAGTGAGCTTTGAGGCCTGTATGCTGGGTTTTGATGGCCGTCAAGCCCCGCTCATCGAGCACTACGATTTCACCTGGCTCAACATCACGCACATATTCGGCTCCTACCGTGTCCAGTGCACAAGACTCCGATGCCAGCACATAATTACCGCTCAAACTGCCGATACAGAGCGGCCGAATACCCAGCGGATCACGTACACCAACGATTTGTTTTTCAGTCATTATCACCAGAGCGTAAGCTCCTTTGATGTCGATCATGCATTTTTTCAATGCTTCCTCCAGCGGGTCCTGAGCGTAACGCGCCAGCAGGTTTACGATGACTTCGGTATCAGTGGTCGATTGGAACACTGATCCGAAAGTGGCCAGACGGTTGCGCAGTTCCCCAGCATTGACTAGATTGCCGTTATGCGCCAAAGCGATCATGCCCTTAAGATAGCGAAATACCAAAGGCTGTGCATTTACCACCAGACTCGATCCGGTGGTTGAATAGCGCACATGCCCAATTGCCGCGTATCCCGGTAATTTTTCGATAGCCTCCGGGGAAAACACCTCGGAAACCAGACCCATGCCCTTGTGTAGCAGGATCTCTTTGCCGTCACTGGCAGCTATTCCGGCACTTTCCTGCCCTCGATGCTGCAGGGCATACAAGCCATAGTACGCAGCCCGGGCAGCATCAGTGGTTCCTGCCGGGTCTTTCAAATAAATGCCAAAAACACCGCACTCATCGTGCCAGTTTCTTTCTAGCTCATCGCACATCTTATCGCCCCTTGCCATTTTGCAGTCAGCTCAGCAACTGGCACCTTCACCTTTTGCTGGCAGTTGATAGAAATCTTAAGATCGTTACCGCCCACTTCACCTATCACCGCCGCTGCCAATTGAACAGACTTTGCGGCATTTATTATGGTTTCGCTGGCACCGCTTCCCACACTGATAACGACTCTAGTGGGAGCCTCACCAAACAGCAGGCCGTCGGCTCGCCCAGCAGTCCCCGTCAGGTCAACTATCGCTCCGACTTTCCCGGTGATCGCTGACTCGCCGATACACACAGCCAGACCACCCTCGGAAATATCATGACATGACTTGATAAGACCTTCTTTATTCATATCCAGTATAAAATCGATTAATTTCTTTTCTTCGTCCAAGTCCATAGCCGGACAAGCCCCGGTCTCCAGGCCATGGACCATCGACAGATACTCACTGCCGGCTATATCATCGCGCATCCGGCCTAGCAGGATCAGAACATCACCAGCGGATTTAAAGCCCATATCCAGGCGTTTATCAACATCATCCAACAAACCTACCATACCCACAGTCGGTGTCGGCAGTACTGCCTCTCCGCCGCGTGTCTCATTGTAGAGGCTAACATTACCGCTCACCACTGGAGTCCCCAGCTTGGAAGCAGCCTCAGACATACCTTTGATACAATTCACAAACTGCCAAAACACTTCGGGTTTCTCTGGGTTGCCGAAATTCAGGCAATTGGTGGCGGCCAGCGGACGTGCCCCCGTGCAGGCTACATTGCGAGCAGCTTCAGCTACTGTCATCATCCCACCGATATATGGATCGAGATAACAGAATCGGCCATTGCAGTCAGTGGTAAGGGCTAATCCCTTGGAAGTGCCCTTGACCCGCAGCACTGCGGCATCTCCTTGTCCTGGATTGACCAGGGTATTTATCATAACCTGATGATCATACTGAGTATATACCCATTCTTTACTGGCAATATTGTGACTGCCCATCAAATCGATCAATACTTTATTAAAGTCAGAAGGTTCACTGACCCCCGAAAAATCAAAATTCTTGACCACCTGGTAGTATCCCGCTTCGCGGCTCTCCCGCCGGTATACCGGGCACTCATCGGTCAAAGCCAGCAGCGGAAGTTCACCCGCGACCCGGTCACCCTCCATGATTCGGAATTTGCCATCGTCCGTAACGCGACCTATAATAGACGCATCCAGACCCCATTTATCAAAGATTTCTTGTATTCTCTCAGTTGCCCCTTCCTCCGGGACTATCAGCATTCTCTCTTGAGATTCAGACAGCATGACCTCATAAGGTGTCATGCCTTCTTCGCGGCGTGGGACTTTGAGAACATCTACCTCCACACCCCGTTTGTCCTTGCTGGCGGTTTCAGCTACCGAACTAGTAAGGCCAGCCGCTCCCAGATCCTGCATACCAGCCACTAGACCTTCTTTGATCAGTTCCAGGCAGGCTTCCAGCAATAGCTTCTCCATAAACGGGTCACCGACCTGTACCGAAGGCCGCTTGGCTTCTGATTCTTCGGACAGCTCCTCAGAAGCGAAGGTCGCTCCGTGTATGCCATCACGACCTGTTTTAGCACCTACTAGAATCAATGGACTTCCCACTTCACCAGGGACCGCTAATGCCACCTCGTCGGCATTTACCAGGCCGACACACATAGCATTGACCAGCGGATTATCCCGGTAGCTGGGATGGAAATATACTTCACCGGCCACGGTGGGGATACCCATACAGTTGCCATAACCGCCGATGCCGGAAACTACCCCAGAAAACAAGTAACGGGTGCGCTCATCGTCCAGAGTACCGAAACGCAGGCTGTTCAGCATTGCGATCGGCCGTGCACCCATGGTGAATATATCTCGAATGATGCCGCCCACCCCGGTAGCAGCGCCTTGATACGGTTCGATAGCTGACGGGTGATTGTGGCTCTCGATCTTGAAAACAACTGCCTGTCCATCCCCAATATCCACTACACCGGCATTTTCCCCAGGTCCTTGAATGACCCGCGGGCCAGTCGTGGGAAAAAGCTTCAGCACAGGCCGCGAACTCTTGTATCCGCAGTGTTCAGACCACATGACTGCAAACATGCCCAGTTCCAGGAGATTCGGCTCACGCCCCATAAAATCCAGAACCATCTGGTATTCTTCATCATTTAGGCCCATTTCGCGCCAGGGCTTTTTCTCTGTCATTATCTCCCCTCCTTGAACTGTTTTATCATGGAGGCAAAGATCCGGTAACCATCGACTCCCCCGAGGATAGCCTCCGAAACTCTTTCGGGATGCGGCATCATGCCCAGCACATTGCGCTGCCGATTGACGATCCCCGCGATATTGGCCAGCGCTCCATTGGGATTGGCCTCAGCCGTTTCATAGCCCTGCTTGTCGCAGTAGGTGAATACGATCTGGTCAAACTCAATAAGCTCCTTTAATGTCTCTTCATTACAGAAATAGTTGCCTTCGCCATGATTGACCGGCACCATTATGACTTCATCTTTAGTGAACAAATTGGAAAATGGCGAGTCAGCGCTTTTTACCTTGAGATTGACCGGAAGGCACCTGAACTGCAGGCTGTCATTGCGCAGCAAAGCCCCTGGCAGCAGACCGGCTTCCGTTAAGATTTGAAAACCGTTGCATATGCCGATCACCAGCCCGCCGCGGTTCGCAAATTCAGTTACTTTCTGCATTATTGGTGAAAAGCGTGCGATAGCTCCACAGCGCAGATAGTCGCCATAGCTGAAACCACCCGGCAGGATCAGCGCATCGCATCCTTTGAGATGAGTGTCTTTATGCCAAATATATTCAGCTTTTTCCTTAAGAACTTCGTCAACTACGTGGTAACAGTCGGCATCGCAATTGGAGCCGGGAAAAACCACTACTCCAAATTTCATTTTAAACCTCCACCAATTCCACGCTGTATTCTTCAATGATTGGATTTGCCAGCAGGCGGGAACACATCTCATCCAGCCGTTTCCTAGCTTCTTCCATCTGGCTGGCATCGATCTTGACCTCGATATATTTCCCCACCCTAACATCCTGCACTTCTTTATATCCCATGCTGGATAAGCCTTTACGGACTGCATCTCCCTGCGGGTCCAAGACCTCTTTTTTGAGGGTAACATAAACTTTACCTAAAAACACCTACTTCACCCCTTCCAAACGCCGCAAAACTTCCAGATAAGCCTCTTTTTCCTTGCCTAGATCACGACGAAACCGGTCTTTATCTAGTTTTTCTTTAGTGTCGATGTCCCACAGACGGCATGTGTCGGGCGAAATCTCGTCAGCCAGAATTATTTTGCCTTTAAAACGGCCAAATTCCAGCTTATAATCGATCAGGTCCAGGTTGGCTTTGGCAAAGAAGGGGATCAGGAGTTGGTTGATTTTTAGCGCCATTTCCTTCATCTCAGCCAGTTCATCGCGGGTTGCCCAGTCCAGAGCCACCGCGTGGTCTTCGTTGATCATGGGGTCATGCAGATCGTCGTTTTTATAATACATTTCCACTATGGTCTTCGGCAGTTTCACGCCTTCATCAATGCCCAGACGTTTGGATAAACTACCAGCTACAGTGTTGCGCACGACCATCTCGACCGGCACTATGTCCACGCGCTTGACCACCATGTGCCGCTCATCGATGTATTCATGCATATGGGTGATTATGCCCTGCTGCTCAAGATGAGCAAACAATAAGGCACTGGTCTTGTTGTTGACCATGCCCTTACTCTCGATAGTTCCGCGCTTGGTTCCGTCAAAGGCGGTCGCATCATCTTTGTATTCGACGATTGCCAGTTCAGGATCATCCGTCGTGTACAGTCTTTTGGCTTTCCCCTCATAGATAAAATCGCGTTTTTCCAACATTAAAATCCCCCCTTAATGGCATTTAAGTTTTCTTAGAGGCCACACCGGTCCAAGATATGGTCCACATGCTTGAGATGGTAACCGTAATCGAACAATGAATCGAGTTCTTCTTTTGATAGATACTTCATGATGACCACATCATGATCCAGCAGCTCACGGAATGGCACTTTGGTGCGCCAGGATTCCATGGCTGTAGTCTGCACGAGCTTATAAGACTCCTCCCGAAGAAGGCCTTTTTCAATCAATGCCAGCAGTACCCGCTGCGAGAAAACCAAGCCCATTGTAGCTTCCATGTTGGCCATCATGTTTTCGGGGTAAACCACCAGCCCGTTCATTACCGTGATAAACTTCTCTAAAATGTAATCAAGAAGGATCGAACTGTCCGGCAGAATGACCCTCTCTACAGACGAATGTGTCAGGTCGCGCTCATGCCAGAGAGCCACATTCTCCATACCCGCCAGGGCGTTAGTGCGAATGACACGAGCCAAACCGGCTACCCGCTCACTCATCATAGGATTGCGTTTATGCGGCATAGCCGAAGAACCCTTTTGCCCTTTCAGGAACGGCTCTTCAACCTCTAGAATGTCGGTACGTTGAAGGTTTCTAATCTCGGTCGCCATCTTCTCCAGGCTGCTGGCGACTAGGGCCAGGGCTGTTAAGTATTCGGCATGACGGTCACGCTGGATGATCTGGGTCGAAACCTTAGCCGGTTTTAAGCCTAGTTGTTCGCAAACGTATTTTTCGACCAGGGGATCGACATTAGCAAAGGTACCAACTGCACCAGAGATTTTGCCGTAAGAGACAACTTCCCGAGCTGTCTTGACCCGTTCGATACCGCGTTCGATTTCGGTATACCATAATGCCATTTTCAATCCAAAAGTGATCGGCTCCCCATGTACGCCATGGGTACGGCCTACCATCAGTGTATTTTTATGTTCAATGGCCATGCGTCCCAGGATACTCTTGAACTTGTCCAGCTTGTCCAATATCAAGTCTGCCGAATCCCGCATTTGCATAGCTATCCCGGTATCTAAGATATCTGAAGAGGTCATGCCCAGGTGAACGTATTTGGAATCATCGCCAATATAACTACCCATATTGGTCAGAAAGGCGATCACGTCGTGACGTACTTCTTCTTCGATCTTCTGGACCCCGGCAATATCAAATTTGGCTTTAGCCTTGATATTCTGCGCAGCTTCCAAAGGGATCACCCCTAGATTAGCCCACGCCTCACAGGCCAAAACCTCGATCTGCATCCAATTCTGCAGCTTAGTCTCCTCGCTCCATATCCTCCCCATTTGTGGGAGAGTGTACCTCTCGATCAACTACTTGCCCCCCTTTTGTAATAGATAGCCTTCTATCCCCAAATCGTTCAGGCGGTTTCTCTTTACTCGTACTTCTTCCGCCATACGATGTCTGTACTCATTGATCTTAGCCCTCAGCTCAGGATCACTGATAGCCAAAATCTGTATCGCCAGCAAAGCTGCATTAGCCGAGCCATTGATCGCCACTGTCGCCACGGGGATGCCTTTCGGCATCTGGACTATAGAATAAAGTGAGTCCACTCCAGAAAGAGTCTTCGACATGATCGGGACCCCGATCACTGGAACTGTAGTATGAGCAGCGACCACCCCTGCTAGGTGAGCCGCTCCACCAGCCCCGGCAATAATGACTTGAAGGCCCCGTTCTTCAGCACTATCGGCAAATGACGCTGTGTCGTGTGGCACCCGATGTGCCGAAAGAATGGCAACTTCATATTCAACGCCAAACTTCTTCAGAATATCTGCAGCATCCTTCATGATCTGCAGGTCGGAATCGCTTCCCATCATAATGGCGACTTTCGGCAAAAATATCACTCCTAAAAATCATTAACCCGGTCAAGGGGAATCGCTTGATATGCGAAACCTCCCCGACCGGGCTTTTCTCCCACCGGTGTAGCGCTGTATGCGCCTGTGCCACTTGGACCAGTCCACGAAATTGTGCGGAACCCTAGGCACACTTTCGCTATGTTGTTAGCTTTCTAGCCTGATAGTAACAAAAGGGTGCAAATATGTCAACCTGGAATAGGCTAATCCTAACCGGCAACACAGGGACAATTTCCCGCTTTCTAAAGGTCTCCGAGCCTGGATCTTAACTGGTGAATGGCCGAGCGGACTTCCGCTAGCTCATTTTCCAAACCAGCCCCCGGATAACGGTTCATTTTGACCTGAATCTCGCTTTCTAGATCCATTAAGGCCCGGATTATTTTACTCGCCGATGCTTTGATCAACAAATCCATTGTAAATACCTCCTTATTCTAAACAACAGTGTTCACATGAATCCATACCACTAAACAACTCACCTTACAAATCTATATTCAGCAATTGCCATATAATTCCACGCCAAATATTTCTCTATGAGTCTACATAAATATTCTAAATACTGAATGTTAAATAAATGGGTCATTTCGATTAAATTTATATTAATAAATATTAAAAACATATTAAGTTAACCGAAATTACCAAATTTTCAGTTATAGTAGTGAAATCGCACTCATGTTATAATTATCCATATTAAAAAGGGGGTGTTGTACTTGTCGGAGACTCCGGATAACTCCACCCAGGCAGCGGAAGCCCAGGCTCCACCGGCTCCAGACCCAGCCGCTATGGCAGCGATGATGGCCAAAATAGCCAAGCTAATGAAGATGCTTCAGTTCTTAGGCTGGGGCCAGTACCTAGTCGGCATCTTATTGATCCTAATGCCGCTTGCCCTATTATCCCGCAGCTGCACCTTGACTCCTCTGGAAGCGTTTTTGTACCAGGGGATAGGCGCATTTTTTGTAGCATTTGGTTACGCCGCCGAATTCACTAGAAAAGATTTGAGCTTTGCACGTCTGTTCTTCCGGATTGGCGCTATCGGCCAGCTATTATTCGCAGTTATCACGATCATGTCCATTTTATCTTATAACCTCAATCCAGCTTTGTGGCTTTTGGCCGTTGCAGCACTGGTATTCGGCGGAATTCCCGCATTTGTAATTTACCAGTTTAAAAAAGGCCAGTAACAACCCCAGTTGTATACATATCAACAGAGAGGCCGCAAATGCGGCCTCTTTTTACGCCCCCCTGAATAAGCAGCGCTATTGAATCTAACAATAATCAAAAATGTTAGAGCGAGGTAGACATGAACATCTACTTGACTGTGCTTTGGGAATCGCTGGTGGTTTTCGTTCTTCTGGTTGTACTGGCCAGATTGATCGGGAAAAAGCTTTTATCCCAACTTACCTTCTTTGATTTTGTCGTCGGCATCACTATCGGCACAATAGCCGGCGGCTTTATCACCTCATCTGTTAAAGGATTACAGGTGCTTTTAAGTCCGATCATCCTGACATTAGCCACTATCGGGGCGGGTATCATTACGGTCAAAAGCCTTCCTGCCCGTAAACTGCTGGAAGGAGAACCGGTAGTTGTGATTCAGAACGGTAAGATTATGGAGAAAAACATGGGACGCACCCGCTATCACCTTGATGACCTGCACCGCCAGCTTCGCGAACAAGGTGTGTTCAATATCGGGCAGGTGGAATTTGCCGTACTCGAGCCTCATGGAGTGCTGAGCATCTTAAAGAAGACCCCGTATCAGCCGGTAACGCCCAAAGACCTTGGGCTAACGACTACTTACGAGGGAATGGCTTCGGAAATAATCAAGGACGGGCAGGTACTGGAACAGAACCTGGTTCAGAATAACTTATCCTTTGAATGGCTTTATCAAGAATTGCACCAACGTAGTATCGACCGCATTACGGATGTGTTTTTTGCCGGATTAAACACAGATGGCACACTTTACATCGATCTAAAAAGAGATGAATTGGATTACATGCAGAGAATTGAAGACTAAGGCCAAGGTATTGGCATTGTACTGATCAATATTGCATTCGATATGTTTCGACACTGGGCAAGACTGTGTTTTCTGGACAATAGTCCTCATCAGTAAAGAGGTGGTGGGCGGTAAATCTTTTAACTAGCATTCAGCTTATGACCGCAGAAAGGACAAAAATCAAAATCTCCAGGAACATCAATAAGCTTACCTCCGCAGAAAGGACAGAATACATATTTAACTGGTGGAGGCGCTGTTAGCTGGGTACCCGTAGTGGTCTCCGGTCTTATCTGCGGTTTAGAGTCTGGCGGCTTCACATCAGCCTCATAAACAATCGGCTTGGACTCAGCTACTACCGCTGATGCAGTTTCCGGATGATGGTAGCTGATCAAAATCTTTTTTAACTCGGAGGCATCGACAGGTGTTTGAATCACTGCATCAACTTTTTGCTCTATGTAATCCTCCAATCGGATTGGGCTGCATGACGAAAGAATGCCCCGTGTTTCAGGCTTATATGTTTTAACGGTCTCAATGATCATATCTCCACTGAGGCGGTTCATGGTCCGATTGGCAATCAGAATGTCTGGATCGTAAGTGCGAACGAGTTTCATACAGTCATTCTCATCCGATGTTTTCACATCATATCCCAAACTGACAAGCATGTCCTTCATGATAAGACATTCAAGTTTGCAGTCATTGACTAGGAGCACTCTCTTTATAGCAAACGCCTCCCTCGCAATCCAGAATAACAAAGGCCATGACATGTCACCGCGCCGAAGTCCATATCATCAATGGTCCGTAACTCTCCAAATACCGGTCCTTCTGATCAAGGTGTTATTTATATTAAACATTATAAAGCAAATTTAATGTTCTAACCAGTACGCCGGATATCTCTTTTGTTTTGGTTATTTAATACGACTATTATGGTTATTTATCGTCATATTTCGGTTAGTTAAGACAAAAGGAGTGAATATTTCGCAAACTAATGGTAGACTAATTTAGTAGAAAAAAGGTAAAATATTCTTGTGTCGACTAAATATTAAAAGATAAAATTGGAGGGGCTAAAATGCAAAGGTTCATTAGTTCACTGGAACAAGGGAACAAGGTTATCACTGACATGAACGACAAGATGTGGGAGACTTACATGAAGAGTCTTGACCAGAGTCTTGAGTTCAGCAAAAACTGGAGTGACATGATGTCAAGCTCATTGGATCAGAGCAGAGACACACATGAGAGATTTGCTTTAATGGCAGGGGAGGCCATTAAAAGCCTGAAGACAGCACAGGATACATTCCAAGCCACATACTCTGACATGATGAAGCAAACACTGGAAAATTATAAAATCAAACCTCTCTGGTAACCGTTCGTCGAGGTTAACCGGAAACGGTGGCTAAAAACCACCGTTTTTTATTTGTCTATTCATTGGGAATCACAAGCCCAGCGCCGCACCAAGGCCGTCAGTTTGGCTATTGGACCTGAGGTGTCTTTCACTCGGAAAAATGTCCAAGATGATGACTTCTTTAAACTTTTTCCGATCAAGGGCTTTCTGTTTGGTCATTCTCAGATACTCAGCAACTACCTTTTCATCGATATTGATTTTGCCAAATCCCGCCGCATGACGATCGCGCCCCTTCTTCTTGACCTCTGATATCCAGTACTCCTCACCAGTTTCAATGTCACAATAGTTTGCCCTCCAACTGCGTGCCTTGCAGAATTCTCTTTGATTAAAATAAGCAGTCTGGCCTTCCTTAGACAGCATTACCCGACCGATCCAAGCCGGACCGTTATGAAGATATCCTGTTTTCAACTCAACATACATGATTTTTGAATGCATTAATGTAACCCCTTTTGTTCTGTTTATTCTCTGATCCCTTCCCCGACGAAATTTATAATAAGTTGTCAATTTGTTTGGAAATTATTCCTTGATTTGATTCGTCACTATATACTATGAAGAATTTTACATATAAGGGGCAAGAACAAAATTCCCTGCAATTCTGACAGGATGCTCGCGGATATTCACCAGCCGCAAGTCTCTGTAATACCGCAACAATGGTCACGGCATTCAATTACAGTTGATTGTCGAACGCTTGGAAGCTGAATTGATATCTCGATGTGTGTCAGATAATCGAAGGATTTAGGGTAAGTAAGAGACTAATCAAAAAAGTCTAACAGCTCATAAAATGAAACAGGTGGTTTAGAACTTGCCGAAAATGGCTCGAATCTGCACCACCTGTTTATTCTGCATGTTATAGTTTAGACTCTTACTCCCACTCAATGGTGCCCGGCGGTTTTGAGGTTATGTCGTAAACCACCCGGTTGATGCCCTTTACTTCGTTCACGATGCGGCGGGATATGATGTCCAGCAGTTCGTAAGGCATATGTGCCCAGTCAGCTGTCATAGCGTCGTCGCTGGTAACTGCACGTACGACGATAGGATAAGCATAGGTGCGTTCATCGCCCATGACCCCTACACTCTTCATATTCGACGGGAGGACCGCGAAAGATTGCCAGATCTCTTTATATAATCCAGCCTTGCGGATCTCGCCAACTACGATGTCATCGGCTTCTTTTAGAATATCCAGCTTCTCTGGAGTGATATCACCAAGAATCCTAATGGCCAGTCCTGGCCCGGGGAACGGCTGACGCCATACGATCTCATCAGACAGTCCCAGTTCCTCTCCAATTGCACGCACCTCATCCTTGAACAACAGGCGCAGCGGTTCGATAAGCTTAAACTGCATGTCTTCGGGCAGACCGCCTACATTGTGATGACTCTTAATGGTAGCCGCGGTCTTGGTGCCGCTCTCAATAACGTCGGGATAGAGAGTGCCCTGTACTAGAAACTCAATATCCCCCAGCTTACGGGCTTCTTCTTCAAACACCCGGATAAACTCATGGCCAATGATCTTGCGTTTTTCTTCCGGGTCGCTCTTGCCCGCCAGCTTGCCCAGAAAACGGGCACTGGCATCGACATGGACCAGATTCATTTTCATGTGGTCGCCAAAGGTTTCCACCACCTGCTCGGCTTCATTCTTGCGCAGCAGGCCATGATCCACGAAAACACAAGTCAACTGGTCACCGATTGCACGGTGCACCATAGCCGCTGCCACCGAAGAATCAACTCCGCCGGAAAGCCCGCAGATAACCTTCTTATCACCCACCTGGGCTTTGATCTCACTGACTGTTTGCTCTATGAAATGGCGCAGATTCCAATCGCCCTTGCACTGGCAGACATTGAACAGGAAGTTGCGCAGGATATCATTGCCCTGCGGGGTGTGGCGCACTTCCGGGTGGAACTGCACTCCAAACAGATTCTTCATTGGATTGCACATGCTGGCTGCTGGGCAATTGCTGGTGTAAGATGTTATTTCAAATCCATCGGGAACCTGTGAAATTGAATCGCCATGACTCATCCAGACCTGCATTTCCTGCGGCAGACCAGCCAACATAGGGTCGTCATATGCTACCAGTTTCAGCATACTTTTGCCGTATTCCCGAAGCTCGGCACGCTCAACTTTGCCGCCCAGCTCCTGAGCCATCAACTGCATGCCATAGCATATACCCAGAACTGGGATACCGGCGGTAAATATCCGCTCATCGCAGCGAGGTGCTCCTTCGGCATGCACACTGGCTGGTCCACCAGAGAATATGATTCCCTTGGGCTTCATGGCCATCAATTCGTCATAGGAGATATCATAGGGATGCATTTCGCTGTAGACGGACAGCTCTCTAACTCTTCTGGCGATCAACTGGTTGTACTGCCCGCCAAAATCCAGTACTACTACTAATTCGCTCATAAACACGCCCCTACTTAGAATATATTTCTGGCTTTAAGATGCACACATGGGGCAAAGCCCGGTATTCTTCAGCATAGTCCAAGCCATAGCCAACAATAAAATGGTCAGGGATCTGGAAACCACAATAATCTGGAATCACGCCTACTTTGCGGCGGGCTGGCTTGTCGAGGAAGGAACATACTCTAAGTGTACGCGGCCGGCGTTTGTGTAGGATTTCCAGAATGTAATTGATAGTGAGACCAGTATCTATAATGTCTTCGACAACTAATACATTGCGGCCTTCGATAGGCTCCTCCAGATCCTTCATGATGCGAACTTCTCCAGAAGATTCTGTTGATGTCCCATAGCTGGATACATCCATGAAGTCCACCTGCACATTGATATCCAAGTTGCGTATAAGATCCGACATAAAAATAAAGGCACCCTTAAGTATACCGACCACCAATAGTTTTTGGCCGTTATAATCACGGCTTATTTCGGCAGCCAGCTCAGCAACTCTCGCCTGTATCTGCTCTTCGGAGAACAAAATATTTACATCCTGTAGGTTCATATTAATCCCTCCCATAGGTGGATTATATCAGCACCAATCGGAGGGTGTCAAAAGAATAAGGCCTCCAACGAGGCCTTATTCTTTGGTCAGGTTGATGACGGGAGCGAAGATCAAGGCATGAGAAAAGCCCGTGATTGGCCGCTGCTCATCAGACGCAAGCGCCAGATTCGATCCGTCGGCATTCCGGCGAAACAGCTCGCCGTCAAGTCGTTTTGTGGAGTACGTTGATTGAACGGGCTTTGCGAAATAACGCCGAGATTTGCTTTTGTCATTAAGCTGAATAAGGCCTCCGAGGAGGCCTTATTCCACATTAGGCTTATCGATTTTTATCTGTGAATTATAATCTTTGAACGTAACTTTCAGGCTCAGGAACGTGTTGGAATTATTTTTGCTGACCGCTGAAAGTGCCGTTTTCTTAATCACCCTTTCGTTTACATCGATCCATATTTTATAAGTAAAGTCCTGCCAAAGGATCTCCATCAATTCGTTTTCCACGCTAGGCCTGCAGCAGATAATCATACACTTGCTGCCATCAATTGTTTCAAAACCCTCTTTTTTGACCTCACCTATATTCTTAAAATTAAAGTTTGACAGCGGGTCAAGCTCGGAAATCAAAACCTTTGTGGAATTGCTCTGGGCATCGTTGATAACCAGCCATCGTTTCGCAAATGAATCCCAGTTGAATATCGACTGTTTAAAGTGGTATATATTGACTGGTGTCTTAACCATCTCCCCCTTTATATGTATGTTGCCTTCGCTGCTTTTTTCGCCTTCTACCTTGCTTATCACCTCCTTCCGCCCTTCAACTGTTAGGTATGACTCCAGTTCATATCTGAAGCTTTGTGTTGAAGCAGTGTTTTTCAAGGCAGATACCAGCAGTTCTCGGCCGTCAATTCGGCCCTCCTGGTACACCGGAACCATCCACCAAGCGGCTCCACCCGCAGCGGCTAATATGATCAAGCCTACAATAAGCCATTTCCATCGCATCCGTGTCTCACGCCCTCTGCCTGTTTTAAGACATTGTATTATGGGCGGTGCCGCGATATAACTGAAAAACGATCAAGCATTTTATTCCAGGATTCGTAGATAATTACGAACTCATTAGTGCGATATAACGAAAAAAGCCGCTGCGTCTATAGCAACGGCTTTTTGTTTTAATTAACCCTTACAGTGCTTCGACATAGGAGACCCCTATCAATCCAGGGCCAGTATGGACTCCCAACGCCGGACTTATCTGTCCGAACAGCATTTCCTTTACATTGGGCAAATGCTGCAGCCGTTCCTTGAGCTTTTTAGCCTCTTCCAGGGCCCCGCCGTGCATTACAGCAATATCGACCTGGTTTGTGTTTACTGCTTTCTCAATGATTTCAGCCAGTTTATCAATCGACTGCTTGCGCCCCCTCGTTTTGCAGTAAGTGAAATACTTGCCTTCATCATCGACTGAAATAATGGGCTTTAGCTGCAATAGTTCCCCCAACACCGCAGCTACTTTCCCGATCCGGCCGCCTCTCTTCAAGTACTCCAGGGTCTCAATAACGTAAAATACTTGAACCTTGGCCCGTCTCTTTTCTATGTTTTCTAGAATTTTACTAAGATCCAACCCCCGTGCAATGTCCTTTGCCGCTTCATAGATCTGAAATCCCTGCCCGACTGACAATGTTCTGCAGTCAAAAACCTCGATCTGCATGTCAGTGATCTCCTGAGCTATCATCTTGACAGCATTAAAAGTACCAGAGAGTCCACTAGAAATATGCATGGCTAGTATCTTAGTATAGCCATGGCTTTTGATTTCATCGAATATGTTCTGGATCTCTCCCGGGCTGGGCATAGAAGTAGTCGGGATAAGTTCCGGCATTCTGTCGTAGACTTCTTCCGGCTGAATGTCCACCTTGTCCCTATATTCCTGGTCCCCATAAATGATCTTTAGCGGCAGAACGAAAACCGAATGACTCTGCAGTATCTCCGGTGGGAGATCACAGGCGCTGTCGGTCATCAGCGCTATTCTTTCCGGCATCCCCTAAATATACCTCCTTATCTTTTTATGTAACCATGTTAATCTTTTTTTATCCACGTGACAAGTTCCGTATTTACTGCGTTTACGGACATTTCAAGGGGGATGATTTCTATATGCATAAATCACGTTCTGGTAATATTTTCAAAACGAGCGCCACATTTGGGACAAAAACCCGCTCGCGCATCAGTCTTTGCTCCGCAGCCAGGGCAAACATGATAAAATATCTGCTGCAGGTCAGCTCCGCACCAGCCGCAAAAGGCTGCCCCTGGCTGATTTCCGCCCCTGCACGATGGGCATTCACCCGACTGTAAGAACACAGACTGTCCTGCCATCCAATTAAGTCGTTTATGGGTAATCACCAGCAGGACAACGAGCAATGGGAGCACAAGAACCGCAGCGGCAGTACCTGTGAAAAGCAGGAAATCATAAAGGGCGTGAAGCAATGCTGCACCAGCAATGTAAGGCAGGGCGGTCCGGAAGTATCGTTGTTCACGAGTCATGAACTTAGCCTTTGACAGTCCATATCCCCATAAGGCAGCATAAAACAGGTGTCCCGGCACCGAAAGCAGTGTACGTGTGACTATTACACCTAACCCGTACTGGGCTATGTATTGGATATTTTCTAAAGCGGCGAATCCCAGTGCCACAGTCATGCCATAGATCAAGCCGTCGATCGGCTCATTAAAATCATCCAGCTTACGAACCATCACGATAGCAGCCAGGGCCTTCATGATCTCCTCATTGAAACCTATAAATAGAGCTAATATAGCAAGTTCCACGACCGGTGCCTTTTCCATATCGATCCCGGTCACAACAATGAATATCGAGTTAAAGATTCCAGCTAGAAAGACGCTCATCAAGCCGCCTAAAAGACCGACCCGCAGCAGCGTTTTTAATGGCTCCGGCTCGACCTTATCATAGCGTCTGACGTACCATAACCAAATACCTGCGCTGGCTGTAACAGCCGCAAACACAGCTAGTGCATGCATATTCACGACCTCCGGATTTATGAATTCTTTTTCCCTTAATCCTAATTCGCTTATAGGCACTTTTACACCTTTTATCTACATCTTCCATGCAAGTCTGTAAATTTGGCTGAATTGTTGCAGGATACTGCACTTTAAGCCGCGAATTCTTACAAATCTATTCCATTAACAAGGAGGCCGTTTATAAATTGAAACGTTCAAGCTCAATTCAAATTCTATTCATTATGGTATTAGCCATATTGCTGGCAACAGGCTCGGCAGCAGTTGGTCAAACAGCAAATACGAAGGTAGTTAAGAAGGCTACGACCCACAAACAGGTTAAAAAGACTCCACCGAAAAAGGTTATGCCCATTGTACCTGCAAAGGTTGCTAACAATGTCAAAGTAGTGACTATACAAAGTACCCGCGGGAATATAGTGATGGAACTCTATCCGGCACTTATGCCGGTTACGGTAGCCAACTTCGAAAAGCTTGTCAAATCCGGTTTTTATAACGGGCTGACTTTCCATCGTGTAGAAGGCTGGGTAATTCAGGGCGGCGATCCTGCTGGCAACGGAACTGGCGGACCCGGATGGGCTATCAAGCTGGAGACCAATCCTAAGCTGAAAAATGTCCGAGGAGCACTGGCCATGGCCCGCGCTGCTGACCCCAACTCAGCCGGTTCGCAATTCTATATCCTAAAAACAGATGCTCCCTGGCTGGATGGGCAGTACGCAGTTTTCGGCAGAGTGACTAAAGGCATGGATGTAGTGGATAAGGTGCAGATCGGTGATAAGATGATCAAGGTCACCATTCAGTAATCATTGATCGTATAGCCAGTGTCAAAAAGCCCGGAGTTTCGGCTCCGGGCTTTTCAATTATACAAATCTTTTCTTCAAACCTATGAATTTGCTTGCTATTTGAAGGCTAAGAATGAGCCTTGGGGAAGTCGCTTGAGTGAAGCGAGAGCTGCGTCCCCATGTCTTATTCGTGCGCTACCTGCTTGCCCTTTACAACTGCAAATGTCCCTAGTGCCATAAATACCGTGTGGAACATCAACGGACCTGTCAATTGAGCAACTGTCGTTAGTTTACGGGAGAAAACTTCCCCCATAACCCAGGTGATTCATATCAGCCCTATGACCATCAGGATAAAGCCTACTATTTTCAATACTTTACTCATTCTTGTTCCCCCTTCCTAATGACCCAGAGCCTTAATTAATAGCCACAAGGACAATACTGCGGTTGCACCATGAAATCCGTATCCGAACAGCGCATCTTTACTGAAAGGAGAATTTTTACCGCGGAACACGTCCGCTAACACGAACACGATTCAAACAAAAGAGAGCAACCAAGCCAGGCCAAAGCCTATCCACCACCACATTTTTCATTCCTCCTTGTTTTTCGTAAAATTCCGCTTCTACCGGAGGTTTATGAATGATATTTCGGCAGTAGAACGGGAATTCCTTTAAGATACACGAGGGCGTGTGCCTTTCCCGATTTGGCTCTCGTGCGACATGGGGACGCAGCTCTCACTTCGTTCAAGCGACTTCCCCAAGTCTCACAAGAAGCCATGTCTCATTGGGGCTGGACATGAGACCTGAGCGGTGTCACTGTCGGGGACATCCCTTATTCCATATGAGCTGCAGCGTTAGCGGAAGCATCAAGGTGTGTCCCCATTCATTAACACTGATCCCCATGTCTCGCTAAAGGCTGACATTTAAGTATCAGAAATCATAAAAAAGCCCGGAGCTTTGAGCTCCGGGCCTTATAGTTAATGTGAAAATCTATCGGATCTAGATTACATCGGAGGCATGCCGCCCATACCCGGCATTGCATCATCCTTCGGAACCTCAGTTACGAGGGTCTCGGTGGTGAGCAACATTGCCGCGATGGATGCTGCGTTCTGCAGTGCGGAGCGGGTGACCTTAACCGGGTCAATGATACCGGCTTTGATCATGTCTTCGTAGTCGCCGGTCAGAGCGTTGAAGCCGATTCCGTTTTTGGAGTTCTTAACTTTTTCCACTACAACGGAACCTTCAACACCAGCATTGTTAGCGATCTGGCGCAGGGGCTCTTCGAGAGCCTTCTTCACCAGGTTGACACCGGTCATTTCATCGGCATCAGCTTTGACTTTGTTTACAGCTGCAACGATGTTCAGCAGAGCGGTGCCGCCGCCAGCTACGATGCCTTCTTCAACAGCGGCTTTAGTAGCTGCCAGTGCATCCTCGATGCGGTGTTTCTTTTCTTTCAGTTCAGTCTCGGTAGCTGCGCCAACCTGAACAACTGCAACGCCACCGGACAGCTTGGCCAGGCGCTCCTGTAGTTTTTCGCGGTCATACTCGGAGGTGGTTTCTTCGAGCTGAGACTTGATCTGGCCGATGCGCTCTTTGATTTCCTTGTTAGTGCCAGCACCGTCAACGATGATGGTTTCTTCCTTCTTCACGGTGACCCGCTTAGCACGGCCCAGCATGTCGATGGTCACGTTCTCGAGCTTCAGACCTAGATCATCAGAAATAACTTGGCCTTTTGTCACGATAGCGATATCCTGCAGCATAGCCTTTCTGCGCTCACCAAATGCGGGAGCCTTTACTGCTACACAATTGAAAGTACCTCTTAATTTGTTGACTACGAGGGTCGGCAGAGCTTCTCCTTCAACTTCTTCAGCTATAATGAGCAGCGGTTTGCCGGTTTGTACGACTTTCTCCAGAATCGGGAGGATCTCCTGGATCGAAGCAATTTTCTTATCAGTGACGAGAATGTAAGGATCGTTTAGAACAGCTTCCATCTTGTCAGAGTCCGTGATCATGTAAGGGGAAATATAGCCGCGGTCGAAGTTCATACCTTCAACAACTTCCAAGCTAGTGCCCACGGATTGGCTTTCTTCAACGGTGATAACGCCGTCGCGTCCGACCTTTTCCATAGCATCGGAAATAAGTTCGCCGATTTCTTTATCAGCTGCGGAAATTGAAGCTACCTGAGCGATCGCCTGCTTGGTTTCTACCGGCTTAGCAATCTTCTTTAGTTCGTTAACTGCGGCTTCGGTAGCCTTTTCAATACCTTTTTTCATGATCATGGGGTTCGCACCAGCGGCTACGTTTTTCAGACCTTCCTTGATCATGGCCTGAGCTAAAACGGTAGCAGTAGTGGTACCGTCACCGGCAACATCATTGGTCTTGGTGGCAACTTCTTTCAGAAGCTGGCAGCCGAGATTCTCCCACGGATCTTCAAGGTCTATATCCCTGGCGATGGTTACGCCGTCATTAGTAATGGTCGGCGAGCCAAATTTTCTTTCCAGAACTACGTTTCTACCTTTGGGTCCAATTGTAACTTTTACGGCATCAGCCAGACTGTCTACTCCTCTTTCCAGGGCCCGTCTAGCTTCTTCACCGAACTTAAGCTGCTTGGCTAGCATTCTCTCTACCTCCTCTTATTACTTGCCCTTCTTCTTCGGGGTGGGTGCTACATCAACAGTAGCCAGGATGTCTCTTTCGCCAAGAATCAAGTATTCTTCGCCATCGATCTTGATTTCCATGCCGCCATATTTGGAGAAAATGATGCGGTCTCCTACTTTAACATCCAACGGTACCTTTGTTCCGTTTTCCAGGAGCTTGCCGGTACCTACCGCTAACACTTCACCTTCCTGTGGCTTTTCTTTCGCGGTGTCCGGAAGAAAAATACCGCTCTTGGTTTTCTCTTCTCCTTGCAGGACCTTAACTACTACACGGTCGCCTAGAGGTTTGACGTTCACTATTATACCTCCTTTGATTTTTGATTTTTGTTTATTGTTAGCACTCTCTGATTGCGAGTGCTAATATTCATTTATAATATTAGGCAAGTAGAAGAAAAAAGTGCAAATCGATTTAAGGCCATAATCGGTCAACTATACCCGTTTACTAGTATGTACCTTAAATTTTCTTTTCATACCTTCTCTTGCCTTCTTTTTTCATCGTTTGCGCACTCAAAGGCATGGCCTGTCAATACTTCCAACCCATGGGGCAGAGTCTCTACAATGGCTTCCAGCCCTTCACGAACCGCCTTGGGGCTACCCGGAAGATTGATGATCAAAGTCCGCCCACGAATTCCTGCTACCGCACGGGACAACATTGCCCGAGGTGTTTTTTGGAGTCCATAAGCGGTCATGGCCGCTGGTATTCCAGGCGCGTTCTTATCAATTACCTTAAGAGTAGCTTCCGGGGTCACATCACGTTCGGAGAAGCCGGTTCCGCCAGATGTAAGGATCAGATCCAGATGCAGGTGGTCACAGACATGTATGAGCTGCTCCTGAATGGTGTCCAGATCATCAGGAATGACTTTATAAAAATCGACGGTTCCCATATCCTTAACCATTTCGGCTATGACTTCGCCGCTCTTATCTTCACGTTCACCCCGCGCACCTTTGTCACTCATAATGAGCACTCCGATTTTGTACATCTAGATACCTCCATAGATCAACTCATAAGAGTCTCAACTTTTCAAACTTATGCTATTACCTCTATGTCGTCCCCGTTTTTGACCTTACCGCCCGTAATCACCTTGGCAAATATGCCTTCGCGGGGCATTACGCAATCACCAACCTGCTGCATGATAGCACAGCCAGCATGGCATTTTTTGCCGATCTGAGTGACCTCTAGTTCTACACCTGAGCCTACTTTCAGGCGTGTGCCAATGGGTAGGGTAAACAACTCAATTCCCTCAATAGTAAGGTTCTCGGCAAAGTCACCGTACCATACATCAGCACCCTTATCGCGCATCTTATTAATGCTGTCCAAAGAAAGGAGACTCACCTGACGGTGCCAGTCGCCCGCATGAGCATCCCCCTCCAGGCCATGGTTGACCAGGAGCATGGCTTCGCCTACATCGTTCTTGGTCTCTCCCTTTTCCTGACTGGTGCAGACCGCTAGTACTTTACCCATTTATTTTCCCTCCCTGGTTATATGTCCACTTTTCCCACCGGATTTCTCGGATAATTGGATCTCGCCGATTTTCATCCATCTATCAACCGCCTTGCACATATCATAGACCGTTAGTGCAGCCACCGAGGCGGCAGTCAAAGCTTCCATTTCCACTCCGGTCTTGCCGGTCGTTTTGACCTGGCTGAAAATGCGCAGGCAGTTTTCTGTCTTATCGAATTCAAAATGCAGATCAGCCGATGTTATAAATAACGGATGGCACATGGGAACCAGCTCAGATGTTTTTTTAGCGGCCATAATACCAGCGACTTGAGCCACCGCTAGAACATCACCCTTGCTGATGGTGCCTTTTTCAATCATTTCCAATGTTTCGGCTTTCATGTACACCACTGATTGAGCACGAGCCATGCGGTCGGTATCGTCCTTACCGGTTACATCCACCATACGTGCCCGGCCTTCTTCGTTCATGTGAGTCAACTCCATGTGCTATCCCCCGATCTGATACATTTTACGATTATCCTTACCCCAGGCTTTATCGGTCATGGAATGTTTTTCGGGTTTTAAGGCGATGGTTTTGATAAACAGATCCTTTATCTCTTCATCATTCAGGCCATCGCGCAGCGCTTGCTGCAGATCCGTCTCTTCGTTATTATACAAACAGGCCCTTAGCTTGCCATCAGATGTTAGCCGCAAACGGTTGCATTCACTGCAGAAGTGATGGCTCATCGGCGTTATAAATCCAATCGAGCCTTGACCCCCATCCATATTATAGTACTTGGCTGGGCCATTGCCCTGGCCAATTTTACCGGGCTGCAGAGAATACTTCTCTTCTATTACCGTTTTGATGTCATCGGCGCTTAAGAGCCGCTCACCTTGCCAAAAGGCCAGCTCCCCTACCGGCATAAACTCGATAAAGCGTACATGGACCGGCAGATCATAAGCCAGCTTACAAAAACTCAAGACTTCGTCGTCATTAAAGCCATTTATTACAACAGTATTGATCTTGACCGGGTGCAGATCATAAGCGATGGCTGCCTCCAGCCCTGATATTGCCTGGGCTAGACTCCCGCCCCGGGTGATATAGCTGTATCTTTCCGCATTCAATGTATCCAGACTTATGTTTACCCTATTCAAGCCGGCTGTTTTCAAATCATCGACCATCGACGCGAACATCAATCCATTAGTAGTCAAAGCGATATCATCAATGATCGGAACTGAGGCTACCATACTTATCAAATGTACCAGCCCGCGTCGAATCAGCGGCTCACCACCGGTGAAGCGGACTTTGCTTATTCCCAGATCAGCACCGATCTTTATCAAACGAGCTATCTCTTCCAGCCGCAGGATGTCTTTATGCGGTTTCAGCGACAGTCCCTCTTCTGGCATGCAGTAACGGCAGCGCAGGTTGCAGCGATCAGTGATCGATACGCGAATGTAATTGATGTTTCTTCCCAGATTGTCCTGCATGGTTAGTACCCCTTTGCCAATCAGTGTATCAATGTCTGACTAGCTCTCCCACATTATTTGTCCAGATAGACTAAGGTCGTAACCTCCAAAGGCTAAAACTTCGGAAGCAAACTCATTAGAAGCAATCGCACGGCGGATAGCATCGAGCTTCTCCTGGCCAATCAGCTCGGGCAGTATGCAAAGGTCATATCGTTCTTCCGCCACGGGAATGAAGTCCAGGTTCATGGCATGGGCACTAGCATATATGCCCAGCGCCGCATCAGCCGTATTATTGGCCACAGCAGCGGCCACCGCTAGGTGTGAGTATTCTTCCCGCTGATAGCCACTGATCTGTTCCGCATTCAAGCTTTGCTGACCCAGCAGGTAATCCAGCAGTATGCGAGTCCCGGCCCCGCTCTGTCGATTGACAAAACGCACTTCCGGACGAACTAGGTCATCTATACCCTTTATCGCCAGAGGATTTCCGGGCTTAACCATGATCCCCTGCTCACGAATGACGAGATTTATAAGCAGCAGTTTTTCCCCTCGCAGGTATTTGTCGAGGTAAGATACATTGTACTCCCCAGTCACCGTATCCAACAGATGAATGCCGGCGAAATGCGTTTCACGCCTTTTTAAGGCCATAATGCCGCCCATGCTGCCCACATTGGTGGATGACAAGCGCAGGCGATCACCTTTCCACATGATGTTGCCCAGGTAATCCAGGGCCATATCATGACTTCCGATCGTGAGGATAGTGCGGTCGATCACCTCGCGCGGCCGTGCCAGCCTGATATTGACTATTGAACCCGGCTGATAGCCTTCTGTACCGCGGGGTATGACCAGCATCCCATCGGACTTGACCAAGCTGGTGGTAATCCCGGCACCACGATTAAGCGGAAATGCCAGGTAATCATCACCCACCCGGCCTACGTTTACATGTATAAACTCATCTACCCCCATATTAGAGGCTATTTTACGAGCTATTTTGGCCTGAACCATATCAGATTCCGGCACAGCAATGCCTAGCTTAGCCGATATCAAGGGACGAGCAAACAATTCAAATACCAATGCCGCAGAGACTGGATAACCAGGGACACCGATCACTGGCTTGCCATTGATCATGCCCAGTATAGCGGGTTTGCCTGGGCGAGTCGCCAATCCATGCAGGAGCAACTCACCCAATTCTGCAATAGTATCAGCGGTAAAGTCCTCCCGCCCGGCTGAAGAACCGGAGCATATGATCACTATGTCCGCCTGCTCCGAAGCCTTTTGGACGGCCTTTTTCAAAGTTTCACGGTCATCGACTGCAATCGCAAACCGCAAGGGCTCGGCACCCCACGATTGGCTTAGACCTGCCAATACACGGCTGTTGGACTCAGTTATCTCGCCGGCTTGTCCGGTTTCAGCCCCCGGCTCGACCATTTCAGTGCCGGTAGGAATTATGACTACCTTAGGCTTTCTCGCCGAATTTACTCTAGTTACCCCCGCGGTCAAAAATGCTCCGATTTCATACGGTCCGATAGGGAACCCGGCGGGCAGCATCATTTGCGATGCCACAACATCCTCACCTACCGACCGCACATGCTGCCAGGGGGTAGCAGGGGCAATTATCTCAGCTGTTTCAGCATTTTTATAGTTCACATCCTCGATCATGATCACGGCATCGAACTCTAGCGGCACCGGATCACCGGTATCCACTTCAACGAAATCATGCCCTTTCGTTAACTGAACCGGAGTTGTTTCACTGGCACCAAAGGTGGCCGAAGCAAGCACGGCGATCCCATCCATAGCCGAAGCTTGATAATGGGGTGATGATTTCACCGCCCAGACCGGCTCCGCTGTGACGCGGCCTTGAGCGTCCAGGACATGTATTTTTTCCGCTTCAACCCCTAGAGCATCAATTGCAATCAGCCTGTCCATCAACATGGCCAGTGCCTGCTCCAGCGGCATATTATCGATGTAGACCTTGCGACTCATGGATACCTCCGTATTTAAAACAAATGAACCATTACCTGCTCACCTTTGTTGAATCCCTGTTTTTCATAAGGAATATGAATGAAGCCATCAGCTAGACTCATTATTCGAATAAGGCCTGCTTTCCCGTGCACCGGAACCGCATACAGCATGCCGTCGATGTCCTTTAATGCCACCCGCACAAAATCATCGCGCCCTGGTTGCGATGCAATACTGTCATTCAACACTGCACCGATCAACCCCGCAAATCCTGGATTCATTATCTGACCGATAGTCGTCTCAAAGACCATTAGTGCCGAAACTGGATGCCCCGGCAATCCTAAAGCCAGCTTGTCCCCTATGGCTACCGCGAGTGTCGGCTTGCCCGGCTTTACCGATAGCCCGTGAAAAAGCATCTCCGCGCCCGGCAGAGAAAGCATGGCCTGCAGGCTCATATCCCGTGTCCCCACAGAACTACCGCCGGAAAGGACCACCATATCGTTTTCCATCAAAGCCTTACTTACGGTATCTCTCAGTCTCTCAAAGTCATCGGGAATTATCCCGTAGTACATCGGCTGTCCGCCTCTTCTTTGGACAGCAGCGGCCAAGGCATAGCTGTTTACATCCCGCACCTGTCCATAACCTGGCGTTTTATCTACATCAACGATTTCATCACCAGTGGAGACTATCCCCACCCGTATCGCACATTCCACTTCCAGGCTTGAATACCCCAGGGCTGCAGCTACTCCGATATCCTGTGGTCTCAGCACAGTGCCTGATTGGAGGCCTATACCGCCCAGCGGGCAGTCCTCTCCTGCCCTAATTATGTTGTCGCCGGGACCTGCCGGACGAGTGATCAGGACCGTGTCATCGCCTAATTTCTCAGTGTACTCCACCATGACCATAGCATCCGCACCAGCCGGTATAGCCCCGCCGGTCGGCACCCAGGCGCATTCATTGACACTGATCTCAACACCGGCTGCACAGCCCATCAAAACTTCGCCTTTTAGCACCAAAAATGCCGGTATACTCTCGGAAGCGCCAAACACATCCTGCGAGCGCACTGCATAGCCATCCACCGTTGAACGTTCAAAAGGCGGCAGGTTCTCACGCGCTACGATGTTTGCTGCCAACCTGCGTCCCAGAGCCTGGTCCAGTGGCAATAACTCAGTTCCGGGTTTCGGCAACTTATCCTTAATGAGCCTTTGCGCTTCTTCCAGGCGCAGCACATTGAAAAATTCGGTCATTCATGACTCCTCTTAAAAACACCCGAGTTCACAGGAGAATATTTTGATTTTTAACTCATCACATACAGCGCCGACATCACGAGGCGAGACTTTTAGCTCTTCTGCCATTTTACGGGCTGCCGTACAGCTGATCTTACCGTTTTCTGCGTTTTTCTGCAGTTGTTCTACTATCTGGTCCCTTTTTTCCATAGCTTGTCAACCTCCAAGAAAAAAATGGACGCCCAGAAAAGGCGTCTTGTTCGATTCTCCTTTCCATTGGGAGGCATGTCGGTTTCCCTCCACACCCTATCGTTCGACAGACCATAGCCGTTGCTTTAGGCCTTGTCAAATCGGAGATTATTTAGTTGTCTAGAACAATAATAATTATACTACATTACAGCATCTACAGCACACACCTGAATTTGACATTCATTTTACAAACATTATTGAATTTGGTTGATATAAACTGAAAAACCACGAACTATTATGAAGTCATTTGCAATATTTTGTAATATTGAGCCCTATACAATCATCAATATGGTAGTATAGGTTTATCCGGTTTATTGGGGAGGTGTAGCGTTGAGTCCCATTATTATATGGCTTATTATAGCAGTGGTTTGCGGTATCATCGAAGTACTTACTATGGGCCTCTGGTTCTTATGGATGGCTCTGGCCGCGCTGGTTGTCGCTTTGGGAATCAAGCTCGATATTTTGACTAGTTGGGGCCCGGAAGCTATTGCTTTTGGAGTCTTATCAATTCTCCTGATGATTTTCACCAGACCATTGCTTATGCAGGCTCTGCAAACACGCCAGGTAAGAAGCAATGTCGATTCCATGATCGGCAAAGTAGCGGTCGTGATACAGGATATCACTCCGATGGAGACTGGCCAGATCAAGGTATATGGC
>JBLNAX010000036.1:0-24180 GCA_050259595.1 Acidobacteriota bacterium | reverse complement strand
GTTTGCTGATGGAACGATCCTAACAGCCACCCAACTGACAGATATGGCAATAGTTAAAGGAACCGCCGCAGCTGATATGTTGGCTGGCCTGGCCAATCATGATGACAAGATGTACGGTTATGCTGGCAATGACGCACTGTATGCTTATGCCGGCAATGATAGCCTGTATGGAGGAGATGGCGGCGACCTGCTGTTTGCCAGTGCCGGGAATGACATCCTGGACGGTGGAGCCGGCAATGACTGGATGGGCGGCGGCGAAGGCGATGACACCTACATCTGGGGCAAGGGCTTAGGCAGCGACATCATAGGCAACCTCTACTTCGACTATGTCTACAACTATTACTACGAAGTGGATACCGGCAATGACACCATCAAGCTGGGGGCAGGCTTGACTCAGGCATCGCTGGATTATCTGCAAAGCGGAGAAGACCTGATACTCAAGATCAACGAAACGGGCGAAACCCTCACAGTAACCAACTGGTTTGCCGATCCGATAAATCAGGTGGAACAGTTGAAGTTTGCGGATGGCACGAGTCTGACTGCAGCGCAAGTCAATGATTTAGCAATAGTCAAAGGCACAGCTGGAGACGATATGTTAATTGGTTCAAACAGCAATCATGTAGACAAGATGTACGGCTATGCGGGCAATGACACCATAAGTGGATTAGCTGGCAATGATAACTTAGATGGTGGTGTCGGCAATGACACCCTGGATGGCGGAGCAGGCAATGATACCCTGCGCGGTGGTCTAGGAGACGATAAATACATCTGGGGCAAAGGAGCAGGTAACGACATCATAGTCAGCTTCGAAGGTACCGGAATCGATAATGGAACAGATATTGTAAGCATGGGAGCAGGTGTGACCAAGACATCATTGGATTACCTGCAAAATGGAGAAAACCTGATTCTTAAGATCAATGAAACTGGTGAAACCATGACATTTGTAGATTGGTTTAAAGGTGCCGGCTATCAAGTCGAACAGATCAACTTTACCGATGGCAGCAATCTAACCGCCGCACAGCTTACGGATTTGGCCGTTGTTAAAGGAACGGACGGCAACGATGTCTTAAAAGGTTCCGACTACCATGGTGACAAAATGTATGGCTATGCTGGTAATGATACCCTTTACGGCTATGGCGGCAACGATCTTTTGGATGGCGGTGCTGGCAACGATACCATGAACGGCGGCCTAGGTGATGACACTTATATTTGGGGTTCGGGTGTCGGCAACGATACCATCAATGAAAGCGGTGGTACAGATACCGTAACAATGGGCGCCGGATTAACCGCCGCATCGTTTGATTACCTGCAGAATGGAGAAACCTTGATCCTGAAGAACCTGACTACGAGCGAAACCCTGACCTTTACTGACTGGTTCAAGGGTGCAGCCTATCAGGTTGACTTGATCAAGTTTGCCGATGGAACCTCTCTTACTGCTGCTCAGCTAGCTGATCTGGCTGTAGTTAAAGGAAGCTCGGCGAATGATGTGCTTAAAGGTTCGGATTATCACGGTGACAAAATGTACGGCTATGCCGGCGATGATACCCTTTACGGCTATGGCGGCAATGACCTTATGGATGGCGGTGCAGGCAATGACGTATTGAATGGCGGTCTCGGTGACGACAGCTACATTTGGGGTTCAGGTGTCGGTAATGATACCATCAATGAAAGCGGTGGCAATGATATCATAACAATGGGTGCCGGATTGACTGCCGCATCGTTTGATTACATACAGAATGGTGAAACCTTGATTCTAAAGAACCTGTCCACGGGTGAAACCCTTACCTTTACTGATTGGTTCAAAGGTGCGGCTTATCAAGTTGACCTGATCAAGTTTGCCGACGGAACTTCTTTAACCGCGGCTCAGTTGAGCGATAAAGCGGTTGTAAAGGGAACATCAGGCAATGACACGCTTTACGGATCAGATTTCCACGGTGATAAGATCAATGGATTAGCCGGAAACGATACGTTGTTTGGTTATGGCGGCAATGATACGTTGGACGGTGGCGCCGGCAATGATACCCTTAGAGGCGGTCTGGGTAATGACACTTATAGTTGGGGCAAGAATGTAGGCAACGACACCATCATAAGCTACGAAGGCATTGCTGACAATGGTGTAGATACCGTAAGTATTGGCTCTATCTTAACCAAGTCATCGTTGAACTACCTACAAAATGCAGAAAACCTGATACTCAAAATCGCTGCTACTAGCGAGACATTGACCTTTACTGATTGGTTTAAAGGAGCGGCTTATCAGGTGGATCAAGTCAAGTTCGGTGATGGAACTGTGTTAACAGCTGCACAGCTGAGCGATCTGGCAGTTGTCACTGGAACCACCGGCAATGATACATTATACGGGTCCAATTACCATAATGACCGTTTTAGTGGTCTTGCAGGCAATGATACCATTTATGGTTATGGTGGAAATGACACTCTTGACGGGGGAGTCGGCAATGATACTCTAAGAGGCGGAACCGGCAATGATACTTATTTTTGGAGCAAGGGTGCAGGAAGTGATACCATAATCAGTTATGAGGGCAGTGGAGTTGATAATGGTTTTGATACGGTCCTTGGCTCCGGCTTGTACAAATCGTCACTGAGCTACCTGCAGAATGCAGAAAACCTAATACTAAAGATTACTGCTACAGGTGAGACATTGACGTTCACCGACTGGTTTAAAGGAGCGGCTTATCAGGTAGATCAGGTCAAGTTTGCTGATAATACGATACTGACGGCCGCTCAGTTAAGTGATTTAGCGGTTGTTACAGGCGCCGCCGGCAATGACATTCTGTACGGTTCAAATTATCACAATGATAGAATAAACGGGCTAGCCGGCAATGACACACTGTACGGATATGGCGGCAATGATACTCTGGATGGAGGTGCCGGTACTGATACACTTGATGGAGGTTTAGGGGATGATGCCTTGAAAGGCGGAACTGGTAACGACATTTATATCTTCAACAAGAATACCGGTCATGACACGATATTTGAAAACGACAGCACATCTGGGAACAGCGACCAGGTTAAGTTCGGTGCAACTGCCCTGGAACTGGTATTATCCCAATCTGGCAATAATCTAAATGCTTCCATTCACGCCGCAACTGGTTATCTAACCGTTGATTCCTGGTATCTTGGATCAAAATACCAGACCGAGGTGCTCAAATCTTCGGATGGTAAGCAACTACTCAATTCGAAGGTAAACGGCCTCATTCAAGCAATGGCATCGTTCTGCAGTGGTGCTGGAGTCACATGGGACCAGGCCATTCAAGACAAGCCGCAGGAGGTTCAGACCATATTGGCTCAGTACTGGACTCCTCAGGCGTAAGCAATAAGTTATTGATGAAACTTCTTCCCTAAACAACTAACGGGCAAGCCGCTCGATAATACGGGCGGCTTCTTTTTATGCATTTGTGTGAATGCCCCATCGTAATCTACCACCACTATATAATCCAGACAAGATATAATGAGAGCTAAATCGATTTGGTATAAATGTTTCTTCATGATTACACATGAATTGATTGGAACATGCCGTCAATGGAGATAATGTAATGTAATATCACCAGCCGCATATAAGGATACTTCTTTGATCAACGAATCATTAAGCATGAATGAATCATTTCTCAAGAATAAAATTGGGAATAGCTTTGATACAGAATATCGGCATTTCAGGGTTGCCGCGTTTGATGATGCCGAAGCCTTCATTGTGTACATCGACGGAATGATTGATGCCAGAGTGGTGGAAGAGAGTATACTGGGGCCATTAATGCAATACACAGGATTGCAGGATAGGACGATGCAGAGAGGCACGAAATGCATCTCTGTTTTGTCGGAAAGGAAGGCGCAGAGAAGGAGAACGGACAGCATTTCCATTTTGATGGAACATGGAGTCTTTACAACAGCAGTAACAGTGACTGGGCGATGGGAAGAAATCTGTGACGCTATCATAGAAGGAAATACCGCTCTTTTCATGGATCAATGTTCTTCTGCATTGATTTTGAACACCAGAAAATACGAAGGGCGTCCAGTGAATGAGCCGCAGGTTGAGAGTGAAATAAAAGGCCCAAGGGATGGTTTTGTTGAGAATATACAAACCAACGCAGCTCTGATTCGAAGACGGATCAAGGATTACGGACTGCGTTTTGATACTGTCAGAATCGGCGAGAGAACAAAAACGATGGTTTCTGTCGCATATATTAATAGCCTGGCTGATGACGCTTTGGTGAAGGAAGTCAAAGAGAGACTTGCGAAAATCAAAGTGGATGCCATTATTGCAAGCGAGTACATTGAGGAATTGATTGAAGATAGCCCCTACTCTATATTTCCCACAATACAAAGTTCAGAGAGGCCGGATAAGGTTTGCGCGGCCTTATTGGAGGGGCGGGTCGTTGTCTTGGTGGATAATACACCTTTTATTCTGATAATACCGGCGGTTTTCTGGCAATTTCTCGAAAGCAGCGGTGACTATTATGATAGGTTTTACATGGCATCGTTCAACCGGTGGTTGCGTTTCTTAGCGCAGTATCTGAGTATTTCGGCCTCTTCCCTTTACGTATTGCTCACATCGTTTCATCAGGAAATGCTGCCTACGACCCTCGCACTAAAAATCGCCGCTGGCAGGAACGGTGTCCCATTTCCTGCAGTAATAGAGGCTTTTGTGATGGAAATCATACTTGAAATTATGAAGGAAGCAGGCCTTAGAATGCCCAAAGCTTTCGGGCAAACAGTCGGTATAGTCGGGCCGCTTGTAATTGGTCAAGCGGCGGTATCGGCAGGTCTTGTCAGTCCGCTATTGATAATTGTAGTAGCTGTCGCGGCAATATCTACCTTTGCCATACCTGCACATAGTATGAATAATTCCCTGAGGGTAATTCGGTTTCCGATTCTGTTTATGACCGCTTTATTCGGTCTTTTAGGATATCTAGCCAGCATTGTAATACTACTCTTGCATCTCATGTCATTACGATCTTTTGGGACTCCATATTTTGCTCCTATAATTCCTTTAGATAGTCATGATCTCAAGGATGTGTTAATTCGCACACCCTGGCAGAAAATGACGAATAGGCCGGGGTTTGTTAGACCCAAAGATAAAAAGAGGCAGGTCACAAATATGAAGCCACCGTCAAAATCATAACAATAAATAGTCAAAGGGCGATATGTTGCGAAAAATCAAAGTAATGCTTTGCATATGTTTAGCATCAAGCCTGATTGCCACAGGTGGTTGCTGGGACATGCGGGAAATAAACGAGATCGGCCTGGTTACTGCAGTTGGCATCGACAAAGCAGCCAAACCATATCGGTATTCGGTAACCATACAAATTGCCAATCCAAATGTCAGTAATTCTAGTAGCACACAAGGCAGCTCAGTCTGGATTGCCACCGAAGAGGGAGACTCTATCTTTGATGCAACCAGAAAGCTTGTTGGGATTTCCTCCAGAAGGATAATGTGGGCACATAACAATGTGGTTATTATTGGCGAATCACTTGCAAGAGAAGGAATAATTCCGGTAATTGACTATTTCACACACCAGCCCGAATTACGAATGAAAGCCGCTGTCGTTGTATCGAAAGGGGATGCCAAGGATTATGTGGCTGCGAGGGCGGGAATGGAAAACCCGACTGGAATATCCTTCATCTTACTTGAGGGTTATCGTGCACTTTCTGCTGAGAGTGTGGAATCACATATGCTGGATGTCGCCTCAGAACTGGCAAACAAGTATGAAAACCCTTTGATTTCTGAAATCAGCTTGAAAAGGGCAATCCTGCAATCTAAAGATAGCCAGCCCACAGGCGGAAAATATGCTGAAACTATAGATATGAGAGGAGCAGCGGTATTCAAAAAAGATAGAATGCTGGGATGGCTTACTCCCAAAGAAACGCTTGGGGCTGCATGGATATTGAATCAGACGAAAGATACTGTGGTAACAGTCATAGATCCTGAACATGGCAACAAAAGTGTATCCGTAGAAACGAGGAACGTAAAAGCCAAGATCAAAGCCAGTGTGACAGACGGAATGCCCAACATTTCAATTAATATATCTGGGGATGGAGACATCGCTGAAGAAGGCGGTGTTACGGGCCAGGGGATAAATGAAATTAAAGAACATGTTGCCGACCTGGTCAACCAAACAATTGAAAAAGAGATTAGAGACTCCCTGGGAGTAATACAAAATAAATATATGGTAGATGTTTTGGGCTTGGCAATGATTGTACATGTGCAAAATGACCGGGAATGGGAAAGTGGATTAAAGGACCGTTGGCAGGAGGTTTTCCCAATCATACCGGTTAGTGTCTCGGTTGATATCAAGATTAGATCAAGCAAGTTAAAACAGCAACCAATAAGGATATTCTAGGAATAACGAGGGGGTGGGATCGGTGGCTAAGGTTTCAATTGATCGAATGCAGTATTTCTTTATAATTCCCAACCTTCTTTTTGGCAAAGCCATCGGAATCACCTCCGGAGTGATGGTTAGGGAACTTGGAGCAGATACCTGGTTGTCAATGACCATCGGTTTGGGAATCGGGATTATGGTCGTGCTCTTAATGACCTACCTGTGTTCCAAGTTCAAAGATAAAACAATTGTGGAATTCTCTGAAGAACTCTTGGGGAAATGGGTTAGCCTTGGAATCACAATTCTACTGGCGATTTATTTCATTTTGGCATACGCAGTCTCCGCCAATGTGATGACGCTTCACCTAAGAGAGTATTTCCTCCCGCAAACACCATTCTTTATTATATGTCTTCTCTGGGTATTGCTCTGCATGTATGGTGTATACCTGGGAATAGAGGTGGTTGTAAGGTTTTCATTTGTAGGTTTTATCATGTTAATTCTTATTACCCTGACAATGGTGACAGGCACTATTCAAGATGTGAAACCAATCAATTTGTTGCCGCTTATGGACAAAGGTCTCTTTTCTGATATTGCCGGAAGCGTGTATGTTTTCTCGGATATTTCCATGGTAATTCTGGGGGGTGCTTTCTTATATCCTTTACTGAACAATACAAAGAAGGTATTCGGGCTGACATTCTGGGCCATGGTCACGGGTGCAATTTTGGTTGTTTTATGGCCGCTATTTGAAACGATGGTTTTAGGGCCTGAACTTATGGGACAATATACAATGGTTTGTATGCAGCAGATACGCTGCGCTCAGCTAACTAAATACCTGCCAAGATATGAGCTTATCATGGTAAGCTTTTTTGTTTTAACTGTCCTGGTTCAATCGGCTACGATGTTTTATTGCGCAAAGTACTGCATTCAGCGGATTACGGGGGTGAAGAAAGATATACTTTTGCTCGTGCCGATAACAGTGTTGCTGGTTTTTGTGACTTATTATATGGGTATGGACCACTGTAACTATGTTAATTTCTTAGCGTTTCCATATTCCCAAATCTGCATGGTGCTGAGTTTGGGATTGCCTATCATACTATTGATGGCAGCAGCGTTTAGAGGGATATTGAAGGATTGAAAAGTAGCCCTTAGCCCTATTTAAGGCCTTCTGCTAATATCTCCTGCAGTTTGGATGCAGATAAGCCTTTCTTTTTGCCCATGCTGACAATTATGGCATTATTGGGAGTAAATACTTCATTGGTTATTTCGATGAGTTTTTGTTTGGTGATTTGGCGATAAGCATCGGCAAATTCCACTATACTAGAATACTGATTCTCTAAAATGTGGTTTTCATAGGCAAAGTTCCAATTCAGACTTTCTGGATCATCCAATAACATCAATTGATTGTCGGTTTTAAAAACCCTTGTGGCTTCCATATCCTCATTGGATATATCTAGTTTTACCTGATTGATAACATCTACAAAACCCTGAACAACTTGATAAAGATTACTTTTAAATACACTAAATGATAAATAATACATACCAATATTTCGGTATTGTTCTATCGTGGAGGAGAGGCTGTATATGAGACCTTTTTTCTCTATTAGTTCTGAGCGTAGTAACGAACACAGTCCATCAACTAAAATGCTATCAAGATAGAGTAATTCGCGCCGGCCAACTGAAGCGAAATCGACGTCAAATGATATTCTTACTTCATGCATATCCCATTTTCGCTGTGAAATCCTAGCAAAAGCATTTCGATCTTTGAAATTGGCAGGTATACTGGCCACATTGTCGTTTTTGGTTTTCGGCCGACTCTGTAAGCTATAACGTTCGATCTCCTTAATAAGTACCGTGATATCATCATCGTTAAAGCTTCCGGAAATATAATAAAATATATTATTTTTTGTAAATGTTTGTTCTTTCTCGTTCTGTAAAATGGGCAGTGTCAACTTACTAACTGACGATATCGTGCCGAGAATCGGGTGCTGCAAGTTAGTGTTTTCCCACACGTGTTTGTTGCACAAGAAATCGATACAATTATTCTGTTCACTTTCCCTTATTTCGCTGAGTATCAGCCTTTTCTCAGCCGTAAAGTCTTTGGTATCAGCTTCGAGTTGGCCTAATAAATCAGCAGCAATTCTTGAGAGTTGAGAAAAATACTGTGGAGCTGAAGTGAGATTAAACTGGAGAAATTCCTTAGATGTGCTTGCTCCCAAATAAGCACCGATAGTTTCTAGTTCATAATAAAGCTCTCTCTGGGTCCTTCCTCCGAGTTTTCGAAAATGTAAATGTTCCAGGAAATGTGATATCCCTGGATGTTCATGTTCATATAGGGATCCTGTCTTCACGTACAACGCTATACAAATACTATGGGTATTTGGTTGTTTATAGTAATATACAGGAACTCCGTTGGACGCTATTGCTTTCTTTTCCACGAATAATCCACTCCTAAAGGTGCTGCCAAGAGATTCTCGAAAATCGTTTCATTTCTCAATTATAGTTCTATCATTTTGCCTTTAAACCTTTATTAGTGATTCCTGGGGTGCCAAAACAAAAGGCAAAGGTTTTACCCCTTGCCTTTTTTTTGAATGATGGACTTTTATGGCCGTCGGCTACTTGGCTCCCGGCATTTTTGGGGTATATTTTATTAAAACAGCCCGTTCGCCAATTTTAGATTTGTCGTCACTGTGCTGAGTGATGGTCAGAATGAGTCTAGTGTTATCAAAACCAACTTTGTAATAGGTCCAGCTCGGGGTTTTCACATCGGCGTCGGCTGGCTGGTCTGCCCGGATCTGGTCAGAGCCGACCCATTTGTAGGTCAGGTTTTTCTGGATACCGCCCCAGTTGGCGATCATGTGGCTTTCACCATCGAATGTAGTGATCAGCATGTTCTCTGGCTTTATGCTGACCGGATCCATTTTAGTGGTTTGCCCGTCAATGGTTGCCTCCACACATAACCAGGTGCCTTTAATGCGCTGCTGGTCGGATACCGGTTCTTTGACCCCGCTAACACTTGTTGGGGCAGTCTTGCCAGGTGTTTTAAGATCAGCACACCCCACCATGACCATGCAAAGGGTCATAATCAATGGTATCATTAGTTTTCGCAAACGATCACATCTCCCTTCTGAGCGTCTTATGATTCATTTTATCAACCGCGTTAGCCCGCGTAATCATCCCCAGGGGTGATTCAGAGATGCTGCTGAGAAGGAAGTGTTCAATATTGGTAAGCTAATCCAGGCTAAATTGCCATGAAACACCGAATCTGTCTTGAATCCAGCCGAATTGTTGGCTAAATGGGTATGCTGCTAACGGCATCAAGACGGCGCCATCTTGGGAAAGTCGTTCAAAGCATTGGTCTATTACAAGTTCAACAGGTGCAAAAACAAGATAAATAATGTCTGTTGTGTTCCACTCATGAGTCACATTCTTTAGGTTTCAAAGTATATTGTTCGACCAGGATAATTGCCGTTAAAGTGACAGCATAAAGAACAAGAGAGTAAGTCAAGTTCCACCCGTCCTGAATAACTAGTATACCCATCTTTGCTAGAGTGTACTGGCCTGCAATAGAAATAACGAATGGGGCGAGCTTCCAATACCAGTTTTTTAGCACTGATATAAAGAATACTATTATTGCGGTCTCAACCATCTGATAAGACAAGATAAAGATAATACTGGATAGGTACATGTCTGGAGCTAGTTTCATGATGTAGTATTGCTTCCCCAGAAGCAAAAGCAGCGGAGTGGGGATGTGGATGATGACTAGTGCTGCAAAGTAAAGTGTCACGATCCGTGTATACCCCTGGCGTATTTGATTCATTCTGGCAAACCATACTCTGGAAATGGTTAAAAAGATAACTACCGTGATACCTGTCATGTATATTCTCCACCAATGGTGTTCATACAAACCAAAAACCAAAAACAAGTATTCGATTATCATATAAACAATCGCGATTAAAGTAATCCAACCAAAGCCCAAAGAATACGCCGCTACCAACACAGCCGTACCTGGCCAGAAAAATGAGTTGAGAATTAGGTGAGCAAATAAATTCTGCAGCCAGGGATTGGCAAATACCCCTATATTATATGCATAACTATTGAAGAATCCCAGAACGATGAACTCGCCGATCCAGGATAGAGATGTAGCGAAAAGATAAAAAACCAAATACGAAGATAACTCGGTGACTGACCTTTTCTTGTATATTGTAAAAGTCGTGATGAATATGGCAATGACAGCCAGAAGGATAAACCAGAATACAGGCGGCAAAGCGTACCTCCGAAAGCACTAACGATATAGACTATTTAGATTATTCTTGTCCTAAAAGCTTTATATATTCACATTGAGGCATTTGGCCATAGCCAGAGCTGGTTATCCCCTATCTAGTCGTCATTGGTGCCAAGTACAGAGCATGAAAAAAGACTGCCGGAAAGTTAACTGAGCTCAGTTCTCATCGGCAGCCTGATTTGTTGATCCTGTTAATCATTATTTCGTTGTTTGATCTAGCCTAGAACAGCACATCTAGGGCATTTCCAGTTGGTGCTAGCCGGGCGAGCCGGGTGGCTGTTATTGTCGCTTGGACTAAAATCATGATAACTGTTGCATTCCTTTTCAAATGCTGCTTGCGGAGAAGAAGCATAGCTGTATTTGAAGTAAGGTCTGCGGGTCTTTCCAACCCAGTGTTTTAATTGGCTGTTAACATCTGAATCAGATCGGCCTATATAACAGACTCTCAGATAGCCATCGCCGTCTTTATAAGCTAATGCAAAGTTGCCTGGACCTTTTTCTGTTACCTGTTTATCGATCTCACCTTCAGATAGGTGAAACGGTCCTTTCATGTTCAATGATGCCATAATATGAGCACTCTCCTTCGATTCAATTGGGTTTCTATGCTGCGGAATATTCCTGTTTATGCTACCCTTTCGGTTGTAGGCAGGACTTGTCCTCAGATCTCGTAGCAGGCCAGTGAAGAAAACAAAAATACGTGTTGCCCTCGATTTATAGTGATTTAAATAATAAGAATAGATCACTACCTTCTTAGTATACCAGAGGCGGACCTAGCTTACCAATTTAGCATCGTACTGACCATTCCAGAGTTCTCCAATGTTACACATTCCAGGCGATTGCTCCGATATCTTTGGATATTTAAGCAATTATAGAGATGCAATATTTCAAACACGGCAAAGAACCGCCAATAATCTACAATAATAGTCAATAGCTAACAGATTATTCTGGAGGATTCTAGAAAGATTTGTCCAATTATACAGTTAGTGTTTGTGAGTTGAAAACTCAAAGAGTGACAGTTTGGAATCATAAAGAAATTACATGGCCAACCGTGCAAACCAGGCACGGTTGTTTTTCTTGCACTTAGGTTGTCTGATGATACCGCAAGTATAATAGCAGTCCTTACGAATTTGTTGGCACCTGTGAAGTGAACTTAGACATCGACAAAATTCAAATGCACTTGATTTCAAATCAATGAAAATGGGGTGGCGTGTTGACGGAAAATGATTCGGATCAAAAATATAAACTAGTGCAACAGCAGGAGCAGAACGATTTAGACTGTATTCTAACCAGTGAAAACGTAATCGATAACACCGAACTACCCATTGACAAACCTCTTTCCGCTATGGAGACATCAACAGAAGATCAACCTGCTGAAACCAGCACCTGTACCATTGTAGGAATAGGAGCATCTGCGGGTGGGATGGAAGCTCTAACAAGATTGCTCGAAAAACTCCCCAATAATACAGGTATGGCTTTTGTGGTTATCCAGCACATGGACCCTCAACATGAAAGTGTATTAAAAGAAATCCTGTCTCAGACAATATCTATGCCGGTTAGATATATCGAAGAGAAAACAGTTGTGGAATCAGACCATGTTTATCTAGTCTCACCAGATAAGACTATCTGGATTTCTGGGGGAGTATTGAACTCCATTCCCCGGGAAGTTATTGAAAGAGAGCATATGCCGATAGATTTTTTCATGGAATCATTGGCAAAAGATCAAGACAGCAGAGCGATTGGGGTGGTCTTATCTGGATCAGTTTCTGATGGTTCGCGGGGTTTGAGAGAGATCAAAACCGCTGGGGGCATTACCTTTGCACAAAAGCCCGAAACAGGCAACTACGACAGTATGCCCCTCAATGCCATTGCTACCGGATTCGTAGATTATGTCTTATCGCCGGAAGAGATAGCTCATGAACTGGCAGAAATTGCGCATTCCAATGTCAGCAGTATAACAACTGCTGAAACCAGCAAGTTGTATTTCGAAGGTGAAAATGATTTTAAACAAATTTACGATATCTTACTAAAATACAGAGGCATCAACTTTTCTGAGTACAGAGAATTAACTTTAAAACGGCGTATATTACGACGTATGATTTTAAACCGAATCGAAAAATTAGGCGACTATGTAAATTATCTGCGGGAGAACCCGATTGAAGTTGAGGATTTATATCAGGATATGCTTATAAATGTCACCAATTTCTTTAGGGATGCTGAGACATTTGAGACTCTAAAAAGCCGTGTGTTTCCAGCTATTATAAAAGACAGGGCGCCTAACGAGCCAATAAGGATATGGGTGCCGGGGTGTTCAACAGGTGAAGAAGCGTATTCAATAGCGATAGTATTGATCGAGTTTTTGGAGGACGATTCATATAATACGCCAATTCAAATATTTGCTACTGACATAAATGAGTCACTGATCGATAAGGCGCGAAGTGGTAAATTTTCGGATAATATTGTTAATGATGTATCACCTGAGCGCCTGCGTCGTTTCTTTGTTAAGTTAAATGATGGCTATCAAGTCTCTAAGAGTATCCGTGATATGTTCGTTTTTGCCAAACATAATATGGTCAAAGACCCGCCTTTTTCAAGGCTGGACTTGATTAGTTGCCGAAATGTAATCATTTATTTTGGGCGTAGCTTACAAAAGAAGCTTTTCCCTGTTTTTCACTACGCCCTCAAAAACTCCGGTCATCTTTTGCTGGGCTCTTCGGAGTCCATAGGTGCGTATGCCAACTTGTTTAATATGGTAGATAAAAAACATAGAATTTATTCAAAGAAGGCAATTCCAACTCCATTGATGCATGAGATTGCCGCTCGCGAACATGCCGCAGCAACTATGGAAAATCCAAATAAACATAGGATGATCATCTCTGACACCGGTTTGAAGTTTAATCTCATAGAAGAAGCTGACCGGATTGTGCTGAATCATCATACTCCAGCAGGAGTGATTGTCGACAGTGAGATGGAAATTGTACAGTTTCGTGGCCATACCGGTGATTATCTGGAGCCGTCAGCCGGGAAACCAAGTCTAAAAATTACCAAGATGGTCAGAGATGGTTTGTCTCTGGGACTGTACAACGCCATTATGCAGGCGAAAAAGGATAATATCCCGGTTAGAAAAGATGGCCTGCAGGTATGTAATAATGCAGTAACCTATCGGGTCAATATCAATGTTATCCCAATTCAAGAGCCATATAAAAAGGATGCAAATTTCCTGATATTGTTTGAAAAAGCAATCAATTCGGCTTTGCCGGAATGGGCAGACACAGACAACATTTTAGAAACACACGATCACGGTAGCCAGAGTGACGAAAATATTGAAATAGTAAGATTGAAACATGAACTTACCGCTACAAAAGAGTACCTCCAATCCATTGTCGCTCAGTACGAATTTACCAATGAAGCACTCCGCGCGGCTAACGAAACAATCCAAACCAGCAATGAAGAATTACAGAGCATGAATGAGGAATTGGAAACCGCCAAAGAAGAGCTCCAATCAGCTAATGAAGAATTAATGACATTAAATGATGAAGTCCAGGACCGTAACCAGGAGCTAAGCGAAGTCAGCAGTGATTTGTCAAATCTATTCCGCAGCCTTAACATACCAGTTGTCATGCTTAGCAACAATTTAGGTATCAGGCGCTTTAACCCTGCTGCGGAAAAAGTATTTAACCTAATTGCCACTGACGTCGGACGGCCCATTACCGACATCAACACAAGTTTTGTTAACTTTGATCTAGAGCAAAACATTCTGGAAGTCATAGATACTCTGAACAGCAAAGAAGCTGAAGTGCAGGATCGTCATGACTGCTGGTACTCGGTCCAAATCAGACCATATCGGACTTCTGATAACAAAATAGATGGTGTAATCATTACATTCGTTAATATCGATGTAATCAAGAAAAGTCTTACTCTGACTCAGGAAGCTCGGGGATATGCGGAAGCGATTGTTGAAACTATTCGGGAACCGCTCCTGGTTCTGAATATTGATTATCATATTGAATTGGCCAACCGGGCGTTTTATCAAACATTTAAGGTTGCACCAGAAGAAACCTTGAATAGGCTCGTTTTCGATCTGGGCAATGGACAGTGGGATATCGGTGAGTTGCGAGCGTTGTTGGAGGAGATATACAGTAAAGCTACTACTTTTGATGATTTCGTTGTGGTGCATGATTTTCCTTATCTAGGACTTAAAAAGATGATAATCAATGCCCGGCAGATTGTAGACCCCAATAACCAAACAAAATTGATACTCATGGCCATATCCGATGTGGGTGGGAGTGCAGATGAATAAAGACGTACACCAATAATCGAGATATCTGTGGCGATTTGCTATTGTGGGGCGGTGAAATAATAAGGGAGTGTAGTAGTTGGAGAAGACCAGAATAAATCGCTGTAAAATGATAAGCTCTGCTAAGTTGCACAAATATAGGGGCAAATTTGGCGAGCTTGTGCTGCTAAGAAATGAACTGGATTGTAAGCAATTGGAGCTGGAAGTTAAATGTCAGGCGCTTCAAGAAGCTATGGTAGAACTGGAAGAATCCCAGAGCCGATTTGCCGCTCTTTATGACTTTGCTCCGGTAGGTTATTTAACATTCGATGGCCAAGGCTGTATACAAGAGATCAATCATACCGCAGCTTCATTGTTCGGATTCGAGTCTACCCAACTGATAGGTGCAATGTTCTATGTCTTTGTAGCTCAAAGCGACCTAAAGCTTTTTCTGGACCACTTGCGCCGCTGCCGAAGAACACACGATAGAGTAATTACTGAACTGTGCCTTTCAGTTAGAAACCGGGCTCCTATTGAGGTACAACTGGTGAGTGTTCCGCATTATGACAATAAATTCAGCCCTCCAATGTATAGAAGTGTTATCACTGATATTTCGGAAATGAAGCTGTATGAAAAAGAAATGGCCCGTCTTGATAGGCTTAATACAGTCGGTGAAGTAGCCGCTGGTATTGGGCATGAGGTTAGAAACCCGATGACAACTGTGCGCGGTTTTTTGCAGCTTTACAGGGATCAGGAGGAATTCTTCCAACACAGGGACAGCTTCGATCTAATGATCGATGAACTTGATCGGGCAAATGGAATAATATCTGATTTTCTTTCTATGGCCAGAGATAAGGTAGTCGAGAAGAAGCCGACCAGCTTAAATGATGTGGTTAATTTTTTATTTCCGATGCTTAATGCCGAAGCTCGGCTGGCGGACATGAATTTACAATTGGAATTATCAAGGATACCTATGCTCTTTCTCGATCATAAGGAGATTCGACAGTTAATCTTAAACTTGGTCCGTAATGGGCTAGAATCTATGCTGCCCGGTGGCACTTTGACCGTAAAAACCTTCACGAATGATCATGAGGTTTCATTAACCGTACAGGATGAAGGAAAAGGGATCGAGAGCATTGTGCTCGATAGAATCGGGACTCCCTTTTTAACTACTAAAGATAATGGGACGGGACTGGGATTGGCTGTGTGCTATAGCATCGCTGCCAGACATAATGCTCTGATTGATATTAATACGAGTCCCAATGGTACGACTTTTCGTGTGAAGTTTAATCAGTGTTAACCCTAAAGTTTCCATCACAACTATCTGCGTATAATTAATAGACAATCCTGTCAGATATATCACCCTGTATAATCCCTTCCTGGGTATCAGCTATTGTACATGTCATTGGTGCGATGCGCGCAAATAACACAATTAATTTTTTATAGAGCCTGTATTAGGGCTTTTTCTTGTCGCGATCATTCTCTCGTATTGTATAATCAATCCAGTAGATCTATTGTTTTATAAGATGCTTTACAAAGCAAAGAAATGCGAGTTGCCATGGGATTCTGCACACAGCTAATTCAAGAATAGATTACCGAAAGGGGCGATAAATTAATGAACAAAACAAAGCTGAAAGAAGCGGAAGCAAGATTTCTTATGCTGTATCCCGGAGGATTCGCAAATCCTGAAATACTCGAAATCGCGAAGAAACACAAACCCGGTAAAATGACCAAAATGGCGCAGGACAGCTTTGCCATAGAACAGTTTGAAAGTCCGGGCAGGATCGTTGAGTCAATGAGCAAGATCGTTGGCCAGTCGTCGATGGTTTCGGTGTTCGAGAAGCCTAAATTCCGGGACTTGACCCGAGGGTTGATTGACAGTGAAAAGGAGCGCCTATCCCATGGCCTGAAAGAATTTCTGCACGGTGATCAGGCTTTCGGATTTGCCCTCATGGCTGAACTGCTCCAGGAGTACAAGCTGGCCAGATGGCCGCTTTTAACAGTCTGCGGGGTATATTATCGCCCTGAAGTTGAAGTGTTCATCAAGCCCACTACAACCAAGAATGTTATTGAGTACTTTGGATTAACAGGACTCAAATACAGTCCGAAACCGACCTTTGAATTCTATAGGGCTTATCGCGAACAAATAAACGAGATGAAAGTGCATGTAGATACTTCTCTACAAGCCGATAATGCAGCCTTTTGCGGCTTCTTGATGATGTCGATGGAGAATGAGGGACAATTTGAAAAGTAGCAATCAAATCCCTCATATCCCTACGGCACACATAGAGGACCTGTAACAGTTGTCGGAAGATTCCTAATGCGCAACTGAATAATGATACACCTTGCCATAATTTTGCCCGATACAAATATCAACGCTCTTTTTTGTATTATTGTATATTGCACTCCACTGAGTATTGATTATTACACCCTTTTTCTGATAATTAAAATTCAATGTTTTAGCTGCGTTTAGTAAGTTCATTCCTTCCTTCTCGGTCACAACACCATTTTTGCCTTTTAATCCAGTCATCACAATATTATAACGGTCCTGACCTATCCCCAGATTATACTTTGCACCGGGGGTCTGAAAGAAATTAGTACATGCCTGGTAGGAAGTTTTAGGCGTTAATAAATGCATTTCGTTGTTTATGTATTCGACAATGACACTTTTGCCGTCAGCATCGGCGATCTGGTAATGGTAACAGGCGTTCGCAGAGTCATGCATATCATATTTCTTCAGCAAAGTCACAGCTTCATCCACAGTAGCCGCTTTGTCCAGCAGCATTCGGATTGCAGTTGTACAAGTAATGTCTATTCTTTTAGTTGTCTGATTTGTAGGCTTGTCTGGTACTAGGAGGATTCCAACTGATAGTCCTTTTTCATTGATACCATCCAGAGGGGCATAAGGTGTCCCCAGTGTTTCTGTACGATTGAAAATACTATCAGGCATATAATCGCCTTTAAAACCAAGAAAAGCCAAATTGACCATTGATATGCTTTCGTATCCGTTTGCCGGACGTGTATGTACGAGCATCCCAGGTGAATAATTCATGTCAAAATTTCTTCCGAATATGAAATCTCCTTTTGGTGTTACGGCATTGAATGTCGTGCAGCCTAATTCAGGTGGAGGTACATCAATGGGGATACCTTTTAAAGATTTGCGAATTACAAACTGGATGAGTTCTTTGTCACTGCTGGCCCCTACTTTAAGGAATTCGTCAAATCCATAATCACTCGTAAACTCCATTGTGTAAAATCCATATTTGTCAACCTTAGTAATGCTGTTCATTGTCTTGATTTCATTGCGGAATGTTAGTCCAATCCCCAGCGCCAGAACAAACAAAACAGCTGCTATAGCGAATAATGCCTTCTTAATGATGGTTTTATTCTGCAATCTCCATTCCCCCACATCATAGTTTATATCCTTGCTTGCCCACGGCCTTTGCTTCTCACAAACCGTGCTCATTATGTTATGAAACATGTACTGCAATGCGTTATATGTTTATTATGCTTATTATGGAAATGGTTTGCAATCAACAAAACAACAGATTGAATGAGAGTAATTCAAACACCCAATAAATAGGAGCTAGGAGCTCTGTGTAAGGGCTTTTTATATGTAGTCAGAAGGAGGATAAAGGAAATAATAGAATATTGAAACTTGTCATATCAAAACTAGGAGGTATGGTATTGAAGAATTTTGTACCAAAATATAGTTTTAATGTTAAATGGAACTACGGTTTTCTTGTATTTATCGAATTGATGCTAGTTACAGCTTTGTTTGCTTTTGCATTTGACATAGTTTTATTAGCGATAACTGCCTTTTTCGGTGCCATTGTTATTTGGACGGGGTTAAGATTGATACTATCTATTTCGCTTCTATCAGATAGATTGGTTATTCACCATTTACTTTGGCGAAAAATAGTCATCTTTTACCAAGACATCGAGCATATTGGAATTCACTATTTGATCGCCGGAAGAAAAAAGGTTAGGCTGGTTTGTGTTGAGAATGATAATGAATTAAAGTCTATATTTGATGACCTCATTGAGGAAAAGAGGATTGTGCTACTGGACACAACCAGATCAGATGAGTTACTTCGTGAAGAAATGAATAGTATAGCAGCAAATTATTTTGCAGCATCCTGTTTCTTATTAGCCTGGATACCTGGCACAATATATGGCTTTTTAGCAAAGATCCTTCATTTTGATTTAATCGATTTTGGAGTTTCATATTTACTGCAATGGATTATCATTGTAGGCTTTCCTTTCGCAGTTTTAGGTATTTCCTATTTTTGGCGCAAGAGCTATCTTAAAACCCAGGACTATATCAATGATCAGCTTGGTTCCTAAACCAATCCGCATAATCCTCACTCAATTCCCTCAAACTAAGACATTGATAATATTCATTGGAGTTGAAGCCTTTGACTCATAAATATACAAATCGACTTGCCAACGAGAAATCTCCGTACCTTCTTCAGCATGCTCATAATCCCGTGGACTGGTATCCCTGGGGCGATGAAGCCTTTGCTAAGGCCAGAGAAGAGGATAAGCCAATATTCCTAAGTATAGGCTACTCGACATGTCATTGGTGCCATGTAATGGAGCGGGAGTCATTTGAAGATGAAGAAGTGGCGGCAGTCCTCAACCAGCACTTTGTACCGGTCAAGGTCGACCGGGAAGAGCGCCCTGATATCGATCATGTCTACATGAGCTTTTGTCAGGCCACTACTGGCCATGGAGGGTGGCCGCTGACCGTTTTCCTGTCCCCTGATAAGAAGCCCTTTTTTGCGGGGACCTATTTTCCTAAAGATAGCCGACCGGGGTTGATCGGGTTCCTGAAGGTCCTGGAAGTGGTAACTGATGCCTGGGCCGAAAACAGGCCAGCATTGTTGGAAAGCAGTGACCGGGTGATACAGGCTCTGGCCCCGCCAGCCGTCGTTGAAACTGACGAATTGACCCGTCATGACCTGGACAACGCCTATGATAGTTTTGCCAAGGTATTTGACCAGCGCTACGGAGGCTTTGGCAATGCTCCCAAGTTTCCGAGCCCGCATAACCTGGCCTTTTTATTGGGTTATGGCATGCTGGCTGGAGAGGACACGGCACTCGAGATGGTGGACCGGACACTGGATGCCATGCATCGGGGCGGGATGTACGACCATATCGGCTTTGGCTTTTCGCGTTATTCGACCGATGGGCGGTGGCTGGTGCCCCACTTCGAGAAGATGCTGTATGATAATGCCCTGCTGGCCATGGCCTACCTGGAAGGCTATCAGGTCACCAAGAAAGAACAGTACCGGGATGTGGCCGGACAGATATTTACCTATGTTCTGCGGGATATGTGTTCTGCCGAGGGCGGCTTCTATTCGGCAGAGGATGCCGATTCTGAGGGCGAAGAGGGTAAGTTCTATGTTTGGACACCGGATGAAATAAAGTCGGTGCTGGGTAAGGGAAAGGGCGAATCATTCTGCAATGTATATGACATCACCGAACGGGGCAACTTCGAAGGTAAAAATATTCCTAATCTACTATCTTCTTCATGGCATGATGCGCGGGAACGGGTGCATGCCACCGAACGGCAGAAGCTGTTTGAACACCGGTCGCATCGAATCAAGCCTTTTAAGGATGATAAGATATTGACCTCCTGGAACGGCCTGATGATCGCGGCTCTGGCCAGGGGATACCGGGTTTTAGGCATACAGGAGTACCGGGATGCTGCGGAAGAAGCGATTGGTTTTATTTTGGACAACATGTGCCGCCCGGATGGACGACTTTTAGCGCGGTACCGGGATGGTGAAGCCTCTTTTTCGGCTTATGTAGATGATTATGCTTTTATGATCTGGGCGTTGATCGAAACATATCAGGCTACTTTTAACATGAATTACCTGAATACTGCTTTAGATTTGAATAAGCGTATGATCGATCTTTTCTGGGATGATGAGCACGGCGGACTTTTCTTTTATGGTAAAGATGCGGAGGAGCAGGTTTATCGGCCTAAGGAGATATATGATGGGGCGATTCCTTCCGGCAACTCGGTGGCTGCCTATAATTTCATGCGTTTGGCGCGGCTGGGTACCCAACCCGATCTAGAGGAAAAAGCCCATGCGATCTTTAGAGTTGCGGCTGATGAGGTGCGTCATGCACCCCGCGGCTATGCGGCCATGATGACTGCAGCCATGTTCGGCATTTTTCCCAGCCGGGAAATCGTTCTAGTGGGGAAGGAAAAGTCGAAAGACACTCAGCAGATGCTGAAAACGGTAAATGTAAGCTATCTGCCAAACACAGTAACGATCCTTGTGACCAAAATTGATGAAGAGCTTGATGAAGATGAGCCATTTGGCGAATATACCAGTATAGACGGCAAAGCAACCGCTTATGTATGTGAAAACTTTGCCTGCCAAGCTCCGGTAACCGACCTGGCCGAGCTCCAGCGGATGCTGCAGCAAGGATGATGACAAAAGCGAATACTGCGTTGTCTCGGAAATCCCGTCATACGCCTTCTATTTCTTGAAATAGACGCCATCTTCAAATCCGACTAAATCAAGGCGCTGTAGACGGCGCAGGTGAACGGCAGCCCACATCTGCTCAAAGAAGTCGTACATGTTTTCAGGTTTTTGCGGGCGGCCATACATGGGGTATTTTTTGGCTAATGCCCCCAGACTCATCGGTTCGGTGATCGTATTTAACAGTCTATCTTCGCGCATGTAAAAGCGGTCTAAATAATGATCCAAGCGCTTTTGAATATCATGATCAATGACTCCCAGGTGGGCTGATACTATTATGGCAGGATCTATGGCCTTGATCTTGTTGATCGAGGCTATGAAATCATCTGCATCACCGCACAAACTCCCATACCACGGCCCCAGGTTGGTCAAATCGATGTCGCCCGTATAGAGTAGGCCTTGCTCGGGGAAGAGGAACGAACAGTGGCCAGCTGTGTGTCCGGGGGTATGTATGACCTGGATCTTGTAGTGCCCGGTATCAAATATCTGGCCGTCTTCAAACTCGCCATGAACGGTATAATCCTTAACCGGAAACATCTGGACGAACATATCGCCGATATCTGCCATGTTCAACTCATAGAATCCGCATAGTTCACGAAACTTAACAGTAGATCTTATGCCCGGTGCATCCAGCGGATGAGCCCAGACCTCGGCGCCGTTGAAAGAATCCACGTTTAAAATGTGATCCTCATGATAATGGCTGGTTAGAATCAGCTTGACACCCCGGCGCGAGTTTACTGCTTCGACGATTTCGGGCCCGCTGCTGGTATCGATCAAAGTAGGCCGGTCATCATCGACATAAATGCAGTGGCAATACGGCACGCGGGCTTGGTGCGTGTCCTCCACAAAATAAATGTCGTCAACGATTTGTTTCAGCATTTCTAATCACCTTCAGTAGTACATTTCATTTCGTAACATTTTAACATAATTCTAGTGATAATTGTTCAAAAAAGCACAAAGTTTTCATAACCGTCTATACGTTTGTATTAACCTGGCAGAAGAAGCTAAATATGTATTGCAGGGAATGTGCTGCAGTTGAAAGAATAGATAGCTTAGATCGTATATTGTGATATTAAGATTCCACTTTCAACAAAATGAAAGGGGTGGGTCCCATTAGCGATGATATGTTGAAAGACCGGGTCGACCAGCTGACATCGGAGCTGGAAGGGCTCAAACGACGAGTGGCAGAGATAGAAGGGGCGCTCGGACGCCGAACAGCGCAGGTCAGGCCTGTCGAACCAGTCCGTCAGGACCAAATGATAGTAGTTGATTTTCCCGCCAATGATATGCCGACTCCGCGGCCAGTGGGAGGTCAGGCGATCCCGCGACCGGAGCCAATGGCCCCGGCTGCTGCCAGTGAGAGCTGGGAGAGCTTTTTTGGCGGCAAGTTTCTTAATCGGGTAGGGATCCTGATCATTCTCCTTGGGGTGGCTTTTTTCCTCAAGCTGTCGATCGATAATAACTGGATAGGGCCAACAGGGCGCGTCATTCTCGGATACATCGCCGGTGTAGCAATGTTTTTTGCTGGTGACCGGTTGATGAAGAGGGGATATGAGTACTTTTCACAGGGCTTTACCGGCGGTGGTCTAGCGGTCATTTACCTAGCCACCTATTTTGCACTGCATGAATATAACATGTTGAGCCGGGGTGTGGCTTTTGGCCTAATGGCAGCAACTGCTGCGGCTGCTGGTCTGCTGGCGGTGCGCCAGAACGCCTATGGTGTTGCTTTTATCGCAACCCTGGGCGGCTTTCTAACTCCCGTTCTGGTGGGCAGTCAGCATCCGAATCCGGTAGGGTTGCTGAGCTTTGTCGCTATTCTTGATTTAGCTGTCCTGTTTATGGCTTTCTATAAGAACTGGCGCAGTCTGAACTACCTGGCTTTGATCGCAACGGGTATCTTGGTCACTGCTTATACACTGGGGGAATACCCGGCTGATTCGGGTTTTGCTAGTGTCGCGCTGTACCAATCTTTCTACACCTTGTTCCTCGTGATATTCGGGGCGCTGCCGTTCGTGATTAATGTCCGGCAAAAGATAAAGAGTGATGGGGCGGACATCTGCCTGATCATCTTGAATGCGGCAATCTTCTTCGGGATCAGCTTGGGTAATCTGCCTTATGATCCCCCGGTCACAAACTGGTATGGCTTGCTGGCCATCCTTCTAGCGGCTGGTTATCTGATCGGCGGTGTGCTGGTCAAGCGTGCTAATGAAGAAGATCAGCTGTTGTTCCTGACATTGCTCGGCACTGGCCTGGCATTTGCCACAGTGGCTATTCCCCTACAGCTCGACGGGCGCTGGATATCGATGGCTTGGATCGTTGAGAGTGTGGCACTGGTGTATGGCGGCTTGCGTGCAAAGAACGTCTGGGTGAGGGTAGCCGGATTATCCTTACTGATGATTTCCGCTTTATGGGCAACTATGGATGTCGAGTTGTATTATAGAACAACACCCATATTCAATTTCTACACTGCCTCCGCTTTACTAGCCATTTTAGGTTCCTTCATAGTCTCCAAGTGGTATTATGCAAACACGGATATCAGTGAAGGCGAGCGGGTACTAGGCCTACTGACTGCCATATTTGGAGTATTTCTGAGTATGGTCCTGGTTACGGCTGATACAACGGATCTGATGGAACACTATGGCTGGTATGATATCGAAAACTTTGCAGTATCAATAGTTTGGGCTTTACTGGCTGTTGGAGTGCTGATTACAGGAATCGTTCGAACCATTAAAGGACTGCGTATTACTGGACTTGCGGTTCTCAGCATTACAGTTTTGAAGGTTGTCTTCTTTG
>JBLNAX010000035.1:0-20288 GCA_050259595.1 Acidobacteriota bacterium | reverse complement strand
TTTCATCTATCAAAAACGAGAAAAGGGGGAGACGGCTTGAAACGATTAGTGTTGCTGGTCATCTCAATGCTGCTGGTCCTCAGTGCAGCTCCGGCCTTGGCTGATTTCTCTGCCAATGATTGGCGTTATCACAAGCCGCTTCAGGTAGATAAAGACGGTTTTGTGATGGTAGAGATGGACCGAGAGATCCTCGGTAGATCACAGACCGGTTTGGCGGATGTTCGTATAATCGATAGCAAGGGATCGGAAGTGCCGTATCAGATAGTTGAGCATCTAATGGCAAGCGAAGAAAGCAGGGAACCGCAGATAATCGATAATATAACCAAACCTGACGGTACGACCCAGGTAACTCTAGACCTGCAGAACACTGGTAATCTGCATAACATGGTCAGCTTGGATATAAGTTCGGCTAAAGAGTATCTATGTCCGGTAACTGTTGAAGGCAGTAATGACAATAAAAGCTGGGGGCAAATCGGCACCGGTGAATTTTTCAAAGTAGCAGCAGGTTATGTACAAAATGAAGTTTCATATTCGGACTCTAGCTTTAGATACGTACGGCTGACTATTGCCAATGCCCATAAGAAGCCCTTGGAAGTGACCGGGGCGAAGGTCGTGTTTAAGCCACGCGCGAAATCTTCAACATTCAAGGTACTGCCGGCGCACATCATATCCAGTAAGGTGGCAGACAAACAGACCAAAATCATAATGGACCTTGGGGTAAAGGGTTACTATGTCAACAAACTCAAGCTGCATATCACCAGCCAGAATTATAATCGCTCAGTTCAGGTCGAACATAGCAACAACCAAAAAGACTGGACTTATATCAGTTCTGATACTTTCTATAATTACAAATGGCCCAGCTATTCAGCCCAAAGCAATGTAATAGTCTTAAATAGCTACTGCTCCCGGTTTTTGCGGGTCATCATCGACAATGGTGACAGTCCTGCTTTGCCAGTAGGGGCGATAGAGGTCACTGGTGAGGCACCACGCTTGTTGGCAGAGTTAAGAAAGGGTGAATACCAGATCTGGTATGGAGGGGCGAAAGCCAATCAGCCCAGTTATGATCTAGCCCAGTTCTCCAACATGATCGATAAAGAAGGCTTGGCCACGATCAGTCCCGGCACACAGAAGGCCAATGCCGATTACGCACCACCGCAAAAACCCTGGACAGAGCGTAATAAGTGGCTGCTCAATGTGATAATCATACTAGTAGCTGCCACGCTGGGCCTTGTGATCATCAAGAATATGAAGTCATCGAATTCTTAAGTGCTAAGAGCCATTAATAATACGCATATTGTCTGGTTGAATGTAAATAATAATTACAGTTTAACAGCAAAATCTTGATTATGTTAATTGAAGGGGGAAACCTTCTTTGTCTATGCCACATGCAGCAACCAGACAATCTTTTACTGGCCAGTCCGATCCTACGATAACACCCCGGATCGATGTGCTGGAGACGGAAAATGATGTGATCTATCTTTTTGAAATGCCCGGTGCTGACCCCGACGAGATCGATTTGGAGATCGGGATCGGTGAATTGTATTTAAGTGCACCGCTTCTGGAAAAAACATATAAAGGGCAGGTCGATTTCCTTTATCGAGAACGCCAACCCGGCAGGTATTTTCGGGTATTGGTCCCGCCCAATAATGCTGATGGGGACACAGTGAAGGCTGACTATGAAAACGGCCTGCTGGAGGTCAAATTCCCTAAGAAAGCAGCGGCCACAACGAACAAACGGACCCGCAAACAGGTCGCGGCTCGAACTGAATAAGAGATTATAAGAAGGGGCGGAACTGCTTGCAGGACCGTCCCCTGTTTTTCTTGATTATTGAATGGCGGTCGGGGACCAGTAGTTATTCTTTGATGCCGATGTTTCGATAGTTTCCCGGTGCGGATCGCTTACTACCAATCCCTTAGAAGTATTGGTATCTTCAAGCGGATATCTATACTCGGCTGAAGCGTATCCAGACCCCTGAGTCAGGTAGTAATATTTACTGCGCGGAATACGATTGATATACGAGACCCGGAGTGGTTCGGTATATTCGGAATCCGACATATCATCACCTCATATCAAAGTATGCCAGCTTTGCTTGACGATACTGACGTTTATTTGGCCTGGCTCGGGAAAATCGCGCTTTTCCACTACGCCATCGAAGATAAAGGCATCCTGCCCCAACCGAGACTCAACAATACCACTTATCACCTCAAATTCGGTGCGGTTGCCGCGCAGCAGATCAGCAGGATTAAACGCATCCCGCAGTTCCATGTCTTCGGCATAGTCCAGGTAGAGCTTCCACAGCAGGTCTTCTTCTTTATCAGATGGGTCAACAACTGGAAGCCCCAGCGTTTCTCGGGCTTCTTTGCGAGGTATCATGTGGTTGTGGGCATACATTTTTTCTGTCAGGTTATCGATTATCTGCTTGAATTCCTTGTCTACACAACCTTTACAGCGCAGACGCAGAAGACGTTCGGCCAGGGAACGGATCAACAGGTAATTACGCTGAACATTTCCTAGGGCCAGGGGATGGATTCGTTCTACCAATAATGTGAAAGCCTCAGCCAATGCTTCTTCGCCATTCAATCCTCCTTTTTCTCGGGCCAGATTAAAGTAGGCGTAGACATCTTCTACAGATACTGGGACTCGAGCTGAGGGATTCGTAGGATCCTGGGGGTTGAATGCGTTTACCACGCTAGGGTCGATAGGCCCGAGTTCGCCCATGCGGGTCATAACTATTTCGTCCGCTCCCAGACAGATCAAAGATCCGGCACTATAGGCGCGGAACGGGACTAGCAGGTTAAAGTGTTTGCAGTACTCGCGGAAGAGGTGAACCAGACGATTAGGTGTCAGAACATCACCACCGCGTGTATATAGGAAGAGTTCGATCTTGTCCTTCTTTCCGAATAATTCAAGATGCCTATAGAAAACCGGGATCACATCAGGGGCGATCCTGGTACTGATATTTTCCCGATCACCGGTGATATAACAGATAATAGTTGATTTTCGTGTCTTTTCTAATGACTCGATAAGCTTTAATCTTTCAGCTCGTCCCATAGGAATATCCTTTCCGCTGGATTTGCTCACCAATGTGCGATTGGAAAGTCAGATTTAAGGTAGTTTTCCCGCTAGGCTAGAAATTCACCCTGCTGGAGATATGGATATAAATGGCACGAATGACGTTCATTACCGAAATAATTTGCCCCTATATGTGGGAAACATACTTTATGGTAATCAAACCAATTTCACATTAGGAGGAATATCAGTGTACGTAACTATCAATCCCAATCAAGCAGTTGCCATGAGTCAGGGTTACCAATCTGGAGCCACCGCTTTCCCGATCGGTGTAAAAAGTAGTTTGCACGGCAATACTGTGACCTACTCTTTTAACCCCACACTGGCCAGCGCAATAAATTCGCAGGCCATGGCATTCAATCCGACTTATGCAACTTCCACCATCAACCCTTATGCATCTATTGCATTTAACCAGAACCTGTCCAGTGGCATCAACCCAACGATTGCTTCGACAATCGCCAACCAGGCTCTGGCTAACCAGGCTTTGGCCAGCCAGGCATGGGCAAACCAGGCGTGGAGCAACAATGCATTTGCTTCTCAGGCTTTTAACAGCGCTATTAATTCCGGTCTGGTCAACATGAATGCTATCGCATCCAGCACTGGTCTGGCTCAAATGAGAGTAGATCTGGCTGAGACCAACAGTGACGTAGTAGTAGCAGCTGAACTGCCCAATGTTAGCCTAAACGATCTGATCGTGACTGTTACTGACGATTCCATGAGCATCTCCGCAACCGCTTGGGCCGGATCTTCGGCAACCAGCCTGTACCGGACAATTGCTCTGCCGACCACCATCAAGTCCGAACAGTGTGAAGCAACCTATGCCAATGGTGTTCTCGAACTGCGGGCACCAAAATCAGACGTTGTGACCAGAAGAAAAGTAAAAGTCAATCTTGCTCAGTAATTAGGAACCAATCACCCTCATGAATAACAAAAAGCCCGGAGCCTCACAGCTCCGGGCTTTAATTCGTATATAGGCATAACTATAAATTAAACCTATCCCTGGCCAGCCCATTACACCGCTTAATGACATCGCCTTCGTCAATAGTCAGCAGCTTCCGGGCCAGCATAACAAAACGGCCATCTATCATCGTGCTTTCCACATCCGAGGACTTTGCCGAATAAACGATTCGCGACACTATGTTATTGCCGTCTGTGGGCTGACAGTGAGGGCCATTAAGATCTAGTATAGCCAGGTCAGCTCTTTTGCCGGTCTCGAGGCTGCCGATTTCTTTATCCAGCCCTAGAGCGCAGGCTCCATGCAATGTTGCCATTTCCAGCACCTGCTGGGCGGGCATTGAAGTTGGGCCGCACCGTGGTTTATGTATCAATGCCGCCAGACGCATTTCGATCAACATGTCCAGGTTGTTGTTGCAAGGAGGGCCATCGGCGCCAAGGCAAACATTGATCCCTCTATTGATCATTTCCGGAATCAAGGCGATGCCAGAAGCTAGTTTTAGATTAGCACTGGGGCAGTGGACCACATTGGTGCTTGTTTCAGAAATGATGTTCATTTCATGATCATTCAACCAGATGCAGTGAGCCATCAGCACATGGGGACCGGTCAGCCCCAGGTTATTCAAATGCTCGACATTGCGGACTCCGTATCGGTGATTGATGATGTCGACCTCAGTCTGTGTTTCGGAGGCATGGGTATGTATCATCACTTTGTGTTTGACTGCCAGTTGGGCGGTCTCCTTCAAAAGGTGTTCGGTGCAGGATACCGCAAAGCGGGGTTCGAAGGCATAACGAATGCGGCCATCATCTCGGCCGTGCCATTTTTCCAGCAGCTCCACGCTTTCACGCAGTGAATCTTCGGGATCTTCCTGCAATCCGGCTGGCAAGCCTTCCCCGCAGTCCATCATTATTTTGCCTGATACGGCTCTTATACCATTATCCAGCATGGCCTGAAAAGCAGCATCCGCGTGATGCACTGTTTCCATATCCATGATACAGGTAGTGCCGCCGCGAAACAGCTCAGCACAGCCCAGCATAGCGGAATAATACATAGACTCATCATTATGCATAGCCTCTAATGGCCAGATCCTTTTCTGTAACCACTCCAAAAGCGGCAGATCATCGGCCATGCCGCGAAACAGAGTCTGGGCCAAGTGTACATGTCCCTGAATCAGTCCGGGGATCACCACTTTGCCTGCAGCATCTATTACCTGGTCAAAATCAGGCGAGAACTCCTGGTTGGACCCAGAAGGCTTGATATCTTGAATGATTGGTCCATCAATGAAGATATCGCCCTGAAACACCTCGCGCTGAGAGTTCATGGTGACGATCGTGCCGTTTTTAACTAGGATCTTAGCCAACTTGAGCACCCCCGGAAGCGATTTCTCTATGGTTGATTTTAACATAATACTGCCAGATAGCATTACACAGCTTTCACAGATGCACATTACTGTAAATGTGCATCTTCTGGTTTAAACTCATGCTGGGCGGCATACTGGCCAGGACCTGCCCATTGGCCCATAACCCGGTCGACCTCGGCTGTGAAAAGATCCAGCATGTGCTGCATGGTTTCCTCGTTGAGTTCCCCGTGCATACATTTGGTCTCAAAGAAACGCTTGGGAAAGCGAAGTTCCTTGAACTCAAAGCCCATCTTTTGCTTGACTGCGATTTTGTTGCGGTAGACTTCACGACCCAACTCCTTCAGCTCATCCTCGGTCTTCTCGATGCCGACCGAGTTCAGGGCTTCTATTAGAATCGGATAATCATAGACAGAACGGGCGAATAGGCACATGATCATACAATTAGTGACACAGCGGTTGAGCTCTTCTTCCATAATCGAAGCCACGAATCCAGGTAAATCCTCATAATCGCGGGATTGATCAAAGGAATATCCCCCATTATCTAAATGTGAGTGGCGGGCTCCGACCGCTTGCCCAAGGGCGGCGCCGTATCCGGTGTGGTAGCCTGTCATTTCGGTCTTGCCCAAAGTGAGTGCATAATCAAGACCTCCTAGTGTCTGGGCTGCAAACTCCGTGCCTTTGGCCAGTGTTCTATATAAGTCGTTATTCGGCCGTGCTAGCCTGCGCATTACTTCCAAATAACCTTCTTTATACCCGAACTCTACTCTGGTTCCCAGCTCCTGCTCGGGAATAAGACCGTTGGTAAAGGCTTCTGTGATCCAGCCCAGAAGTACACCCACACTCATCACATCAAAGCCCAGGTCTTCGACGTCCTCCAGAAGTTCCATGAAATCGGCCTTGTTTTGGGTGTCTAAGAAGCTCCCCAGGGCAAAGATGAGTTCGTGGTCATAGGCCAGCTGTGAGGTTTCCACTTCATGGTCCCAATTGCCTGGTTTACGATGAGTTGCGATGTGGATACAGCCAACCGGACATCCGGTGCAGGATAATTTACGGCTCAAAACTTCGTCAGCAAAGGCTTCCCCCGATAGTTCCTCAGCATTTTCAAATGTACCTTGCTGTAGATTACGAGTGGGCAGGGAATTCATGGCGTTCAGCCTTTTTACATTGATAGGGGTGCCAAGATCACGGTATTTGCGCATGACGTCAGTTTCGGTGACTGTTTTATGGATTTTTGCGTAAACCTTGCGGAAATCTTTGAAGCGGTCGTTCGGAATCGGGTAATTCTCATCCCCATGCACGACCATAGCCTTGAGGTTCTTGCTGCCGAATACAGCGCCAGAGCCTAGACGCCCGAAATGACGGAAGGTATCAACATTCAGGCTGGCGAAATGGACCAAGTTTTCACCGGCGGGGCCGATTCTCACAATAGAACGAAACCCGCGGCCGGGTTCTATCTCACGCAGGTAGCGTCCAGTTTCTTCGGTTCCCACTCCCCAGAGAGGTTCGGCATTGTGGAACTCAACACTATCCGGGCCGATGGAGAGGTAAACTGGGCTTCTTGACTCACCCTTGATCACAATAGCGTCAAGACCAGCGTAAACCATGGCCATGGCTAGCCGGCCTCCGGCATAGCTTTCACCCAATTCTCCCGTCAGAGGTGACCTGAACATACAGACCACCTTGGTCATGACTGGGAAAACGGCAGACAGTGGGCCGATACAGAAAATTATAGGTTGATCGGGGAAAAAGGGATCTTTATCGTAGACAGTATGTTCATCCAACAGCCTGATCCCGATTCCGACACCGCCCAAATACGGCAGCAGGTCTCGACGTTCATCGAAATGCCAGCTTTGCTCATTTAAGTCGATATGGAGAACTCTAGCATGATCAGAATTTAACATAACGGGCAATTCCTCCGCTCAATGCAGGATATTTTTATGCCCGTAGTGTTAGCGTATTATGCCGATGGTATGCGAAAGAGGTAGACATGTAAAGAGGAGAGCAACGATATGAGTTAGGTTAGTTTAATAGGTTGGAACATTTGGGACAGTACTTTTCCTGGCCTCGCAATGCAACTGCTATCGGTTCTCCGCATCTTAAACACTGATGCAGTTCTTCCCGCTTTTTGCGCTGCAGTACCTCCCGCTGGTGATTGAAGATGAAGCTTACCAGACGGTCCCGCTGAGCATCACTGATACTGGTGAATTGCGCAGCTACAGTGCAAGGCATGGTCTTCCTTTCAGGAGTGATGACCCGCATAACATGGGCTGTTACCCATAGTTTTTCTCTTTCCGCCAGTGGAATGATCAGCCTGATGGAATCTTCGTGATTCACCGGAGAGAATGTGGCAAACTTGCAGCCGCCGCCGCTAAGATTATCTGATACGACTTTTTCAAACTTGAGATTATCATCATCAGGTTCATCTCCGAAAAAAGGTGCCCAGAAAATGGCGTTGTTTATTGGGACCCTGATCCACACTCTTCTTTCAGAGGGATCTGGACGAGTCAGCTTGTAGGGGACTTTTAAGGCATAGGCTTTGGGGAAGATGATCTCGCTGAGCTCGCGATCGCTTTTGGCCAATCTAAACAAAAAATAACCCAGACCTATCATAGCAGCCAGGGCCAGGATCGGATATACATATGTAGTGGCATAGTAGTTATTGCGATTCATGTATTCGTTATAAGAGTTGGGCAGTTCTTTGTACTCCCATTGCAAAGGTTCGCCAAGTGCAACGGGATTTACTGATGCAAGGCAAGCCATTATTATAAGAAATATGTACAAAAGGTTTCTGATCTGGCGGCTGATCCTTAGTTCTCTCACCACAACCACCCCTTCATCAAATCGAAGATAATCAATTCTACAAACATTGTAGCATGAGTAGATTCACCTTGGTATCCTGCTTACCATATATATCGGCAGAATGCTGCGGCACATTAACTAATGTTGATTATGCTGGCGCACTGTAAATATATGTTGAATGAGGTAAATTGATTAGAACCACTTAATCAAGAGGGCCAAAAGGCTTCTTTTTCTTTTGTCGAAAAACATAAAATTATTGACGAAACATGGAGGGATTGTTGTAGACGGTGTTGAAGATATATAGGTCCGATTCTCGTTTAACACCAATATTACGGGATCTATGCCAGTAAATTACCAGAATATAGAGAGAAAAAATCAATTTTGGGGGAGCATTTTATTTCGAGAGAGGTGTGCTCAAAATGGGAAATAACCTATTGGCCAAAAACACGGTTCTTGGTCACTTTCGTATCCACTTCGCGATGGCTATTGTTACCACTCTGGCCTTGGGAACAACTGCATTTCTAGTAGCTACTGGACAGGATAAGATCCTTAAATGGCCTACCTTTGGTATGATCGTTGTTGTAGCTTATGGGCTGTTAGGTGGTTCGTATGCTATCGTGCGCAGATCGCCTCTCGCTTGGTGGGCTAAATATTTGTCAGTTTTGACCATATTTCTTGTTCTTTTTGTTTATCAGGTAGTGCTCAGTCACAACCCGGAACTTTTTATGGTATTTTTCATTTGTATTGTTCTCAGCACTCTATACATAGACTACGGACCGGTAATCTTTGCCACGGTTCTGGTATGTATCATGGAGACAATTCTGATTCTCGGATGGCCATCTCTATATCCCAAAGGCAATCCATTAGTCTCGCTAGGCCTGAGATACACCATGTTTCTTCAATTGGGTGTAATCGGTGCTTTTTGTGCCAACGTGGCTAAAAAGCTGTTGGAATACAGCGTCAGTAAAGAAGCTGAGGCTGTAGAATATGGATCTAGCTTGAACCTGGTGATGGAAGTTATAAAAGAGGAATCGACCGATCTTTCGGGAGTTGCAGAGAACATGATGGCTTCATTCACCGCCAGCCGAGTTGGAGAAGAACAAATCAGCTGCGGTATAGATGAGATCGCTCGGGCTGCTAATATGCAGGCCCAAGAGTCGCAAAGCACGGCTGAAGTCGTTGGTCAGATAAACGCGGCATTGGGCGATGTCGGGAGGAGTGTGGAAACTGTCAATTCAATGTCCACGGCTTTCCAAGATATTGTTGAGCAGGGATTGGATGCAGTGAACGGGCAGATCAAATTAGCCGACGATAATATGCAGATTGCGCAGCTGGCTAGCAATACGGTGGCTGAGCTAGATCAGGAATCAATCGCAATCGTGGAGATCGTAGAATTGATATCGGGCATAGCCGGACAGACCAATCTACTGGCCCTGAACGCGGCGATTGAAGCTGCTCGAGCTGGTGAACAAGGACGAGGATTTGCCGTGGTAGCGCAGGAAGTTCGCAAACTTGCAGAAGAATCGGCGGCAGCTGCTGGGAAAATCGCTGCTCTGATCGGACATATACGAGAAAAGACCACCGCTACTGTGACAGCTATGGATCGCTTGAATCATATTGCCAATGACCAAGAGAAAGCTGTCATGCTAACCCAAACACTCTTTAATGAGATCGAAAATGGAAGCCGCAAAATAGATAATTCCGTGCAGGAGGTATCGGCAGCGGTTGAAGAGATGCTGGCATCGTCGGATGAAGTAGTGGGCGCCGTGGAAAACATCTCGGCGGCTAGCGAGGAAACTGCAGCATCCACCGGTCAGATCGCGGAATCGGCTCGGACCCAGTTTGAGGCAATGCAAGGCATAATGAATGAAGCTGAGCAAGTTAGGCAAATGGTGGTGAGACTCGAACAACTAGTCAACCAGAAAAGTAACAATGTGTAATCTTCACTCTAAATAGACCCCCTGATTTTCGGCTGCCGATATAATATTGGCAGTCTTTTGTTTTTCTTGACAGATTATGAAATGATCATTACAATTAACCTAACGAACATTAGTTAGGAAATAGCTGGTGGTGAAGTAGTGACGCGGAATAGATTGAAACAAGCAGCCCTGCGCAAGTTTTCGGAAGCTGGATATGAGGCAGCCTCGTTGGCGGATATAGCCAAGGAGGTAGGGATCAAGACTCCTTCTATATACGCTCATTTTGCCAGCAAAGAAGCCCTATTGTTAGAAATCTGGAATGATCTCCTGGACGAGTATTCGGAGTTCATGATACAGACTGTGAGTATGGCTGGGCAAATGCCGGTTAAAGAAGGGCTCCAGCACATCGTTACGCAGTACGGAAAGTTCTTCAAGAATGACACAATGAAATACTATTTTTGGGGGCGGCTTCTTATGTTTCCGCCTGCTGAATTTAAGGAGCGGATAGTGGGTGATACCTGGGCAGCAGATGCGCCTTTGTTCGAGAAGATCTATGAGATCGCGACGGTGGGGATCGAGAAAGGTGTATTGAGAGAGGCATCGGTCGAGGACATTGCCGCAGCGATAGCTGTGCTGAAGGAAGGCTACATTTCATGGCTGATATTCTATGAACCGCATGATATTGAAGAACAGACCGCAAGGATATGGCATCTGTTCTGGAACGGCCTCTGTAATGACCAAGTTAGTAAACGGCGCAGCCAGGATAAATAGAAAGGGGTGGAGATATGGCTATATTGACTGGAAAGGGCGAAGGATCAGCCAAGGTATCCATTGATAAAGACAAGTGCAATGTTTGTGGACTATGTGTCAATGTCTGCAAGGGGGTCATCCTGCATCTTGAGAACCAAGATGTGGTGATCAAACCAGATGAGCTGTTTGGGTGTATCGCCTGCGGCCAATGTATGGCGGTGTGTCCTAAAGACTGCATATTTGTTGAGGGGAGAGAGCTGAACCCGGACTGCATGATCGAGATGCCGGGACCGGATAAAAGAGCCGGTTATGAACAGCTTCATGCTCTGCTGCTGGGACGCCGCAGTGTTCGTGATTTCAAGGATAGAGAAGTGGATCAGGAAATCATTGATAAAATAGTGGATATTGTTTCGACTGCCCCCATGGGAATTCCACCCTCCGAGGTACATATATCGGTTCTCAACAGCAAGCAGAAGGTTGCAAAGTTTTCGAGGGACATGATAGCATACATGAAAAAATCTGCATGGATGTTTAAACCGCCTGTGGTGTGGTTTTTCCGGCTATTTATGAGTAAAGCGGATTATGAGAGCACGGTTAGTTTCGTGCCGCCGCTGATCGATGTGGTTGGTAAGAAGATTGAGGATGGTGAAAATTGGCTGCTATATGATGCCCCCTTGGCTATGTACTTTTACTGCTCTGGTTTTGCCGATCCGGCTGATCCATTTATCGCTGCTACGTATGCCATGATCGCTGCGGAGTCGTTGGGATTGGGTAGCTGCATGATCGGTTCAGTTGGTCCATTTCTTAAGTACAGTAAAGCTCTGCAGGCTGAGTATGGGATCAAGTCGGGCAGTCAAATGGGAATCGTAGTTATTTTCGGCTATCCCAAGTATAAATACAGCCGGGCCATCAAGCGGCAGATACGGGAAGTGAATTATTACTAGGGAGCGCTAGCACGGCAGGTAGGAGCGAAGTCGTGTTTCCTTACCAATCATCGAAAATCTATAACCACAATAAAACCCGGTGCCTTGTTGCGACACCGGGTTGCTTCATTCTTTATGATATAAAAGAAACGACTAGATGATGTCTATTCTATAGGGGATCTCCTCGCGCATTGCAGTTTCTAGTTGTTTGCTTAATTCAGGGTCCTTTTTCTTGGCAACGACCATGCCCATGACCCAGTTCAGCCCGAGTAAAGGCAGGATGCGGGTCGCTATGCGGGGACCGGCTGGGTAGCGAATATGCAGGAGTAATGACATTCCTTCACTTTCCATTTTTTTGCGCAAGGCCATATCATCGATGCCAATATGAGCATGATACTCGGCCACTTCTCGATAGTCAGGTGCTGTGTAAGTGCCTTTGATACGTTCGGGGATAGATTGTATGAATTGTTTGCGGTAATCGGAACTGGTCAAAACTGCGTAAAAACCGACAACCCGCTTGTATTTCTTGGAACCGATAAGAGTATTGGGTTCGCCAACAATGACCATGACACCATCCGGGCTCAGCCTGTCATACGCAAGCTGCACCAGACTGAAGGGATCTTTGAAGTGATGAATAGCTGAAGAGAAGGCTATGATATCGAACTGGTCGGTGCCATCCCGGAGATAGGCCAGAGCATCTTCCTGAACCAGGGTCACACTGTCGATCTTGTGTTTATCTATCGTGCGTTGAGCGATTTCCAGCATTTTTTCTGAAGTATCTAGCAGTACCACGTTACACCCGCCGCAGCGATGCAGGGTAAAGGCAGCCCGTCCGGCACCTCCACAGACATCTATAGCGGAGAGGGTAGACGATTTTTTCTCACTCAAATATCTAGTCAATAGGGGGAATATCGTATCTTGTTCTAGGAAGTCGTAGGAGACACCCACCTGATCCTCATCATCATAATGACCTACGACACTCTCATCTTCATATTTCTTGATGTTTGCCTGTAGAATGTCTTCTTCAGTCAACTCATGCCAGTCTTTGCCTTCCCAACCGGTAGTCATAATACTCCTCCACACCTTTCCAAATAAACAGAACAGGTAAACGGTTCGACAGTTCGAAGTATAAATCCTTCTACGAAATAACGACTCAGGTCGATGACAAAAGCGAATCTCTGTGTTATCTCAAAAACCCCGTTCAATCAACGTACCAATCCAACGACTGACGGCGAGTTGTTTCGCCAAATGCCGATGGAATCGAATCGGATGCTTGCGACCGATGAGCATCGGCCAATCACGGGGTTTATTCATGCCTTGATCTTCACTTCTGTCATTCGGCCTGCCGAATTCGGGACTTTGTCAGCATTCTGAGAACCACTGAATGGTTCTCATCTATGATTCAATGCAAAATAAAAAGCGACCGGTTATTAACCGATCGCTATTAGTAACTCTACAGTAAGGTACTACCGATTGCCGGCGGCTTCTTTTCTGTAGCAATCGCTGCAGTATACAGGTCTGTCACCGCTTGGTCTAAACGGAACCTTAGTATCACAGCCACAGGAAGCGCAAGTAGCTTCATGCATTTCTCTTTCACCACTGAAACCTGAACGACCTCTAGTTTCGTTCTTTCTGCGGCGTCTGCAGTCTGGGCAGCGAGCCGGGATGTTCTGGAACCCTTTCTCAGCGTAGAACTCCTGTTCACCTGCTGTGAAAACAAAGTCAGAACCGCATTCCTTACATGCAAGAATTTTGTCTTCGAATGCCATTTGGGAGTATCCCCCTTTCAAGTAAAGCTCCTCCGAGTCCACCAAGTTCTGCTTTACCTGCGGGGTAAGCGAACATTGAGCATGGTCCTTAGGAAGGCTATTTAGCATGATACCACAAACATGCCTAAAAGAAAAGTATTTAGGGGAGAATTTGCGTAATTTTGTTGACAAATATTCTGCTTACGTAGTATTCTTAGAATGGTAATGAAAACGCTGATAGGTAGGGAATTGGAAGTGATTCGGTAAACCTGTAAGCGTTTTCTTTTTTTGAACGGGATTATATTAAAATTCTTCGGGGGAAAGGAGACTGAAAATGGATTTTACTCTGTCCAAGGAACAAGAGCTGATTCAGAAGGCGGCAAAGGAGTTTGCCGAGAAGGTCATCGCGCCGTTGGCAGAACAGATCGACCGGGAAAACAAAGTGCCTATGGAGATTTATGAGGGGATCGGAGAGCTAGAGCTGTTCGGGATTCCTTTTGATGAGGAGTTTGGGGGGAATGGTGCTGGGTATGCTTGCTACCCGCTCATGTTAGAACAGATCGCTAAAGCATCTTCCGGCGTTGGCATGACCATGTCAGTCAACGGCCTGGGATTGTCCGCTATCAACTTTTTTGGCACACCTGAGCAAAAGAAGAAATATATGCCTGATGCATTAACCGGCAAGAAGTTCGCATCCTTCGCATTCACCGAGCCTGCAACCGGCTCTGACCCGAAACAGATCACGACCACAGCCGTGAAAGACGGCGATTTCTATGTTATCAACGGAACCAAACGTTTTATATCAGCCGCTGAGATGGACGGCCCCATCGTAGTATTCGCGAAAGACGACGAGACCGGCTATCCCACAGCATTCATCGTAGAGAAGAACTGCCCAGGTTACTCTATTTCTGAGCCCTGGCACAAGATCGGCATGCGCGGCGGCCAACTGCTGGACGTGTACTTAAAGGACGTGCGGGTGCCAGCCGAGAATATGTTGGGACCCAAAGGCCAGGGTTATGCAGTTCTGCAGATAGGCATCGCCTACGGTAAAGTTGGCGTATCATCGTGCTGCTTAGCTGGTATGCAGAGATGTCTCGAGCTTTGTGTCAAATATGCCAAGGAAAAAGCTCATCGTGATAAGACTATCGCTAAATTCTCCAGTGTTCAGGCCAATATAGCCAAGATCGCTGAGAAGACCGAAGCCGCTCGCTGGATGACCTACAGACTAGGCTATCTAGCCGAGAATCTTAAGGACCCGCGCCAGTTCGCGTATGAAGCGGCATTGACTAAGACCTTCGTTACTGAAGCAGCAGTCGATGTTTCCCGTATCGCCATGGGTGTACATGGTTCCTACGGTTTGATGGAAGATTATGAAATTTCCCGGATCTATCGCGATCTGATCATCGGTGAGCAGATCGAGGGTGTAAACGACATGCAGCGCATGATAACTGCACACACACTTTTATCATAAGTATTTGACTTAATGCGTTATGGGGACAGACCTTGCTCCTATTGAAGGCTGAAGCGATAGCGGAAGCATCGAGGCCTGTCCCCATTCAAATTTTAAAATGGAGGCGTAGCCGCGCATGGAAAAGTTCGATGTTATCATAGTCGGAGCCGGTTTAGCAGGCTTGTCGGCGGCTTATATCCTGGCCGATGCCGGGCTTGAGACCGTGGTTATTGAACGCGGCGATTATCCCGGGGCCAAGAACGTTACCGGCGGCAGGCTCTATGTGAATCCCGTCCGCCGTTACCTGCCCGATATTTGGGAAGATGCCCCGTTTGAGAGACATGTTACCAATGAATTGATCACCATGATGTCGCCCAACAACTCACTCAGTATCAAGCTCAGGGCTGAGGACTTCAACAAGGATCCTCACCAGAGTTATACTGTTCTGCGCAGCAAGTTCGATCGCTGGCTGGGTGAGAAGGCCGAAGAAAAGGGTGCCATGATGGTCACCAAGAATGTGGTGGAAGACATCATTAAGGAAAATGGCAAAGTGGTCGGTGTTGTTGCCGGTGGCGATGAACTGGGAGCCGATGTTATCATTGCCTGTGACGGTGTTCTGTCGATGGCGGCCGAGAAAGCGGGCTTAAGGCAGCCCGGAGTGCCTAAGAACTATGCCGTTGGATTCAAAGAAGTTATAGAACTGCCTCAGGCTACTATTCAGGACCGTTTTGGTTTGACTGGTAATGAGGGAGCAGCCCAGCTATTCATGGGAGACCTGACCCATGGCCGTTTTGGCGGCGGTTTCCTTTATACCAATAAAGCCAGCCTTTCACTGGGCATGGTGGTAGGGATAAAGGACCTGATGGACAAGAAACCGCCGGTGGAGGCACCGGTAATGCTCGAAGAATTTAAGAACCGTCCAGAAATCGCTCCGCTGATCGCCGGGGGCGAACTGGTAGAGTATTCAGCACATGTGGTTCCTGAGGGCGGCCTGGCCGGTATGACCAAGTTGTTCACCGACGGAATGCTGGTGGCCGGAGATGCAGCTGGTTTCTCACTGAATATCGGCCTCACGGTGCGCGGTATGGAGTTTGCCATCGCCTCGGGCGCTATGGCTGCTCAGGCGGTTCTTGAGGCTAAGCAGAAAAACGATTTTTCTGCCTCCAGCCTGGCGCGTTACCCGCAGCTATTGGAACAGAGCTTCGTTATGAAGGATATGAAGACCTTCAAAGATGCTCCACATGTTTTGGAAAACCCGAGATTTTATGAGTTTTATCCTCAGTTTGCCGGACAGCTCATGCAGGATCTGTTCACCATAGGTGATGGACCGAAAGACAAGATCTCATCAACGATCCGCAAGAAGCTTTCCATTGGTGAATTGTTCCGTATGGCTAAAGACGGTCTGGGAGGTTTGAAGATATGAGTGAAGCTCTCAGTTTAAAAGCTAAACTTGGTAAGAACGTTTTCAAGCATGATAAAGAGTTCCATATCAAGATCAAACCGGGCATGGAGAAGGACCCGCGCCTGAAAATGGCGATCCTGGTGTGTCCAGCCGGTCTGTATTCGTTAAACGAACAGGGTGATGTGGAAATCGATGTGGACGGCTGCCTGGAGTGCGGCACCTGTCGTATCGCCTGCGGAACCGATGTGCTGGATTGGAACTATCCCACCGGCGAAGGTGGAGTCCAGTTCCGCTTTGGGTAAAGAGACCGCTATTCGGGATTATTCTGAGTAAACCTGTGAAAAAGTGCATTCGTTCCAGTACTCCACGCTGACCGGATTTGTTCAGACTTCGAACTTCGGCCGCTGCCCAATAAAACGGACATCCGTGTCCATGATATTGGCACTTTGTATCCGTGCAAAGCGGCGACCTATGTAATCTCGGCCTTCACATACATCCGGTGCCAGCTTGTCATAAGTCACTCACTAAACTTTTTCACAGTTTAAGCGCAAACAAAGGTTTTTGTTAGTTTAATAACAAATAATGAATATTAAATTAATCAGGCGTATGACGGAAGTGGAGATCAAGGCATGAGAAAATCCTGTGATTGAAAGGGGTTTTCGAAATAACACAGAGATTCGCTTTTGTCATCAGTCTGGGCGAAAGGGGAGTCATTCGGAAATGAATATCGTAGTTTGCGTTAAGCAAACCGTAGACCTGCAGCAGATTCGTATCCGCAAAGAAACTAGAGAACCAGTTCTGGAGAATATTCCTCTGACTTTGGGCAACATTGACAAGAACGCCCTCGAAGAAGCAGTCCGTCTTAAAGAGAAAGCTGGCGAAGGTAAGATCGTTGCTGTATCTGCTGGTTCTGAGAAGCTTGATGATACCATCAAGGAAGCTCTGGCCATGGGTGCAGATGAAGCTATACTGGTGTCTGATAATGCATTGGATGGAGCGGAGAGCGTTATCGCTGCTCAGGCTTTAGCCAAGGCCATAGGCAAAGTGGAGGGCTGTGACCTTATCCTTTTGGGCGAAGGTTCGGCTGACAACTACTCTGGCCAAGTTGGGCCGAGATTAGCTGAAATACTAGACCTGCCGCAGGTTACTTATGTTAAATCCATGGAAATCAACGGCAAGACGCTGAAGGCTGTGCGCAGCCTGGACGACTGTTTTGAAACCGTAGAAGTCGAGCTGCCAGCAGTTGTTACTGTAGTTAGCGAAATCAATGAGCCTAGAATTCCCTCTGTTACCCAGATCCTTAAGGCGGGTAAAAAGCCTAAACAGTCATTTAAAGCGGCTGATCTGGGGATAGACCTCTCCGGGAAAGCGGTTGCTACTATCAGCAATCTGGCTCCCGAACAAGACAGAAAGCGGATCATCTTCCAGGAAGGCGCAGACAAGGATGTACCGAGTCTGGTCAGCGCGCTGGAAGCTGATGGCGCCTTAAGGAGGTAGGGGAAATGGCTGTATTAGTATTCAGTGATAAAGACGATATCACGATCGAACTGCTGAGCAAGGGCATCGAGCTGGGCAAAGCATTAGGACAAGAAGTAGCTGCCATAACCATGTCCGGCGATGCGCAGGCCATGGCCGACAGAGGCGTAAAAGTGTACAAAGGCCAGAGTGATGCGCTGAGCAGCTGTGATGCGGCAGTATGCGCCGAAGCTCTAGCGGAGATAGCCAAAAAAGCAGGAGCTAAGGTTATGCTGATCGGCTCCACCCGCCGAGGTAAGGAAGTGGGCACACGTCTGGCTCAGAAGCTGGGCGCTGGCTGTGTGACCGATGTTTCGGCAATAGAAGTCAACGATGGCCAGCTGGTTTGCTCCAGAAATGCCTTTGGTGGCGCGACTGTAGCTGTCCAGTCAGTAGCTACCGATATTCAGGTGATTTGTGCTAATCCGCGGACCTTTGAGCCGGCTCCGGCAGTAGGTGGCGGTTCCGTAGAAGAAGTGTCCCTCAGCTTGAAAGCTCCTCGTACCAAAGTGGTCGATCGTCAGGACAAGAATACAGGTTCTGCCGATATCGAGGGAGCCGAGGTTCTGGTTTGTGTAGGCAAAGGCCTATCCAAGCAGGAGGACCTCAAGATGGTTGAAGAGCTGGCTGCTGCGGTAGGCGGAATGGTGGCTTGCAGTAAGCCGATCGCAACCGATGAGAAATGGATGCCCGAAGACCTGATCATTGGATTATCGGGTAAGAAAGGCAAACCCCAACTAGCAATCTGCCTCGGCATTTCCGGCCAGGTGCAGTTTACAGTGGGTATTCGCGAAGCTAAGACCATCGTAGCTGTAAACAGTGACCAGAATGCTTATATCTTCCAAATGGCTGATTACGGCATCGTGGGCGATATCTACGATGTAGTGCCGAAGCTGGTCGCTGCATTGAAGAAATAGGTAACCTGCTAAAGTGGGTTTGTAACGGCATTGACAGACATTTACATTTATTGTTTAATATAAGAGAGGCGACTTGTTCGAAGCAAGCCGCCTCCCGGTGAGCGATGCGATGCCGGAATCGTCTAGGTTTAAAGCTGAGATTAGATTCTCAGCTTATTTCTTTCTTGAATAATTCAGCAGCGCAATGAGCGCTAGCAGAACCGGGGTAGCAACGACTAAGTAAAGACTGCCCCATTTAAGTTCCATGGCATCACCTCCTCCCTTTGGCACCGCACCACTCTACGGTGGAGGAGGTGAGCGAAATAGTTCTGGCATCGACAGGCAAATACCTGACCAGGATTATCATACCATAAATAGAAACAAAAGGGAACGCCTGTTCGATTAAGAAAATGAAAATGGCAAAGATAGAATGACATGGTTTTCTGTGCTGGGTGGGGACAGATCTTGCTCCTTATAACGCGGCTGAGATAGGGACATTCCTTACTCATTAATATGGCTGAAGCGAAGTGAAAGCATCAAAGTGTGTATCTGTACATTAATCGCGGAAGTATTAGCAGGGTCCGTTTCCTTCGTTAGAAAAAGAGTAGGGGGAACCTTGGAAAAGGGTTCCCCCTAATTATAGGAGCGAAAGGACTTTCGCGGTGAACCGAATTATTATAGGCTTAGTAACTTGACCAACTCCTTGGGCCTCCACTTTAGATTTATCGAGTTCGCGAACGTGATAGATTAGTCATATTTTTATCGAATCAGGTGCAGGTTACATAACATGTTTGATTTTGCCAGATGATTACACAGGCATTTCTTAGCTCTTCTTTTATGACGTTGTAAGAGTTCTTTTAGGTCATGGATATTCTTGGGTTATTGCTTCTCAAGGATTACTTAAGCTTAGCGGTTCCCGACCATATCGTCTCTATCTGCGAAACCGCATCGTCTGGCGTTTGTCCTTTTGCAACCGTTATCCAGAGATCGACCCAACTATCTTTCCCATATGGTACGAGGGAGTGGACTTCCTGCCAGGTTTTCTGGTCTTTGGCTGCGGCTGGCATTGAGAGTTCGAGTATATAAATGGTGCCATCGCCGATCGCTGTTTTTAGGGCTTTTTGGCTTAGGGTAGTACTGTGATTGGGCAGGGAGCTGCCACTTAAACGGTCTATGCGCCCGATTTGCTGGGTGCCTTTGCCTGTTATCCTACTGTTAATAATATTCTCACCGTTCTTAGTATCTATCGACCATTCTGATGGAATAGGGAAGAGCAGATCAATTCCCGATGCATTCTGCAGTTCAAAACGCTTTATTTCCGTAATGCCCCATACTCCCTGACCATACTCATTGGTAGCTTCGCTGACCGTTAAGTGGGCAATTTCGGTTCCTGCATCTCCGGTGGATGTTGCCATTTCAAAACGGACTTCGAATAGATAAACGCTTTTAGCTGGCCTGCCTATCGGGGTCACAGTGTATTTCACCACCCAGGGACTGGAAA
>JBLNAX010000034.1:0-21498 GCA_050259595.1 Acidobacteriota bacterium | reverse complement strand
CATAATCATCAACGCATTTATTATAGACAATTTTATCGTCTTGTATGGCAATGTGTGTCCCTGTACTGGCGCCATATTCCTTTCCATTTGGATCGGTGTCAAGTTGATGCGTGACGTCTATGGTTTCCTTTGTTGATGTATCATACATCGCAATATATCCCTGATGATTATATGCATCAGACCAGATGACTTTAGTGCCCCATATATGCGGTTTGTTTGGGTCTCCATATGAATTGACAGTTACCTTTTCCTGCGTATCGATGTCATACATTCTGATTGTTATATCTTTCTTTGGATCTTCTGAATTCGAGTAATACACCACTTTTGTGTAATATATGTCGGGATTACTGCCACTTCCGATCCTGGTCTGTGTAGATGTAGATATATCCATCAGATACACGCTATCATTTGCACTCCAAACGATTTTGTTGCAGTAAATAGCAGGTTTGCTATATTGGTCTACATTCTGCGTGATGTAACTTTTTGCGGATGTTGGTATATCGTAGACAGCAATCCTTGGTGTTCCACTGCTTTCATCAAGCCACACTATTGTGTTTTCGTAAATTCTTGGACTGGATGCTCCAGAAGAGCTAACCGTAGTGTCTGTTTTGTCCTTCAGGTCGTATAGATGAATAACAACCCCATTTGTCCATACTACGCTATTACCATAAATAGCAGGATCGTATCCGGCACCAATTTTCGTAATTTGAGCCGCTGATGCTGCGGTTGAAATTAGAATCAAAAAAACAAAAACCACGGATACTGAAGCTAAAGCTATTGAACATATTTTCCCCTTATTTTTCATTTATTTCCCCCAGGTAGCTTTATTCTCAAAATTAATAAACAGTTTTTAGCTCGGATATTTTTTAGGTTATGTAACAATATCTTAATAATCTGTTACTAAAGTCACACTAATCCAAAATTGAACTATTTGTCCAACTAATTATGTGATTAATCAGTAAAGAGACTGAGTAGATATTATATAATTTTATCAATAAAAGATTATCTAACCTTTATTCACAATTTTTGTTATGAACTAAAACTGCAGATTTCAGTTAGATGTCAAAAAAATTGCTTTAGGACGAGATTAATGTAAAAAAATACCAATCAAACCGTTAAAGCTAAAATAGAGTGTATTAAATCTTAATCTCCTGCCTATTAACGTTGACCATTTAATAGATAAAATTCTCTTAAATGTCAGATTTCGAGTTATGAGAACTATTGTAAAAAGGAAGATAATCAGATGAAAGAGAACCAGGCTAGCTTTTCTGCAATGATGACCGCATACATTCGTGCTTATCACTCAATGCATGATACTCCCAAAATCTTTGATGACTTTCTGGCTTATCGCTTGATCCCACAGGAAGTACTGACATTGATTGAACAAGGTTTGAATAGGGATAAGCAGTTTAACGATCTTGAGAATACCGTCGTTTCCAACCAGAAAACTACCCTTTCATCTTTAACAAAAATAACCAATGTTCTCAGCCGAGCGCGATATACAGAAGATGCACTGGAGAAAGCTGTCAGGCAAGGGGTAAAGCAATATGTAATCCTTGGAGCAGGGATGGATACTTTCGCATTTCGGCGCTCAGAGATGATGAATTGTTAAGAAGTGTTCGAGGTTGATCACCCAGCTACACAAAATTTAAAGCTTCTTCGCCTCTCAGAGTTGGGGTGGGAGCATCCAGAGCACTTACACTTCATTCCCATAGATTTCACAAAGGAAAACTTAACAACAGCACTCACTCGTTCATCAGCTTATGACTCGAATATTAAAAGCTTCTTTAGTTGGCTTGGCGTTACTATGTATTTGACTCGGGAAGAAGTGTTTAAGACTCTTCGTTCCATTACCGTTATTGCCCCTAAGGGCAGTGTAGTTATTTTCGATTACTTAGATTCAGACGCATTTATTCCCGAAAAATCGTCTCCAAAAATGCAAAAGAAGCAGGAACTTTTTCAAAAATTCGGCGAAAAGATGATAACGGGTTTTAACCCCTCAACTTTGGAAGAAGACATTGCAAGTTTAGGATTGAGTCTGCATGAGAACTTGAGTCCTGAAGATATCGAAAAGCTTTATTTTCAGGGACGCAAGGACGGACATCATGCTGCTGAACATGGGCACATCGCATATGCAATTGTTCAATAGTTTAGCTTCTTAAGATATTTTCATCTCAAACCTATCTGAATTCGTCATAATAAGTTAAAGATTACCGGGTTGATGGTTACTGCATAAAGTGATTCGTTAGCTGAATTCATATATACCAAACGAGAAAAGTAGTACTGTCTCTTTAATTAGAATAACGACAAAAGCTTTTATCTCCAAAGTGCCTGTAGGAGTCAAATTTTGCGAAGTTGCAATTAACCGGGATGAAACAGCGAGGATATTATGGGGGTAAGGTTTGAAACTGTTGGAAAGCAATACTTAAATGTCATGCTAAATATTGCTCTAAATTTTATTTTGATGGCTGGACATGCTAAAAATTTCCGAATATTCGACGACGGCAGGAAAATAGCAAAAAAAACAAATCAGAAAGAATATGAGACATATAAAAATCTAGATGGACTTAAAGATATCATACCTTTTATAGAACGAACTAATGAAGATAATCAAGAAATTAGCGATATGGGTAAAATATTATAATAATGCAAAGTATAATAGGCTATTTGTAATGACATACTTTTTGGATTCGTAGGCTTATTAGGGTCTCAGAAAAGATAGGGTTTAAGTCCTGTCAGAAAATTTGAACCTAAAAAACTTATACTACAACTCTATTTCAAAATATTTTGGATAACATTTGGGGTAGCAAGAATTTCTGATAAGCTCTTAACGTGAATTAATCTCATCCGTGTAACCTTTCTTGTATCCTGTTTTTTACCTTTTATTCGGCGGCATAAATTTTAAAAAAAGTAATAAGTGAATTTATTCCTTCATTAAAATTTTCTTTGTTTTTTTGGAACAGTTTATTATTCACATCGATGGGATGCGCTAAATCAATCAATTTTACATGTACGTCCTCTGGATGCTGAAGATCGATTACAATCAGGACACTAGATGCGATAAATGTTTTTTGACTTTGCTTCATTTTCTTTTTGATCAGATCAAGTTGACTTATAATACTTCTCAACACGACATCTTTATCCACACTTATTCTATCAAGCTGTTTTCTCAAGAATGTCTCGGAATTTCGACCTATTTTTGCCCTATTTCCATCACTTACTGGAATAAATCGCCATCCTCTAGTAGAAGATTTAGTATAACGGTCATAAAGCTTCATCTTCATTTCTTTAAAAAAAGCCCCAACTCGACTTTTTTCCCCGGACTCCAATAGTTGAGCTCTCGAAGCTGTATTTTTCCCTATTTTTATATCCAGAGCCACAAGTGACTGCGCTTGGATACCATAAAATAAGTTCTGCATTATTACAACATTCTCGCCCATATCACTTACTTCTTGATTATCCTTACTTGTTCTTTCTACAGCAGGTATAATTTCTCGAAGGTCACCTGGACTGGCATAGATCTCATATTCTCTTTGATTTGTCTTTTTTGCTATTTTCCTGCCCTCAGCTATTTTGTGAAAACTTCCAGCATGTCCCGCCATTAGAATGAGATTTAAGGACTGTTTTCCAACAGGTTCAGACTTCGTTCTCATAATATCGTTTCTTACTCAAGGTTGACACTATTAGAGTTGATTGTAGTCGACATAATGTTTAGTATTATTTGCCTATATTCAACCGTTTCATCTGAATATCCTCAACCTGCTTAGAGCCCACAAAAAATGCCGTCTCTGGAAACAGCGTCCGATCCTGGTCAGTTTGTGTGATAAAGCCGCTTTAATCTGTCGCCAGTGAGTGGAGAAATCGTCGTCATCAAGTCAATATCCGGATGCAGTACCGGTGGTCAGGCAATATCACGACAGCCTCCATCGTAAATGGATAGGCAGCCATGATCTCACGGAAAGCAGTTAGTAATCCTTGAACGTTTTCGGTCAATAGCCAACTTCGGCACTCCGCCACCCATTAATGGGTTTCGCTGCGCTCTACCCATCCTACGAGTGCTATTTCGTTCAATCACTTGAATGCCGCATCTATGTCAGCAGCTGGAGCGACGATCGCCCCGCTGGCGAAGTAGTGAAACCCGCTTTCGGGTCCCACAGCCCACTTCTCAATATCGGTCGTTTCGATCAAATCAATATCTGTGGCCTCTTTCTCCCAATGTACTTCAATGACCTTGCCATAGGTGATAAAAGCCATGTGGGTTGCTCCATGGGCACTTAGAACGCCAAATGGTAACTTTTTGAGCTTGTCGAGCTGCGTGGTATCCTTCTTGGTCTTGCTCGCTTCTCCATGGCCGGCCTTGGGCACTTCTGGCGCATAATTGGTCACCAAGTAATCAATCGACACACTGGGCCTCCCTTTCTCTTTGTAAATACCTTTTTTCTTTGCGATACCGAAGGCCCAGCCGGCTTCATCGCCCGTGATGCCGCGGCCGGTAAGCTCTTCGCTGGGTATTTTGTAAGCGGGATCGGGGGCCCAGAAGATGCCCTTCCAGCCGAACTCTGACTGGAGAGCAGCCTGAATATCCTCACCCTCTATATCAGATAGTTTCTTGCCGTGAGACATTATGTTCTTATTAATCTTCTTCTCCAGCTTATCCCAGTCGGCACCACGGCCTTGTTGCATGAATACGTTTTCGAGGACAATTAACACGCTGTTGGTACATCCAACCACTTTTGCACCGGCGGGCTGGATTGGGCAATGGCTGCCTACGTAGGGGCCAGTTCCAGTCTCAAGTACCCCGAGGCGCTGATTCACATCCATAAGTTCTGCGGAGGCGCTGGCAACTTCACCAAACGTCTTACCCGAACCTGCTCTGGTAATGGCCTCAAGAGCGGTTTTCCTGGCTTCAAGAACCGCAATGTCTGGAGGTTTCCCCGTAGGTTTCGATGTCCAGATGTAGAAGCTACGATCAGCGTAGGCGATAGGCCGGTTTGTGCTGTCATACCCGATGCATCTCAGAATGTGTCTTCCCTGCGTCAGGCCCGTAACTGGAATCGCAAAGAGCGGGAAAGATGCCAGACTACCTCTTGGAACTGGGTTAATGCCGGAAGATGAGAGTTCATGGTCCGATGGGTCGTATAATTTCGAAGAGTAAGCCTTGATATTGGGATCATTGAATTTAACAAAAGCTACTTTGGCCATTGAGATCAATCGTTGAAAATCTGTATCCGCCCTAATGTCGGGTATCGCAAAGACATCGACCTTACTACGATCAAACGGTACATCTTTATCTCCCATTGCCGGTGCCGCAGGGATGCGCTGAATAGTGCCAAATCTGATTCCATTTGGATATGATTGTTGCATGACATGCGTCAACTCATGGGCGATTATTCGACGTCCCTGGTGCGTCTCCGGTGCAAACATGCCCGCACCAAACACAACGTCATGACCCATGGTGTATACTTTGGCATTCATATCCCGCGCCGATTGCTCGGCAGCCACGCCGGAATGCACCCTCACCCTGCTAAAATCATGTCCAAATCTCGGTTCCATGTAGGCGCGGGTAGCCGGGTCAAGCGGGATCCCGGGGGAGGATAGGACTTCATGTACAATGGGCGGTATAGTAGGTTGATTGCGTTGAATATCTTTCTCAGGATAACTACCTGCACTTTGAATAGATGACCCATCTTGCCGTGAATTATCCGGAGACTGCGAGACAGGTGCAGGGCTAGGCATCTGCATTACCTGCTCCACTACTCTATCAGCTTCCTGCTCGTATATATCCCCGGGCTGGTTGATTATGAGTTTTGGCTGAATCACTTCCCTGCACCGAGGACATCCCCCGCCGCAGGGACAGGTGGGCTTGTGCTGGATTGATAGGTTACCATCGCTGCAGAATAAGGAAGAAGCTGGTGGTTTTTCAGTATAGTGGCGACTATTAGTACCTGTCTGACGTTTATGATTTTCAGAGACCTTTTGTGAAATTGTTTTCATAAATAACCCCGATCAATATTGTATGATTTCTTTTCATGGTCATAACGGGGGTATGTAGAAGCACGCGTTTTTACCATGAGCGACTGGCTGAAGGAACGCAATACACCCCACTAATGCATTATGATGGCTTCATTACCAGGTGATGGCACTTCGAAGTCCCAGCATGAAGAAAGGATTATCCTTTTGGCTCTCGGAAAAGATCTTGACGGCGCTGCCAGTCAACCCGATGTCTACTTTTGGTCCTACATAACCTAACGTCAGCGTGCCGGCCAAGGTGGGAAGGAATTTCTCCTTTTCCAGGTCGGGCACTCCCGATGTGAAATAGGTTCCGCCGGCGCGCATATCCGCGCGAATACCAAAACCGCCTTTTGATCTATTGGTGGAATAATCGAGTCCCACGAGGGCGCCTACCAAGAACGCGTGCTGTGATTCTATATCTGCTCTCGCTAAAATGGATGCATATCCGCCCACTAGCAGATGCAGGTGACGTTTTTTGTCCAATGGAATGCTAGACGCAAGGTCGATCGTATACAGCAATGCAAACTTTCCTCCTTTTGATCCAAAGCTGAAGTCGAATCCGGTGACGATGTCGATAACGATCGGGCGCGGTAGCGCCACAAGTTCGAATGTGCAGTCGGGGAAGCGTCGTCCCAGCCAGGCTGTCATGAACGAAAAGTGTCTCGGATGCATAACTGCGCGTCGGCCGAAAGCGGTGTGGGATGCCATTACTGACCAGTCACTCTCATTGATCTTATCTTCTGGACGCGGAGGATCGCCGGGCTCGTTTGTGTACTCGTCGGGTAAACCAAGCACAACATGACCCATCTCGTGCCAGAGCGTACCGTTTGAAACTCCACCGAGCAACGCGGTAAACCAATTATCTCCGCCTTCGAAGATCTGCCCTGCGTTTGCCCGTCCGGTACCTTTGCGAAGTTCGACAGTATCCGCATCAGTAGAACTGCCCTCAAGTGCCACGACATTGATCGTGATGGTCTTCCCTCGGCAGACATCGCAGGAAGGATTATCTCCAACTTTGATCTCCATCCAGCCGTTCAGTTTGTCGTTGGCGACTTCGAGGATTCTGTTTTTCAGATTGGTGAAACGGTCATCGCTCAATTGTGCAGCCTTATCCTTCGGCTTGATGAAGTTGATCTCCATTGTGGATGTCAGTGAGCACTTGGAACTATCGAATTCCAGAAGGATAGGCTTGGATGAGGCATATGCGGGAGAGCCTGTCCTCTGGATCCGCTCACTGACGACACTTCCTTTTTGAGTGCGTGTTAAAGGTACATCTGTGCCAATCTGCCCGGGCCAAGGTGTGAAGTCATCGCGACGGATAATATCTGGCTGTGCAGGTTGGATTCGTGGGACAGGCAGATCCTGCATGATGCTTTCCGCAGCTCGATTCGCCTGCCTCTCAGCGCTATCATCCGGTGAGCCGACCTGCAAACTGGCCTGCAGCCCGTTTGCCTGTCCGTCCTGCTGGACTACATGAGTGAGTTCATGCGCTAGCAAACGCTGACCCGTGGGAGCAGTCGGTAAGAAGCGACCCTTATTAAAAACAATTTTTTGTCCTGCTGTATAAGCCAGCGCATTGACGGCTTGTGCCGAATCCGCCGCCTTCTCATCCGTATGCACCCGAACCTGGCTGAAATCATGCCCAAACCTTGATTCCATAAAAGCACGTGTTGTAAAATCGAGAGGATGACCTGGCGAGCGCAATACTTCCTGTACGATAGGCGGCACATCTTGCCCCTGGCTTAGCGATGCATGTCCGGAAGTCTTTTTTGTTTGCAAAACCTTTTTATCATTTTCATCGCATCTAGGACATCCGCCGCCGCAGGGACAGGAAGGCGAGCGCTGGTTTGATACGTTATTATTGCTTGAGGATAAGGAAGAGGGCGGTGCTCTTTCAGCGGAGCGGCGCCTATTTATATTAATTTGGTGCTTATGATTTTCAGAAGCCTTTTGTAAAACTGCTTTCATAAGTCATCTCGCAGCATCATTACGTCTGTATTTTTCTCTTTCAAGATGCAGAGGCGCTTTCCAGTTGCAGCGCTTTGACAATTGCACGCTCATTATCATGCCAGATACCCTCTCCTCTTTGATCAAGCGGCTTTGGGAACGGCTTCCGGTCTTGGGCGGTTAGCTTGAAAGGCCGCTTTTTCGGCGAAATCCAGAATGCTTCGCACAGCCTGCTCCACTTCGGCTTTGCAACCAAGTCGCATTGGACACACCGCGATTTCCTCCCGCAGTTTTGCGATGCGCTACTTCTGCTTGCCTTCGAATTCGATTAACAGTCTTGCGTAGTCGATTTTTCGAAACTCGTGCAATGCTTCCTCCCAGCGCTGCAAATCCTCAAGGCAGTGAGCTAGGTAGAGTCGCGCACCCGCGCGATCAGGTTGCAGCGCTACCGCGGAACGAAATTAGCGCTCGGCTTTGCTAACTGGAGACGTTTCGTCTACATACAGTGCGGGCCTGAGCGTATAGTGCAGGTCAGCGTTGTTCGGATTCAAACGCACGGCACCCTGCGCAGCTCGGAACCGCTCCAGCAGCAAAGGCCGCTTGTCTTCCTTGGGATGAAGTTGGCATAGTTAATTGTCGCGAAAGCCCACGAGCGCAGCAGTCGTGTATCATGCGGATCTAGGCGTACAGCTTTAAAATACAGGTTTCGGATGATCTCCCAGTCTGGGAGCACCGTCTTTTCGAGCCAGACGGCAAACCAGCGCAGCCTATCATTTGCAGGCTCCTCGACCGTCAAAAGCTCGCGAAGCGCCTCATTCGAGTCGAGCCTGCCTTCCCGCCCCCTGAGCACGTCCCAGATGCGACGAAATTCTTCATTGATGCGTGGCATGTCCCATGGCTTTATCATCTTGGCTCCTACTTGTGCAGACCTGACTTTCCTCGCTCGATCAAACGCTCGCCCAGAGCCTTGAGCGCCTTTTCGAGCTCCTTGTCTGCGGTCTTGTTGGCAATTCGAATCAGTTCCGCTCCGACTCGTTTGTCTGCCTGTGCTCCGATTGCTCCGCCGGACCTTCCTGGCTTGCTCAAGTCCTTAACGATCTCTTGACGCAACTCGTTTGCGAGTCGACGCGCCGTTTCATCGGGTCCAAGCGGCTTTGCGGACGGTCTCACAGCCGATGGTTCTGCGCCATGCGCCGGATGGGAGACTTCCCACGAATGCGGAGGTTCACCTCGGCTAACTACCATTCCACGTCCTTCGACTGTCGTGATCTCACCGCCACGCACTAGTTCCCCCTCCACTTCGGACGGTTTGTACTCGCGGATGCGACCATCCCTCAGCTGGACCCAGACAGAGTCCTCAGGCTTCAGTGGCGGGAACGGGCCGCGCTTCGTGACGTCCGTCCCGCGGGGGAAGGGTGTCGGCTTGGGCTCATCTACTGCTGGTGCGGGCTTGGGCGGCTCTGCTGTTGGCCCGAGTTTAACCGTCTCGGGCTGTGTTACCTTAGGCACAGTTGTAGTCGGTGGCGTCACCTCGGGCGTTGATGTGGTCGTTAGCACCGGCGCTGCCGGATGAGGTGGCTGAGCTGGCGGCCCTACTCGTTTGAACACGGTCGCGCGTTTGGCAGTCCGGCCAGCGCTTGACGACGATGCCCTCAAGCCAGTCGTACTCGTACGGGTGCGCGGCGGAGCGTTGCGGGAGCCGGGGCCCGGCGGTCGGCCTCCAGACATTTGTGCCGCCTGCGGCTCCGCTTGTTGCTGAACGATTTCGAGCGTCTGCTGCTGCTCCTGTGCCAACTTCAATGTTTCCGCTTCTTTGGCGGCCTTGTAGTCTGCCAAGCTCGTGATGTCCTGCTTCTTCATAGCTGCCAGCTCCTCGGCAGTCCACGGGGCCGGCCCGGATGGGGCGGGAACCTGCGGTTGCGGTTCGGGAGCGGCCGGAGGCGTGGCTTTCGAAGGCGGCATGATCGTGGGCAGCGGCTCAGCCAGGATATCCTTCACGCCGAGCAGGTTCATGACCAATTCCAAGCCGCCCGTCAAGCCGCCGACGATTCTTTCCGTCGTGCTCATCTTGAGGGGCTCACCCGTGAGCAACGACTGATTCTTTGCCGATTCATACACCTTCCCCATGGCCAACGCATCGTCAACGGCAGTCACCGCAATGACGAAAGGATTGGCACCCCCGTGCTCCGACGCCTCTACGGAGCGCGAATACACATGACTCAGATAGGAAGCACTCAGTCCCGCGGCGAACAGCGTCTTGGCCCAAACGGCTGTCGGGACTCCTTGAATCGTCGCAGGAAGCGCCGGGAGGGCTGGCAGCGAAACTATCTCAGCGCCGGCAAATCCACCCGCGACCACAAGCGTAACGACCGCGATTGCATCGACCGCGCCCGCAGCCGCATCGATACGGCGGAAAGCCTCCAGCCATGCCGCTTCTTCTGCTTGTTTGTCCCTGGTATAGAGCTTGTCGGCAAACTTGTTCCAATCCTCGGCCGCCTGTTCCGGAAATTCCTTCCAGTATGCGGCGATGGCTTCCTTCGTCCACCATCTGCGGTAGTCCGATGAATTCACCAGATCCCGGGCGAGACGTCGATAGTATTCTTCGCGAGACGGGAAGTCCGAGAATCCTCTGCGGCGCAGTGAGTCCACGAGGTCCTCGCGCGGGGCCGTGCCTTCTACCTCGATCGCGGCACTTGGTTGGGCGGCCATGGCGAGATCCGCCGCCGTGATGCCTTCACCGAGGAGCCTCTCTCCTTCATCGACCAGCTGCTCCATATCCTTCCTCGAGCCGGTCATCGCGCCCATCAGCAGATAGCTCTTGATGTAGTCCGGAAGCCGGGCAAAGCGATCCATAGGAGCGCGCTGAATGGTCACGGTGACTGGGTCCTCGGGATGGAAGTTAATCGCCGGTTCCCTGAAGGCGAACCCCGGTCCCACACGCTGAACATACTCCGAATCTGTCGGCCCTTTCGAAGCACCGGCCGGGACAATCTTATAGATGCCCGGCTCCAGAGTGTTGGTGAGAATCTCTATCAGTGTTGAGTCTCCATTGGCATAGTAGCCCCAGGCAGCGCCGGTCTGTCTTTGCTCTACTTTGATTTTCACGATGGCGGGCGCCGGATGCTTCTCTATGTCGCCAAACTGCAAATTGGCGATCTCTTCCTCGGACAAGGGCTGTCGCTGCAAGCCGACCGATAACGCCTGCGATACTTCCGCCACAGCATTGCAGGCGTAATTTTTGTGCGCAAGAGATGTATCACGGCGCATCACAGTACCGGCTTGCTGCACAACGTGTGTCAGTTCATGAGCAAGCAAATGTTTGCCTTCTGTTGAAGACGACTCATAGCGTCCGAGATTGAACACGATATGGTTACCCACGGTGAAGGCACGGGCGAGTTGGCCACTTGCTGCTCGATGAGCGGTTGTATTGTCATGAACCCGTACACTAGAAAAGTCATAGCCGAAGCGTGGTTCCATAAAGGCAATAGTCGTTGGATCGAGAGGTTGACCGGATGAGCGCAATACTTCACGCACGATAGGTGGTACACCCGGCTGCCTGCCAGCAGGATGTGTCATTGAGCCCTGCTTCATTTGGACGATTCCCTCTTCCTCTTCGTCATCGTCCTCTTTTCGTTGAATGTCTTTCTCAGCATGAGGAGATATACTTTGAAACGATGGCTTTACTGACCGTGAATTTATCGGTGATTGTGGGACAGATGCTGGTTCAGGCATATGCATAACCTGTTCAGCGATCCTGTCAGCTTCCTGCTCGTATATATCCCCGGGCTTGTTAATCGTGAGTTTTGGTTGAATCACTTCTCTGCATCGAGGACATCCGCCGCCGCAGGGGCAGGAGGGCTTACGCTGGATCGCAATGTCGGGAGATGAAAAAATAGAAGCTCCGGCTGTTCCAGGTATCTGCTCATTCACCTTATGATTTCTTGTTATATCATTCGATGACTGCTTTACTGCGACCGCTCCCATGTGTTACCCCGTATACTATCTCAATCTCCATCCGGAATGCAAATTCCTATGCCCCTTCAATATTTACTGTGATTTATCCCCATAAATCAACATGTAAGTCCCCTTTTCACCTTAGCCAGATGGCTTCCCGGATGGCTGCTCATAAGGTTTCTCAGATGGCTCCTTCTCAGTCTCACAAATAGTATCTATGTCATCTCTATTTAATACAACTTCCACGAGCATCCGGTCACCTTCATTTATCTTTATGGGCTTTAATTGGCGGTGGATGACCTTACCTTTGCTGGAATAAATAGCGAGAAATATCCCTTCCTCTACAACATTTGCCATTTTCTCTATTTTATCCGGTCTAATTATTATTGAATAATACCCTGAATCGTCTGTAGTGGATTTCTCAGGGTCATTAAGAATCCTTTCTCTAGAGTCTAGAATACAAACCATAAGACCCCCTATTCCCCGGTAATTTGCGTCCACTACGCGGCCGTGAATAAGCGCTTCATCCTGTGAAACCTCAGGTATTTTTATTCTCGCTATTTCTTTTTCAACTTCAAGGTCATTGATGACATCCAGATTTTGCTTGAGGCTGCTTTTAAGGCGCTGTGTTCGCGGATGTTCTGTTCCAAATTTTTTCTCAAGCCTTACTGCTTCGTGCTGGAGCATGATCCGGCTGTCCACCTGGATCTCAGTCAGATTATCCAGTGCTTCGATACGTACATCTCTAAGTTTAATTAGGGTCTCATGCAGATCCTCTACAAAATTATCCAGTTCTTTCTCGTCGGTCATAGAAATGCCCCCATAAGCTGCTGGTTATTCTTAATGTATTCTTGCAGGGACCTTTCCAATCTTCTACATTGCTCCGCACCTGAGAGAATCAGATTGCCAGAATTGACCAGTTGACTCGAGCTTATAGCCATAATACAGTGATCTCCCTGATTGTTGGTGGTATTGTTCATAAAAACGCTTTGGGTATGTAGGGATAGCACCCTTGTATCTTCCGGTTTCACTCCCGGTTCTTTAAAACGATTATTACTTGCTCTGAGTGTATTTGCGAAAAGAAATGTATTGTACATCAGCGTTCCAACCGAAAGGTTATCTGATTGATTCCCTTCAAAGCCTATATCCTCCGCGAAAATGACTAGAGAGGTAATACTCTCGTTAGCCGAGCCGACACGTACCTGATTGTTATTAAAGAGTACGTTTCCTTTTAGCGTCGGCTGAGAAGAGGCTCTTTTGGAAAAAACACCAGTAGACACAGAATTCATTTTATTTCCTCTGTCAGATATGCTGACAATTCCGTAAATCAGAGCGGCACCAGCAATTTGATCAAAAGGAAGACTACCTGAAATCTCTGTTCCTGTCAATTCGCTGTTAAATTGGTTATTCAGGACTGAGACTGGACCAGATGATATAATTCTGAGAGCCTGACCTGCTGGCTGGTCTACAACATTATTATGTACGCGGGCAGCATTTAGACCCAGATTAAAAAAAGCTGCGCTCGGTTCGATGATCGGGAATGATGAAACAGTCATGATAACCCCTCCTCTTATGCCTCGTTTCGTTTCAATGTCTATGTTTGGATTCAATGGGCCATTGTTGACAATGTAGTTGTGAGAAATATCCACGTGTTCTCCGTAACCGATAAAGATCCCGCAAACAGGGTAATTGTAACTTATACCGTTATTCTCGATGCGGTTTCCGTTGACGGAAAGATTTCCACATATTCCCAGAGAAATCCCGCCAAAGCCTATTTGTAACGCCCCTACCATTCTGTTTCCGTCAAAAGGACTTTGCAGGCAATTAAAAATATGATTACTGTGGATACTGATATTAACTACCGGATTTAAAAAATTTGGAAGAACAATAGCTGATAATCCAAACCTTCCTGATGAAGTTGTACTTGAAATAGATTGCTGGGGAATCTCTTGAGGTATTCCTATACCGGACAGGGACATGTTTGAGATTTCATTCCGATCGATCTGGACATCATAAATAAACACAGGTACGTCATCAGTATCTTTATCAACCAGGTCAATCTGGTAGAGTGGTCCGTATCTTGTCTGTCCTACTACTGTAATGTTTTTAAATTTATAACCTGGGGCCATGACTGATACATTGTATTTACCAGGGCCAGTCTTTACCAAAAAAGAGCCGTCTTGGTCAGTAATGGATGTCATTTCAATATTTTTTCCTTTAAACAGAAATGAAATGCCCGCAAGTACACCACCCTTGTATATAACGTTACAAAATATATAGCCCCCTTTATTATCGATAACATGCTCATCTGAGTCAGAAGGAACAGGTTCAAGAGTGCCGCCAAGGGTAATGCCGTTTCCGGCGCCGCCGTTAATTTCGTTCTCCTGCACTTTAATCCTCTCAGAGCCTGCAATAATTTGTATACCTCCGAGGGCTCCGAAAGAATTTTTCCGGGGAAAAATGATCGGGATTGTCCAGATCTGATCGACATACGCTACTAAATAAAAGGTGTTTTTATATACTAATTCAGGGTCAGTGCAGGGGTCGGTCGGATCAGGTGGAGTCCCATCCCCTGGGGGTGTAACCGGTGGAATACTTTCTGCAGGAATCACGCCAATATTGTTGCGCTCGATCACGCTATCCTCAGCCATGACAAATATTGCTACCCCGGATTTCTCCTTGTCCAGCATTCTAATCCTGTTATGGTGAATATTGATGTCAGAGCCTTGTTTTACAGAGATTGCTTCAACGCAGGCAAGTATCCTGTTGCTGCGTACCTCAATTTCTTCTAAACTGCCCGATTTCGTACCTTCCAAAACGATTGCAGTACCATTTAAAGTGACCATGTCCATATTCTCTAATGTTATGCCCTTTGAATCTACCACGTGGAAAATAGGCGCATCCCGACCTGATTTCCTCGGGATAATTTTAGTCCTCTTATCGCACCCTCTTATCTTGATATTCTGTCTCCCTTCTATGAGCAGGTTAGTTTCGTGTAACCCCGGCAAAAGACAAATTTCCCCGCCATAACCGGGAAGGTGTTTTAATGCTTCTTCTATAGAATCAAAATCACCATGGCTTGACCTGCCATCCCCCACCTTGAAAGAACAGCAGATGGTCTGGTTGGTAAGAGGTGGAAATACATCCCTGCAGTCTTCTATATCCCCCTTTTCAAAACTGATATCCCTTTTACTGTTCCAATTCATAATTGCCAGAGGTGCACGATGGTAATGAATGCCCGCCGGTGTTTTCCAGTCAATTAAAACCTGATCATTTTTGATTTCACCCGCCCGCACCGAAAAAGTCCAGTAATCTCCTGGGATATAGTTGGCTGCGGCAGGTTGCTCGAACTCAAGTCTAATCCCATCCCTTAACTCTACTGGCTCTGCGGGCGATATAGCTTTAGGAAAATCAGATATAAATCGAATATCATTCCAGAGGCGGAAGAACACATGGTTCTCCTCGCCCGTAGAGGTTGTGTCAGAAGGAATGGAACCAAACATAGGCGTAGCAGGCAGTTCGAGCTCGTTTTCATTATTAAGCGTGACTTTCGCACCGTAAGTGACTTTCCAGTAGCCGAGGTCAGAATCATACTCAACTGTTTCTAGATAGAATCCTTTGGTATCGGATGTGACTATGGGTTGCAGGTTGGCAGTAATGGTGGCTTTATTTTTTGCAGCATCGAATATCCCTCTTCCCACGAGCCCGCCATTAAACTGCGACAACTTAAACATCGGTACACCGCTGTCAACTTTAGCGATCTCTATCCTGTACAGATTATGTTCAAACCCAGTGTACCCCCCACCCCTGGTTACAGGGCAATCACCATTGATAACCACAGTTGGTTGCAAAGAAACTTTTAGTTTTCCTTTTTTTGAAAAGTCATCCTTCAGTTTATCCCCTATGTTATTGCAGTTATCCCCTTTTGCCAGCCTTAAAAGTCTGAATGCCATTGCGGTCTGTACTCTTTCAGTGGTATCAGGTCCCCCCAGTGCAGGCTCAATAAGAGTCTCAGGTATCTGGAAACCATTAACAGCTTCCCGCCATATCTCCAGGATGACAGCATCACGGACACCAGGGGCGATTGTGGAAACGCTTGCTGTCGGATCCTGAATAGGAGGCTCAAGGTAAGTGGCAATGTGGACATCGTTGTCCTCGTCAAGGTACACCAGAAGACCATCTACCCAGGCTCTTCCTGGTTTTACTGTGATTTTCACTTCATTTTTAACGACTGAGGCTGCTGTGACCTTAAATCCGTCAGGTTCTTCTGCCGGGACTGCAGCTATGCCTGCACCTATAATATCCCTGCCTGCGGTATCCTGCCAGTTATTGTTTATACTGGTCTGGACATTCCAGTCGCTATCAAGCAAAACCTTACCCTGCTGGTGCAGAACACCATTAAAATTATTCTTTTTGATCTCTTTGCGATCTACCCACTTAGAAAAATCACCTTTCATTTTAACCCCCTCAAGTAACCGGTATGAGCAACGGTCTTACACCAACTGGCATGAACTCACGAAATCGGATCTGCAGATTACGCCACTTGTGAGCCTCCAGGAGAAAACCGAAAGCTCCCATTGCGTCATCTTTCGGTCCTCTCTCTCTAATTCTAAAATCGGTAGTGTAGGCAAGCTGCCCGTAAGCAGGAGCCTCGAATATCTCACTGGTAAACAGCAAATCTGCTTCAGTTCCTTTGACACAACCATGGTTCTGCGGCAGGCGGTCTCCCTTGCCAGAGAAATAACTGAATTTGATACATCCTTTCTGATTATCCAGTACTTCCATGGCGTGTACCCATATTCCGCCCCTGCCGCTTATGCTCTCAACGCGCATTCTGCCAAAAATTGTAATGCCACTGACCTGAGTCGGGGACCCCCATTTGTTAACTGGATCATCGGCACCAGAAACTGCGAAACTGTTTCCCGGATCGTCACCCACGCCCTTTCCTGCATCTACGATTGAGTCCGTGAGAAAAAGAAGGTAGCTGGTATCAATAAATAACGGCCCGCTGATAGTACGCTGCAGGATGATTTTAGGAGTTTGGTTGAACGCAGCTTCCTCGTCAGATTTGGAGAATCCGTACGACTCCCGGAGATTCATTGAAGTAAAAATAGACGTACGTGTACCGTCAGGTTTTTTATAGCCTCCCGGATCGAGCGTGCATCCGAGAATCTCAAGACTGTTTAAAGCAGCTCTCGCAATCAGCGGCTCTCCGGCAGGAAATGCAGCGCCTCGCGTCAAATACAGTCCCTCCAGACGTACCGTAAGATGCGACATGATTGCATCAAACTGGTTTTGCTCCTCAGCGGTCGCACCTTTGACATTTGTCGGACGAAAACGTAAGGGACGGGCAAGTCTGATGATGGGTCGCTGGCCGTCTGCTGCACGGATAATAAGGGTTCTGTTCAACAGCAAATTGTCTCCGCCGTCCTCGTTAATCACTCCTGCAACTGTGCTGATGTCCAGTTCGTGTACCATGCTGTCGTCGATTTCAATAATTATGGGCGAGGTTAAATTCTCAATATTATTAAGCGCATCCCGCAGTCCGTTAGGGTTCTGGTGGAAATTGACTCTGCAAATACTGTTGCCCCCAGGGCAGGCGAACGGCTCTCCGTTCCATTCCTTAGGCAGGGGACAGCGTGATATGGGATGGGCGCCGACTGGTCCCACCGCACCATATGTATAGGTTAACAGCAAGTGATTATCCAGTGCAGTTCCTTCAGCAGCGGTACTGACACCGATAGCGATCCTACCAATGATCGGGTCGATTACGACTTCCCGGTCCTTAATTGGAGGCAGAATACCTGTCTCCCAGGCACACAAGTTTGCTCCCCTTATCGACCAGGTATTACCAGCAGGGTCTGGCCAGAGTTCCCCTGTAAACTCTGGTTCAGGCAGGTGTAACTGAAAGCACTTATCTGATAAATTAAGGGTTTTTACGTCAGAAGGGTTGTAAGTCCCGATGGTGACATATTCTGCCGGGGCACCTGCCTGTGAATCTATAGTCAGACGCGATTCTGGGATGGGGCCAGGAGTTTCATCTACCCGCGTTATTACAGGCGGCTCCCTTTCAGGATCGAATCGCTGGATGTTAAAGAGCCTGACCGGTTCACCCAGGGGGTGAACATCAAACCGGGCAATGAACTTCGCCTCCTCGCCAACCGCTGCGGAGTTTGCCTGCACGCCCTTTGATACAGGTTTTGAAACTTCAACACGATATGCATCTAACCGCCACAAGAAGATGGCAAGGTTCGGGAGATTATACCTGATGTTGCCAAATCCTGGAGTCTTCGAATCGACAATATGCGCGAACGGATCAAACGGCGTATCGAGCAGGGATAGCATTGCAGGATCTCGGAGAGTGACAGTTCCTCCCCGGATCACCTTATACCTGCTGACAGATGAAAAATCATAAGGAGGCTTAAGTTCCCTGAAAGGAGGCAAACCTCCTTCGTCAGGCCGCTGGTGATTGATATGCTGGTTCCAGACAAGATTCTCTCGCAACTCTTCGCAGTGTACGCCCCACCTGGTGAGGTTATACGTAAGCAATTCTATGGAGCCTAACGTGCCTTTTCTCCTCCGGAGCGCGATTGTATCTGCTACATCAGCCCTCAGTGTCCATGGATCTCCGGACAGGTGGCTTGTACCCAGCAGGTCGCCGATGTAAGGAATTACCCAGTCGTCCGAGGTCTCGATAAAGAGGTCATGGTAGAGGGACTCAATATTTTCATGAATTGCCCCAAAGACATCCTCAACCAGGGAGAGGTAGTTTTTAAGCTGGCTGTCTGGCAATTGCTCCATGTCCTTGATCTTGTAAATCTCAGGCAGCCTGTCATAGAGAGAGACTTTCTTGCCCAACTTAACACACCTCCATGGATTTCGCTGTTTGGGCCTTTAGCTGGAGGTGGTCTTTGTACAGAGTTAAGACCTTATCACTGTCACACGTAATAGATTGAACTAATGGTGGCTTCGGTTCGGGGGGGCTGAGATCCGATGGGTTAACTGCTACACCGAGGACAACCAGTGTTGTGATTTCCACCCATATCACGCCCTTTACATTTTGAATTATCCCTTCTATCCTCGTAGCATACTCGTTTTGTCCGAACTGGCGTTGGCTGAGCCCGAATAGGCCGTGTGAACCGTCAATACCGCTGTCGCCCGTCACACCCAGTGCCTCTTTTATAGCCTTTCTCACCAGGTCTTCCTTGAAAGTTGGATCAAAAGCAAAGATGGCATCGATATAAACATACTTGAGTTCACCCTGGTTGACTTTTACAGGGAAGCGCTGCGCACCGCGACATTTATTATAGTTGTTTAAAATGCTTCGAACCTCTTCAATCTCTTTTTTCCGCCCTGTTTCCATCAGGACAGTCAGCACAACTGCAGGGATATTATTCACGAGATCCCACGAGGCAGATACTTTTGAAACGCCGGATATTGCCAGAGTCTCAGTCTCAAAATCCTCCAGGCCGACAAGGCGGCCAAGACTTATTATTTTTCCAGGAGCCGCATCCCTGGCACTGTCAACGCTCTCTGGTGTTGAGCCTCCTGAGACTACTCCAGGCAGTTTGATTTTATCTAACCGGTCAAGCTTCCCTCCAGGCTGTACAGTAGTCCCTTCCTTCAGAGCCCCATTGGCCCCTGTGCCTGTCCGGTATCCAACGACTACGTTATTTATCCCGGATGGCAGGTTTAAGCCAGTTTTTCTATCGCCGAACTGCACCCAGCTATCGCCGTTTGCATCTTCGCGGACGATGTATATTTCCTCCTTGGATCCTCTGCCGAAAAAGGAGGGCACCTTTTCCCAGAGACGGTCATTAACATAAATACGTAATTCAGGAACTTCGGGTGGAGTCTCTGAAACTGAAAGTAGATATGTCAAGGGTGACTTTGGGAGTTTGAAAGTCTGGAAAACCTGTCGGCTGTCTCCGTTTCCAAGAACAGCTTCTTTTTCTGTTTTACCCTGGGTAGCTTGTACCAGGTTTCCGTAGACAGTGACAGTCGGAGTTCCAATCAAAGGAAAGTCTTCAATCATGAACTTCTCAAGTGAGCTTGACAGCTGTAAAGGTCGTAACCTTTCCCCTGTATCAACAAAGATGCTGGATGAATTCGTGTTAGCCATCACTTCTTTATATGCTCCGTCCTTTACGAATATAATAAATCGTTTATCGAGGCTTTCATAGGACTGCAAATCCCCAAAATAGAAGAGTGTCGTGAGGTCTGAGGATGGTGCTTCCTCATATACCCCCTGGACTGAGAATTTCTCTCCTTTAACCTCAAGAAATTCTATGCTCCGGATATCCGTGCAGTTTGAAGTTCCAAAAACGATGGTACTATCCAGTTCTATTAATGTTGTTCCTCCCGAGACGGCACCCAATGTTAAGGAAGCTTTTGTGACCCTTTCTATAGTCCTGTAGAAAAAGTACTCTCCAAGTGGAATTATCAATACTTGACCTACTATTAACAAACAGATTTCGAGCTGTAACTTAATTAATATAGTTGACCCCGTGGATATGTCGTCAACTTCTGCATCAAGGGGCATTGATTTCAAGTCAGCCAGTTGCCGGCTGAAATCTACATCCTTTTGAACTGCGTTATGACTATCATCTATTGTCACAGTTGTGCTAGGCCCATTATAACCAAAGTGCCTGAATGACCTGCCAAGTTTATAAGCATAAATCGTTGCACTCGCCAGGCCTCCCTGCCAGTTCCCTCCTATATAAATCTCAGTTCTGTCAAAACGTTTCTGAACTTTTTCTATGACAACGATCTGTCGGTCTGTGGAAGGGTCGTCAGGGTTGACTACCAACATAAGCCTGTCCCCTTTGCTCAATTCTATCCCCATTTTATTCAGTACGTTTGTATCTATCGAAAATGATTTCGTTCCTTTGTTTATGTCAGGGATACTGTAAGGTCTGTATAAATTAAACCTGCTCAGTGCCGGATAAGCTGTAACTTCTTCAGACGTCTCAAAATCAGCTGGTTGTTCTGGCCCTTCCAGTTGTGCACTAATCTTAAAGCCGGCAGGTATAACGACGTTGTTGTCGCCTTTTATCTCAAAAGCAAAAGTGGCTTTACCGCCCAACCCTGGTGAGAGGTGGTAGCCTAGAAGTTGTACGAGATCGGCAATGCTTTCTCTCCACTGTGCAGTCCTTAAATAAGCTTCGTTAGCATAGAGTTCCTGGTAGAAGGTCAGTATGTCGCCCAGTATCGATGCTCCTTCCAGCAAAGCAATGCCTGGGTCGTCAGGCTTTCGGTAGGACCATCCTGAAAGAACAGCATTCTTATCTAGATTCCGCAGGAGTGCTTCTCGGAAATCAGAATACGTACCGATGCGGTAATCAATGTGGGACAATCCTGGCCGGTTATCAGGCCTTTTAGGAAAGAGAAGTGGTTTTGTACAATCATTGCTGCAATCAGGACTGTTGGGAAAGAGATGTGGTTCTGTACAATCGTTGCTACTGTCCGGAATCATTGGCGACCTCCCCTTATATCAAAGTCTATGAACCCTTTCTCCATATGATCAGGGTCATTTTTAACCTGGATTATCTCGTTGTGCCGTAATTCGATGATTGCATCCGTGCC
>JBLNAX010000033.1:0-55788 GCA_050259595.1 Acidobacteriota bacterium | reverse complement strand
CATTTCTGGGGAAGAAGGCCAGGTCATTACCGTTCATCAGGACGCTTATATCGAGCAGGCGGCCATGATTATGATGGACAGCAAGGCCAGTGGTATGCCGGTAGTAGATGATGATTTCCGCCTGGTAGGCATGCTGAGTGTTATCGACATTTTGAAAGCGATGGTAGAGATGCTCGGGGTAAACCGTAAAGGGACCCGGATCAATCTCAGAGTCGATCATAAGCCTGAGGTTATTCGCGATATTGCCGAGATACTGGTTCAGCACAACACCTCGTTTGAAAACATCGTTGAGATGGAAACTAAAGACGGTAAAGATCTTCTGATCCTGCGGATCGGATCACTTGACTACAAACCAATAATAGAGGAATTCAAGGCCAAGGGCTTTGAGGTAGAATCAATAATCTCTAAACAATAACCTGGTCAACAATTAGATATCTAGCGGGTGCATTGCATGAGCGGCACCCGCTTTTATCCTATTTATAGTCGTCATCGATATAGCATTTGCTGATTTCAGGGGATTTAGTTTAGTAGTGGGAGTGGATGGCTTATTTTTTGGCTTCCAGAAGTAATGAATAAGATGGTAATGTCGGTCCCGTTACGAATGGCGGGACTCGATCTAAAGACGTTTTACGGCCAACAAATGCACGGCAGCCATGGCTTTTGGCAGGGGGTCACGAGATATGCGGTGCCGCAGTTCAAGGGACGCAAAGAAGCTTTCTGCCCGGTAAACGAGCAGGAGGATAGTGAAATAATCGAGGCGTTCGGCAGCAAAAAGCCGGATAGTTCTCATTACCTGCTGCATAGGGTGACAGCCGAAAAGAATACCAAGCATACAACACCGGTTCTATTGGTCCATGGTGCAGCGGTAGGCGGCAACTCATGGGCGGTCGATTTCGATGATGATGGCCAGGGTGTAGCCCGGTATCTATTTGAAAATGGTTTCACGGTTTATGCTATAACCCATTCACATTCACATGGAGATAATCGTATTCAAGCTGCTCAATTAGCGGATGCAGTGGATAGGATATGTGAAGAAACCGGATCGCGGCAGGTCGATGTCGTATGCCACAGCAAGGGCGGTATCGCGCTGCGTATGTGGCTGCAGGGACTGGCTGGTATTCCATACATAGGAAATATTCGCCGGGCTTTGTTCTTAGGTGTGCCTAATCTAGGAACTGACCAGGTATTTCGCCACCCAACTCAGGGTTTTATCGGATACATGATGGGTGCCAACATCGTAATGGCATATGATCAGATATGGAACATGGGAATGCTTCTAGACACCAGGGAATATTCCATCTATAAACAAGGGACATTTCATGGCCAGGCCCAACTGCTCTATGACTGGAGCGGTAAGGTGCCGGTCGATCCCCTAGAACCGGATGCCGAGATCGCATATCACGGTGGATGGGGCATGTTTGGCTATTCAAGAGGTATCAAACAGGGCATGGCTGATGGGGAATATTTGATCAAAAAGCTGGATATATCAAGCTTCCCGAACCAGATAGAAGTAGCCCTGTTGGCGGGAACCAGCCATTTCTTCGGCACCATGCCCGCGGAAAACGGGGCCCCTAGTGATGGTATGGTGTTTGCCGCTAGTGCACTCCATGATAAGCCCTTTGTTGCAAACGGCTGTCGAGTGATAGCCTCAGATAAGGTTTATGTAAATCATCTAGAACTTTTGTATCATAAGAAAGTCGGTGAATGGGTACAAGAATGCCTGACCTGCCAGTAAGTGGCAGCTTTGAACTGCCTTTTGACAACAAAAGATATCATACCCTAAACAATCATTTGCGCCGTATTTTCGGCGCAAAAGTGTTTAAAGTGCCTTTGGATGCCGGTTTTACGTGTCCGAATCGTGACGGCACTAAGGGCCATGGAGGATGTTCTTTTTGCAGTGCGGCAGGTTCCGGGGATTTTGCCGGTGACCGCCAGCAGGATATTACAGGACAGTTTCAACAGGTCACAGAAATAATGCATCGCAAATGGCCTTCAGCTCTATATATTGCCTATTATCAAGCCTTTACCAACACCTATGCTCCAGTTGATAGACTATACAATTTATATCAAGCCGCTCTAGACCAGCCAGGCGTGGTTGGTATCTCTGTGGCTACCCGCCCTGATTGTCTAGCAAATGAGGTGCTGGACCTACTACAGGAGTTTCAGAACAAGACTTACTTATGGCTGGAGATCGGCCTACAAACGATTCATGCAGGGACATCAAGGGCAATGAACATTGGTTACGATGTGCATGATTTCAGAGATGCCGTAAGGAGGGCGCGTGATCGAGGATTGCGGGTATGCCCGCACATAATACTGGGTTTGCCGGGCGAGAGCCGAGAAATGATGATGGAAACAGCCCGTGCAGTGCTGGCCATGGATGTGCAGGGGATCAAGATCCATTTACTGCACCTGATGAGGGGTACGCCACTTGAAAAGTTATATGATCAAGGGAAACTAGAGTTTATGACTCAGGATGAGTATGTGCAACTTATAGTAGATATTTTGGAAATACTGCCGCCTACGATGGTAGTGCACCGGTTGACTGGAGACAGCCCCCGCGATCTTTTGATTGGTCCAGATTGGAGCCTAAAGAAATGGGAAGTATTGAATGCCATTGACCGGGAACTATCACAGCGTGATTCCTGGCAGGGGAAATACTATACTGATTCAGCTGATGGTTTGCGCGAGTAGATCAAGAGGCCGGAAATAATTATAAGTGAGCCGATAATAAATGTAAGTGTTACCGGTTCATTTAATATGATTACCGCCAGCAGCGTGGCTAGTACTGGCTTCACAAAGAATATCAGGCTGCCGGAGCCGGCTGGTAGATGCTGAAGGCCATACAGGAACAAGTAATAGGCTAGACTGGTCACACCAATAGCTAGATATAGCAGGTGGGGCAGATACTGGTAGTTGAAGGCAAGAAAAGGTACACTTTTATACAGGAGTACCGGAATCAATGCCAGTGAGCCTAAGATAAAAGGTAAAGCATTGGCGGTGAAACTGCCCACCCGGTGGGTTATTCCTTTAGCGAATACGATAAAGATACCATAGGTAACTGCCGAGAATACAGCCAAACTAACGCCGATCCAGGAGCCGCCACTATGAAGCTCGGTACTGGAAACTACCAAGAGACCGATCAAGCTGGCGGCTATACCAGCAATCTGCTGCTTGTTGAATCTGGAGCCAAAGACGACTGATTCAGTAAGGTGGACAAATACTGGATTAGTGCAGAAGATGACTGCAGCTAAGGAAGCTGGGATGTATCTGATACATATCTGAAATGCCATAAGACAAATAGTAACATTGAGAAAACCGAGAAAAAACAGATCACGCAGGTCTTTGGAATCTAAATGATACTGGCGGCGCCGCAGATCGATAACGGCCAGTGGCAGGAGGATCAAGCCGCCGATTATAAAGCGCAAGAAATTGATCTGCAGTGGATTCACATGTGCAGCCATCATTTTGGATACAACTTCAAAAGTGCTGAATAATATAATTGTTCCTGACAGAGCCAGTATAGCACGCAGTTTCATAGAAGGCACCTTACATAAGCGATTGATTTATAAATTATATACCAACAGTCATGGAATGGCTCTTGAAATAAAAATATGTATTTATTGAGGTAAGAAAATGCAAATCGAAATCACAGGATTGAATCACCAGGGTGAAGGGGTAGGCAGGATAGATGGTATCGTCTATTTTGTGCCTTTTACAGTGCCGGGTGACACAGTGGAAATTGAAGAAACGGCTGTGCAAAAGAATTTTCGGCGCGGGCGACTGGTCAGCGTAACCCAGGCTTCACCAGACCGAGTGAAAGCGGCCTGTGCCAGACAGGAGATCTGCGGCGGCAGCAACCTGCACCATATCGCCTATGATGCGCAACTGCGCTGGAAAACACAGCTAGTCAAAGATGCTCTGCAGAGGATCGGCGGCCTGGAGAACGTACAGGTAGAGCCTACGCTGGGAATGGACAACCCTTATCATTACCGCAATAAGGCGGTCTTTCACCGGGACCGGCAGAACGGTAAGATCGGCTTCTATAAGCAGGGGACACATCAGGTGATAACCGCTGCGGACTGCTGCATTGTGCCCCAGGAATGGCTTCCTATCATCAATGATCTGGAGCAAATTATGAACGATCCCGAAATACGGGCATCAGCGGTAGATAGTATTACCATGCGCCAGTCTGTAGCCAGCGGCCAGATCATGGTAGCGATAACAGGCCGCAAGAACCTTGAGCCGTCATTCTGGGTAGAGTGTGCCCGGGTTTTAAAACCACATAAACAGGTAGTTTCCCTGGTTGCGATAGATGATCAAGGCCGCACCCGGGTAATCGAGGGAAGATCCTTCTTGAATGAAAAGATCGACAACCTAACATATAGGATATCGCCCACTTCGTTCTTCCAAACTAACACCCAGGTGGCTGGAATACTGGCTAAGACAGCAGTCGATTTCTGTGAGCTTTCCGGACGCGAGACCGTGGTCGATGCCTACTGTGGTATCGGAACCATAGCACTGCCCATAGCCAGGCAAGCAGTAAAGGTTATCGGCATCGAATCACTTACAGTAGCAGTCAAGGATGCAACTGCTAATGCCAAAGAAAATGGCTTAAACAACACAGAATTCATCACTGGAATGTGTGAAGAAATACTTCCCAACTTTGTGGCGGAAAATGGAGCCATCGACATTATCGTGGTAGATCCGCCGCGTAAGGGACTAGAGCCAGAAGTCATCGATGCTATCGGTAAGGCTAAGCCAGGTAAAGTAGTATACGTATCATGCCATACGGGTACGTTAGCACGAGATTTAGGGCGTTTATCAGAACTTGGCTATAAGGTTAGCAAAGTTCAGCCGGTGGACATGTTCCCGCATACGCCTCTCGTGGAGACGGTTGTTGCCTGCAAAGATAAAATGCTTAAAGACAATAGTAACGTAATCTAGGAAAAGCCTGGGACAATTATATTGTGTTTTTAGGGTGGAGGGGAAAATATGTTTTCTAAGTTAATCAGCAAGCTTACCAGTTCAAAAAATGAAAGACAGCCGAAACCGATCATGGTCATGGTTGCTCTGGCTAACTCTGATTTACCGGCGACTGAGTTACTGTTCGATCTATTTAACCGGATATGCGAAAATGCTGGTGATGTAAAAAACATTGAAAGAAACGAGGATATCATTATTTTTGAATACGATGGTGAAATCGGCTATATTGCATTGATGGAGGCACCTTTTCCTTGGAGTGATTTGGAGGGACCGTGTGCAACTGCCTGGCATTGGCCTGAAGCCACAGAAAAGATGAGACAGCAAACCGCGCACATACTTATTTCCCTTATTTCGAAGAAAACTGATATAGATATGATTGCGAGAACAAAGTTATTTACACAGCTTACCGCGTCTGTAGCTGAAGCTACCGATGCAATAGGAGTGTATTGGGGTTCTGGTACAGTTGTCCAATCTAGAGATGTATTCGTAAACCAGGCAAAAAAGATGGATTCAGGTTCATTACCGGTTATGTTATGGACAGAATTCAGACTCCAAAAGCGCCCTGACGGAAGCTTCGATCTGATAACCACCGGTATGGAAGCACTAGGGTTAATGGAGATCGAAATTCTCGGTTCCAAGAAAACTCCGTTAGAATTGGTTGACTTCGTACATAATATTGCGAGTTATTTGCTTATTAACGGACCGGTTATCAGAGACGGTGATACAGTAGGTGAAGACGAAAACCAGAGAATTACTGTAAAATTCATGTCTTCAGTATGGAAAAGACCAGGTAAAGTAATGATGATAAATTTCTGATTATAAAAAGATGACGGTTCTTATGTTACAAGGAATCTATGATCTATTAAACGACTTGATAACCTAGAAAGGTGTGGACTTTCAGTGGGGCAAAATAGGGACGGTTCTCGCTGTCGCACTTTGGTACTGCTACTCTTGAAAATGAGACATCAGATAGTGGTAGTTGGAAAGGGGACACACCTTGATGCTTCCACTGGCGCTTCAGCTACAAATGAACAAGGAATGTCCCCGAAGTCTCATTTTCTATGTTGCGCAGAATATCACTACAACAATAAGGGAGTGACACAATTTGTCTAATCAATTGCAGGGTAACGGATCCTCGGACTCTGGACCTTTCTATCACGGCACGAAAGCTGTCTTGAAGCCGGGGGACTTCCTGCAACCCGGCTATAGCTCCAACTATGGCAAACGAAAGAAGGCCAACTATATCTATCTGACTGCGACACTAGATGCGGCTATATGGGGAGCCGAACTTGCGGTGGGCGAAGAACCCGGTCGTATCTATCGCGTGGAGCCCACCGGTCCCATTGAGGATGATCCCAATCTAACAGATAAAAGGTTCCCAGGGAACCCGACTAAATCCTACCGCACCCTACAGCCGCTGAGAGTAGTGGGCGAAGTCCTGGAATGGACGAGCCACTCCCCGGAGGAACTTCAGAAAATGCGGGATCAGCTTGACGAGCTTAAACGGCTTGGCATCGAAGCAATCAACGACTGACTGCGTGAGGGGCAAAATGGGGACGGTTCTCGCTGTCGCATTTTGGTACTGCTACTCTTGAAAATGAGACATCAGATAGCGGTAGTTGGAAAGGGGACACACCTTGATGCTTCCACTGGCGCTTCAGCTACAAATGAACAAGGAATGTCCCCGAAGCCTCATTTTCAATGTTGCGGCAGAGTATTATCATTATGGCACAAGGAAGCAAAAAGACCGTCCCTTCGCTTCCCCCCCGGAATAGTTTTTTGTTTAATAAACGCGAATATAAAGGTGCCGCTATTATTGTGGTATTATTATAAATGGTGTTATATTAACTCACCAAAGTGATTTTATATACGATTTTAGAATTAATTAATAGGGGTGTTGGGATTTTGAGTGGATTTTTTGGGGTAGTTTCAAAAGAAGACTGTATAATGGACGTATTTTTTGGAACGGATTATCATTCACATCTAGGGACCAGTTGGGGCGGAATGGCGATCTGGAGTGGGAACCGTTTCAACATGGCGGTACATAACATCGAAAACACCCAGTTTAGGACCAAATTCGAATCTGATGTGGAGAAACTGAAGGGCAATATGGGTATCGGATGTATCAGCGATACTGAGCCACAGCCCTTAACTGTGCGTTCACACCTGGGACAGTATTCGATCAGCACAGTGGCGAAGATCAATAACTTAAATGAACTAGCCGATCAAGAATTCAACAATAAAAACATTCATTTTTTAGAAACAAGTAAGGGAACAATAAACCCGACAGAGCTTGTATCGGTGATCATAGACCAGGAGAGCTCATTTAAGGATGGTTTGTTAAAAGCCCAGGAATTAATAGAGGGTTCCTGTTCGATCATGCTTCTAACACCGCAAGGTATATATGCTGCAAGGGATAAACTGGGCAGAACACCGCTAATAGTGGGCCAGAAGGAAGGTTCATACTGTGTTACCTTTGAATCATGCGCTTTATCGAACCTGGGTTACACGTACAATTATGAACTCGGTCCAGGCGAGATAATCCTGCTGACCCCTGATGGTATTGAGAAAATATCGCCCCCTAGAGATAAAATGCGAATTTGTGCTTTTTTATGGGTCTATTATGGCTATCCATCCTCAACATATGAGGGAATGAATGTTGAGGTCATGCGTTATAGAAACGGCGCGGCCATGGCCAAAAACGATAATGTAGCAATCGATATGGTAGCCGGGATACCGGACTCGGGTGTCGGACATGCCATTGGTTATTCAAATGAATCAAAGGTGCCATTTGGACGGCCTTTTATTAAGTACACACCAACCTGGTCCCGGAGCTTTATGCCGCAAGATCAGGATATCAGGAACCTAGTGGCCAGAATGAAACTGATGCCGGTTCCGGAACTGGTGGCTGACAAAAGCCTGTTATTCTGTGATGATTCGGTCGTTCGCGGTACCCAGCTCAGAGAATCTGTCGACCTGCTGTACAAATGTAAAGCCAAAGAGGTTCACATTCGTCCGGCCTGCCCACCGCTGGTTTTCGGCTGTAAATATCTGAACTTCTCAACTTCACGGTCGGAAATGGACCTAGCCGCCAGACAGGCCATTGTCGAGCTCGAAGGAAAAATACCAGATTCCCTGGATGATTACTGTGATCCTGGCCATGAAAAGTACCATCGTATGGTGGACTGCATCTGTAAGCGGCTTAATTTTACGTCTCTGAAATATCAAAACCTGCACGACATGATCGATGCCATCGGTATAGACAAGGATAAGATCTGCACGTATTGCTGGAACGGCAAGGAATAGAGATTGTTTTAGTTAGTGTGAGAATCGAGATATCTTGGAATCAAGCCCACCGGTAGGTGGGCTCTTTTGTTGGCAACAGGAATGTGTTTAAGAGTCGACTCGAGCAAGCGTTTCTAAAGAAACCTTAAGCCGGACCTCCTTTATTACTCGACAAAATGCCTGTATAATCAAGGAATAGGACGTTACTGTGTCTTTGTTTCGCACATCAGGTAATGGGGTCAGCGGGAAATTTGAGAGTGAGCTGGAAGAAAAGGCGCTGACCAAAGACATGGAAACATGCGAATTTTTAAGGGAAAACAATAAACTGTTTCTATGATTTTGGGCAGTTGACTCAAATAGATCATAACAAAGGGGTGCCGTCTATTGAGTTCGGTAAACGATTATATTAACAACTTCACCGGATCACAAAGAGAGTGGCTTGCCACCTTCGTTGCCTTCATGCGGAAAAGCTTTCCGGAGATAAGGGAGACCATCTCCTATCAAATGCCCATGTTCAAGTTCAATGGCACATACATTGCCTTTTCTGCAGCCAAAGATCATTTTTCCTTTCATACCATTGATTTTGCTATGATTGAAGAATTAAAGGAACTATTGCCAGAAGCAAAGTTCGGCAAGGGCTGTGCCAAGGTAAGCTACAAAGACACCGATTATATACCAGTGCTCTTTGCGATGTGCAGAAAGATCGTTGATAGAAATGTTAATAATTAAGTATTATTAGATTGCATTTGTAATCAGGATTAATGAGGATAAGATGAATTCAGTTCAACTTAAGAAACTAGGTCTAAAGAATTGTTTTGAACAAGAAGCGAGCTTATACGAAGGGCTCTTTTTAGCCAGAGTTTCGGAACAGCATCGGGATTTGTACAAGGTGATAGGAGAAAATGGCGAACTGCAGGCAACAGTCTCGGGCAAGCTGGCTTTTAATACAACTGATAATTCAGATTTCCCTGCTGTTGGCGATTGGGTAATGATTGACAGGAAGGACGACCTTGCTGGCAATGCTGTCATACATAATGTTTTGCAGCGAAGAAGTGTATTTGAAAGAAAAGCCGCGGGTACGACCAGCGCAAAACAGATCGTAGCAGCAAACATTGACGTTGTTTTCATCTGCATGTCGTTAAATAATGATTTCAACTTGCGGCGATTGGAACGATACCTGTCTATCGCCTGGAATAGCGGAGCGACACCGGTTATTGTTCTGACCAAAGCTGATTTGTGCCAGGACTTAAGCACGCGACTAGCGGATATATCAACTGTTAGCGTAGGAACAGATGTGGTTGTATGCTCCAGTATGCATGAAAGTGGTTATGAGGAGATCATTCCATATATTTCTGAGGGTAAAACAATTGCCTTTATCGGGTCTTCCGGCGTGGGTAAGTCGACACTCATCAATCGACTAATGGGAAGAGATGTTCTAACCACCAGGGAGATCCGGGAGGACGACAGTAAAGGGCGGCATGCTACGACCCACCGTCAGCTGCTTTTACTGCCAAGTGGCGGCATTGTAATTGATACACCGGGTATGCGTGAATTACAACTTGATTCCGCTGATCTCTCCAAGTCTTTTGAAGATATTGAAGAACTGGCTGAGGAGTGTAAATACAAGGATTGTTCACATACAACAGAGCCGGGTTGTGCAGTGAAAAGTGCTATTGAAGCTGGAGTGCTGTCGGACAAACGTTTTGAAAACTATCTGAAGCTGCGAAAGGAAATTGGCTATGAAGGGCTCAACTCCCGACAGCTCGAACAGGAAAAGATAAACCGCATGTTTGGCAGCAAGGGTGAAATGAAGCAGGTCATGACGTGGGCTAAAAATAAGAATAAGAGATGATTTTGTGTGGATTGATCCAAAAGCATTGATTCTAGTGGGGTGCTAAAGTGGACACTTCAAAACTAAAAAGAGACATCTACCCTATGCCGGATCATGTAAGGGAAGTACTGAACAATGCTGGCTTGATGGGCAAATACCATGAACGACCGCCCTACCAGCAGAATGATTATATAGGCTGGATAACCAGGGCGAAAAGACCTGAAACTGTGAAAAAGCGCCTTGATCAGATGATTGCCGAACTGCGCTGTGGTGATAAATATATGAACATGGATTACAGGCCAGTTAAACATAAATGAGATGTTGGGTGGACAAATGAACATACAGATATTTGGGGTTAAAAAGTGTTTTGATACGCAGAAGGCTGAGCGATATTTCAAGGAAAGAAATATTAAATACCAGTATATCGACTTGAATCAAAAAGGCTTAAGCAAAGGTGAATTGGACAGTGTTAAGGCTGCTGTGGGCTTGAACAACCTAATCAACAGCAGGGCTAGAGAATACAAGCAACTCAACCTGGACAAGATCGGCGGCACTGCCATGCGGGAAGAGATACTACTGAACAATCCCAAACTGTGCAATACGCCGATAGTAAGGAACGGCCGGCAGGCAACGATCGGGTATAAGCCGGAAGTTTGGCAGGATTGGGAATAAGTCCAGGTAGGGGAGGCATTGCATGAAAACAATTACTGAGAACATGATCGCTCCCTGCGGGGTTAACTGTGGGGTTTGTTATGCTCATATGCGCCCTAAGAAGACATGCCCGGGATGCCTGTCTACGAATGAAAATGCCAAGGTTAATCATTGTATCCGATGTAAGATCAAGCTTTGTGAGGGTCGTGAAAACACGTCTGTCTACTGCTATGACTGTGTGAAATTTCCCTGTACCCGCCTAAAGAATCTTGATAAACGCTACAGAACAAAGTATCATACCGGCTTGATAGCTAACCTTGAATTTGTTAAACATAAGGGTATTAAAGCATTTATAAAAGAGGAAAAGAAGAAATGGAAATGCCCGCATTGCGGGCAGAAGCTTTGTGTTCATAGGGATGTGTGTCCGAACTGTGGTGGGGAGTATTTGCCACCTCCTACGAACCAATGAATAAGAAGAGGTCATTCTCTACTTGGCTGGTTTCTTAAATCTTATTTTCAGAAGTTTCAAAACCGCGCTAATTGGATTGATAATAGTTGTAGTCTCGGAACCGGCAAAGAGAAGACCTACCGCTCTATTACTGCTGTCCAGCACCAGGGAGCCGCTGTCCCCAGGTTTATCAAAACTATTGGTCACGATCTGATGCATGAATTTACGAAGTTTCCCATCATAATCTATGATTATTGTAACATCGACAGCCCGGATCGTACCGGAGGTCAGACCAGTGGTTCTTCCCGACTTCTTGACCATCATTCCGGTTCTTGGAAGGGTTATGCCATTAACATTTCCAATGCCCAGAATCCGGTTTTCTACCAAAGATGGGTTTAGTGGTTTGGCTATAGCCGCATCGACAACATTGAAACCCTTATCCTTAAGGGGAACAAACTGATAAAGCCTGGCGATGGTATCACGCCGTATGGTGCCGCCATCTAAAGGACCAGGCTGGAGGATGGGGTCGCCGGTCCTGGCCAGTCCGTCTCGGCCGTTGGTTGAATTGGCCAGTACATGATTATTCGATAGGATCATCTTCTTACCTGAGTGCTTCTTAAAAACAACTGATCCCAGGGTCCCGGCAGTGATCTGAAAATGGCCGATGCTGACTCCTCCGGGGGCTGGCCGCCAGCGTGAGGTGCGCGATTTGCTGCTCCTAGCAGTAGACATTTTCTTGATGAGGCGGGGAGGACGAACCCGCAAGATGCCTACTTCAACGACATCGCTTCTCATGCCTTCGATATATTTGGGCACCATATGTGAGCGCGAGAGCTTTGATTTAGGGAATTTTTTATCAACCATCACTACAATGGATTTGGGGGCGGTCACTTTACCGGACGTTTCCTTGGGTCCATAACCGATACCTACTACATGGGGAAGTGACAACAGGCGTTTAACAGTCTTGGCATTAAGACGTTTCTTCATGATAAAATCCCTTCACCTGCCATTTTTTACTACATAATATGGTTATTCCAGAGACTTGTGACGAATCGAAAGCTGGGCTTACAGGAAGGGATAATTAGGAGACATGTGGAAAGTAATGAAGGACTAAATGACCAATTGGATGGAGGAACATCAGAATGGGTAGAAGACTGATTATGATTATAGTTGCTGTGTTTTGTGTATTTGCGATTAGCGCCGGATCATTGGTTTGCGGAGGCTCAATGCTCGTGAGTGCCAAGGAATCAAAACAATATGATGCTGAAAAGCTGATCAAGTTAAAAACCCCCTATGTAGGCAACAACAGCAAGGTTGTAACAATAATAGATAGCTTGCCGCTGAGTATTCTTCGCTTGAAAATAGAGTTGAATACAAAGAAAAGGCCATATGGAATTTCGGTTCCCTACGAGTTTAGAAGAGTTGGATATTCAAAAGAAGATGGGATTGTTTTAAGAAACAATGCCGCAATTCTGTTTTCGCTGATAGATAATATAGATGAAATAAACTACACCTTGAATTTGGATCGTTATCCGAAACGCTGTAAATATTTGCGAGTCCAATTACAGCAGTGTTATGAAAAAGACCTTAGATCATATTCAAAAGACGTGACGACTTTTACCCGTTTTTTGAAAAGTATGGACATGACATTCACGGTTAAACCTACCCAATATGCCCTGATAATGTCCAGTACCCCGGGTATGCAGATAACGACGCAATATTACGGGAAAGCGGACAAGGTGCATTACACGACCTCATTTGGCAGGTTCTTTGGCTGGGACAAGAAAACTGGTAAAATGAACGAATACAGTTCAAGTGTAGTATTACCACTGGATACCCCGATATTTTGGACTCCACTGGGTACACCGCCTGAGAGAGGGGTGAAAAACATCCAGATCAAGGCTACAGTATATTTGAAGACAACCGCGATTACGGAAAAGCAGATTAATATCAAATATGATGGTACGTTATATTATTCTGTGGATTCAGAAGTGTTGTAAGAAGTTGTAACCTTCAAGACAGGACAAGATGTATGGGGGATTAGATGTTTAACGAACCAATTTTGACTTTTGAACAAGCAAAAGTTTATTTTCAATCAATGGGTTGCAATGGTTTTCATATGTCACGTGAGTATCCGGAAAGATATGATGAATATAAAAAACTGAATATATCTAGAAAGACTGAATTAGAGTGGATTGAAGAACAGTTTAATCAATATTGTATGAGAATCAAGGAGAATATTGAAATAAGCGATTTATGGTGGTTCCATAGTAAAATGGAAGAGTTGATAACGAGTGTAGGAACAGATTTGGCTATAAAGAATATGCTTGAAGCAACACAGAGTATTAAGGATATTGTTCCGTACAAAGACAGAGTTCTGATTTCAGAAACTATAAATGGCCGAAGCCAGAGAGAATATCACAGCGGGTTAATCTATTACGCATATGGTTTAGGTGATATCCAATCTGCAAAAGCTTTTGTGGAATTATCACTTCATTTCTCTGAATATTCGTTTTTCAAAGGTTTAGACTTTAAAAGATGTCGCGTTGCTAAGAAAAAATGCAGAATTATTAGATCTGAACTTGGTCTATGAGGAATATATGAAACGAGACTACTTCATATATATTACCGCCTTCTTCTGTGGCATGTCGATTATGGCTGTGGAGCTGGCCGCTTCGCGCCTATTGTCCACGACCTTCAGTTCGTCGACGCCGGTATGGACGGTCGTGATCGGCTTGATCATGGCATTTTTAAGCATCGGTAATGTTATTGGTGGACGTCTGGCGGACAAGTATAATAGTAAAGATAAGCTATATTCTTTGATCTGGTTAGCTGGATTGTGGATCGCTGTTATACCGCTTATCGGTAAGTATGTGATGGATCTCATGGTCATTGCCTTGATGTGGGTGTTCCCACAGAATCTAGTGGTATCTGGTTCAGCCGTATCATGCCTTATACTATTCTCCCTGCCTTTGATCCTGCTGGGCATTGCAGTTCCTTACTTGGTTAAACTGGGTGTGCAGAATATAGATGATAACGGCAAGATCACGGGCGAGATCTATGCCATGTCCACGATCGGTAGCATCATCGGCACTTTCATACCGACCTTTCTCACCATACCCGTGATTGGGACTAGTAAGACGTTTTTCTTGTTTGCATTGATACTGAATCTGATTTGCCTTTATTATTTTGTTACCGCTAAAACAAAAGTACTGCGGACGGCATTCTCTACGCTGGTCATTGTTGTGTTACTGTTTGCCCCGTTAAATGATTCTTACGCTTTCTGGAAAGACAACATCATCTTTGAAGGTGAATCGCAGTACAACTACCTGCAGGTGGCAGAGAACCGTGACTCGGTAATGCTCTCGACTAATGTAGCATTTGGCGTGCAGTCAATATATCAGAAGGATAAGTCGCTGACTGGACTTTATTACGACTATACACTGATGGCTCCGTTTTTCATTAAGGACACGGATTTTGCTAAACCTATGGATGCCTTGATATTGGGAATGGGCACCGGCACTTTTGCTAAGCAGGCTCGCTATTACTTTCCTGCAATAAAAACAGAAGGGGTAGAGATCGACCCGGCCATAGCAAGGTTAGCGAAGAAATATTTTGATCTGACTGATGAAGATGCCCGGGTCTATATCAATGATGGCCGAACTTTCCTTAAAACCAGTGATGCCAAGATGTATGATCTTATAATGGTTGATGCCTATCGTGATATTACCTTCCCTTTCAACATGTCGACCCATGAATTCTTTACGGAAGTCAAGAAGCATCTTAAGCCGGGCGGGGTAATGGTCGTCAACATCAATCTGCACGGGAGTGAGCACCCCGATGTTGCGGACTATTTGAACCAGACCATCAAGAGTGTAATGAAAAAAGTCTACCGCTTAGAAACTCCTGGCGGCAGTATAATTGTTTTTGCATCGAATGATGTAGATTGCCTGAAAAACTACCGCTCGAACATTGGAGTACTCGACAACAGCCCTCTGACCTACATTTCCTTGTATGTTGATAGCCATTTGACCGAGATCGATAGATCCGAATATGTTTTTACTGACGATATTGCTCCGGTAGAATTGCTGGGGCAAAAGGCCCTGGATGAGACGGTCTTCAACGAGATGGCATACGTCAAAGACCAGTTGAAGTCATCAGACAAAGGGATATGGGGCATATTCGATCTGTTATAGTTGATTATGATGCTAATATTTATCTGTTATGGATGTTTAACATGAAACATTAAAGGATGTGTATGAACTGGAGCGAAAACAAATCGATCCTGCTCAAACCGCACAGAAGCTGGTCGAAGAATTAGGCCTGCGCTCAGCCACCGGCAGCAGCATGATCGACTGGTTAGAACGCAAACTAATGGCTCATCGCATGCGGAACTCTATTGTGGACGAATGGCAGAATGGCATGGGACGGGCTTCAGAACTGCAGCATCGTAATGCAGTGAAGAGCCTGGAACGCCAGGGACAAAGCGATCTGAATGCCGGGGAGAAGCTGATATGCCGGCAAACCTATTATTCATTGGTAGTACAGCTGGTGACCTGGCATTACTTGGCGGTAGGGAAGGGCGGTAGTGCCGGAACTCTGGCCGGACTGCAAACGCTGGTCAGCGGCGAGGTCTTTGCCCGCATGGGCATAAACAATCTGGGCCTGGAAGGGCTGCCTGCTTGGCATGCGATGGATGGCGAATGGACAGCCGACGTAAAAAAGATGGTAGCGGCTGTTTGGCGCTTTAACCTGCATCATTCCGGAACCGGCGATATCTTTCAAAATCTATATGAAGATCTGATACCCCGAGAAGTAAGGCATTCTCTAGGGGAGCATTATACACCCCCTTGGCTGGCCGCCCATATAATGGACCGCATCGGCTACTACGGGCAGGATGAATCGGCTATGCTGGACCCGGCTTGTGGGTCGGGGGCATTTCTAGTGGAAGCCTTAATACGCAGGAATTCCAATGACCGCCAGAACCTGCCAATGGTGGTGGGGTTCGATATAAACCCGCTGGCGGTTTTGACGGCCAGGGCCAACTACCTGATGGCCAGTGATTTCACACCAACCCCGGAGCACACTGTTGCCATACCAGTATATTTGATCGATTCCATTCTAGCTAAGGATGAAAGTCTGTGGGATGATAGCTTCCAGTTATCGTGGCGCAATCATTTTGATTATGTCTTAGGCAATCCCCCGTGGGTCAATTGGGAAGACCTGTCGCCAGAATACCGTGAAGCTTCAATGGAGTATTGGAAAAGATATGGTCTTTTTGCCCACAAAGGAATGGATGTGATCCTGGGTAAAGGTAAGAAAGACCTGTCGACCTTGATGACACTTTCTTCGGCCAGCCGTTATTTAAAAGATAAAGGCCGGTTGGCTTTTCTGATCACTCAAAGCGTTTTTAAGTCGGGCGGTGCAGCTGAGGGATTTCGCCGCTTCCAACTGCCGGAGGGCGTGGACCTCAAGGTCCTGATGGCAGAGGACATGGTGGGGGCCAATCCCTTTGCCAGTGCGACCAACCGCACCGGAATCATCTATCTGCAAAGAGATGCTGCGACCCAGTATCCTATTCCCTATATTCTGTGGCAGGACAAACCTTCTGGGCCTGCTAGTGCAGCCTGCTATCTGGACATGGTTGCAGAACCGGTAAGCCCGGCTGAGCCAACGTCACCGTGGTTGACCTGTCAGCCCGAATGCCTGGCCATAGTACATAAAGTCCTTGGCAAATCAGAATATAATGCCCATGAAGGGGCTAATACCGGAGGTGCCAATGGCATCCTCTGGGTGGAAATATTGGGGCAGCCTGCCCCCGGTTTGGTTAAGATCCGCAACCTGGCAGCATCCTCAAGAAGCAAATTGCCAGTCATCGAAACGATAATCGAGGAGGAGCTGATTTTTCCGCTACTAAAGGGGAAAGATGTGAGGCGCTGGCAGGTCGTTCCTTCGGTTGGGATAATCCTGACTCAGGATGTTATGACCCGCAAAGGTATTCCACTGTTGACCATGAGCCGTCAGTACCCGAGAACTCTGAAATATTTGATCGGTTTTGAAAAGGAATTGAGGAACAGAGCCGCATATAAGAGGTATTTCAAGGACAATGATCCCTTTTATTCGATGTTTGATGTAGGCGAGTACACGCTGGCTAGGAATAAGGTGGTATGGCAGCGATTTGGGTCCCGGATCCAAGCTGCGGTAGTTGAAAGTATAGACAAGACGATTATTTGTCAGGAGACACATTCGATGGTGGCTTGTCACAGCGCTGATGAGGCCTGGTATCTAGCCGGGCTGTTGAACAGCCAGCCAGTCGAATATGCTATCAAGTCATATTCTATGGTAGGCGGCAAGAGCTTTGCCAGCCCCCATATTTTCAAGTATATAAATTTCCCGTCATTCGATGGGGGCACGCGCCAAATGGCTGTAGCCAAGGCTGCCCGCAAAGTGGCGGCTGGTGATGGTGATGAATCATTACTTAACCGGAAAGTTGCAGTGTTGTACGATATTACTGGAAGTGAACTGGAGCTGCTGCAAGCTGCCTGGCAGGCGCTAAAAGGGTAGAAACTGGTCAGGCTTATGACAGAGTTAAGTTCAAGGCATGAGAAAAGCCCGGTCGTGAAGCGTACATAGGTACGTTGAGTGACCGGGCTTTTGAAATTACGCGGAGATTTGATTGTGTCATAACCTGAGGCCCCGGTTTAAACCGGAGCCTTACGCTTATTAGTCTATTGATAAGCCCACATAAAGGTCATGGCGGCGGATACTAATGTAAGTAGAACCGAAATGATGAAGGCCTTGGGTATGACCCGGGATTCCTCACCGATAGCATCGATCGTAGCAGCGGCATTTTGCAGCTTGGCCGGGGAAATAACACTGGCCAGGCCACCGGCAATGGCGATACCAGCGGTAGTGATCAACGGTGCGGCTTTTATGATCCCGGAAGTCTGCATGTTATACTTCGTAAACATAGCAATGGCCGAAGCCTCGCTACCAGTAATGAATCCGCCTAGCAGGCCCAGGAAGCCGGTAATCGCGGGATACATCCTGCCGAAGAAATCCGCTGATGTTGTCGCTAATATGGAGATCATATTGTGATCAGGAGTGGGAACCCAGGCAGCGGCACTTGATACTGGAACACCTGACAGTTCCATGACTTTGGCAATGGAGAAGAATATCGCTGTCGCGAATACGGGCCGTGGTGCCCTCTTGAGCCACTTGGTCATGATTTCTTTCCATTGTCCAGAACTTGGCTTAAAGAAAGGAATAGCCAGCAATGTGCTGACAATAACCCAGGTATAGGCGTTCCACAACATCCGAGTAGCAATTGGTTTGCCGCCCGGTATCAGATCTACCTTCATGGCCAGATCCTTGGCCAGAAAATCACCCAACGGCTTATAAAAGTTTATGAATAGACATGCAGTGATGAGAATAATCCAGGGGCTGAGAGCCTTAAGCAGGGACATCGATTCCTCGATCGAAATATCGGTGGCTTGCAAATCAGAACGGTCAAAAACTGGTTTGCCCTGAATTTTCAAATAAATAACCATGACCATGACTGTAGCAAAACCAGCTATAACACCAGTCAATACAACGCCACGACCGATATTCGGAATGTGAGCGACACCCATGGCGGTCAAGCCCATAGTTAGTCCGGCAATCAGGCAGGGAATCAGACCCTCTTTCACCTGTTTAAAGCCACCGGCCATCCACAACATGGCTACGCCTATCAGGGTTGAGATAACCGGCATATAAGTGGAGAAAACTAGTGCTGAATCGGTCAGGCTGGTTTGAGTCAGGTCAGAAAAAGCTACCAGAGGTGCTCCTAAAAGGGCGTATGTACAAAGTGAATCAAAGCCTAAAGCCGGCAGAGCTATGGCTACGAAAGTAGAGTAGCCTAGGGCCAGCATGATCGGTGGTAGTATCGATACCGGTGTGGCACCCACTGCGACCAGCAATGTGCCAATGCCCATATTGATGAACATGATCTGCACTGCACGGTCATTCTTGGCGATCGTTTTAACAAATACTACGATTCGTTGGAGCGCGCCGGTACTCTCCAGAAAAGTGATCTGGAATATTGATGTTAGAACCATTAGGGAAACCGGAAAAGAAGCAATAATTCCTGCTAAACTAGCTGTGAGACCAACCTTGATAGAGGTCTCGAATAAGAAGCATGCAATGGCTAGGGTCAAAAGCCACCCCACCAAACCACTGGTATCAGCCGACCACTTCCATACGACAAGCAGGGCCAAAACAACAACAACGGGCAACAAGGTCAAAACTACATTCATTACAAATCCATCCTCCCATTCTTCTGCCCCAATATAAAATTGTACAACGTTAGTCACTTCTACAACGACTAAAATATTCCTTCTAATTGTATACAAAAAACTAAAAACAATGTTAAAAATGGGAGATGAAAAGTAAGTTCTTAAGAGTGCTGTTCGAGGTATTTTCTAAGATAGACTATCAGGGGAATGCCTAGAATCAGGACGACTACAGCTTCACTGCCGCCAATGGTCAAGACATTGTACAAATAGGGCAGCTTATAAAACTTGTATAGGTAGAGACTGACAAATAGTCCATTCAGGACAATAGGAAAAGCGTAAGCCAGGATGCTACGGCGGAAATAGTAGGTGAGGTAAGCTGCTGCCAGGGTTACCAACGGTCCGAAGATCATGTCTGGCAGTCCTACAGGGCTTAAAAGGTTTGATAGTATGCAGCCAACAGTGACGCCTAAAATAGCTTCCGGGAAAAGAATCGGTAATAACGTCAGTGCTTCAGAAGGTCTGAATTGAATCGGTCCATATGCAACCGAACTGAATACTACTGTCAATGCTGTATATAAGGCAGCGATCACACCAGCTCTAGTTATTTTTAGTGTGGTACTGTTCATAATATCCTCCTGATCGATATTGCTACCGATATATGATACCTTATTTTTGGCGATTTGAGAATTATTCCATCTGGACTGCTGCTCCGGGTGCTGCACCCATGTGAGGCCTAGTTTGGCGTAAAAACGGGATTAAAGCTACGGCCGCGACACAGAACACACTAGCGACGATCAGACAGTCACCGATGGCATAGTTTAGGGATAGCTTCATCAGCCGCGAACCAATCAATGTGTATTGGAGGGTAGGAATACCAGCCGCTCCGATTCCCAGACTGGTGGCCATACTCTGTAACTGTCCTTGAATAGCCAATACCTCATTAGCAGACATGTTGACAGATTGAGCTAGATTAGCGAAATGATAAACCTGGCGGTTTTGTAGAATGGTCGTTAGTATAGCTATGCCAAATGAAGCAGCAACTTGGCGCACTACATTGCTGAGCGCGGAAGCGCGGCCTACCATGGCGACAGGAACTTCGTTCATCCCGGCAGTAGCTATCGACATCATGGAAAAGCCCATCCCCAGGCCGCGAATCACTATCCACCAGGTTATTGCAGAAAATGCTGTGGACTCAGTAAAACCAGACATAACAAAACCGGTCCATATGACCAGGATAAGTCCAAGAGAGGCGATCCCGCGAGCTCCATACTTGTCAAAAATACGGCCGCTAATTGGCATCATCAGGCCTGAAGCAATGGCCCCGGGAAACATGATCAAACCGGTCTTCATGGCAGTCTGCCCGAACACATTCTGCAGAAGCAAAGGCAGTAAGAATATGGCGCCGAACATGCCAATAGCCAGAAATGATCCAATGATAATTGATATTGAAAAAACTGTGTTTTTGAATACTCTTAGGTCAAGAATGGGTTCTGGATGATTCAGTTCGTTAAATACGAAACCGACTAGAGTCACTGCAGAAATGGCAAAAAGGGAAACGATATAAGGCGAGGACCAGCCTTCCTTGGTACCTTCACTGAGTGCTAGAAGCAGGCAGAATAGACCGACAACAGAAGTGAAAACTCCCATATAGTCAAGGTGTTTGCCCTTTATAAGTTGGGTTTCTCTCAGAATTATTCCTGCTAGAAAGAAGTTGATCAGGCCTATAGGAATGTTGATGAAGAATATTAGCCGCCAGTTTACATAATCAACTAGATAGCCGCCTAAAGTCGGGCCGATAGCAGGTGCGGCCATAGCGGCAATACCCCAGAAACCCAGAACCATGCCGATCTTCGAGCGGGGAAAAGACTGATAGATTATAGCCATCCCTAGAGGCTGCATAATTCCGCCGCCTAGCGCTTGTACTATTCGAGCGGCAATCATACTGTTGACATTCCAGGCTAGTCCACATAAGAAAGAGCCAACAATAAAGGTGCCCAGAGCAATCATATAGATGCGCTTATATCCATATGTATCACCCAGATAACCGGAAAGCGGCATCACCACGCCCAGTGTCAGCATATAGGCAGTCAGTATCCACTGGATTTCATCAGTGGTGACATTGAATATGACCATCATTTTGGGCAGTGCTACGTTGACGATGCTGGAGTCCAGGATGGCCATGAATGTTCCGATTATGATGACTATAAGTATTGACCATTCGATTTTTTCGGTGTCTTGCGGATTCATTATTGATATGTTCCTTAATCTGTATTAAAGCAACGGGGATGACCCATCATTTCAACGAATATACCATGGCGGGAGAGGGCAAAGCAATAGATGAGGCCGGTAAGTAAGCATTATTCCATGGCCAGGGCATGCGTGGGAGCGGGTGCATCGGCTTGTTCAAGGACGACTTTAGCCTTTTTTTCCTTCAGAAAAGGTGTCAATAGTAGAGTGCTGAAGCAGATTGCGGCGGCGACAATAAAACAATCATCTATGGCATTGACCATTGATAGCTTGGCAACCTGCGCTGTAACGGCGCTTAACCCTAGAGTTGAGCTACCTGCACTGCCGATACCCAGTGTGGTCGATATGCTGTATAAAGGCGCTTGCATAGCCAAATAGTCAGTACTGCCCAGGTTGACCGACTGTGCAATATTGGCATAGTGAAATATTTGACGATGCTGCATTATAGTAGTAAACATAGCGATGCCCAGTGAAGCCGAAACCTGGCGTACAACGTTGCTCATAGCCGAAGCCCGCCCAACCAGGCTGATGGGAACTGTATTCATACCCACCACCGAAGCCGGCATCATGGCCAGACCCATTCCGCCCGAGCGTATCACCATCCATATCGTCATAACCCCATATGGAGTAAGTGCATTAAACCCACTCATAACATAGGTGGTCCAGGCTACGATTCCGAGTCCTACGCTTACGACGCCCCTGGCTCCATATCGATCAAAGAGTCTGCCTCCGATCGGCATCATGATGGCGGATGCGATTGCCGCTGGAAACATGATAATACCGGTTTTCATAGCACTCTGGCCGAGCACATTCTGCAGCAGCAGTGGAACCATAAAGATCGCTCCAAACAAACCGATCGATAGGGCACAGCTGATCAAGGAAGATATCGTGTATAGAAAATTCTTAAATATTCTTAGTTCCAGTATAGGGTCGGGATGATTCAATTCATTTATGACAAATACTACTAAAGATACAATGGCAATGGCGAACAAGCTCATAATATAAGGTGAAGTCCAGCCTTCTACTGTTCCTTTACTAAGCCCCAAAAGAAGGCAGAACAAGCCCACTGACGAAGTGATGAGGCCAATGATATCCAGCGATTTACCTCTGATCAGTGGAGTCTCTTTCAAAATCATTCCTGCCAGAACGACATTCAATAAGCCAATAGGTACGTTTATGTAGAATATTATCCGCCAAGATATGTAGTCAACCAGGTAACCGCCGAGGGTCGGACCAATAGCCGGTGCGGCCATGGCCGCAATGCCCCAGAAACCCAGCACCATCCCCATTTTTGAGCGGGGGAAAGACTGGTAGATGATAGCCATGCCCAACGGCTGCATTATGCCTCCGCCCAGAGCCTGGATTATCCTTGCTACGATCATACTGTTGACACTCCACGACATACCGCACAGCGCAGAACCAGCAACAAAGCACATGAGCGCAAATATATATACTCGCTTATAGCCAAATGTATCTCCTAAAAAGCCGGTAAGCGGCATGACTACACCCATGGTTAGCATATATGCAGTGAGGATCCATTCAATATCATCCGGTGATGAGTTGAAAATAGACATCAGCTTGGGCAATGCGACGTTGACAATACTGGAGTCCAAAATGGCCATGAATGTACCTAGTATGATGACTAGGAGAATCGACCAGTTGATTTTTTCTGAATCATGCGGATTCATAATATGCACCTATTCCTTAATTGCTTTTAATGAGTGAGGCCACTTATCCTTCCATTAAGGCGGCTTTGGTGTCGATCTCAACTACAACTTCCTTTTTGACCGGCTTTGCTTTGGGCTGCTTAAGGAAGTAGGTCAGAAGACAGGCTACTAGACATATAGCGGCGGCGAGATAATAACAGTCACTGATGGCGTTGATCATCGATAAGGTGCCCAGTCTCTTCATGATCGCGCTAATGGTCAACACTTGAATACTGCCGGTACTCATACCCAGTCCGGTGGCAATGTCCTTCATGACCGATGACAACAACAAACCTTCATTGCTGTTGAAATTGACTGTTTGAGCTAGATTAGTAAAATGAAATATCTGACGGTGCTGCATAATAGCAGTGAACATGGCGATGCCCAGTGAACCAGCTACCTGGCGCACAACATTACCCAGTGCGGAGCCTTTGCCGACCAGATTCAACGGGACCGTGGCCATACCTACAACGGTGATGGGGATCATACATAACCCCAGGCCAATTCCGCGAACGGATAAGATACCGATCATGCTGTTAAATGAGGTCAGATCATTGAAATCGCTCATTAATAAAGTCGTATAAGCCAGAACAAAAAGTCCAACCATACCTATGCCACGGACTCCATATTTATCGTATAATTTGCCGCTTATGGGCATCACGAAGGCGGTCGTTAGCGCGGCGGGCAGTAGAATCAAGCCACTCTTCATGGCGGATATTCCAAGTACATTTTGCAGCAGCAAAGGCATCAAAAACATGCCGCTGAACATTCCGATATTCAATACAGCTCCCACTACAGTCGAAGCCGAAAAGATAAAGTTGTTGAATAATCTGAGTTCTAACAGTGGTTCGGGATGCTTTAACTCAATGTATACAAATGCAGTCAAAGTGACAGCTGCCACCAGCAGTAAAATCATAATATAGGCGGAGGTCCAGCCATATTTATTGCCCTGGCTCAAAGCCATTAGCAGGCAGGCTAAGCCGGTGCCCGAGGTTAATAGACCCCAGTAATCGAAGTGTTCACCTTTGATTAACTGAGTTTCAATTAACAGAATGGATGCTAAGAATAGATTGACGATCCCGATAGGTACATTGATATAAAATATTAGACGCCAGTTGATATACTCTACGATATACCCGCCTAACGTCGGACCTATAGCAGGCGCAGCCATAGCTGCTATGCCGTAAATCCCCAGCACGAAGCCTAACTTGCTCTTCGGGGTAGTGCGATAAACAAAGGCCATTCCCAGGGGCTGCATGATTCCGCCGCCAATGGCCTGCAGGACCCGGGCGGCGATAAGGCTGTTGATGCTCCAGGAAAGACCGCAGAGTGCTGAGCCGAAAACAAAAATGCCAAGGGCTATAGAGTACATGCGTTTATAGCCGTAAGTATCACCTAAATACCCAGTAATCGGCATGATGACTCCAAGAGCCATCATATACGAAGAGAGTATCCACTGGCTGTCATCGGCGGTAGCGTTGAATACCGCCATTATTTTGGGTAGAGCGACATTGACGATACTGGTATTCAAAACGGCCATAAAAGTGCCGATGATAATGACAATAAGTATCGTCCAGTCGACTCGTTCCGGTTCTGCGTGTGTCATACACCTTACCTCAACTGACTAGTTGGCGGTGTGAATAGTTACAACTGAGGACATGCCTGGTTTCAGAACCATGCCGTCACTGGCAACGGATATTTTAACAGTAAGTCTTTGCGTGACCTTGGTATAATTGCCCGAGGTGTTCTCGGTCGGGATCAGTGCAAATTGTGATTGGGTAGCGCCGCCGACGTTTACCACCTGGCCTTTAAACTCATGGCCAGGATAAGCGTCGATGTTAAGCGTTACTTTTTGACCTACTTTGATGCGGCCGACCTTGCCTTCTTCGATGTTGGCGGTGACCCAGGTGTTGTCTAGATTCGAAATGGTCAGCAGTACCTGCCCAGCGGCTACGTTTTCGCCTTCCTGCAAGGTTATACGAACCACCGTGCCGTCAGAAGGCGCTTTGATCACACTGTTATCAACGACATATTTGGCGTTATCATAAGCGGCTTGGGCTTGCTTGAGTTGTGCTGCATATATTGAAGGGCTGGTCTTGTTTACAGCATCAAACTTGGCCTCTGAATCGGCCAAACCAGCCTGAGCGATCATCACATTAGAGTCTGCAGCATCAGCTGCCGACTTAGCAGAATTGTATTTTGAGGTAGTGGAATCAAACGTCTCCTGAGATGCGCCACCCTGTTCAAACAAGGTGGTAACCTGGTTTAAGGCTCTCTTGGCATCAGCCAGAGTTATCTTGGCTGCGTTGGCTGCAGATTTAGCTGCTTCTAGTGATTCCTGGGCTTTGTCTACACCTGCTTGGGCAGATTTCACATCATCAGGCAGTTTGACCAGATTGGCCCTTGCCAGATCCAGCGCGGCAGATGCTTGATTCAGGTTGATATTATACTGGGTGCTGTCCAGAATGGCCAGAACCTGACCGGCTTTGACTTCTTGCTGTTCTTTGATCATTATCTTGTCCAGACGTCCGGCAACCTTCGGGCTGATATCTACCAGATCGCCTGATACCTTGGCATTGTCGGTGCTGACTGTGGTGCGCAGCAGGTTCCAGTACCAGAACCCGGCACCGATCGCTGCTATAGCGGCAATCAGCAGAACCACATAGGTGATCTTCTTCTTGGAACCGTTGGCTTCAGTCTCTTCTACAATGTTGGCATTTGCGTTTACGTCGCTCACTTCTTAACCCCTCCACCTCTAACAAATATTCCGTCGGCTAGTATGGTCTTGATCAATTCGAGATTGCCCTCTGGATCTGAGTCTGGACGGTCTTTCGAACGGTCATCCAGGGCGAATCCTTTGACCAGGTTCTCAAGGTTCCTGGCCAGGTGCCAACTATTAGCCTTAATAATCACACCGGCTTTTACGCCTCTTTCAACCATCTGTGCTAAGAGTTCGGTCCGGTAATTCTGTTTAGAACGTAATAGTAACAGCAGGTTTTCATTTAATGAGTTATTAATGCCTTTGCCAAATATATAGATCATTAAATGATAGTTGGTTGAATAGAAGTCGTGCAGCAGATCGATGCTTACACTAAGCGCGGCCCGTGGTTCAGTCTGGGTTAGGACCTGTTTCTCTAGCTCCTGGCACAATTCATCGATCTGTTGGGACATGATATGTATGACTATAGATTCCTTGCTGTCAAAGTATTGATAAATAGTGCCTTTGCCAAATTCCGCTTCCCGAGCAATATCCTCCACGGTGACCGCTTCACAGGAGCTGTCGGCGAAGAGGCGGGATGCCGCTTCGGTGATAAGTTGCTTCTTGAATTCCTTCTCCCGGTCTTTACGGGAAACTAACATGTTTTACCTCCGACTAACCAGTTCTGAAAATGACTATAGGTACAATAATAACCATATGGTTCCATAATGTCAATCAATAAAATGCGATTCGCTGGGGGTTGCAGTAGGTTTTCCGTATGGTGGATGATATTGGCTTCAGGAATGTGGAGGGGGTGAGGATTATGGTATGATTTGGAGAAATATCAAGAAACACAAACAGGGCTTGTTAGAGCCCTGTTTTCTGTTATCTAGGATTGTTGGATCTGCTGGGTCAGGGTAGTGAAGCTCTGTTGGACCCGGTTCAGTTGGTCCTGAGGAGCGGGTTCAACCTTATACCAGCCTTTTTGATTCATCACATCAAAAATATGCTTGTGGTGCTCAACACATTTATCAAACATATTTTCAAAATGGGAGCGAACTTTGGTGTCACTGCTTTCTAGAATACCGTCGGTCAAAAGACCAGCCGCCAGTTTGTGCTGATAGAGCAGTATGCCCATCCATTCAGCATCTTTAGACATGTAATCGCCTCCTTGATTAGATTTATTTGTTCACTATTGAGGCTGAGTCCTGGATCCATTTCTTATGCTCACTGCTCATGGATTGGATCAGGCTCTTTACCTGCGGGTCAGTTACTTCGGATGCCGCATGTTTACAGGTCTTATCGATCGACTCGAATAGTTTACTGGCATCCTCGAGATACAGGAGTTCGCGGGTTGACAGATTTGCCATTATATCTGACCTCCTTTACACAGTCTTGATTTAGGATGCGCAAAGAGGCCGGGAATATGCAGAGAAAAGAATGTTTCAAGTATAGTGGAAGAATTGGCAAACGATTAAGAAAACAGTGCAACCATGGTGAGCGACTTTGTGTTTCTAACTACTCTGTATACACAAAAAAGAGGGTATGACCTGGTCATACCCTCTTTTTTGGTTAAATAATCAGTCTTTATGCTTGAGTTTGGTCTTGGCCAGAAAGGCTTCCATACGCTTGATCATGGCTGGTTGGCCAACAAAGTTGCGGAAAGTCCAGAGCTGGGTGCGAATGGCCTGCTCCACTTCCATTCCCGGAATACGATTGCCCTGCTCCTTGATGGCTTCCATGCATTCCTGGTGCTGGCGGCACAGGTGATTGGCCAGCTTCTTGGCTTCGTTGAAGTAGGCATCGACCGGGTATACAAAATTGGCTAAGCCCATTCTATAGGCTTCCTCAGCCCCGTAAATACGGCCTGACATGGTCACTTCCTTGGCCCGACCCAGGCCTATGATCTTCCACAGAGGATCGATAAGCGGAGTGACCGCTACATTGATCTCTACCTGACCTACCTTGGCTGTTTCTGAATATACTCGTATATCAGCCATTACCTGCAGGTCGAAACCGGCTGCCAAAGCGGGACCGCTGACGGCAGCGATGACCGGTGCCCGGAAGTTGAGAATCTTAATAAACAGCTTGTTGCAGATATCAACCATTTCGGCTTTTAGCTGGGGGTCCTGAAGACCGATGGCCATGGGCATATCGAAACCGGCACTGAAGGCTTCGTTGTTGCCGGTGAGTATGACTACGCGAATATCTCTATCTAGTGCCATGCGATCGAAGCAGTGCTTGACTTCTTTCATTAGGTCTAGGCTTACAGCATTTTTTTGTTCAGGGCGATTAAGGCTTACGATGCCTATATGGTCGTCTTTCTCGAATATAATAGTCTTGTAATCCATCTAGTTCCCTCCCATTATTCCATTAGCACAACCGTTAATAGAAAAGTTTGACACTTGTTCGATTTTACCTTCTTTGGGGAGGAATACGGTCTTAGTAATGGAAAAGTAAGGCTGGGAACTAGGATATGATCAATGTGGCAAGCAATCTTGATAAGAGGATGACTGGGCTCATTAGGATGATACCGACGACGGCACTCCAGAGTAAAGATTTCTTTAGAATAAGATCCTCCAATATGGCTCTGCGGCATAAGTAGAGGGAGTAGGGGATCAGCAGTATTGCGGAAGTATACACGCCGGGAGTGTAACTCAGGAGAATAAGCGATGCACCCAGGTGATGTATGCCGTTGATCAGAAGCCCACCTGTCACCATGCACATTGAAATAAACATTCCGGTGCCATGGGGCTTGCTTCTTACACCGGCAAAGATAGTAGCTATCCCGACAAACGTGATGATGATCAACATGGTCAAAAAGACATCAGAAGTATAAGACTTGATCATATTGGCGACAAAAGCTGGCAGGTGGGATGCTTCAGTTGTTACGAACGGCTGTATGGTCAAATATTCTTCAATGTTATGCAACGTGAAGACCACCAGAGACAACCATAATGCTGTTCCAAATTTCATTTTGTCACCTCAACATACTTACAACAAACATATTTCGGCAATTAAATGAAAACATCCTCTTTACTAATACATGGCCATAAATTGCCTTCGGTTAAGGTTCTTATATAAGAAAGCCTACCAATATTTGCAATTAAATTGTTGTTTATGGCAGAGAAAGGAAGGAATTTGTCATATGTTTGTAGAACGCGATAATGAGAGATAGATCGTGCCAATATTATCAGTTATGAAAAGGGAGGTTTCAATGGCTAAAAATATGAACACCAACAAAGATCATTTTGATGCTTGTTACGAAAGATGGAGCAAGCTCCGCAACCGTGATGTCAATTCGACGGATTATGAAGCCGAATGGGATTCTGAGCAGTGTTTCAATTGTAATTTCTATATTCCATTATCTAAAGCATTTAGCCGTGACTTTGGCGTTTGTTCCAATCCGGAATCGAGGTTTGACGGAGTGGTCATGCTTTTGAACGACGGGTGTGAAAGATACACACCACAGGAAAAGTAACTTTAATGCTTCAAGTCAATTAAATTGGCTTTGTCAAAGTGTTCCCCTGGTTATCCTCATGTGTTATGGCCAGGGGAATCATTATGTAAGCCAGCATAAATGCGGCTGCGATAATGCCAGTATCATTAAAGAAGAATGCCACAAGAGCCCCCCAAAACACCACTTCAGCAGTCTGCCGGACAGCAGGCATTTTCCGATTTAGCTTCCCAGCGATTGCAGGGTCGGTTCCTCCTTTGAAAAGCAGCCAAACCTCAGAAAAAAAGATGATATTCCAGGGCGGGATCAGCAGCATAAGCCCAAAAAGACTGAGCTTCATGACAAGGATCTCGTAGATCTGGGTCACTACCCTGCCGTTTATCATTCCTGCAATAGTTTTGCCCGCATGGGTGCTGTTCCCGGCTCTATAGTCAAAATAAGCAATCGATAATTCAATAATGAATGCTGCGAAAACTGTGCCTGCTATCTGAAGACTGCTAAGAGGACGGTCAGTTGTTAACGAGACAACTGCAAATATTCCGGTGGCCAGAGCGGCAATGGTACCTCCGACATTAGCCCCAAGAGGAGGGGTTTGTGAGATGACAAGTACTGCTCCTACTATCAAGGTAAGCACGACTTGTATGGACTTAGGCATTTTAAAACGGTGCAGTGTATAGAACCATGAGAGCATGGCCGATCCCAGAAGAATGCCCATACAGTCATTATTGATCCCATAGAAACGGCCGCCAGCGATCACGTCTAAATATCCCAACGGAGTGGCGTGCATGATTGAGGTGTCGAACAGCAGGGCAATCAGTAAGAACATAGCTGTCAACAAACTCGATATCAAAACCGAGGTCAATGTCCATTTTCGCTTCTGAGCAAAGGATATTGCGATCAATGCTGCAAGACCAACAGTCAAGACCACATTCCAATAATAAATACCAGGAAATATCGCAAAAAGGATGAAGCTCACAGGCACAAGTGCGGTTAGGAAGATACCAATTGCCCGCAGTAACCAGGTATTTAGGATGGAGCGGTTTTTGAACATTGAAAGATACAGGGCCAACAAGATCAAGCCAAGAAGAACCCCGAAAATGCCATGCACGATGAAACGGCACCAGTGAAGTTTGACATACTGCTCTGTAAGGGCAGTTACCGCCTGATAATTGTTTTTCTGAGGAATTATCTTAATCGGTCCACTGGCTAATTCATTGTTGATGATACCGAAATGCCCAAGAATACTGGGTGCGATATCCATATTTAAGACTAAGCCGTCGCGTTTGGTCGAAGAAGAAGAGAGAATACCAGGCTCATGGCTAGTATCGTACATGATCAGGGGAGATAATGCCGTATTGCCAGCGTTTATATCTTCAGGGGCGGTCATGGGACTTATTATCATCAATTGCGAAGCATTGGCATCGATTATGGGCAGCAGCATGCCAATGAACTGATCGGCTTTGTGCAGCGCTCTTGCTTTTAGAGCTAGATAACCTTTCTGGTCTATCTTTCCTGCCTTAAGAGCTTCAGCGGCACGGGAGGTATCTCCAAAATCTATAAAGACAATATCATTTTGGGGGATCAACATTTTGGCATCACTGACCATCTGATCGATATTGGCCGAATATACCCAGGGCGATTCCTTATCGGCAACTATTAGGTTTTCTGAGACATTTCCGCTGTCGGTAGTTCCTTTGGCATCCTGGGCAAACAGGAGCAGTTCTCGATGAGGCTGGTCGGTGTCAGCATTACCGATCACGGACACCCGTAAGCCGGTTTTATTAGCATTTTCGCCGATTCTACCAAACATGTGGTTGGGGTATTGATCCTGGACCTTCATCCGTAAATGGGTCACTTCACGGCTTTTCACGGTTCCTTCCGGGGAATCAAATGCTTCCGGACTATTATCAGGGATTTTCACTCTTGCCCCCATGCCTAGAGATAAAAAAGCACTGGCCCGGTCTGATGAAACCCTCGATCCAGTACGGTCATTCATAAGGCCTAGTCCCGATAAGGGCAAAAGTCTTTGGATGTTTTTCAGTTCAGGGTCGTTCAGATCTTTCAAAGCCAGGTTATCCAATACCAGGATCACTATTTTGGGTTTAGTATGGCCAGAAGCTAGTGCTGTTGGTAGTCCCAAAAGGCAGCTTAGGGTGGCACACATCAATATCAGTACAATAGATTTCTTCAATAGACTCATTTAAAATCCCCCAAATGGCATATGTATTGGCAGCTATTTACATATATACGTTTCGAAAAGATTAACCTTGCAACAAAGGTAAATCACATTTCCGCTTATAGAATTCAGGCAGGAAGTTAAGGCCTTTAGAACGAAATATTGAATTGGATCAGGATATATCAGGGGGGGATAGAACTCATGGACTTTTATAAACAGCTTATCGATCATATAGCAGACGGTGTTTATTATGTGGACATTGATCGTCGCATTACATACTGGAACTATGGAGCGGAGGCTATCACCGGGTACTCGGCTGAAGAAGTAGTGGGGAGAAAATGTTCGGACAACCTGCTGATGCATGTATCGGAGCAGGGAAACCCGCTCTGTACCAATTTATGCCCTTTGTCTGATACGATGTGCAGTGGTAAGATCAGAGAGGTCAATGTCTACCTGCATCATAAGAACGGTCACCGGGTCCCAGTGCGTGTCAAGTCGGCTCCCATAACTGATGGCCAGGGGAATATCATCGGTGCTGTAGAAGTTTTTACCGAAAATACAGCTCGGGTTGCGGCGTTGGAAAGAGTTCGTGAGCTGGAGCAGGTAGCATTTCTTGATCCTCTAACCAACCTGGCTAATCGCAGGTTTGGCGAATCATTCTTAGAATCAAGGTTCAATGAATTCCAGCGCTATAACATGCGTTTTGGCGTACTGTCTTTGGATATCGACCATTTTAAAAATGTTAATGATACATATGGTCACGACTTTGGAGATAAGGTACTGCAGATGGTGGCCAATACCATGGCCTCCAACATCCGGTCCTATGATCTAGCCTGCCGTTGGGGCGGCGAAGAATTCAACATTATCTTGACCAGCACCAATGAAGATACGATGAAGTCTATTGCAGAAAAGTTAAGAGTACTAATATCCCAATCATGTATTCCACACGAATCAGGAATGATTGGCGTAACTATTTCGATCGGGGGCACTTTGGCCCAGGAGGGGGACACAGCGGAAAGTCTGCTAAAACGAGCCGATGATTTGATGTATCAGAGCAAGACTAATGGGCGTAATCAGGTCACGATCGGTTAGTCGATACAGACGTAGCAATTGCGGCCGTTTGACTTGGCAGAGTAAAGAGCTTCATCCGCGCGTTTGAGAAGTTCTTCCAGAGAGTCGGTCCCGTCATGGTGATAGCCCGCGACACCGAGGCTAATTGTGACGTTTATGGTATCTTGTTCAGACAGGGTAGCTATTTCGGCGACCCGGGCCCGCAGACGTCCGGCCAATATACAGGCCTGTTCGGCAGTTGTGAACGGTAACAGCACGACAAACTCTTCGCCGCCATACCGGCCATGGATATCTACAGTTCTAATGTTCGCCTGAACACAATCAGCTACATTTCTTAAAACATCATCACCACATGTATGACCGTAAGTATCATTGACTCGCTTGAAGAAGTCGATATCCAGCATTATAAGGGACAGGGGCATTTGGTAGCGCCTAGCTTTGCCGATTTCCTGGCCAGCCAGGTCATAAAAATGGCGCCGGTTATTAAGCCCGGTCAAACCATCGGTATTGGCTAGATGCTGTGAGTGTTCAAACAACTTGGCATTCTGGATAGCCATGGCGGTCAAACGGCCTAGAGACTCGGCCAGGTTAAGATCGCGCTTGGTAAAAACATTCTGAGGTTTGGTGCTGGTCAAAATCAGAACACCCAGTCTGGTTTCCACCAATACCAGGGGTACCAGCATGACCCAGGTAATTCCTGATTCTTTCAATGGACTTGACCAGGCAGCTGTCACCTGACGTGTTTCGATGAGACGTGGTGAGCCACTGCCAAGAAATTGCCATAGCTCGGCCATACTTGAGTCGTCATCCGAATGCATCGACAAAGCATTCCCAGCTGGCATGTCAGCTGGAAACACCCGGCTTAGAGTTATACCATCCTCGTTCAATATCCCTAGTTCACATGTCTCAGCACCGATGAGCTCAGGTGCCAGAGTGGTGATCGTCTCGATAAGGATATTGGCATCCAGGCTGCGTCCCAAGGCACGACTAAAATCATTGAGCATTTTCTCCCTGAGCAGGGCATATTTAAGTTCGTTGTTGGTTTTGATGAGCTCACGGCGGGTCACCTGCAGTGATAAGTGCGTCCGAACCCGCACCAATACTTCTTCCGGTTGAAATGGTTTGGTTATGAAATCAATAGCTCCTACCGAAAATCCGTGAACTTTATCTTCTGTGTGATCCAGAGCACTCAAAAAGATGACTGGAATATCACTAGTTTCGTGATGTGATTTCAATTCCTTACAAACATCATAACCGTTGATGTCAGGCATAACGATATCAAGCAATATCAAATCAGGAGGCGTGGTAAGGGCCACTGTCAGGCCTTTGTTAGCACTGGTTTCAGCTTGTACTTTATAACCGTTATCGGTCAAAAGCTTGCTCAAAACTAGTACATTCATAGGTGTATCGTCGATTATCAGGATATTGCCGGTAATTGAGCTAAGAGGCAATTTATCATCCTCCTATCACACTGCATTCGTGATTGGATAACAACCTTTTACATATATCTGCTATTCTATCTTAAGAACGAAATTCCTTTAGAAGTGTCTTGTCAGTAGCCTAATTTATCAAGGTTATAAATCACCCCTAGGGGTGATTTATAAGATGGTTTTCTGCGATATAAATAAGGAGAACTCGAATATTTCCTAATTATTCTACGAATAGGAGTGGATCAGTTGCGAAAATGCTCGATAATAACTTGTGTTCTAATTATCTTCATTCTATCTATTGTTCCTGGCTGTACCGGTGACAATGCCGAACGAAAAGTAGTGGTTTATACCTCGGTCGATCAGGTGTTCTCAGAGCCAGTATTAAAGGATTTTGAAAAGCAAACGGGGATCAAGGTCTATCCTGCATACGATGTGGAGGCAGCCAAAACTACTGGTTTGGTCAACCGGCTTATTGCGGAAAAGAAACGCCCGCAGGCCGACGTGTTCTGGAACTCGGAGATCATCCAAACCATTTTACTCAAACAGAAGGGTGTTTTGACGCCGTATAACTCAGCAAATGCCAAGGATCTTCCGGCCAAGCTCAAAGACGGCCAGGGATACTGGACGGCTTTTGGTGGACGGGCCAGGGTTTTGATCGTCAATAAGAATATGGTTGTACCAGAACAATACCCATCATCCATATTTGACCTTACAAAAGATACCTGGCCGGCTGACAAGGTAGCTATGGCCTACCCGATGTTTGGCACGACAGCTACTCACGCCGCTGCACTGTATGAGAGTATGAGCCCAGCCAAAGCAAAGGCTTTTTATCAGAGTATACAAAAACGCGGGGTCAAAATCGTCGATGGCAATTCTGTAGTCAGGGATATGGTGGCCAGCGGTCAACTGATGTGGGGGGTAACAGATACCGATGATGCCGCTGGTGCGGTCAGCAAGGGGGCACCAGTAGCTGTGATATATCCTGATCAAGAAGATATGGGGACATTTATCATCCCTAATAGTGTTGGATTGGTGGCTGGAGCTCCACATCGTCAGGAAGCACAGCAGTTTATCGACTATCTGTTAAGTGTTGAAACTGAGAAAAAACTGATCGAAGCTGATTTTATCCAGATCCCGACCCGGCCTTTACCGAAAGAATCTAAGTCGACCGTACCTCGTGATCTGAAAACGATGGACGTAGATTTTAATAAAATATATGATTATTTAAACCAAACCAAAACTGAACTGGCCGAGGTATTTGTGCGTTAGTCGGCTGCCGGGGACAAACATGAAAAAGGATTCTAACATAAGCCTGATTTTTGGGCTCCCGCTATATCTGATAATCGTACTGGGGCCGCTGCTGGTTTTACTGGTAACGTCTATCGGAGCGATTGTTGCTGGCCATGCGGATTGGTTGGCATTGATCATACCAAGTGGGCGCAGGCTTAAGCTTTTAGTCGATACACTGTTATTTGCCCTCGAGGTGGCACTATCTGGCATGGTGATCGGGGTGATTCTAGCCAGCCAGGTTCAGCGTTGGCACCGGGGTTTCCTAAGCTATGTAAAATGGATGATACTGGCCATGGCTCTGGTTCCACCATTTATTCATGCCTCAGCCTGGACCACTCTGTTTTATAAGCTTTCTACTTCTGCTGGACTATCTTATGTAACACTGCAGGGGTGGAGCGGATGCTGGTGGGTGCAGCTGATGTCTTTGCTGCCTATCTCACTCGGCCTGGCAATGATCGGATTGGAATCAGTCGACTCGGAATTGGTTGATTCGGCCCGTTTGATGAGGAAGCCGATGGATGCCTTTTTTCGCATATCCCTGCCCCTGGCTCTGCCAACGATCCTGGCAGGCGGGGGTATTTTATTTTTGGTTAGCCTTATCGACTACACTGTCCCTTCTTTACTGCAGGTGAATGTCTATTCATTAGAAATATTTGCTGAATTCAGCACCAATAATGAACCTGTACGTGCATTTTTCCTGGCTTTGCCGCTGTTGCTTATATCTACAGTGGTCATGTTGGCCTCTCAAGTGCCACTGCGAAATGTGGCAGCAAAACGGAAAGTACGAACCAATATAGACACAATTGCTGATCAATGGCCACTATGTTATCGTGCCATTAAAGGCCTGGCTATGGCGTTATTAATTGTGCAAATAATAGTGCCGATCGGGACCCTGATATGGAATGCGGGAAGCTTTAAAACCTTCGTGGATTCGGTGCTATCGGCAAAAACAGAGATTGGTTATTCAACCATTATTGCCGCATTTTCAGCGTTGCTGGCCATTTGGATATCGATCATTCCGGCCTTGGAAATGGAACAAAAGGGATGGAAGAATAGCTTATGGTGGTTCATGATCATTATCCCGCTGGCGATACCAGCCCCATTGACTGGTATCGCGCTAGTGGCTATGTGGAATCAGTCATTTTTGCCTGGCATATATGGCAGCACTGCTATGCCGGTGCTGGCGGCAGCAGCTCGTTTTGCGCCGCTGGCAGCCATCGTTATATTGGCCTGGAAGCAAACTATTGACACCAATTCCTTGGATGCCGCTCTAGTTATGCAGAAAAGCCGGCGCCACGGCATAATGAGAGTCTGGCTGCCCATGATGAGACCCGGAATCCTAGGAGCTGGTCTGCTGGTAGCAGTTTTGGCGCTGGCGGAGCTGGGAGCTACCTTGATCGTTGCACCACCGGGGCAGGCCACCATTACAATGAGAGTCTACAACCTGCTGCATTATGGGGCGTCCGAATCAGTGGCAGGATTGTGCCTGTTGATAACCCTGGCAGCTGGATCATTAGGCTTGGCGGTTATGGCAATAACGGCGAAAAACAGAGGCAGAAGGAGTCGGCTATGATCGAGATTCGCGGTCTAAACAAGAAGTATGTTAATACTCCGGTGATCAAGGATTTGAGTTTTATTCTCGATCCCGGAGCAAGGATGGCCATTTTTGGTCCTTCTGGTACCGGTAAAACAACGCTTTTACGCTTGATAGCAGGTCTGGAATTGCCTGATGAAGGCGAAATATCTATAGCCGGCAGCCTGGCCAGCAATAAGAAATATGCACTAGCACCATACCGGCGCGGGATTGGTTATGTGCTGCAAAGTCCAGCCCTGTGGCCGCATATGACGGTGGCACAGAACATTATGTTTGGTTTGGAGGGACTGGATAAAAGGCAAGCTCCTGTACGTCTGAATGAAGTTATGGAACAGACTGGTGTGGCTGAACTATCTGACCGTTATCCAGATGAAATCTCAGGTGGACAGGCTCGGCGTGTATCGCTAGCACGAACCCTGGCTCCCAAACCGAAACGTTATCTGATGGATGAACCTCTGGTCAACCTGGATTCTAAGTGGAAAGAACGCCTTTTGCAGTTGATCGATGAGACGGTTACAGTGACCGGAGCTTCACTTATCTATGTGACACACGATAGGGAAGAGGTACAGTATATTTCGGATAATATCCTGTTTTTAGAAAACAAAGAGACATATTAGGTGTGATTTGAATAAAAAGGTTTTAGGGTTAATATGCCGAAAAGTGAAGAAAAGGGTGTTTTAAGGGAGGTTTTTCAATGAGCTTTATTGGCAATTTATTATGGATCATTTTTGGCGGTGGAATATTCATTTTCTTTGAGTATATCATGGGTGGTCTGGCTCTATGTGTAACCATAATCGGCATACCATTCGGCATTCAGTGCTTTAAACTGGCGTATTTGTCACTGGTTCCATTTGGTAAGGAAGTAGTACATACTGATACGGCCAGTGGTTGTTTGACCACGATAATGAACTTGATCTGGATCTTATTTGGCGGGATATGGGTTTCGCTGACTCACCTGCTTTTTGGTTTGCTCTGTGCTATTACGATCATAGGTATTCCTTTTGCTAAACAACATGCCAAGCTGGCTGCATTCTCACTGTTTCCCTTTGGTCGGGAAGTGAGAGAAATCAAGTAAGCTTATCGTCTAGGAGCGGGTATGAAGTTTCGACGTTGGAGAAGTCTGGTGGTCCCCCTAATTTTAATATTGTGTGGTGTATCTGGCATTGCCTTGATACATGATTCAGTGCGGCCGGATCCCGGGCCGCTTCCGGGATGGCAGGTAATAAGGCCACCACGAGAGGTCTCGGCTCTGACGGTGCAAGATGAAATAGTCTGGGTGGGTGGGCAGGAAGGGGTTTTTGCCATTGATAGGACCAGTGGCAAACTTCTCAGAAAACTGCAGGGCGACACGCCCTTCGAGTACGTTAAAGCGCTTTTGGTAGATAACGATAACGTTCTGTGGATCGGTCATAAGAATGGATTGACCCGTTATGATGGCAAAAGGTTTGTGACTTATACCAAAGGGGCAGAGATACCGGATAACCGGGTAAACTGCCTGCTGCAGGATAAAAAGGGCCAGTTGTGGGTCGGCACCTGGGGTGGAGCTGCGGTGTACAATGGCCAGGACTGGCGATTCATCAAAAAGTCCGATGGATTGGCTGATGATATGGTCAATGTAATAATGGAAGACCGACGTGGCGGAATGTGGTTCGGTTCATACGTGGCACCGCACGGAGGACTAAGCTATTATGATGATCATCAATGGCGTGTATTTGATAAAAACAATGGCCTTCCCCACAATAACATATGTTACTTATTGGAGGATGCCAAGGGCATGATTTGGGCGGGCACCGGCTTTCTGGATCAGGGAGGTGCGGTGTGTTTTGATAATAAGACAGAAAAACCCTGCATAACCAGTGTGTTGCAGCGGAAGGATGGCTTGGCCGGGGCCAAGGTGAGATCGATATTCCAGGATAGATCGGGCGTATACTGGTTTGGTTCGGAATATGATGGCATTGCCCGTTGGGACGGACATTCGTGGAGAATATTCACAAAGAATGATGGAATGAGCGGCAATGAGGTAAAAGACTGGCTGGAAGACGATATGGGCGGCTTATGGATGGCTACTGAGTCTGGAGTAACCCGTATCAATAGCACTGCTGTTAAAAATATGATAAAATAGGCATTGTTATATAAAAATCTTCCTCTCAACATCGTTTTATCATGCATGTATGATTTGTAGGCTGACTCAAATCTCACTTGTTTAATTGAGTGCTTAGTGTCACTGGAGGGATTAGATGTATTGTCCGTCCTGCGGTAAATCAATTCCTGATAATGCATCATTTTGCATGCACTGCGGTGGTGCAAATCCATCTAGAATAAGCTGTCCTAATTGTAAACTGGCATTAAAGCATGGGGAGATCTTTTGTTCAAGCTGCGGTGCCAAGCTTTCTGCATCAGATCAAACAACTGCAGCTCAGAGTACATATCCGGATCAAAGCATTTCTACAGCATCCAAAATCCCAATCACCTGGGGTAATCTATTAATTCAAATATTGAAGAATATGGGGACCGGACTGCTGCATAGTCTGCCGCTGATGCTCCTTATTTTCGGCCTATCTTTGATTGTTCATACCGTATTATTAGTCTGGTACAACGAAGGATTTAATCCTGATACATGGCTAGGCCAGAACCTGTTGGCAACCGGAAGTTTGATTCCAAATTTCAGCTATTTTAGTTTTCAATCACTAACCGATTCTTTTGGTGCGTGGAAGAACTTGTTATCCAGTACAATGCTTTGGATGTTTATAAGTGCATTTGTTTTTTCTGCAATTCCGATTATCCGGCAGAAAGGCTTTGCCGGATTCGTTACTGATTTAGCAAAAGTTCCCCAACAGATGGCAGTTTACATCAAAGAGGCCGGATTCGACGGATTGACTCTGCTTTTTGGCGGTATCGGCTTGTCATTAATAGTTTCGTCACTACTAAGCGGCATGACGAATGTTGCTCTGGCGGCAGGAGTTGCAGTGGTTTTCGCTAGTCCAGCAAGCAGAATTCTTGCTGTTCTAATTCAGAGTGCTTGGGGCACCATTTCTCAGGCATTCGCACCAAGTGAGTACGACCCGGGGAAATATGGGCTTGTACCTGGATATGTGGGCATCATCGGAACATCATTGGGCTTTCTTCTGTCTACTGTTGTCCCCCAGAGATTGCTTTTTGGAGTGATCATATTAATTATTGTTGGCGTCTTAATTTACAACAAGAACAAGCCATTCAATACTGCAGCAGCCAATATAATCATGTTTTTTGGTATGGTTGCTTATATGATACTGAGAGCTAAAGGAGTTTTGGCTGACGATGGCGGGTGGCAGGAATCTGGTGGGAGCTTCAGTGCCTGGTGGTACAGTGAGGGTTCGGTGACTGCAATAGGTCATGGAATTGGGCCTTCAATTGGTGCCGCCTTAGGGCCGGCATTGGGCAATGCCTTTGCCAGCTTCAACCCGGGAGATTTTGTGCAACCCTCCACCGAGCCGTCCGGAGAAGCCGAGCCGGAAGACGGTGAGACTGGTGAAGATCCAGGAAGCAAAGAAAGCCAAGAAAGCCAAGAAAGCCAAGAAAGCCAAGGCTCTGAGAACGGAGTCGAACAAGGCAACTCTGAACATCCGGGTGCCGATACAGGCACTGATGATGTTGGAGATCCTGGTGACGAAGAGGAACCAGAAGACGAGGAAGAAGTGGATGATGAAGAAGAGCCTGGTGATGCCGCAGAGTCGGGAGAAAGAAAGCCTGGTTCAGACAAAGGGACAGATAACGGCGAAGATTCTGGTGACGAAGAGGAACCGGAAGGCGAAGGATCGGGTGATGACGAAGAAGAGCCTGGTGATGCCGCAGAGTCGGGAGAAAGAAAGCCTGGCTCAGACAAAGGCACTGATAAGGGCGGAGATTCCGGTGACGAAGAGGAACCGGAAGACGAGGAAGAAGTGGATGATGAAGAAGAGCCTGGTGATGCCGCAGAGTCGGGAGAAAGAAAGCCTGGTTCAGACAAAGGCACTGACGAGGGTGAAGATGAGGAAGATCCGGAAGACGAAGAAGCAGGCGACGACGAAGAGTCTGGAGATGAAGAAGAGTCCGGTGAAGGCGAAGAGTCTAACGATGATGGTTACGGGCCTGACGGATATGACAAAAATGGCTATGACCGCAACGGGTATGACAAAAACGGATTTGATAAGAACGGGTTCAATAAAGAGGGATATAACCATGATGGTTATGATCGAAATGGCTTTGACCGTTATGGCTATAACAAAGATGGCAAGTCTATGGATGATGTAAAAGAAGAGATTCGTGAAAGAATGAGGCGAAGCCAAAAAGAGGCTGAAGCAGCAAACAATTCCGCCTGGTGGTGGGGTCTGGCTTCTAATACAGGTGAAGCCGTTGTCTTGGGGGCGGATAAATCAATTGATGTTTTATCAACTGTAACCGGTCCTGTGGGCGGTAGGATAAAAGATATCTATACTGTTGCCAAGGGTACGGCTGAAGGTTTAGGTGAAGGTATAGCCGAAGGCGGCAATTATACAAGAAATATATTGAAGGGAACTGCCAAAGGTCTGACCGACCTTGGTTTAAGTAAATTAGGTGATGCTGGGGCAGGTAGAATAGCTGAGCTTACCCACGGAAAGCTGCCAGGCTTCAAGGAGTATATCCCTTTTAATCCCCAAGACCCAGCGTGGGCTAATGCTAGATCGGGTTTTGTGAGAGATGCCTTGCTGGGGCGTGATAACATTGATTCTACGGTCACGGGCATGGTAAGAGATAAGTTTACTACCGGGGCTCAGAATATGCTTCAAAGTACAGTGCGCGATAAGCTAACCAAAGATCCGATCTTGGATTCAATATTTCCTAAGAAAGGGGATGACTAAATGTCAGGGGGATTAAAACTCCTTTTAGATCCGAATTTACTTGGTCTTTTAGGTAGTCTTGTTCCAGGCACAAAAAGTGCTTCATCGCCGTTTCGGCATGGAATTGAGAGGACACCGACAGATCAGGATACTAGTGCTTTGACTGCTTTAGGCATTATTGATAATGCCGGCAAGGTAAGTGCTGAACATTTGCCGATATTGAATCTGCTAGCCAGTACTCCAGCCTTTGCTCGGATCGGCTTTGCTGGTGGATATGGATTGCTGGAGTATGTAAATTATTTTTCTACTGAGGGAACAACATCAGTATCATTTATAACTTGCAACGATGGCTTGATTATTGACAGCCCATCTGTGACGGATGATGTTTTGACACAGATCAGACAATATACAGGAAGTAGTGAATTGTTGAGCAGTGAGATCGATATTGATCTGCCAAATATCGAAGCAGTGGTTTTGGCGGCATTGATCGACTTGCAGCGAAGGTCTACGTTACGATCTATTGCAGAGGACACCTCGGTGCAAAATGAGTTTAGTATGGATAGGATATATTCATGCGTAAACTCTGAGATCAATAACGCTCAGTGGCTAGTTACAGCGGTAAAGAAGCTGACTGACGTCAAACCTGAGTGGCTGGATGTTCAGAATGCTTTAACCGCTCTACAGCAACAGGGCTATGCCAAACGTGGAACAATTGGCTTTGAGCTAAACGACGATCTTCAACTGCTAGCCAAAAACCTTTTGATCATCGATAACGCGTTGAACCTGCGGACAGGGCGGGAGTTTGCTGAGGGACAAGTAGTGCAGGCTGGTTTTGTCTGTCTCCAAAGCGGAGTTCATGCTCTATTGTTAGTGGAGAACGTTGGAGATTTAGTTCATTTTCAATCTATTACTGCTGCTTTGATGTTGGAGTACTTGCGTTATTTTCTAAATACCCCGGATGCTCTGCAACAAATGGCCATTGATATGAACTCGAAACAAGCTCAGCAGACAACCACTGATATAGGTCAGTCTCCGGAGAGCGTAAACGAGGTTCCACCAGTTGAACCGGCGTCCGCTGCAGCGAGTTCAGACGTGGTATGTTCGCAGTGCTCGACTGTTTTGAAGCCTGGAGCAAGGTTTTGCACCAACTGTGGTACAAGTATTATGGATCAACCTCCAGCAAAATTGTTTTGTCACAACTGTGGCAATAAACTTATACCCGGTATGAAATTTTGTTCGAATTGCGGAGCGGATAACTCAAAATAGTTTTTTGTTATAATTAAATCAAACAAATATCAATAATCACCCCTGGGGGTGATTTCTTTTTTGACACATTCCTAGTATTTTTAATGTAGGGATTTTATGCCCATTACCTGCCTGTAAAAGCGGTTTCAAATCACGGTAGTATCTTTGATTTATAGAGACCTCGTCATAATTAGGAGGGATTCGATGTTTTGTCCATCTTGCGGTAAGTCAATTCCAGATAATGCGGCATTTTGCCCCCACTGCGGGGGAGCCAGGCCATCTGGACCACCGAGCTGCCCCAAGTGTAAGGCTGAGTTAAAGCCAGGAGTCATGTTCTGTGGAAGCTGTGGCACCAAGCTCTCAGCACCAGGTCAGCCAACGCCGACCGCTACCGCTGCTCAACCGGTACAGCCGGTGACAGTACCGGTGATCGCGGCAGCGGCAATGGCAACACAGACGGCTATTCAGAGTGCAACTCCCGGGCAGGGCGCACCTGCCGGAGGCGGGATGCCTATAACCTGGGGCAACCTGTTAAAGCAGATATTTAAAAATATGTGGTCTGGTCTGCTGCGCAGTATCCCTATGATGGTCTTGATTTTCTGTATCACAATGGCAGTTCACACTGTATTACTGGTTTGGTATAACGAAGGTTTTAATCCGGATACGTGGTTGGGGAAAAACTTATTAGCCACTGGAGGACGCAGTATATCTGCGACTATATTCTGGATGCTATTGAGTGCATTTGTTTTTTCGGCAATACCTCTAATTCGTCAAAAGGGATTTGGCGGCTTCATTGCTGATATTGTCAAAATACCCCAACACATGATTAATTATATCAAGGAAGCCGGTTCCGAAGGGACAATGGTGCTCGGGGCGGGGATAGGGTTATCATTGATTATCTCTTCAATAATGAGCGGGGCGACAAATTTGACCTTAGCCGCGGGTGTCGCAGTGATATTCGCTAGTCCTGTTGGGAGAATACTTGCGGTTCTGGTCCAAAGCGTATGGACCACAATTCTGCAGGCATTGGGAACAAAAGGGCAGCAGCAGACCGAAAAGTTCGGAATCATCCCCGCCTATGTCGGGATTATCGGCACTTCCTTGGGCTTCCTTGTGGCCATGATCTTGCCTGATTACAATATGTTAGGTTTTTCGATGCGATCGTTTCTTGGTATCATAATCCTGATTGTAGTAGGTGCACTAGTATACAACAAAAACAATCCAACCAATTCCACAGCTACAAACACTATCCTTTTTCTCGGTATTGTTACATATGTTGTTTTACGAGCTAAAGGTGTCTTAGCAGATGATGGAGGATGGCAGGAATCTGGAGGTACCTTGGGGACCTGGGTACAGAGCGAGGGTTCGGTCACGGCTGTCATTCATGGCATGGGACCATCAATTGGCGCCGCATTAGGGCCTGCTCTCGGGAACGCCATTTCCGGTGTTAATCCGGGTGACTTCATGCCGCCCGCCAACCAGGGTGGAGATGATGAATCTGGTGATGGCGATGGTGGTTATATGGCTGGAACGCAGGGCGGTTACGGTGGATTCGGCGGCAGCGGTGCCGGTGATGGATCATCAAATACTATGACCGGCGGTGCTGGAGATCTCGATCAAGGTGGATCCGGTGATACCGGCGTAGATTGGGGAGATTCAGGCGACGGCGGTGCAGCCGCCGGTGGCGGCGGAGGCTCTGGCGGCGGCGGAGGCTCTGGCGGCGGCGGAGAAGGCTCTGACGATGGAGATGGTTCCGGCGACGGAGATGGTTCTGGTGACGGAGATGGCTCCGGTGATGGAGATGGTTCCGGTGATGGAGATGGCTCCGGTGATGGAGATGGCTCCGGTGATGGAGATGGCTCCGGTGATGGAGATGGTTCCAGTGACGGAGATGGTTCCGGTGATGGAGAAGGCTCTGAAGACGGAGATGGTTCCGGTGATGGAGAAGGGGAGGATTCGGATGGCGGAAACGAATCGGACGGCGATTCTGAGGATTCGGGCGGAAATGATGAAGGCGCAGGCGGAGATGCTGAAGGCGCAGGCGACGATGGAAATGAAGCAGGCGGAGATACTGGAGACGGCGGAGAAGGTGAAGGCGCTGACGGCCAAACCGGCGGAGAAGGTGAAGGTCCTGACGGCGATGACGGCGATGATGGAGACCAAGCCGACGGAGAGGGAGAAGGCAGCACAGACGGCGCTGGCGCGGACGGCAAAGAGGGCGACGGGCAGACCGACGCGGATGGTAATAAAGACGGGGATGTAGACACCGATGACTCCGGGAACGACGTTAAGGAGAACCCGGACGGCACCTTCACCGTAACGACTCCGGACGGCAAGGTGATTACTACCGACGCGGACGGCAAAATCACCAACATCGATGATCCAGAAGGTAAGATAACGGCGGACGGAGACGGAAATTGGGGCTGGACCGACGACAACGGCAATAAGGTGACAGTAAACCCCGATGGCATAAAGACGACCTATGACCCCAGCGGCAAACTGATCGGCATGGATAGCGGTGACGGTCGAGTAACCACCGATGCCGACGGCAACATCATTGTCCAGACCGATTCCGGCCATAGCAAGGTGGATAACGAAGGCCGAACCTGGGATTACGATAAGGACGGGAACCTGACCCATATCAAGAGCGCCAGCGGCGATACAACAGTGGATGTCACTGGTGTTGATGGTGACGGCAACATTTCGATTAAGATGCCGGACGGCAGTACTGGGACGATGGATAAAGATTTTAATCCATTGGGGATTACGACTAAAGACGGCGACACAGCTACGATCGACAAAGATGGCAACATGAGTGGGACTACTGCAGATGGAGGCAAGTTCACTGCTGATAAAGATGGCAATATTACCTCAGCCGATATGACCGATAAAGACGGTAATCATATAAAGATAGATGACAACGGTACGCATATAACTAATCCTAATGACGGCACTGATGCCACCATCGACAATGACGGCAATATTAATGGAACAATAAATACACCTGAGGGTGATACTCTTACCGGTGACGGCAAAGGCAACATGACCATTACCGGTAAGAACGGTGACACGCTGACCAAGGGGGCGGATGGCAGTATCAATGGCCAGCTAACGGATGGGACCAAGGTAAATACCGATGAAAACGGCAATATGACCGTTGAAACCCCAGAAGGGTTTACTTACAATTCCGGCAAAGATGGTAGTGTAGGAGTTACAGCTCCCAACGGAGACAACTTTACCGATAATGGTGATGGAACTGCGACCATTACTAAAGCTGATGGCACAACTGCAGTGGCCAATGGCGACGGGACCATTACAGTCAGCACCCCGGACGGAAAATCCGGCATCTTTGATAAGAGCGGCAACCAACTGAGCGGAGATCCGATCGACCTGGGCGGTGGTGGACAAAGCGGCGAAAGTGGAACTGGTGATGCTGGTACTGGCAGTAGTGATTCAACAGATACAACAGACGGAACTGCCGGCGGAGACGGATTCGGTGATGATCAGAGTGGCGGTCAAGAAGGCAGCCAGCCAGTTGACGGACAGGACCCGGGAACGGGGCAAGATACCGGGGATACAGCTGATGGCCAGGATTCCGGTGGTTCCAGCGATGGTCTAGATACCAGTTCTGGGCAAGATGCCGGCGAGCCGGTTGACGGACTTGACAGCAGTTCCGGACAAGAAACCGGAGTGGAGCCAGACCCTGGTGCAACGGACGATGGCCAGGTTCCCGAAGCAGGGGAAGAAACCGGGGAACCGGTGGACGGCCAGGACACACCGGATTCATCCACCCCCATAGATAAGCCTGTGGGTGATGAACAGAAACCGGATACACCACAACCGGATGATAAGCCGATGGATGATATTGATATACCGGACTTTCCTGATGATGAAGATATACCAGATTTCCCGGATGATGATCTTCCAGATGATCCAACTGATGATACAGATTCCGGTGACACAGATAAAAGCAGTGACAAACCAGATCCGAATGATCCTGCGGTTCAAGCTGACGTTCAGCATAAGCTTGACCTGCTGAAGAACTTAACGGGTGATGATATCAGGCATTTGACCGATGCTGAGGGTAAGTATGTTTCCAACTATTCAGTGCCTGGGAAACTATGGAACGGGACCGTTGGCGGTGTTATAAACTGGGCTAGCGGGTATGAGGGCGGCAGCTGCGGCAACTGGGTCGAATGGGGAGCCCCTGGTCTAAAACAAAATGTTGATAGTGTGTTTGGAGCTGGGAATGCTGAGGTAGAACAGGTCCAGATCAGCCGCGGAGATCCGTCCACAGCGGCCTGGTATGATAGACGGCCGGATCTGATGAACCATGTAGCCAATCTGGTTCATGTCAAATCAACTGGACAGTATTATGTGGTTGACTATTGGGAGGGTGCCGGCAGTGGTAAACCGAGCATAGTGCCAGCTGAGGAATGGGTACAGAAATGGCGTAATGATACGTTTGTCGGCAAAGATGGAGCCGTCTGGGGCGATGCCAAGGGCGGACTGGATACATATCTGCAAGGGAAAGGAATAACCCCGCGGCCATAGCGGAGGAGAGGGAGGTGCTTAGGTTAATGAATTCTCAGATTATTATTGAGGAAAAACTGATACATGTTCTGGAAAAACCCATTGATATCACCAAATCTTTGCAAGAAGCATTCGGTCCTATGGAGGACTGGATGTTTGAAGTGGGGCCCTGCCGATTCTTTCTCCAGCCTATGACCAAAGAATGGATGTATTATGTTTCTTTTTCGGATCAATGGAAGGAAACAGGTATCAAAGCCGGGGAAGCTGTGTTTGCATATTTAGATGGTGATCTGGTTATTCGTCAAACCAGTGCCAGCCAGCAGATGCAGAACGCACAGCCGGTCTTTCGGGCGGGCGATGGCGGTCTATGGAAAGTAAGAGCTTCTGATAAAGTCTGGCTTAAATATGACGGAGCTAATTGGAATGAGGGTGTGCCTCCCTTTGCAACAGGTCCCCAAGAGCCAACCAGTGATGCAAATGCTGTTTCAGCGCCGGTGACCAATACTCCGCAGCCATCAGATACTTCAACACAAGAGTCTATATGCCCGAACTGCCAAACTCCGATCAAGGCTGGGCTAAAGTTTTGTGGCAAATGCGGAACCAAGGCTCCTGAGCCTGAGCCGCCTAAACCGCCAGTGGAAGAAAGTCTCAAATGCGAAAAGTGTTCCGCAGTGCTGAAACCAGGAGCTAAATTCTGTCCCAACTGCGGTGCAGGCATAGTAAGCAAACCCGCAGCTCCGGCATTTTGTAAAAACTGCGGCAATAAACTGGCACCGGGTGCCAAATTCTGCCCTAAATGTGGTGCTTCCGCAGGGTAAATCATACATTTGTTGAATAGTAATCAATATATAGTGAAAAAGGGAGTGGTTGTGTGAAATGCGCATTCTGTGCATCAGTGATCGATGATGGCAGTAGATTCTGTGCCTTTTGTGGCAAAGAACAACCTCCACAAGAAATCAAATGCGGAAATTGCGGGATGAAGGCCGAACCAGGCCAGGGCTTCTGTACTGGTTGTGGTAACAGGATAGGGGCGCCTACTTCAGTGGCTCCGACTACGCTGCCCACGGTTCAGCAGACTGTAACAGCACAGCAAGCGGCAGTACCTCAATCACAGGTTCATACACCACAAAGTACACCGGTCGTATCTCAGCAGCAGCCAGCTCAGGGAGGTTATCCGATAGTCACTGCTCAACCGCAACAGCAGGGGATGCAGTATAATCCGGTAATGGCACCTGCGGCCGGTATGGCTTATGCTGGGCAATCAGTCATTCCAAAGGAAGCTCTAGCAGGGGTTTTTATGAGGTTCCTGGCCATATTTATCGACGGCATTATCGGCGGCATAGTAATGTATGTGCTGGCAGTACCCATGGCCATGGGTACAGTTGAGGGAGGCCAGATAATGCTAGGCGCTGCTGGGACATTAATCTTTTTTGGATTGGGAATAGTATACTTCACATTATTTGAAGGTATCGTTGGCGGTACGCCAGGGAAAATACTTGTGGGGATACGAGTCATAAAAGAAGACGGTTCCAAATGTACGGTAGGCGGGGCTATAATCAGAACTTTATTAAGAATTGTTGACCTAATACCTTTTATAATTCCGTATCTTCTAGCGGCAATAATGGTTTGGGTTACTGATAAGAACCAGCGTCTGGGTGACAAAGTGGCGGGTACGGTCGTTGTTTACAAGCACAAAATGAGATAGTAATACAACTATCAAAGGCGGGTGGCTGTTAGTCATCCGCTTTTTTTAAAAAACTTTGATTTAGTATTGTGACTTTTTTAGTATGAATGTTTACCGTAGCAATACCATTCTGCATTGGAGCAGAATCTGGTATCTCAGTAAACTCGAAAAAGATAATGTTGTCACCTTTGGTGAATTCAAGATAACCCAAATGCACTGGTTGCTGGTTGATCGTTTGCGGGTAAGAAGATAGATCAAGTCTGACGGGTTTATTGATGTCTTGGATCAGCCACATTTCGCTGGTTTTGGGATTTGGCCAATAATCAATTGTAAGAGCCACCGATTTGGAATCCGGGGACCAGCAAGTATTACCTACATTTTTATTGCTTTCGAATAGTTTGATATTGCGTTGCAATGCCAAATCGTAAACCCAGATCGTCCCATCATCCTGGAAATAAAGCAGCTTTTCCGAATCTGGGGACCATGTGGCTTTAGAGGCGTGGGGAAGAAAGGCAATTTGGGAACCAGCATCTAGATCAGCCTTGAGATTCACGATAGTGATACCGCCATTTTCTTTGTTGAAGGCTTTCTTAAAATCCCCTGACCAATTCAGAAAATCTTTTACCAGCTTTTTAACCAAAGATTTAGAATCCATGATCCATACTTTATTTGAATCATCTATATAGCATATTCTGTTGCCATCCGCTGAGAGATAATAATAATTATTCTTGTTGGAGGGATAAGGGGAAACATCAGAAATCACGGTGATTTTGCGGGTTTTAATGTTGAAACAGAAAAGAAAGGCTGCATTGGCGTCTCCGCCGTCTTTGGACCATACCGAAACGAAATAAAGTTTATCTTGATGGGGTTTGTGGGTTATTTGATCGTAAAAGGCGGAACTGCTGAAGGTTTGCCATTTTTCGTGGAATTTGGTCTGTAGAAGAGTATCCAACAGCCATTTTCCTGGCGACTTAACCATTACCTCGGAGGAACCGCTGCTGGTGTCAAGTCCGCGAATAGCCCCGTCTGAGTCGATATAGCAAAAGTCATATTTGGCTGAGTGATGATCGACTAAACCACAGCCACACAATAAAAACAGAAGATAGGCAATAGCGATAAGAAAGGAAACAGATAGTATCCCAGTCCCAGTGTGTTTCTCGAGATGCAGACTATTCACGTATCCATCCCCTAATGGTTTCAGCCGCCCATTCCGGTGAAACGGGATTCATAAAGGTGCCGGTGGCGATCTCGACTCCGGCTTGCACAATCAAACGGGGCCAGATCTCTATTCTCCAGTGATAGCCTGGTTCTTGAGGGGTATTGACGGGCGCGGAATTAACGACGATGTTGTAGGAAGGATTCTGCAGTAGTGCGACAACTGCGCCAGTTACTTTCTTTAAAATAGCAGCCAGTTCAAGTATTTGATTATCAGTTATCGAATCGAAATCTTCCTGGTGACTCTTTGGCATGATCCAGGTTTCAAAGGTAAAACGCGAAGCATATGGGCAGATCACTATGAAACTGTCGCTCTCTAATACCTGTCGGGTTTTTTCTGATTTTTCTTGGTCGATCATATCACAAAAAACACAACGTCCGGTTTCTGTACCGTAATGCCGGGCTCCTTCTGACTCAGCAGGTAAGTAAGGAACAGCTATGATCTGGGTGTGACTGTGTGCTAGCGATGCACCGGCAAATAAGCCACTGTTTTTATATATCTGAATATGTTTGATATTGGGGTTGGATTTTAGAGAACTGTATCGTTGGCGCAGCATTCGATAGATCAGTGAGATTGTCTCGATCGAATGCTGGTGGAATTGTTCATCATGATTCGGTGTCTCTATTATCACTTCATGATTTCCGTACCCGCCGCGGCAAGTGTATATCCCGTTATGGTTTTCACTGATTTCTGATCTGGGATTAAAGGCTGAGTACTTATTAGGAATTGCTCTAACCTGCCAGCCGGGTCCATTAGATGTGCTGTCAGAACTGCGAAATGCGGCCAGTTCAGAAGGCGTGGTCTCCTCATTACCTTCACAAAACGGACAGAATGTGCCGGCATTCTTAGAATGTGCATTTGTAGAAGGGACCGGTAGATCCATAGGTTTAACAGTTCTTTCGGTGGCAATAACTACCCAGCTATCCCTGACAATATCTCTGCGAAGTTCTGGCAACGATAGATCCCCCTTTGATTCAGGCCTGATGGCTTTGTAATAAATCTTTGTCTCTAATATTCTAGTTGCTCTTGTCTTTAGCTAGAATAGATTTTACCTCCAGCATGCGATGTTGTGATTGACGATTGATATTCTCATTGCCACCCGGCTTGACCAACGCTGAACGGTAATGCCTGAGGGCTTCTTTCGGGCGGCCGCACCGCAGATACAGTTCGCCTAGCAGCATGTTGAGATCTTGGTTTTGCGATGGAACGGCATTTTTGCGGCTGGTCAATATATATCGGAAATACTGGAGGGCATTTTCTGAAGCCATAAGATACATGTTCTGATCCCTTACATCTTCATATAACCAGCCCAGTCTTAGCCACAACTTGGCGAATTTAGAATAATCGATAGGCATTGTCTTGGCAGTACGGAGGGCCAGGTAGTAAGCAGTGAAAACCTGGTTGATATCACGGTGAACGGAAAATTCAAGAGGCGGTATATTATTTGGAGATAATTCAATCTGAAGATCTTGTTTCACTTGCCTGCTAACCTGATTGAATTGGTTGCTGGTATTGGCGTAGCTGCACTTGGGACATACCCATATCGCATACCATAATGGCTCAAAACCAATATAATGCTGTCTACCATCGCGATCGATACTATCTATACGCAGTCTGGATGAGCGGACCATCTTTACTTCAAATTTATTATCACAAATGGGACAAGCCACTTCTTTATCAAAAAGATAGGCACCATGTGATTCTGGTGCTTTTAGATTATAATTCTTGTGTTTTTCAGGTAACACAGATCCATCAGAATTTGATTTATCTGCTGCGTATTCTTCTTCATTTCGAACATAAATAGCAGCCTGCCGTATGCCATAATCAAGACGTTTCACCTGTTCATTTTGAAAACGGATACGGCCGCTCATTGATTTCAAGATTCTAAATGCCAGGTCAGCATCGTGTTTTAATAGTTCTTTAAAGCTTCTTTCATCTATTATTAAGACGATTGTATCAGTTATAGCCTGGACGGATGCGCTTCTGGGAAGTCTCTCGAGGAGGGACATTTCGCCGAAGAAGTCGCCTTTAGTCAGGGTTGCGATAGATAGAGGGTACCCGTCGATGGCATTAATATATACGTCGACCTTTCCTTCAAGGATTATCATCATTTCATGTCCAGGATCATGCTCATGAAAGAGGACCTCGTCAGGTTGATATCTAACCAGATATCCAATCTTACTTAGATTCGAAAAATCCATTCAGAACACCCCTTTCATGGATTGACTATTTGGGTGATGATTTCATGGCTTGTTTTATGTCCATAAGCCGGTCTGATGCCTGACGGTTGAGCTGAGCATTGCCTTCTTTGCCCAGCACTGCCTTGCTCAAGTATTCATAAGCGGTCTTTAGTTCACCTTTGGCAAGACTAAGTTCGCCTAGCAGAATAGCGAGTCTTTGTTCCTGTTCCTGGGACAAGCCGCGTCCTTTTTCGTAAGTCTGTTTAAAGTATTCATATGCCTGATCAGTTGCCAGATGGGCTGGTTCTTCTTCCTGCAGGTCCCTGTATAACCAAGCCAACCTTAGCCACACTTTGGCCAGGCTATTGGCATCAGGTGCCGTCGTTTCAAGCCAGTGCAGCACTAGATAATAGGCCATTAGCACTTGATCTATGGTGCGAGGCTGCGAAAAGCTAAAATCTATCCGCTTGCGCAGTTCTGGAGATTCCTTTAGGATAGACTTTCTGGCGGTATCGGATACCTGGTTGAAAGTAGTATTCAGGTCAGCGTACAGGCAGTGGGGGCAAACAAAAGGCATGTACCACATCGGCTCGATATCTTCATATCTCTGACGAAAGTCCGGGTCGACTTTCTGTAGTTTCAATCTGGAATTTCGAAGCATCTTTACGTCAAATAGTTTATCGCATACCGGACATTCGATTCGCTTATCAAAAAGATATATTTCATGGTCGTCCGTAGCGCCGATCCCATAAATCTTTCCCGGTTTGCGTAGTATACCGGAATCAGAGATCAGGGTGACTACCGATGTATCATCCTCATTATTAGAGTGCTTGGAGGAACCACGGCGCAGAAAACGCATTTCTTCGTTATAGTCTCGTACTCGCTTACTGAGGCCTTTCATCATGCGAACAGCCAGAACAGGCTGCTCAGCGATAACTTTTTCAAAGTTGATCTCGTCGATGGCGGCAGCAATTGTCTGCTCTATTGCACGGACTGTCGCGCTGCGTGGCAAGCCTTCCAGCAGGGACATTTCTCCCACAAGATCGCCAGCGCCGAGATTTGCAAGTATTATGGGGAAACCATCGACTGAGTTGATCGAGATTTCCAGTTTTCCAGATAATATGATCATCATTTCATGTCCGGGATCGCCCTCGTTAAAAAGAACTTCATCAGTCTCGAATTTCTTTATGGTCGCGGAATTGGCGAGACGGTTGAGATCGATCATTTTCAGCCCTCCTGCATATTCCTTGATAGAGCGTTATAATCTAAATAATGGTGAAAATCTCCACGTCGTCTGTAAGTCCTCTTACTTTTGCTCCACCTAAAGATTTGATTCGATGATAGTAGGGGAAATTCCTCTCGTTGAGAAGCATTTGGGTTCGATCACTAAATATTATTTGGGTCCCGTGTTCTTTGTTTATACTCTCCAAACGAGACGCGAGGTTAACATCTTCACCGATGACCGTATACTCCATCCTCTCCAGACTGCCTATATTGCCTACGATTACGGAGCCGGAATTGATTCCTACACCTATACCCATAGTCACTTCGCCACGCTTGATCCACGTCTGATTAAGATCCTCCATCTTATCGAGCATCTCCATCGCGCATTGTACGGCTCGGGATGCATGGTCAGGATATTGAATGGGAGCCCCAAAAACGGCCATCATACCGTCGCCCAGGTATTTATCCAGGGTCCCGCCGTGCTTGAATACTAGATCAGTCATGACCGTAAAATACTCATTCAAACGGGCGACTATAACTTCCGGAGGCCTACCTTCACTAAATGCGGTAAACCCTCGAATATCTGAGAAAAGGACTGTTACCTCTTTCGAGGTGCCACCCAATTCTATTTCGTCAGTGTTCAACATGAGTTCGTCGACGATGGCCTGGGAGACATAACGGCTGAACATAGCCCGGGTACGCCGTCTTTCCATTTCCGCTCGCACAAAGCTTTCAACTGTGCCGCCGATATAGGTCAAGCTTATTATGGCCAGAGGTGACGCGAAATCGATCCAGTAGTGAAGTTTTAGCCAGGAAAGATAGACTACTCCGAAACTAGCAGCGAAAAGTGCGGCAGTAAAGAGGAATCCATACCAGGGCTTACTATTACGAGTTGCTAGAACCGCCCCCAACCAAAGCAGGAGCATAAAAGCCAGGTTGACGGTCCAGGGCGCACGTTGGAAAAATCTGTTGGTGCGATAGGTTTTCAATGCTGAAGCATGGATCTCCACGCCTGGTAAAGGAAGGTCGCCCTTTAGAACTAGACTTCCTCTAGTAAAGGGGTTTTCGTAATAGTCTTCTTTGATCAAGGGGCTGTAGAGGCCCACTAGAACCATCTTATCTTTAAAGAAAGCTGGTTTTATCTTGCCTTCCAAGACATCTGAATAGCTATAGGTGGGGAAGGTGTGGGCTGGCCCCCAAAAATCGATCATGGCTTGGTTTTCGTTTTCCAAGGGTATGCGGATATTCCCGGCCTGCAGGTAGTCTTTCTTAACGATCATCTTCTTATTGAATACCATATCATTAAAATCGATATCGTTTGCGATCATGTCAAGGGAAAGGCTGAATGAAGGGATTGGACCTAGAGTATCCATGCTGTTGAGATCTACTACAGTTACCCGGCGTACCATATTGCCTTTTTCCATCGGCATATTGATAAAGCCTAACCCTCGGGTATTCAAAGATAATTGTTCGATAGGCAGTTTGATTTCCTGATACCAGCCGCCTTTTTCATCCTGCTGCATGGAGGTGACAACAGCCAATACAGCATTGTTGTTACGAGCCAGAGAATCGGCAAAAAGCTGATCACCAGCCGCATCTTTGGCTCCGTCAAATAATAAATCAAAACCCACTACTTTGGCCTGTTTCAGGTTATCTAAGAAGCGGCCATGGATCTCACGTGACCAATTCGAAGGGTTGCCCAGGCGGGCAATGGATTTTTCGTCTATA
>JBLNAX010000032.1:0-41295 GCA_050259595.1 Acidobacteriota bacterium | reverse complement strand
CATAGTGCTTTGGACAACCAGACTCCAGTTGAGTATCGGGAGTCTATATCTGCCCAGATGCTGGCCTCATAATCAGGCTCATACTAACATCTTGGCTGTACAGATCATGGGGTCAGGTCATATGGGCTCAATGGCAACACCCTTGGTTATTTGAGCAAAGGCTTTGAAAGGGTGTAATCAAATCAAATCCCTGTAAATCGGCGTTCTTAATTTACAACAGAACCACTCTGTGTCATTTCTTGATTAGAACTCTCTATTCATAGTTAGATTCGGCAAAGTAGTTAAACAACTCCTTTTTTTCGGGTACCCATTTTGATTCTTATCTACATTTGCAAACAAAAATACATCCTTCTTTGCTCTTGTTACACCAACATAAAACAAACTAAGTTCTTCCTCGAAGCTTTCCTGCAGATGAATGGGAAATGTAAACTCACAACTATGTTCGCTATGCTTACCTGAATTACCGGCTTTACAATCCTTACATAGGGAATAATAATGTGGAAACTGTGATTCCGTAATTTCCGGGAGATATACATAATCCCACTCTAGGCCCTTTGAGCCATGAATTGTTGTTAGTACAATATCTTCATCAATTTCATTCATAATTCTTTTCAGGCTATTATTATTAAGGGTGAAAACAATCCTATTGTATTTGTCTTCTCTAGACAATGTTGAGGCTTTTGTACTCTCGAACAAGGCTTTTAATAGCCTCATAAGTGAACTAAATACTATGTCATCAGTCGTAACAGATGATTTATTCTGATTAAGAACAGTCATTACTTTTTCTATTACACGCATTGAGAATGATTTTCCTGAGCCACTTTCGATAATGAAATTATCTAATGCAATTTTGTGAAACCTGTTATATACTGCATCAGTATCAGAGAATAATCCATTAAAATATTTAATGCCTTCGGATTCTAGTTTACTAATGACATTATTAGCATTGTTTTTTCCACGAACCAATAAAGCAACCTGGTTTCCATTAGCTACTTTGCCTTGCATATGGCTAACAATGGTCTTTGCTTCCATCCCATTAGTCTTGTAAAAGCCAAGATTGATCTCAGCTTTAAGTTCAAAACAATCCATATTATTATAGTTCCTGAATATTTCCCTTAAATAGAAATCAAGATTCTTCATTTTTATATTATCTTGAAAACGCCAATTGTTTTTGAATATAATTGGCGTCATATCATATTCATCTTGCATATGTTTAAATAGTCCTGGAATTGCCCCTAGAAATCCATATATTTTTTGAATATCATCGCCCATTAATATTATTTTATTGTCTTTGCTAATTAATTGATTTATTAACTTATACGCTAAGTAGTTGGTGTCTTGAAACTCGTCAACGATTATTAGCGGATAATATTTCGCATAAAATCTTTTAACACTTTCAATCTTGAGTATTCTGACAGCTAAAAGTAAGAGTCCATTATATGTAATTACTTGACAAGGAATCAGTCTATTCAAAAGTATGTTAACATACTCATCTTCGAGCCTATCCGCTTCCTCAATATTCACTTCATTGATCGCTTTTGAATACGAAACCAACACATTGACTTCAATATCTAGTAGATAGTCTCTTAATGTTGAAACCGTTTCTGGAACAATTGAGAAATTTGTTACTTTTGTTAGTTCATTGTGAAGTATGTAACCATGTTGATTGATTATTCGGGTGGAAAAACTATGATAATTTGAAACATCAAGTTTCCTATCTAACTCAAAGTTTTTGCTATTAAGTAGGATCGGTAAAATCATTGCTGTATCTTCCCTAATTTTTGTAGCAGCACTAACACTAAACGTTAAGGCAAGTACTTTCTTGAAGTTCATATCGGGGTTGTTTACTAGCTCAAAAGCAATTTTACTTATCATTGATTTTGTTTTTCCACATCCGGCGGATGCTGTAACTATCAGTTTCTTATCTTCAGATAGAATGAAATTTATTTGATCTTCATCATTAGAATGAATTTCTCTAATTTTTAAGATTATTTCCTCTCTATCCATTAAAAGACTCCTGCGACCGTTTTATAAATTATATCTTTAAACGATTTGGGAATATCATCCACATACTTGGCAAGCAAGGATCCATTTATAGCGTTCTTACAATCTCTTAATTCTTGAATTTCATCGTCTCTAATCGTTGATAGAATTTCTTTCCCCACATCCTTTGGAATATGATAAGATAATGGCTTGATACAAAACCTCTTAGAATTAAATCCATTGATTTTCCCTTTTAAGTGTTTAATTAGAAATGTATGCTTCTTAATACTTTTTAAATATTTTAAGTATTGTCTGAACGAAAACATATCGAATATCTCTTCTTCAAAGTCCACTCCGTCAGTAAACAGGATGCTTGGATTACCACTATAGGTCGCTTCTTTATCTTTATCTAATATAGCAACCGCATCAATATTAAACGCTTCAAACAATTGAAGATACTTAAGAACTGCGTCAGCTCCATCAAGCTTAATAAGACCCACACCTTCATTATCAAAATTAAATTTTAATCTTTCCGCAAATACAGGGACAGCTCCAAATTCCGTATCACCTTCAACCAAAATTATTGCTTTACTAAACATTGCTTCCTTAAAATAGATAAAGCTTCTCTTTAGATGTTTATGTGTATCATTCTTAAAATCTAATAGACTTCCACATGTAGCATCAATAATAGCTCCTCTTTTATAAAATCTTACTATTTGTTTATAGTCATTAAGAAGAATATTGGGAGAATGAGTTACAACAAAGACTTGTCCAATAAAACCATCAATACCAAACAACGCCCTAATAATTTCTGCAAATTCTTTGTTTTTATTATCAACAATATTCTTAATGCTTTTGATTAAAGCTCTTTGCCGATAGGGATGCTGGTGAATCTCCGGCTCGTCTAATCCAATGATAAGTGGCAGATACTTCAGACTGTCCTTTTTAATAAGTAGGTTTTCAAAATCTTCTTCTTTTTTGGTTGTTTGTAAATGAACCAACAATTCAAGTATGTTTAGGAATATATTGAATGAATATTGTAGGCCATCTCCAAGACTTGATAAGTTTCTGCCATCAGTGTCACCTAGTTCAAGCAGTCTATGGATTATATTTTCTTTATCATCATTTAGATATGCTCCGATTTTCTCACCTGATAAACCATTCAGTTTAGAAAACTCCTCATTTACTTCATCAATGACTTCTGTAACATCATTTTTATTAATTAAGTCCAAGGTCTCTAGACTCTTACGCTCCAAGCTTTTATTGACCATGTAAGTAAGAACTTTGCCTGTCCCTACGTTATTTGTGAAGTTTAATTCCCTATTCGGTGACCTTAAAGAAGAATAATAAAGGAAATTTAACGTTCTAATTGTCCTTGGATTTATGTAAGCTTCTGATTCTGTATGACAATATTCTATCCTCGCATCAACATTTTCTTGATAAGCTGTGATTGTTACAGAGTATTCGTTATCAATATCGAATACATTTTCAAAGAAGCCTAGTTCATCTTCGTTATATTCAATACTAAAAACAACCATAATTGGCTCTTTAACATTACTAAAATCTTCTTCACTAAATTTACCAACACTAACTACTTTATTAAACATTTCAATAAGATTTGTCTTTCCAATATTGTTTTCACCTACAATGAAATTTATTTCACTATTAAATTCAAATGTTATATTTGAGAGATTACGATAATTGTTAATACTAACTATTTTACTAATATACATATGTACCTCCTAATGAATTGAATGGCTTGTCCAGTAGAATAATTGTTCTTACCATAGGAAAAACACAACAAAAGCTGTAACCATAAGCTGTTTTGGCCTTCTAACCACTAACAGCACCTCATTTCGGTAATTATAGACAATATTCCACAAATGTGGTCTATTACCTTTTGTTGTGTTATCCGGGTCATAAGTAACAGATATGAAGTGTTTTTACTGGTGAAATACTGTAAATGCTAAAACTTTATATATAAAATCTCTGAATATGGTCCAAAATTATCTAGGAAAGAAAAGGTCATGGGAGGTTGGGACATGCAATTATCGGCAAGAAACCAGCTCAAAGGTAAAGTAAAGGAAATCAAAAAAGGGCCAGTATCAACCGAAGTAGTATTAGAAGTCAATGGTCTTGAGGTGGTATCAAGTATTACGACGACTTCTTGCGAATCGATGAATCTGAAGGTCGGCGATGAAGCAATAGCCGTAATCAAAGCTAGCTCAGTTATGATAGCCAAATAGTTGAAACCGAATCAAAGTATAAGCCGGGCTGAATGTGTAATTCGCCTGGTTTTTTATTGTAGCAATTATTAGCACCTCAACTTATCGGCGTTTTATACTTCTACAAAACAGTAAGTTATGTAGATTTTTTGGTATGATCGTTCTTATCATGTGATTGAATGTTTAAACCTTTAAACACAAGCCATGTGCTCAATGCGACAGCGAGAACCGTCCCCGTTGTCACATTCGTTTGTCACGTTAATGATCAACTTTTATTACCACCTTCCCTCTTGCGTGGCCTTCTATAAGATACCGCATCGCATCAGGAACCTCCTGCAGGGAGTATTGCCTGTCTATAACTGGCCTCACTTTGCCGGTTTCAAGAAGCTCTTTCATAAACATCAAGTCTTTCTGGTTTGATTTCAGTGAAGCGCTTCTCATTTTCCTGCTCCCGGCCATTGATATCCATGGCCCGAGAAGTAGACACTGGAACATTTGAGCATAGGTGCCGCCGGCCATAACATAAGTTCCCTCAGGTCTTAGTGAACGTTTATAGTCAAATATCGAACGATATCCATTAACGGCTAGAATCAGGTCATAAAGCTCCCCATTAGTAGTGAAGTCTTCCTGGGTATAATCGATAACATGGTCAGCACCGATCGAGTGTACCATCTCCATTTTGCTCGTACTGCAAACGGCAGTGACTTCAGTGCCAAACGATTTGGCGATCTGCACTGCAAACGTACCCACGCCACCTGATGCACCGTAGATCAGCACCTTTTGTCCCGGCTTCATTCTTCCGTGATCACGCAGGCCCTGAAGGGCGGTGATACCAGCTAAAGGTACGGCAGCGGCTTCTTCAAATGAACTATTTGTCGGCTTCAATGCCAACAGGTGCTCCGGAACCGATACGTACTCGGCAAAAGCGCCCCATCCGCATGTGGATGTATGTCCAAATACCTCATCACCTGGTCGAAACTGCTTCACATTTCTGCCGATCGTTTCAACCCGCCCTGCGACGTCGCCGCCCAGTATTTGATGCTTAGGACGCAGCAAGCCTTCGCCCATTAGCCGAATCAAGAAAGGGTCAGCTTGCAGCATATGCCAATCAGCTGCATTTAAAGATGATGCCATTACTTCTATCAGTACTTCATTGTCCCTGGGCATAGGTTTTTCTGCCTCTGTGAATTCCATAACATCGGGGGAGCCAAATTCTTGATGAACAATGGCTTTCATTTGTCGATCATCCTTTCGAGTTCCTCACAGCATGCCCTGAGAAAATCATGTTTTACCATTACTATTCAATACACGTTAATAGTTAAAAAGTTTCATTTCAAGTCCAGAATCCTGCACGCCGAGAGACGGAAGCGAAGATCAAGGCATGAAAAAACCCCGTGATTGAGACGTACTTAGGTACGTTGATTGAACGGGGTCTTTGAAATAACACAGAGATTCGTTTTTGTCATCGGCCTGAGCCGGATCAAGCTCCGGCTATAGATCTATATAATGCTATGTAGTCTCCACCCCTAGTGCAGCTCTATCCTGGGATATCCAATAAGTAATCCTTGATCTGCCCTTGATAATACCGATAGCTTGAATATTCGTATGCTGCCGGTGTGTCGGTCAGTCCTGCTCTAACGGGATTATTGTGTATGTAGTCTATCTTTCTTCTCATCTCCATCTGATTTCTTATTCCTTCTCCGTAGAATTTTGATTGCCACACTGTTCCGCTCCGCCCGGCTAGCCTGTTATATTTGTTTCCGAAGTTGCCTTTGATCTTGTTCATTATTGCCGTGATATTGTATTCTGGGCCAGGCTCAATAATCGCGTGAAAGTGATCAGGCATGACCACAAAACCGTAGATCCTATAATCGAGGTAATACTTATAGAACTGCATGGTTACGATCAAAAGCTTACAAGCCTTCTCCGATGCAAATATTTTCTTGCTATCCGTTGTTATTGAAGTTACGTAGTACGAAGCCCTTGGTTCCACATAACGTCCTAATTCACCCATAATCAAAGCCCTCTCGCAGAATATATCCACATATTACCACAAGTGGTTTTTTTGCTCAACCGCGAAGGTTGGCTAAAAATCTTGCAGCATTTCGTTATGATTAGAAAACCCTTAAAACAGGCCTTTCCCGACTTTTCTATATTTTCAGAAATAATATTATTATCGGAATCGTTATTGTCGTTCGACAAATCTGCCAATTTTTCTTAATTTTTTATTGACAATTATGCGTTTTCGACAATAATTATATTTGGGTGGGTTGTGAATGTAATAACAATTACGATTCGCAACATTGAACGGACATAGCAACATATTTAGGCGATGGGAGGCAGTATACTTGAACTACAGCTACAATCAAGAAGCACTTAAGAACCTGCAGATCGAAGACACCTCCAAACTCGACCGCTTGGTAGATTTCGATTCTGCGCGACTCGCCCACCAGAAAAAAGACCATTCCCGGAAAGACAAACGCATCTCACTCAAGGAAGCCGTTAATGAGTATGTGAGCGACGGAGATACCATTTGCTCGGGGGCTTTTGCTTATGTGAGAAATGCTATTCAAGCGGATTGGGAAATCATCCGCCAGGGTAAAAAACACCTCACCCATATCGGTTCTCCGAACACCATGCAGAGCTTTTTTGTCTGCGCTGGTCTTACCGACTCGGTCCATGCTTCCTATACCGGTGCAGAAATGCGCGGTATCGACAAAGCTTTTAACAACAATTATAAAAAAGGCCGGGTAAGTATCCTGTCCGAATGGAGCCACGGGGCCATGGGCCAGGGCTTCAAAGCCGCGCAGCTGGGCTGCCCGGGTGTATTCAGCAAGCAGATGCTGGGCTCAGATATGATCAAATACAATCCGTTTGTTAAAGTTGTCCAGAATCCGGGCCGTGAAGACAATGACCCGGTCGTATTCATCCCTGCACTCTACCCGGATATCGCTTTTATACATGCCCAATGGGCGGACAAGGCCGGCAATGCCAGAATCTTCGGGCCAGCAGTCAATGACATCGCGGTAGCCGCTGCTACTCGTAAACTGGTCATAACCGCCGAAGAGATCGTCTCCGAAGATGATATCCGCAACAACAATAATGGCGTTGTGATCCCCTTCATGTATGTGGATGCAGTCGTTGAGCTGCCTTACGGCGGTGTACCGGGCAATGTACCGGGATACTATTACTGGTCCCGCGAATGGTGGGAATGGGTATTCCGTATCGCCATGCTGGATGACGAACACATGCAATCCTTCTTCGATTATTGGATCTATGGATGCAAAGACCAATATGAATTCATAGACAAACTAGGTGGGAGCAAATGGCTGGCCGATGCCAAACGCCTGACCAAGGCAGCTGAAGGCGGCATGGAACTAGACGGCGTCAGCTATGATTACACCGAAGTTTTTGCCAAGTTTGAATAAGGATATAAGGAGGTACATGTATGAGCAAGATCGCACCGGCCAATCCTCTTGAGATGTTGGCTTATGTTATATCACTGCAGATCGAAGATCACAAGGTCGTCTATGTGGGTACAGGACTGCCGATGGTAGGCGCGGAGCTGGCACGCCAGACCCACGCTCCACATATAACTCAGGTATTTGAATCGGGTGCTCAGGATCCACTACAGGGCGGAGCTCCCTGGTCGGTCTGTGACCCCTTCACATGGCGCAAATCCCCAATGATCCAGGAAATGCCCTATTCCTTTGGCCAGGTTTACAACGGCTATGTAGATATAGCCTTTTTGGGCGGCGCGCAGATAGATCCCTATGGCAATGTGAATACCACATTTATCGGCGCCGATTATCACCATCCTAAGGCTCGCTTGACCGGTTCCGGCGGGAATAATGACCTGGCTTCCCTGTCAGACAATCTGGTTCTGGTAGGACTCCAGTCCCCTGACAAATACCCAGCCAAATGCGACTTTGTCACTTCAGTGGGCTGGCATGAAGGCGGCGATTCGCGCAAGAAGGCCGGACTGATCGGCAATGGCCCCAGTGCCGTAATATCGCAGTTCGGAGTCTACGACTTCGAACCTGAGAGCAAACGCATGCGGGTAAAGTCCTTGAATCCTGGAATATCCTTTGAACTGGCTCAGCAGTTTACCGGTTTTGAGCTGCTCAAGCCCGCCGGAGAGATTCCTGTGACCGAAATGCCATCCGATGAGATCTTAGAGATCCTTAGAAACACAGTTGATCCGAGAGGCGTGTTCACGAAATTGCCCTCGGCTTAATAAATCCCTCCAACAAAGCATGAAGCCGGTGTTAAAAGCACCGGCTTCATCTTTTTATTCATTTACTTAAACCAATGAATTCTTTTTCTATTGCTTTCAGCTTCTTTCCGAACTCTTGATTGAGTACTTTGGCATGGTCGGCCTGCAGCATTCGCCATTTTTTTAGTTCATCATGCCTTCCGGCTGCTCTTAGTATCACTGGCAGATACTTTTCTTTGACCACCTTGACCCGGCCATCGTCCAAGGCCAGCTCAGACAACCCGCATTGGGTATAAATCGAGTCTATGTCACTCTCCCTAGAAGATAAACTGGAATGAAAATTCCACATGATATCATTTACATGCACTGTAGACTTCAACAACCTCATCCATTTTTGTTCCATTAATACTCACCTTTCTCTATATGGCTACCAATCCATTTTATAACATTATTTCTAATGCAAATCAATAGCATATCGATAAAAAGTACGAGCATTAACTTAAACAACCTGAATGTGCTGCTTGTCGGACCAGTTATAGATCAGCCAGGGCTTTGCGCGCCCTATATTTCGAGCGATTGAACGCCTGCCATGAAGTATCTCTATGCAATGATTTCTTTTCAGTTTCTAAATGCTGCTTAAGTGTTGGATAGTTACCTTCATAAGGGCTTTGTTGCTTGAGTAACTCACTATATTTTTTATCTAGCTCCGGGTAATCCTTCAATAATCCCACAACATAGGGCATAGTGTCATAAGACCTCGTTGCTAGATAATAAATGTCCATATGTCCGGTCTGCCGATAAAGTGCAGTATTCTTTTTAGCGATCATAACATCGATATTGGCGTAGTTAAGCGCCACATAGGCAATCAATAGAATCACGATGTAGCACTTGACCAGTTCCAGCTTCTCATACCACAGCTTCCACACAGTGAACATCAGCAAAACAAACAATGTTATTATGAATGCCCACACAAAGGAGCGTAGATAGGTCAGGCCGAAAGTGGAGCAGTAAATATACATTTTATACGCCGATGAAAATAGCATATTCACCGTAAACGCGATCATCAAACTGCAGAGGATCTTAATGATACGCTGTGAAAAGTTCTGCACCGGGCTGACCAGTCTCATGCTGGCCAGAATGAGGGACAGATTGATGACCGCCACCCAAACCAACTGAAAGAAGCCACTGTGTACGTACTGCACGTAATCGATGCCATTGGGCATCTGTTGAGGTCCACCATAAAGGTGAGAAAACTGAATGATGGAAAACAGTAGGTACATGATATTTAGTAACGTTAAAGTCGTTATTATTATGCTGTTGAGTTTATAATCGTGTTTCGCCACTTCTATTAGCTCTTTTTCCGGTTTTTCTTTGTGAAAACTGAAAAAATATCCGGTTACATAGGTGAAAACAATGAGAATCAGTATCATCTGGCTGATCATCAAGGCAAAATCAAAACTTTCTAAGAACTTGCCTACATAATAATTGAAAGACATATCGGCCTCAGAGAGCAATGACATCACAATTATGAATAGCGGCAGGATAAAGAACAAACCGACCAGACCGAACTTCAAAGCCGGGTTCATTTCATCTTCCTCGGCATTCGGCGAAAACCTCTTCAATGCTGACTCAATGGGTTTACGGATATTGGTCAACGCCAGGACTACAGAACGCATCAGGACATCGATGATTATCCCGATTCCGCTCCAATCTCTTGAATAGCCAGTAATAAGATTAGTGTGACAGATCATCAGAAATGGTATTAGTAAAAAGTTCAAGACCGCCAGGACCATGTTAGAATACAAGGCAAAGGCCAGGGACAGCATCACGATCGGTATAAGCAGGAACCAGCCAAAGCTGGGCTTGAACTCGATCTTATCCCTCCAGGTCCAGTAGAAGAATGCGAGACCGATGAAGGCAAAAACCGGGTATGATACACCTATCTGATGTTCAAAAAATAGGTAATCCCAAATAATCGATATAATCAGTGTCAGCGATACAAGTAGTACATTATGCCTTTCCGTTCCTTCCGTCTGCATTGATAAAACCTCCCTAAAATCTCTTTTAACGGCATTATTCACACTCAGATAAACTCCGAAATATTGGTTGATAGAATCCCTCCCTATTTCTTCATACGTATATTTCCGAACTCGTATTACATGGGTAAAACAATTGTCTGATTCCCCTAATACAGCGGACTCCTCAAATGTTCCACGTTCCTCATCTTAATAAAACATGCTAGCTATATCTAGTAGGGCTAGCATGAATAATAGTAATGAGAATAACCCTACAACAACGTAACTGAGTACTAATGCAGTGATTAATAGTTTTGAACAAAAACCAATTTCGATTTGCTTGTCCAGAACTAGTGTTTCAGCTACTATGTCATGTAATGTCTGCTCACGATTATTGAACATACTAAAGATAAAACCAGTACAACCTGATGTATACCCAAGTATTTTTGCACAAAACCTTAACAAAGCCCTGTTAATTTGTATTTGTTGCCCCATGTAATCTGTCACATGAAGACTTAATAGCAACTTTCCAGGTGTTGCTTGCCATCGCGAACTTTCAAAATATGAACAGTAACAACAAGATAAAACCTTTTTAGTCAGATACATTAGTAAAAAACTGTATGTAATATCTAACATTATCAAGATTACACAAATCATTGGTATCGGAATCATTAAGATTATGTCATCTACAATCGCGGCGCATAACCGTTTCCAAACCCCAGCATTATGCCCGATTTGATTAACTTGTTTAGGACGCCATAATACTGGTAAATAAGATAATCCAACAATTATAAGGATTGTACATGTTATCAAAACATAGTTTTTTTCAATCCAATCAAAAATGTACAATATTAACATATGAGTCTCCCACCACAAATTCATACTTCATCGCGCAAATATTTCTTATCTCGAAATATTATGCCATAATATTTGTGAGTCGCTAAACTCACAATTTACCTTTTTTATGCCATGTGTATCTTTAGTTGTCCATTTTCCAGCTTGGCTCCCTGGACTTCTAGCTCAGCCAGATGACGCGGCAGCAGTACATTGCGCCGGTAGTCGCCTATCCGTATGGATAGCTCTTCACCCTTCTGCACCATTGATATATCGGATTTCTCGACAAATGGCAGGTTTATGGACATCACATAGCCTTTGCCTTCTTTGCGAACACTCTGAGTGACGCCCTTATATAGGGACTTGGTGGGATCGGTCTGGCCAAAGCATTTGTCAGCCAGCATCTCAAGTGCGGCAAGCCCCACCACTTCATGCTCTAAGAGCGGTACTTTGAATATCGGCACCGGTGAAAAGCTTTCCTCTATGGTGGCGGTATGCTTCTCCTGGATCTCCTTCCAGGCTGCAAAATACTGGCTTTTTACGTTAGCGGGGATAAGGCGGTTGATGATCACTGCATCTGTAGCGAATCCGAATAAATTCAGATAGGTAAAGTTGCGCCTGGTTTCGTCAATGACCATCTTTTCAGGATTCATCACTACTCGAACAGATGTGGTCTCATGATCGGTCAGGACCTGCTGCATGCGCTCCAGTTCGCGGACGATGTCGGCGATCGCCACCAGCACATCATCGCTGGGCAGCGGCATTTTCAGCAGAGGCTGAGCCACTGGACGCAGCACCTTCACAGCAGTGCGCTGGATGGGAAAGAACTTTTCCAGCCACCATCGTGCCAGATCGGGATAGCTGAGCAGTCTGAGGGTCTGACCGCTGGGGGCACAGTCTACGACTATCACTTCGTATTTGCCCTCATCTATATGGCGGAGGATCTCCAATAGATTTAGCAGTTCCTCTATACCGGGCAGGACCATCAGTTCTTCTACCGATATCTCAAGACCTTGTGACTCCAGGAAATGCTCCACGTATCGCTGGATCTTCTCCCAGCGCCGTTCCATCTGATATAAGGCTTGGATTTCCTGGCCCCACAGGTTTCTGGCGATCCGCTGCGGCTCATTGCTGAGTGGCACATTAAAGGAGTCCCCCAGGCTGTGGGCAGCATCGGTCGATAGTATGATCGTCTTATAGCCGAGCTGAGCTGACTTCAGCGCCGTTGCTGCTGCGATGCTGGTCTTGCCTACTCCGCCTTTGCCGGTATAAACTATGACTCGCATGGTTCTGCCCCCTAACCTTTATTTTATATATTGAATTATTCTTATGCCGAAATATTATCCTATATTAAATGCCAGGTGGTTTCAGTACCTGGCTCTATAATCTATTCTATGGTGATACGCCTGATTTTAGGCTTTTTCTGCTCTTTCTTAACGGTAGGCTCTGGTTGGGAAAGTACATTGATGGCCTTGCTGACCAGGCTCATCATATGAATGACCTCATCTACCTTCATACCGGCCAGCACCTGATCCAGTAGTCCCTGGGCATTCTCATAGATCTGTTCCACCACTTCACGGCCTTTATCAGTAAGTCCTATGGTTATGACCCGCCGATCCTCCGTACTGTGGGTGCGCTCTACATAACCCTGACGAGCCAGTCGTCCGATAATACCAGTCGCAGTACTCATCGGTACATTCATCTGCTCGGCTAGCACCGACATCTTGCTGCCTTCCCTTTTGAACACGAGCAGTAGGGCCATAGCATCGGTACCCGAAAGAGTCGGGTAGAGCTTAGCCGCATTAGTCAAAGCCGGGATACTTAGAGAACCCTGCAATGCCATATCCACTATATCATTTACGGTAGGCAGCTTACCTTTCATTATTTCCTCCGCAAAATAGTTCGCGCTTCGTAATATAATATTAACCCCTGTGGATTAATGTGTCAAATAGAAAAAGGCTTTGACAAGTGTAACCTCATCAAAGCCTAGGTTATCAGTTATTATGCCCTATGAGTTAGTAAGTCAACTAACTGTCCTCTGACTCACTTTATTGTGACCCAACAATAGGCAGTATAGCCCCCATCCTCGGTCGTTGCGGTGATCAATACTTGTCCAGCACTGACCGGAGTGATGGTTCCGTCTACCACTGTTGCACAGCTTGAATTACTGGATGTCCAGATCACCTTTTTGTTAGTTGCAGTTGAGGGTGTTACGGATGCAGTTACCTTAACTGGCGAACCAGAAACAGGTATAGACACCCAGTATTGATCCAAAGATATACCTGTTACAGTGTTAAGTACTGATACCAGGCACGTATCAGTGTATGCTCCATCGACAGTGGTCACGGTAATATTGGCAGTTCCTTCTGCTTTCGGAGTCACGGTTCCATTGTTGACTACGGCTACTGATTCATTATCAGATTTCCAGGTAACGCTCTTATTAGCAGCGTTACTGGGTGATATTACAGCAGTCAGTTTAGCACTGGTCCCGCCTAATTTAAGACTCAGGGTGTGTTGGTTCAATGTGACTGATTTAACTGGAATGTCCTGTACCACTGTTACCTGGCATGTATCCTGGAACCCACCATCCTCAGTAACTGCAGTTATGGTGGCGGTACCTGTTCCCACCGGAGTAACACTGCCGCCGCTTACGGTGGCAATGGCTTGGTTGCTGGTTTTCCAGATTATATTTTTATTGGCTGCTGTAGTAGGCCATACCGTAGCCGTCAATATTCCGGCTGGTCCGCCTATCTTCAGGGTCATAGTATGTTTATCCAGGGACATGCCGCCAACTGGATTGTCCTTGGTAACCGATACCTGGCAAGTATCCTTGTATCCACCATCTACGCTAAACACCGTTATGGTGGCGGTTCCAGGCCCGACCGCCGAAACTATGCCATTGTTGACCTTGGCTACATAACTATTGTTAGTGTGCCATGTAACATTTTTATTGGCTGCATTATCAGGAGTAATAGCAGCGATGAGTGTACCGGCAGGCTCACCTACTTTGAGAGCCATAGTATGCTTATCCAGGGTTACACCGGTCACAGCTATTCCCTTTACCGTTACCCAACAGTAGGCAATGTATCCTCCATCCTCGGTCGTGGCAGTTATCAATACTTGGCCGACACCGACCGGAGTTATGGTTCCATCTGCAACTGTTGCACAGGCTGGATTGCTTGACTGCCAAATCACCTTTTTATTCGTTGCACTGGAGGGGGTTACGGTTGCAGTTATCTTCACCGGTGCACTAGTGATCGGCATCGACAACCAACCCTGATCCAGAGTTATACCGGTAACGCCATTAATCACTGTTGCCACACACGTATCAGTGAAAGCTCCATCTACAGTCGTTACTGTGATGTTAGCAGTTCCTTCTGCTTTCGGAGTCACGGTTCCATTGTTGACGACAGCTACTGATTCATTATCAGACTTCCAGGTAACGCTCTTATTGGCAGCGTTACTGGGTGATATTGCTGCGGTCAATGTAACATTAGGCCCGCCCACTTTAAGATTCAAGACATGTTGATTCAATGCAACTGATTTGACCAGAATGTCCTGTACCACTGTTACCACGCACGTATCCTGGAAGCCACCATCCTCAGTGACCGCAGTTATGGTGACGGTTCCCGTTCCCACCGGTGTTACACTGCCACCGCTTACAGTGGCCACATCTGAGTTGCTGGTTTTCCAGATCACATTCTTATTAGCGGCAGTGCTAGGCCATATCGATGGGGTCAATATACCGACCGGCCCACCTATCTTCAGGGTCATAGTATGTTTGTCCAGGGACATGCCGCCAACTGGATTGTCCCTGGTAACTGATACCTGGCAGGTATCCTTATATCCGCCATCCACACTGAATACACTTATTGTAGCGGTTCCTGGCCCGATCGCCGTTACTATGCCATTGTTGACTTTGGCTACATAAGCGTTGTTAGTTTGCCAGGTAACATTCTTATTAGCGGCATTATCAGGGGTTATCGTAGCAATAAGTGTACCGGCTGGCTCACCTACTTTGAGAGCCATTGTATCCTTATCCAGGGTTACACCGGTCACGGCTATTCCCTTAACTGTGACCCAACAGTAGGCAGTATATCCTCCATCCTCGGTTGTTGCAGTGATCAATACTTGACCGACACTAACAGGCGTGACCTTGCCATCTGTCACAGTTGCACAGGCTGGATTGCTAGACTTCCAGATCACCGTTTTATTCGCAGCATTGGAGGGAGTTACGGTTGCAGTTACTGTCACTGGCGAACTAGTAATAGGTATCGACACCCAATCCTGATCCAGAGTCAGTCCTGATACAGCAACATTACCCGAATTGGATACTGTTACCGTACAAGAATCCGTAAAACCTCCATCTTCACTAGTGACCTTAATCGTCGCTGTACCTGTGCTGGCTCCCTTTACTACTCCATTAGTTACAGATGCCACCGCTGGATTACTCGATGCCCAACCGACATTCTTGTTAGCAGCATTACTCGGAGCGATCGTAGCTATCAGTGCTGCACTGGAATCCCCAACATTCAGTGTCATGGAATGCTTATCAAGAGTCACCGATGTGACATGTACAGTACTTGCACTAGTCGCAAATGTGAAGTTGCCGCTTACCCCCTGGTTCCCCGAGGCATCAGTGGACTTAACACGATAATTGTATGTTTTTCCCGACTCGAGATTTGAAAGTGTAATACTGTGCGAAAGGACCATTGAACTGTTTATAGGTGATGATTGTCCATACTGAGTGGTAAGACCATATTCCACCTGGGAATTCGAGTTTTCATTCGTATTCCAGCTTATGGCCGAAGTGGTATTACCAGCACTAGCAGTCACGCTGGAGATCACCGGCGGTGTACTATCAGTCTGCCCCCAACCCGCCAGCTTAGCCCACAGCCACCAGGCTGCATATGCCTTCATATTGGCATTGAGCGGTTGAGTATGAGCAGCACCACAATTATACCAATCAACATTCTGGGTATGTGAGTTCTGCCAATCTATCGCCCAATTCTTGTCCAGAGAACCGTCTCCGTTAGAATCATAATCGCATCCGTCTGTAGCCATTTTAGCTAAATATGCGTTGCCATCCGGATCATAGCTTTCAATGTCAGCAAAGTCGTAAAGGATCTTACCATTGGCCTGACAGTAATTCCGAATTTGTTCGTTTCTTTGGTTCAGATTGCCGGAAACTCCGGTTCCCACCAGGTGGCCGGTCATATATACAAACTTTACCTTGGGATAATCGCTTTCCAACTTATTCATCTGATATAAATATGAGGTTATATTATCAGCTGAAGTATCTGCTTGGCCACACCATGACCAGATTATGACGTTGACTGTTGAATTGCCATTGAGATAGTTTCTGGTCGCAGTTGACCATGCTGTATAATCAGGATTACCCAGATCATAAGCACCGGAAAATGGACAGTCGCGCAGGTCCAGAGCTCCATTGGCTCCCCCACCGTCAAAACTGTAAAGAGACCCCTTCCAAGCAGCCAGTCCGCTCATTCCGTCGATCAACTGGCTGCCATGTGATGTATGGCCATAAGCAATATGAAGATCGGTCTTAGCCTTTTGAATCCACTCCTGGGGAATCTGTGAAAGCTTAGTGCAGTTATGGTTGACTGTGAACGGGGACGCCGCTATAGCTCTGCCTGTCCCAATATCATCGGTTAGAACCGGTGCCACTAACGATATTACCAACAGTAATGCCAATATGCAGGTAAATCCTTTAATTACATATGTGTTTCTCCTTCTACATATAAACCCTTTCAATCTTTCTCCTCCTCTAATCCTTACTTACGATTTATACGGCTTGTCTCCCCTCCGTTCCTTGTGAAATAGTTCTCATATCACAAATAAATAAGGAGAGCACAAAATAGTACCCTCCCCAGCGCACGCATTCATTAAATTTACTTATTGATATCGTTATGCCATTTTACACATTTTGTTAGACATGTAATATTATATCACATTGTGTTGTGGCTTTCTCAAAAAAGGCCCTGATAGGTATCAGCCCATCAAAGCCCAGTATCAAAGCAGTTTTGTCATTTACTATCTCAAGCAAAGCAACAGAACTGAATATTCTCCTTCCCCCCTACTCCACATCGACCTCTTTGGTCTGCTGAGACCACTGCACGGAATGGCCCATTGCATCCATAAGATCGCGCACCGGAGCATATGCACGGTCATTTATCCATAATCCCTGGATCTGAGTACCGGCTACATTTATCATAACTTGTTCGTATGAATTGCTAGGCGATACCCTCGTCTGGGCTAAATCGGCAAACAGCTTCTCCCATGGAAAATTCCGGCCAGGACAGTTGGGCTTTAGGGCATATATTCGATAATGGCCGATGATGTGGTTGTCGTCTATCGGGAAGTCATATCTATCGATGATCTGCGTGTGAAGCCACAATGTAGCCTGGTATTGAGCTTCAGTCAGTGGTTCGTAGGGAAATCCCTCATGTTCTATGCTTATCGTGTAATAATTTGGATTTACCACAAACCCTAGATTCTTGATCAATCCAGACCAAGTTGGACCATATACCCGGCCATTGCCCCATGCGGTATCCTCTTCCTTGACCATCTGAAATATCTGTCCCGCTCTAGTGACCGAATAGTGTGTAGATACCTTGGATGCCGGATTGCGCAGCCAGTCGAGGGAGCCAGGATAACTTCCATCAGTTATGTGGTCGACTATGGCCAGGGGTTTGTAGCCTCTTCTTCCCTTAGCAAAATTGGGGCTGGGAGCCCATTCCGGGTTATACATGCGGCACCTCCTGTTTCTAGCCTATTGAAGTATATGAGGTACCCTGTAAGAAATTGTCCAGTATTGTTTGTTGATGAGTTTTTGTAAAATATAATAAGAAGGCTTTTGAGCCTTTAGGAAATGCAGAAAAGACGAGAACCTGGCAGGATAGAGAACGGATTTCTTGAAATAGCATGGAGATTCGTTTTGCCGTCGGCTTTGATCACCTGGTATGTGCAGCTAAATAGCCCTTGATGTACTTTTCAACTTCACCAGCCGGTGCATAGACCCCGAAATGCCCTTCACACAGAATGTCGGCCTTGAGCTTCAGTAAGGCTTCCATTGAAGACCGCCAATCAGACATATCAGAACCCCACATGGTGCTGAATGGCCCGTGAATATCCTGCCCAAAAAGCACCCTACCTCCCGGCAAGTCGGCATATACTGATACTCCTCCTGGGGTGTGTCCTGGAGTAAAAAGACATTGGAGCTTAACATCCCCGACCTTAAGCTCGTTCAGCTTACCGCTTAGCTTGATATCGACCTGTACCGGCTTGTAATCGACTCCATAAAAAGAAGCAGCGGTAAGCTCCGGCCGGGCTTCTTGAATTGCAGCCAGTTCCAATTCATGGGCAGCGACCTGGGCATCAAAATGATCTTTTAACGCTTTAAGACCGCCGATATGATCGATGTGCCCGTGGGTAGCAATTATCAACTTCACCCGACTGGGATCAAAGCCCAGTTGGCTGATGTTATCTATAATGTTGTCAACACCATCCCCGGCACCGGCATCTATTATAGCCAGTTCGGTACCCCCGTCAACCAGATAAACGCAACAGTCCTTGGGGTCGGAAATGTCCCCGCCCCCAGCTATATAAACGCGATCGGTTATCTTCATTGGTCTACGCATAAGTGACCTCCCTCAGCCAGTCAATGCTAGTCTTTGTTTTTGCAACTACTATCATGGTTGCCATACACTTCTTATATTTACCTTTATGAATACACAAACCCGGCAGACGCCAAACACTGCCGGGTCCATGATCAACTACTTCAGTAATGCAATAACAATATCCAGATCTGTAATAAGCTTTTGCATAAGCTCAATGCGGTCCCGCTGAATGACGATTATCTTATCCAACTTCTCGCCCTGGCCCGCCCAATCCTTAGCGTTATCATCAATATCTTTTAATATTTGGGCATTGTTCTGCTGGTTCTCCAACAACTTAGCGTGATCGTCTTTGACAATATCAAGCATGATCTTGATACGCTGAGCATTGTCACCTTTGGCCTTACTCTTACCTTGCTGGAGATTCTTTACCCTATCACGAATCAATAAATTACGCTTTTCTATCTGTGCAAGCAACTTTAGTTCTGTTTTGCGGTTTTCTTTTATTACCGCCAACTTTTCTTTGATCTGCTGTTTATCTACAGTGTTGTTAGTTGTTGGAGTGGTTTTCTGGATTCGTTTTTCTTCTCTAGGATTCCAGCGGCCGGGTTTGGCAGCAGCATTATCCACAGGCATAAATACTATGCCACTGCAAAATATCGCCCAAATGATCATTGCTGCTAATATTCTTTTCATAACTGCCCCTCCTTCTCTATTTTTTCCAGCTCCTTATCTCCCCCGGAGCTTTCGAGGCTGTCCAAATCTGTCATCAGACCCTGTATTTCTTTATCGATATCCTTATAAACGCCCTCCATTTCAGCGGAGGGAGGATTGGTTTTGCTGTCAACAACTATCTCATCGTCAGAGGGAATCTTATCAGTTCCCGGTGACCCCCGATAAACATTGGACTTTACCTTGTCCAAATTGACGTCTGGTCGGGATCCTTGCTGATCGGAGGAGTCATTGTTATCACATCCAGCAAAGCAAATAACGACAATTACTATTAATAGAATATGTACATATCTTCGCACCGCCGGTCCCCCTACCGAGACCTGCTAACAGTCTTTTACACTGTTCACAGGTTCATCATATTATTCAGGTTTTATCGAGTTATTTCTAAGTTGTTAACAATTTGTTACCGTGCCGTGGGAATGGAGAATTGGATCGTGGTTCCTTCTCCGAGCACACTATGGGCTGCTACATGGCCCCCATGTAGTTCCACAAGGTGTTTGACTATACTTAAGCCTAGCCCAGTCCCACCAGAACTTCTTGATTTGTCGGTTTGATAAAACTTATCAAAAATATACTGCAGGTCTTGCTGGGCAATGCCGTGACCAGTATCTGAGATCACAACCGTTACATAAGTCTCATCGACAGAATAAGTGATGCGAATGCTCCCGCCGCTGGGATTGTGTTTTAGGGCGTTGCTTAATATATTGATTATTACTTGTTTGATTCTGTCCTCATCCGCCGGTACTTCCGGCAGTATGATCGGCACTATATGTTCAACTTTAACATCTTTAGCCGTTATTTCCAACCCCAGCGTGTGCAGCACCTCATCTACTAGATCAGGTAGTGACACTATGGATGACCGTAGCTCAAGGTTGTTTGATTGGAGATATCCTAATAGCAGGATGTCATTGACCAGTCGATTCAGCCGACGTGCTTCCTGCAGGGCAAACGTTAAATATTTGGGTTGATCTTCCGCCTTTATTTTGCCGTCTAGAATAGCCTGTATAAAGCCCATTATTGACGTCAGCGGGGTCCTAAGTTCATGAGATACATTGTTTAACAGATCGCGCCGCATATTCTCTACCTGCAGTATGCGGTTTTTCATGTAATTGAAAGAGGATGCTAACTGCCCGATCTCGTCATTTCCACGGACTTTAACATCGGGTTGTTCGAGTACCTCTGCCATGCGAACAGCAGCGCCGCTTATGGTGACCAGAGGTTTCGATATCCTGCGCGACATACCGATTATCATGATTATCGCGACCACCGTAGATACTCCCACTGTTCCTAGTACTATCAAATTGGTATTTCTGATAGTATTCCTCATCTCAGTCATGGGTGAAAACAACAGGAGAATACCGTCAACTTTGCCCTGAGGTGACTTGACCGGCATTCCTACGAATACTACATCAGTAGTCAAATCAACACCGAATTTGCGATGATGCTTGACGGTCTGTCCACTCATTATGGTTTTGATATCATAAAAACGATCTTCGTTCAGCTTACTCAAAATTGAGGCTTCCCTGGACTTCAGTTGAATTGCCTGATGCAGGGACAGAGCAACGATCCTGGCCCCTGACGAATCGGCGGCTCCATTGACATATTCTTCGAGGGCGATCTTGGATATCTTGCCTGCTTTATACTGGGTTATCAGCTTGCTGATCCGCTGGCCTTGCTTCTCGAGCTGGGTTTCCTTTTCAGTAAAATAGTAATTGGTCAAAAAATAAACTAGTGCTCCACTGAGAATCCCCACAGTGATGAATATGATCGCGATATATGTAAACAAAAGACGCTGCAGAATGGATCTCACTGCCTGGTTTCCTCCAATTTATAGCCCACGCCCCATATGGTCTTTAGTTCCCACCGTTCCGAGTCGCCCAGCTTTTCCCTGAGCCGTCTGATGTGAACGTCCACGGTGCGAGTTTCGCCTACATAGTCATATCCCCAGACCTTTTCCAGCAGCTGCTCCCGAGAAAAGACGATGTTCTTATTGATCATCAGAAAATGCAGCAGCGCTACTTCCCGCGGTTTTAGATCGATCAATTGTCCGTTCATATTCACTTCATAACGTCCTAGATCCAGGCACAGGTCCCCGATGACCAGTTTGTCAGTAGCACCGCTGGCCTCCTGGCCAGAAGTACGGCGCAGCCTGGCCCTTACCCGAGCTGCTAGCTCCTGTGGGTCAAACGGCTTTACTAGATAATCATCGGCCCCAGCATCAAGTCCTTCGATCTTGTCGCGCGTGGAATCCTTGGCCGTCAGCATAAGAATTGGCACCTGATTGCTTTTCCGGATCATGCGGCAGACTTCATAGCCATTAATCAAGGGCAGCATGAGGTCAAGAATGACCAGGTCCGGCTCGATACGACGCACTAGATCCAGCCCGGCACTGCCATCATGGGCAAAGTGCAGTTGGTATCCTTCACCATCAAGATACAGCCTGATCAGTTCGCATATGTTCTGATCATCGTCGATTACCAGGACAGTTTGGCTCATTCTAACCTCTCCTCAAAATAATACTTCCTGCAACACTTTACTCAAATCCGTTATTCCATAAGGTTTGGGAACGACACCGTCAAATCCCCATTTGCTGTATTCAGCCATTATAGGGTCGTTTGCATAACCGCTGCTGACTATTACTTTGGCTTGAGGGTCTACCTTACGCAGTTCCTGAAGTGCTTTCTTACCACCCATTCCGGCGGGTACCGTCAAATCCATGATAACTGCGGAAAAAGGCTGACCAGCTTTGATGGCTTTCTTATATATGGCTATACCCTGTTTGCCCTCGCTTGTGAGTTCAGCCTCATAACCAAGCGCTGCCAGCATGTTACCCACTGTCTCCCTGATCATGGGATCGTCGTCCACGACCAGTATACGTCCGCGCCCGCTCACTGGCTCAAGCTCATCACGCGATTTCAGCATTGACTCTTCAATGACTGCTGGTAAGTAGATTTCGAAACAGGCTCCTTTATCTACATTCGAACTTACTACGATCTTACCTTCGTGATTATTTACTATAGCATAGGCCGTAGCCAGACCTAAGCCGCTCCCGGTCGGCTTAGTCGTAAAATATGGGTCAAATATTTTCTGCAGGTTTTCTTTGGTAATGCCTATCCCCTGGTCTTCTATGGCTATGCACACATAATCTCCTGGCGGCAGGACCATGATGTTGTCCGGCGGCAATTTCTTATTCTCGGCTTTTATGCTGACATGCCCGCCTTTGGGCATGGCCTGCAGGGCATTTATCAGTAAGTTATTGATCACCTGGGAAAACTGTCCTTCATCAACGTCCACCTGGTATAGGTCATCCTGTATTTCGTAATTGCATAAGACCGCAGAACCACTCAGCGCCAGTGTTGAAGAATCTTTCAGCAGTCCGCAAATGGGCATTACCTTCTTTATCGGGGCTCCACCCTTGGCAAATGTGAGGAGCTGTTGGGTAAGGGCTTTAGCTTGCAGAGCCGCCTTTTCTGACTCGCTAAGCAGTTCCAGGAGCTTTTCGTCCGAACCATTATTAAGCTTAGCCAAGGTTATGTTGCCTAGAATTATCATGAGAAGATTGTTGAAATCATGAGCGATACCACCTGCGAGAACACCAAGCGACTCAATTTTGCTGGTTTTCAGCAGTTCCTGTTCCAATTTACGAGTTTCAGTGATGTCCCTAACCACCAGAACCGTACCGATAAACAAACCTTCGACATCCATGATAGGGGCTTTACTGACCGCGACTGTCCGCTCAGTCCCGTCCTTGGCCAGCAGCTTGCGGTCGGGCAGCTGCACATAGGCATCATCAGGCAGCCCGTCCAACGGGTGTGTATGCTTAGTCCTTTTATAGGGATCGATCAATTTCAAAACCTTGTTTACCGGAAATCCAGTCGCTTCAGACTGGGTCCAGCCGGTCAGATTCTCCGCCGCTGCATTTATAAGCACCACCCGGCCTTCAACATCCGCGGTTATGACTCCATCACCTAGACTTTTCAAAGTAACAGCCAGCCGTTCTTTTTCGTTGGCCAGATCATTCTCGGCTTTTATGCGCTCGGTGATGTCCTCGGCTAGAACCATACCGCCGACGATACGCCCATGTTCCAGCAGTGGTGAGGAATTCAGCCGGACCCACCAGACATCATTATCTCGGCTGAGGATCTTCACTACGTAACTGTCAGAAGTACCCTTGGTGAGCCTCTGCTCAGCCTTATTGTGGATCCGCGCATGTTCTTCCGGCATTACGATTTCCATAAAATTGCGCCCGATAACTTCTTCCGGTGTATAACCAGTCAGAGTGAATGCCCGGCGATTGGCAAAAGTCACCCGCATATCGACGTCATATGTAAAAAACACTTCATTCATGCTATCTATCATGGTGTTCAGGTATTCCACCTGACGGCGGAGATTTCGCTCACTCACCTTCAGAGCTTTCTGGGTCTCCCGCCGTTCGGTTATATCCCGGCAGGCCAGAACCCCACCTATAAACTTACCTTCCGCAAAGACGGGATTGCCTGCACACTCCAACCATACATAGTGCCCGTCAGCATGGCGGAATCTAAGTTCGATTTTGCTGGGTTGTAGGGTGGCCTGTGATTTTTCCAGAGCGACTAGAATTCGCTTGCGGTCAGCAGAATGGATGTAGTCAACAACAGATTTGCCTAAAATATCCTGAGGGTCATATCCTAATACTGACTTGTACGAAGAACCCGCATAGACAAACCTGGCATCGGTATCGATCTGGGCTATCATATCCAGCATATTATCGGTGATCAGCCGCAGCTTCTGTTCACTTTCGCTCAATCGTGCGATCATCGATACACTGTCGGAAATGTCAATCATATTGCCATGTATAGCTGGTTTTCCGCGGTATGTGGTCAACGAGGCATGTGCATGCACATAGAGAATCGATCCGTCTTTTTTGAAGCTTCGCAGTATTATATCATTAGTACCTGGTTCACCCGACAGCCGGGCCAGGAACTCCTTTTTTATCATTTCCACATCATCATCATGGACCATATGCAGCAGTTCCTGTTTTTCGAGTATTTCTTCGACAGAATAGCCAAAAATCTCGCAGAGTTTAGGATTAACAAAACAAAAACGGTAGTCTTGAATAACATAATAGCCAAAAAGAGCCTCAGCGATCAGACTGAGATACAGGTCCTCAGCCTCCAGCCAGCTAGGATCATCGTTTTTGTTTGTAGATGCTGGCTGATCTGCCGCAGCCAAATCATTCATAGCATTATCGGATTTCTCGATCTTTTCCATACCACCCCACCTAACATCGGAGGTTATATATGGTTATTTCTCCTGTTGCCAAGATTTTTCCTTTAGATACTATTTTAATTTACAGATAGTTAAAGGTGGTTTATGTGATCAGCCCTCTATTCCTGAAACGATTTTTCATATATATTTTGTATAGAAATATTTTGACGCTGTGCAAGTTCTTCGACATTGCTGTCGTATTAATTTTGAAAGCGTTGGGGAGGCGATCAGGTGGGTCCCTCGGATGAGATGCTGGCGGCCGATACTCTAAAAGGCAATCTAGACGCGTTTGAAGAGCTGGTAGGACGGTACCAAAAGCCAGTATTTCGCGTTGCTTACCGTATGATGAGCGATCATGAAGAAGCCGAAGATGTTGCACAAGAGGTTTTTATCAACGTCTACAATAAAATGTACCAGTTTGACCCGTCAAAGAAATTCGCGCCCTGGCTTTTTAAGATCACTACCAATACTTGTATAAGCCGCTTGCGGCGGAAAAAGAAAGTAGTTCTTTTAAATTTTGAAGAAGCGGCTACTCGGCAGATCGAATATGAGCACTCGGATTACATCGATCCACTGGCCAATTTGGAGCGTGCCGAACTAAGAGAAACGGTCAATAAGGCCATGCTGGAGATGCCTGAAACATATCGCGCTATCATCATTCTGCGCTACCAAATGGACTTAACCAATACTGAAATAGCTGAAACGCTGGGAATAACAAGGGAAAATGTGGAAGTCAAAATGCATCGAGCCCGAAAAATGCTGAGGGGCATACTGGCTTCTAAATTCACGGAAGGGGGGATAAACAATGGACTGCAGGCAGGTAGATAAAATGGCTTTTCTTTACTGTGACAATGAAGTTCAAGCCCACCTTCGTAAGGAAGTAGAGAAGCATTTGAGTGAATGCCCGGAGTGCAGGATCCTTATAGAAAACACGAGATTGGAAACCGAAGCTCTGCGTTTCAAAGACGATGTACCTGATCTTAGCTCCGACTTTAAAAACAAAGTGCTTCTTTCCATTACCGGTGGTAAACCTACCGAAGAATACTCTCCTCGTTCCTTATTTACACGGGTGAGATACAAATACTTCACTGGCAGCAACCTGGCTATCGGTTCAATGGCGACTGCTGTTCTAGTACTCATGTTATTCATCCCTAGTCTGACATCTTTCCAACAGGTCAAAAACGCACCTTCCCCCAGCAGGCACCAGGGAAATGCCGCCGCAACTAAGGTCATGAAAACACAAGCTGTGAATGACGAAAAGGCATCTTTGAATATTTCCAAGATTGCTGCCCTCTCTGATAAAGAAAAGCAAGAAGCGGCTCAGTCTTTCAATACAATGCCGGCGGTTTATGGCACTTCGGATCAATCGCTAGTAGGCCGTGGAGACGGTACAGGTATTACGTCCAATCAGTATAGTGCCGAGAGTATTCCGGTTTCTCAGCCCTCTTACGTGCCAGCCGGGTACTATCTTTCAAATGTAGAAAGCGACCAGAACAATGATCTTTCTATGTATTATGAGAACGGTTCTGGTGGAAGCTTTGTGGTTAAGGTTGCTGAAGTCAGTTTAAAACGGGCAGCTGAAAGCTCTCCAAATCCTCCAACCCTAGTTGGAGCACCACCGGTCAAGCCCGAGGATAATGAGTTTAAGGCTATGAAAGCTGCAGACACCGCAGCGGTGAACGAACATTCATATGTCACCACTAATGTCGCAAAGGGTCAAAAAGTTTATCGTGTTGAACTCTCAGGCAATCTTAGCCAGCAAGAGCTAAGCAAGATTGCTGCATCCATCAAATAACTGTCCAATAGGAGGAGAAGACAATCAATGCCCTTGATTAGCAAACTGGCAAAGAATGTAATGACAATACTACTAACCTTGACCCTTGTTTTCGGCTTGTTCATCTCAGCTATTGCCGATGGCCCGACAGATACTAAGGCAGCTACATTGGTCGTTTCTGGTACTGGATATGTGGATGTTTTTTCTGAACAATCACATGTAATAATAACAATTGTAACTACAGATAAGACTCTGGCTGGGGCACAGTTGAAAAACAGTTCAACAGTAAGCGGTATTTTGAAACAGTTGGAATCGTCAGGGATAAAGCGCAGCATGGTGCAAGCCACTGGAATATATGCCTGGCCTCAGTATAATCCGGCCATGAAAGAAACTAAACCCGAGAACATAATAGCTTACCAAACCCGCGATGAATTGACAGTTCAGGTCAATGACATCAAGAATCTAGGCAGTATAGTAAATTCCCTGGTTATGAAATGGTCTAATGAAATCCAAAGCATCAGCTATACTAAGAAAGATGATTCCCCCAGCCAAACTATGGCCCTCAACAAAGCGTGCATCAATGCCCGAGCTAAAGCAAATTCTATATCAAGAGCTCTGGGCCTACGGCTGGGCAGCATAATTTCAATTAGTGAGGGGCCGGTACAAATCGACCCCTACCCGATATCACGTTCTGACGGACCAACTTCTGGTAGTACCAACCTTTCATCGTCCGGTACGGTTCGAGTACAAAGCACAGTCAAGATAACATATCAAATCAAACGCTGACCCGAGATGCCAATAAAAGTCGGTCTAAGGAGTTTTCGACAACTGACACAAAACAAATCTACAGGACACACTTGAAGCAATCTTTTCTGAAAACTACTTGAAAAATAATATCATTCGCCCTATGATAGACCTCAGACCTATTGTTTCAGTATAATTAATTGACATCAAATTAATATTTCTTGCGTCAAAGGAGCAAAAACTATGAAGAAATGTGACCAATGTAAAAAAACCTTTCCTGAGCCAACACTGAAAACAATGATAAGCATTCTGCAGCGCAAAGCATATATAGTTCATGTATGCCCTAATTGCCAGTCAATAGTCTTGAACAATCCTAACTACTATTATCTGATTGAGGAAGAAGAAGAGACCCAGGGATAATAAGGATTTTAGAATCTTTGGTAGTCTTAGACCGCATAGACACCCATTTTCCGGGTTTGTTCCGTTAATTTGGCTAGCATATTCCTTGACATTCTGCGTCTAGAAATATACAATAAATATCGTTGCCGCTGAATGTCGCGGCAGTCTCAAAAACATGCGGCGGTGGCGGAATTGGCAGACGCGCTAGATTCAGGTTCTAGTAGTCGCAAGGCTGTGGAGGTTCAAGTCCTCTTCGCCGCACCATAGCTAATGATCAAAAAGCTTTTTTGGGTAATACCCGAAGGGGCTTTTTGTTATTCTGCATTCTATACTCTACCTGATCTCCTTTTTGTTCAATTCGCAGATTCACAGCAAGAACCAAGTACAATACTCACCCGGGCTACATTCTAGGCACACGTATAATCCATATCTGTAAATTATCTGGTCATTCCCGCTTATTTTATGGCTATTCCTACTTCAATGTCGGTTGTTAGCGATAATAACGAGAATTATCGTCCAAAGTACATTATTCTTATTTATGACACCCGCTTCACACTAGACCCTAGCACTTCTCCCCAATAGGGCGGGTGCTAAGCTTTTGCAGGGAAAGTTAGCACCCACACGAAGGCCGCTATTTTTATAGCGGCCTTTTGTGCATACTCGTAACCTTCCTTTGGCTAACAATGAAGATATTACCATTTATCTCTTCCCATCAACAGCAGGATTAACCCGGATTTTATCGAAGTTATTCACAAATAGACATTAATAATAAGGAGTGAAAACTATGAACAAAAGGTTTTTAATGGCGGTAGCTTTAGCAGTTATGTCGGTACTGTTGATAACAGGAGTCGTTTATTCAGCTGGCACCTCCACAACTTCTGCAACTCCCAAAACAGTAACCGTTGCTGCTCCGGACCGCTGGCTTTATACAACATACGTATACGACGCTGTATACTATCGTCTCAATGGTCGTGATTGTTCATGGACTTCGATGTGGGATCAATATAATGCTCTTGGCTATATGGGATTTGAGCTGATAGCTGTAACCCCGGTCAATGATACATCGGGCACCAAGGAAATCCACTATGTATTCCGGTCGCGCCGGAAATGATCTAGTGCTGATCAGTATGATACTCTAACAGCATTTATCATTCTAGGTGAGGTATTATGAATTCTTTGCATTTGATTTCTCATAAGATAAAGATGAATACCCTAAAGATCATTGTGTTCATGCTGATATATTTGTCTTTAGCTACACTTCCGTTTCAGCCACTAATGGCCGCGGAAAACGAAACCGCTTTTTTTGTTGATTCCACCGTTATGTTTACTAAAGGCACCCCGGTTATTATGGACATTTCTCCCTATATTAAAAATGGACGAACTTTTGTGCCTGTGCGCTATCTGGCTCGGGCTCTTGATGTACCTGAGTCTGGTATTATTTGGAGCAATTCTGACAAATCTGCTACATTGAACAAAACCCAAAAGGTTTTAATGCTAAAAATCGGCAGTAGTACTGAATATGTAGATGGCCATGCCGTGGCAATGGACTGCGGCCCGGAGATTTTTCACGGCCGGGTCATGCTGCCGGCTCGGTATGTGGCAGAGGCTTTTGGATATAAAGTCAACTGGGATTCTTCGAGTAAGAAAGTAACTATCGAAGCTAACTCAGGTGCCACAGGCTCATCCGAGGCTCCCGGTCAGAACGGCACAAGATCTGTCACATATACCTGGAAATATAAAGGAGGCTCCTATCGCTGGGGCCCCATGCAGCTTACGAAAGAAGATCCAAATAAAGTCCTGGCCGATTATCGCCAGCGTCCCCATCCCGACTTTACCGGCAATAACGCCGACGATTATGTTAAGACTTTTACTGACGACCCTTCGGATGACCAGGTGATCTCTGCTGTGGTCAGTCAGCTCAAATCAACTGCTCAGAATAACGGATTTACTGGCGCACAAACTGCCGAATTTGTGGTTTCCTTTGTTCAGGGGCTGCCGTACGTAGAAGATTCGGCCTCCACCCCTTATGACGATTACGCTAGATACCCACTAGAAACGTTGTTGAACGGAGGCGGTGATTGTGAGGACACTGCCATCTTAGCTGCTGTTTTACTGCGTGAGATGGGCTATGGTTCAGCGATCATCTTTGTGCCGGCCAACGATCCCAGTCACGCGGCTCTAGGAGTAGCGGGAGCCAACGATCTACCAGGCACATATTATCTGGACGGGGGCACCAGGTACTATTATTTGGAGACTACCGGAGCAAACTGGCAAATCGGCCAAATGCCTGACCAGTTTGCTGGTAAATCAGGTATAGTAGTTCCATTAGATTGACCTGTTTCTGAACACATATTTACCAAACCTAGCATTGGCGACTATACTAAGATATAAGGGACAATTTTGGAGATGTTATGAGCAAGATCAAAATCGGCAAGTATAGGCACTATAAAGGCAACCAATATGAGGTGTTAGGTATTGGTCGCCATAGTGAAACTGACGAAGAGTATGTTGTATATCGGGCGCTTTATCGAGACCGGCAGATTTGGATTCGTCCGATTGCTATGTTTTTAGAAAATGTAGAAATAGAAGGCGTAACGATACCCCGTTTTGAATTTATTGAATAATTGTTGTTTGATTTTCATTGGGATGGAGGGGCGCTTATGGCCAAAAAGGATGAACAAATAAAGTCCTCGACCAGCAAGCAGGCTTCACCACGCAAAATCCAGGCCAGCTTAGTATCTGATATCAGCAGTACAGTTATTGAAATGTGGCGTCTTGCGGAGCATCTGACCGATAATTCGCGGGCCCTGGTCATTGGCTGGGATGCCACAGGCTCCATTCGGATATTTAACTCCTCGGCAGTTGAAATCACCGGACTGGATAAAAGCTGCATTATTGGCCAAAACGTCAACCAGCCACTTAAGAAACCTGATTCTCTTCCTTCATTTATTGCTGAGCTAAGAGAATGGACTGCCAACGAGAATTCTTTTAAAAACATTTTTGAATCGCACTTCACCGCCATTTCCGGCGAAAAACATATTATTACATGGCGCACCAGTAAGATAACCGATAGTGATCTTTTTATTGGAATAATATGTTTTGGACTAGATGTGACTAAACATAAGAAAGCCGAAGAAAACCTACACATTAGTGAAAAACGTTTTCGCCAGCTGGTAGAAAATGCTCGTGACAGTATAGTGAGTGTGTGCTGGTATCCTCGACTTAGATTTGAATATGTCAGCCCTGCAGTTGCCACGATCACCGGTTGTGACCTGCATCAATTTTATCATAAGCCTACATTCATTTTTGATTACATCTTCCCCGAAGACCTGCAGAGACTGATGGGAAATATCAATACGGAACGTGATATATTTCGCTGGAAGCACCCTCAGGGGCATACGGTTTGGCTGGAGTACAACGCAACACCTATCTACGGCACTGGCAGTAAGATAATCGGGGTTCTAGGCATGATCCGCGATATCACTGGGCGCAAAGAGGAAGAAGATATCCATCGAGCGCGGGAACTGCAGCTGCAGCAGATAACTGACAATATGTTGGACATGATCGTGGAGATCGATGCTGAAAACCGCTACATTTATGCCAGTCCCTCACACAAGGATACTCTGGGCTTTGAACCTCAGCAACTTATCGGTCGTTCCATACTGGAACTTATTCACCCTGACGACCAGGAGCGTTCAGCAGCCTTTTTACAGGAAGCGGTGGAAACCATCACCCCTAAACGCTTTGAGTTTCGCTGTCGTCACGCTGATGGTCATTATGTGTGGCTGGAATGCGGTGGCCAACCGCTGGTAAATGAATTTGGGGAATTTTCCGGGGGAATACTGGGAGTTCACGATATTACCGAGCGCAAGAAAGCTGAGCTGGCATTGCGGGAGAGCGAAGAACGCTTTCGAGATCTATTTGAAAATGCTAATGATTATATCTATATTCACGATTTGAAAGGTAATTTTACCAACATCAACAATGCAGCTGAGCGCATGTTTGGTTACACCAAAGAAGAAGCATTATCAATGAATTATAAAAAAATAATTGCTCCTGAATATCTGACCCTGGTGGAACAGATAATCACTCATGATGTTAAAAATGGTATTACTCCCAATTATGAAATAGAAGTGCTGGCTAAAAACGGCTACCGGATTCCTGTAGAACTGCGGGCCCGGCTCATAATCAGCAATGGCAGACCGGTCGCAGTTCAAGGTATTGCCCGCGATATCTCCGAGCGCAAGCGGGTGGAAGACCAACTGCGTTATCTGAGCTTCCATGACTCCCTGACCGGTTTATACAACCGGGCCTATTTTGAGGAGGAAATGCGTCGTTTGGAGCACAGCCGCCAATACCCTGTTGGGTTGATAATGTGTGACTTAGACGGTTTGAAGCTTATCAACGATACCATGGGACACCGGACCGGTGACGGTCTTCTAATCGCCACGGCGACCTTAATAAAGCGCTGTTTTCGCGATAGTGATTTGATCTCCCGGGTGGGCGGCGATGAATTCGCTATCGTTCTGCCCAATTCTACTGAACCTATTGTAGCTGAAGCTTGTAAGCGCATTCGCGATACCCTGGTGGCCTATAATGATCAGAAACCCCCTATTCCACTGAGCATATCTATCGGCTACGCGGTATCTACATCAGCTGATACGCGTATGAGTGATCTGTTTAAGAAGGCTGACAATGAGATGTACAGCGAAAAGCTGCATACTGGGCTTTCCGCCCGAAGCGCAATCATTCAAACATTGATCCAAACCCTTGAAACCAGGGATTTTATCAATGAAGGACATGCCCATCGACTTCAAGATCTGGTAATAAAAATGAGCCATGAATTAAATCTTTCTGATCGTTCATTATCTGACATGAAGCTGCTGGCCCAGTTTCATGATATTGGAAAAGTCGGGATCCCCGATCATATTCTTTTCAAACAAGCCAAACTTACGCCAGAAGAGAAGCAGGAAATCCGACGCCATTGCGAGATCGGTCATAGGATCGCACTTTCCTCGCCTGAGCTTGTTCCAATCGCCGACTGGATACTCAAACATCATGAGTGGTGGAACGGTGAAGGCTATCCCTTCGGACTCAAGAGCGAAGATATCCCTCTAGAATGCAGGATTCTGGCCATTGCCGATGCTTATGACGCTATGACCAGCAACCGGCCCTATCGCCAAGCCATGTCTAAAGAAAAAGCCATAAAAGAACTGAAAAAAGGCTCTGGCACCCAATTCCAACCAGATTTGGTGCAATTGTTCTTGAAAATTGTTTAGTTTTCTGGTATTAAGAAATAAGTACTGTTTTTTCTAACAAATCAGACTATTCAATTTGGGTTTCAGATTGACCAGTAATTTCCTCGTATTACAAATTAGGAACAGTTCAAACTGATCCTATCAATGCCCTTATAGAAAGTGCCGCGTTACCGAATAAGCTGTAGCCTTAAGTCGGGAGGTACATCAGTGAGAGAGATAGAGAAATCCTCTGATCAGCTCTTATTGGAATTTGGGCTTATTACCAAAAGAATAGTAGAGCTGGAAACCTTGGATCTGCGGCGCAAACGATCTGAGGAGCTCTTTCGTGCATTGTTTATCAATTCGCCTATCGGTATATTTATTGTGCAAGACAGTAGATTCGTCTCTGTGAATCCCCGCTTTGAAAAACTCACCGGTTATTCCGAAGCAGAGCTGATCGGCTCCAACTCCTTTGACATCGTTATGAGTGAGGATCGAGAGCGAGTTCGATCATCTGCATCCCGCATGCTCAAAGGCCTGTACCCAGCACCTTATGAATATAGAGTCATTCAGAAAAATGGAGAACCGCGCTGGATCATGGAAACGGTGACTCCCATCGAGTTTCAAGGCCGGGCAGCTGCACTCGGCAACTTCATGGACATTTCTGAGCGCAAGGTGGCTGAAGAAGCTCTTTTGGAAAGCGAGCTTCGATACCGGGATCTTTTTGAAAATGCCCACGATATAATCTACATGCACGATCTGTCTGGCAAGTTTATCTCCATCAATTATGCTGCTGAGGTCGTGACTGGTTATTCGCGTGAGGAAACTACCCAGATGAACATTACCGACCTGCTGGCACCCGAATATCTCCAAATTGCAGAGTTTATGACCGCTGGAAGACTTTTTGATGGAGGCACCCCTACATATGAGCTTGATATTATAACCAAAAGTGGCAGCCGGGTTTCTTTAGAGGTTCGCTCCAGAATGGTCTACCATAACGGAAAACCTGCCGAGATCCATGGCATCGCCCGTAACATAAGTGAACGCAAATTGATAGAAGAACAGCTGCACACCACCAATCGCAGGCTTTTGGATATTATTGAGTTCCTCCCTGATGCAACCTTTGTAATCGACAATGATGGCATAGTAATAGCCTGGAATCGGGCCATGGAAGAAATGACCGGTATACCAAAGAATGATATGATCGGACAGGGTGATTATGCCTATACAGTTCCCTTTTATGGGGAACGCCGACCGGTGCTGATAAACCAGATCAGTAAAAAAGATGATGTACAGAAGCTTTTTGATTCAAACATTAACCGTGAAGGTAACAATATATATTTTGAGGTATATGCACCCGAGCTATATGCTGGACGTGGTGCTTATTTATGGGCTAAGGCCTCTCCCCTATTTGACGACCAAGGCAATTTGGTGGGAGCCATAGAAACAATTAGGGACATAACAGAACGCAAACAAGCCGAGGAACAATTGATCTATCTCAGCCATCACGATCCATTGACCGGGCTGTTCAACAGGACTTATTTTGAGGAACAGCTGCAAATAATGGAGGAGCCCTGGGTCGCACCGATCGGCTTGATCATGTGTGATGTGGATGGTCTGAAGCTGGTCAATGACTCACTCGGCCATAATACTGGAGACTCATTGCTGCTAGCCGCTTCCAACACCATTAAACAGAGCGTAAATGTCAATGATATCGTCGCCCGGGTTGGTGGTGATGAATTCGCAATACTGATTCCAAATGCCAGCAAAACCAGCATAGCTAAAACCTGCCGTGTGATCCGCGACACTATTCGCCTTTATAATAATAATCATCCAGAATTGCCGTTAAGCATTTCCTTGGGTGTAGGGATCCGCGATAATTGGCGCAAGTCAATGCGTGATTTGTTTAAAGATGCCGATAACATGATGTACCGTGAAAAGCTGCATAGCAGTCAAAGCGCCCGCAGCGCTATCGTCCAGACCCTACTTAAGGCATTGGAAGCGCGTGATTTCATTACCGAAGGTCATGCCGCCCGTCTAGAATTCATGATCATCACAGTTGCTGTATCCATGGGATTGCCGGAACCTTCCGTATCCGACCTGCGGCTGCTAGCTCAATTCCACGATATAGGCAAAGTAGGAATTCCGGACCGGATACTGCTTAAGCCGGGTCCGCTCCTGCCCGATGAGATCACCGAGATGCAGCGCCATTCAGAAATAGGCCACCGAATTGCCCTGTCATCGCCTGACCTGGTTCCTATTGCTGATTGGATACTGAAGCATCATGAATGGTGGAATGGCCAGGGTTACCCCCTGCAGTTGAAAGGTGATGAAATTCCGTTGGAGTGCAGGATCCTCGCTATCGCCGATGCCTATGATGCTATGACCAGCGACCGCCCCTACCGTCAGGCGCTGTCACATGAGAATGCGGTCTCCGAATTACTGCGCTGTTCTGGCCATCAGTTCGACCCCGAGCTGGTGACACAGTTCGTACGGATATTCTAAATACAAAAAACGATCAGTTCCGTAATACATAAGAGTTGTTCACCAAAGAGGCTTATATCTGCCCTTCCCAGACTTTGCTGCGGCAAAATAGTTCAAATAGATCCCCGTCTATCTTGCCTTCTTGAACCATTGACTTTAATACCCTTAATGCGGCATCCAGCGGCATGGCTTTACGATAAGGCCGGTCTGATGCGGTCAGAGCATCAAAAATATCTATTAGGGCCAGTATTCTTCCTTCAGCTGGAATCTCCTCACCCTTTAGCCCGTGCGGGTAGCCCTTGCCATCCATATGTTCATGGTGTATTGAAGCAAAATAAGGGACCTGTTTTAGTTTATTAGTGAAGGGAATTAGGTCCAATAAACGCCTGGTTACTTCCACATGGCTTTCCATCATCCGACGCTCGCTGTCAGTCAAGGTTCCTTTTTGAATGCTGAGAGCTGCCAGTTCGTCTTCGGTCAACCAGGGCAATTCCTGGCCAGCATCGTTAAGGTACTTCCATTCGGCAATCGCCTGTAATTGGGAGGCCATTTCTGGTGTAACGAATGTAGCTGACTGGTTGGCTCTTGACACCAGTTCCCGAGCATAATTGACCCGCTTGGTCACTTCGTCTAATCGGTTCTGGATCTCCTTAATCCTCTCTAAACGATTATCACCTTCCAGGCTGGCCATCTCTTCCAAGCAATTAGCCTTATTCCTGGCTTCTATGTAATCGAATCTCTGCAAGACCAGGTCTATTCGCTGCTCCAATCGGCTGGTCTTATCCATGACTTCGAGGGGAATGGTGATCTTGCCGATATCGTGCAGCCACGCCGCCATGACTAATTGGGCAGTGCGATCCTGCCCAAAGCATTGTGACCCCCAGTAACCGTCTTTTTCAACGTTAATTGCTTTGGCCATTTTCTCAGTTAATTTGGCTACTCTTCGGGTGTGGTTGGCATTGTAGGGCGACCGGGCATCGATTGCGGTGGCCATGACCTGCACAAAGCAATTGAACAGGTTCTGAATATCTGCCAGGTATTGCACATTGGTCAATGCTACTGCTGCCTGTGAGGCTAGAGAGGATATTACTTTTTCAAAGTGGGGAGCGAATGACACGACTTCGCCGTTGTCACTACGAGCATTTATCAACTGAAGAACCCCGATGATTTCCGCTTCGTTATTCCTCAGCGGCAATACGAGCATAGATTTGGTGCGGTAACCCGTCATTTTGTCGTATTGTTTGGGCCCCGAGAAGTCGAACCCATCGACCTCATATACATCAGGTATGTTGACACTTTGACCGGTAAGTGCCACAAATGACGACACATTGCTCATGGAAAGAGGAACCGGAGGCAGGTTAACCGGCTCACCTCGTCCACCTTGAAACAGACCAAGACTTTCGTTCTGGATGATTCGGAATTCGAGGTGCTCTGGTTTGCGAATGTATAAGGTGCCAGCATCAGCTCCGGGTATCCTGCGAGCTTCCGTTAGAATAAGTTCCAGCAAGCCATTATAATCCTTCTGGGCTGATAGAGCTATGCCCACATTGAGCAGGTCATCCACTTGTTCAAGGATTTCCTGGCTGTAGACTTTACTCATATTTCTATGCTCATTCCCTCCCGGGCGGCTATGGAGTCGGGATATGCTTTGCGTGCTTGTGCTTCGATCTTAGCCATTTCTTTATCTGTGCGATACATGGAATGGTGAAAGAGCACTAGCTTTTTTGCATTGCAGGCTTTAACCAGCTTGATGCCCTGCTGCCATGTCGAATGCCCATATCCTACCTTCGATGCAGCCCCGTCTTTCCCTTCGTATTCTTCATCAGTAAAGTTGCAATCGTAGATTATTACATCGGCATTTTGAGCAAATCTTTTCAAATTAGGGTCTACAACCGAATAATGTTCGGTATCAAAAATGCAGCAGCAGGATCTTCCATTATAATTGATCCGATATGAGAGACAACCGTTAGGGTGATTATTATGAATGGTCTGGATAATGATCCCCTCACCCAGATCCAGTTCATCACCGGCATCGATCTCTTTAAACTCGATTTGCGCATCCATCTGATCGATCGTCACCGGAAAATGCGGATGCTCCATTTGTCCGCGCATCAGGTTGGCAAATGTGTTGTTCATTTTGCCCTGGCCATACAGAACAAAGTGATTAGCCGGAATGAAAGCTGGCGCAAAAAAGGGAAAGCCTTGTATGTGATCCCAATGGGTGTGGGTGATAAAAATATCGCCTTTAACTGGCTCCCCGGATTTGATCAGTTCTTGTCCAAGATTACAGATACCGGTACCAGCATCAATAATACATAATCGTTCGGCCACCTGTACCTGGATACAAGGCGTATTACCTCCATATATGAGAGTGTCCGGCCCGGGTACAGGTCTTGACCCGCGAACCCCCCAAAAGGTGACCACAAACATGTCCTTTTTCATGGCGTCTGCCCTCCTACGGATGTCTACAGCCACTAACATGCACCTGGATCATAATATCTGCCATAAATAACCAACAATTTGACTGTAATTAATACTTTTACATCAAAGGCAATTTATCCTGCCTAAATCAATACTCTATCGTGTTTTTTCGACATTAAAATGCATTTCATTGCAGGTATAGTCTGGGGATTAGGCGAATTATTGTATATTATACTCATTTCATTTTTTCAGAGAATGCTTTCCGGGAGGATCATTTAAATGCCCTCGTTATCATTGACATTAAGGCTTGATAGGCCAACCAAATACTTTCTTTATATTTTGACTATGTTAATAGTAGCCATAGAATTGCTTATAGCCCCGATCCCCCGTTCTGATGCAGCAACGACCTTTAATGACCTGCCTGATACCAACCCAAATTACCCCTATGCCAAGTTCCTGCAGGACAAAAAAATTCTATCCGGCTATGAGGATGGCAGGTTTCTGCCCGATAATAGTATTTCACGCGCCGAAATGGCAGTTCTTATCACCAAAGCCCTCAGTTTAAAACCGATTTCCCCAAATAAACCTTCGTATAAGGACGTTAAGGCCAAACACTGGGCCTATTCATATATCGAAAGAGGCAAGCAAGCCGGGCTGATCAAAGGGTTCCCTGATGGCACATTTCGCCCAGATGTAAAGATCACACGTGCCCAGACTGCGATACTCCTCTTAAGCTTGACCAAAGAGCAACTACCAATGGTATCTGTTCCATCGAAGATAGCCGATGTTAGACCGGGTTACTGGGCTCGCCCCTATATTGCTGCTGCCATCGACTCTTCGATTCTTCCCGCCGTTACAGACAGCAGTTTCTATCCCGAAAAACCGGTTACTAGAATAGAAGTAGCGCGTGGTCTAGCAGTAACTATCACCCTATCACCCGAATTAAGGCAAGTCCCACTATTGACCGAGTGTGTCCCCCAAAAGGGAACTGTATCAATAACTATTCCTGGCAGCGCTTCACGAAAAATAACTAAGGCTTTACTTTGCCCCAAAGGAACAGCCATCAAAACCGATGCAGAATCGGAGTGTGACCTTAAGTTCCCGGACGGTTCCAGTATCCTGATGAAAAGCAGTTCTGAACTTATCATTAAAGAGGCTCGCGGTCAGCTGGCCATTAAGCGTGACGGCAGCCCCTGCATTCTGATAGACGATTTAGAAATCACTCTCCCGACCGGCAAGATATATGGCGGATTGGCATCTACATATTTTAAATCAAACACGATTGAAAACGGAGAATCAAACTCATCAAATAAGCCTGTTGGAAAGTCCGATCTGGTAACCTTTGCCGCTTCTAAACAATCAGAAACAGCCCGTAGCCAGTGGTACAAACAAGCTTCTACCAGCCGGGTACGGGTCAAGGTCGATATGCCCTGGACGGTAGCCGGAATCAGGGGCACCTTCTGGGCCAATGCAGTGAGCAGTACAGGCCAATCTTCAACTAGTGTTATCACTGGTGATGTAACTGTAACTTCAGGTGGTAGTACTGTTAGCGTGGGCAGCGGCCAGTCAACCACAGTGTCTTCTGCTGGTGCACCACCCGCTCCGCCATCTCCCATGCCCGCCGCCGAGCAGCAGGCCTGGAGTCAGGTACAGACCTGGGTAATGCAGACAGCTACTGAGATACAGAATAATGCCCCGGTGCCACCTCCCACAGTGACAAACACGACGGAAACGACTACAGAAACGAATAATAATTCTAATACTCAGACTGTCGTGACCCAGGTCACAGAAGCTTTTAATAATGCTACCGGGAATAATTCAACTTCAAGCACCAGCAGCACTCCTAGTGGAGGTGGTGGGACAGTATCAGATACCACCGCGCCAACAGTCAGCGCAACTTCGCCTGCATCCGGTGCCGCTAACGTCAGTCCAACAGTATATCTTTATGTTGATTTTAATGAACCTGTACAAACCGATGGTATGCTCTCCGGGTATAATTTGCTCCGTGAAGGTTCTATCCAGGTAGAAATATTGGGCGTATCGATTCCCTCGGGGTATCCAAACCGGGTTTTGATAAAGACCGGTAAACTAGAATACTCGTCAAACTACTCCCTTAACATCGCGGCTACTTCAGTAAAAGATCTGGCTGGCAATCCTTGTTCGGCTATTTCAATGTCATTCACCACAGAAGCTGATACATATCCCCCTATAATTGCCGATGCCCTTTCAGTTAGTCCAAACAATCGAGCAGTGACTATACCATTTTCTGAACCACTCTATGAAAATACCGGTACCGGACTCCTCAACTATGTGTATTTGGCACCGGACGGGTCATCATTTAGCACTTCCAACATTAGTGATGTGTCGATTTCCAGTAATAGTCTGGTTGTTCAGGTCTACACAGCATTCTCTGGAAGTCTGAATCAAATAAAAATTTCGAGCAGTTCTTTAAAGGATTCTATAGGCAACGTCCAATCCTCTGAACTGGTAACTTCTACGTTTGCAGCTGATGAGACAGCGCCTACCCTAGTTTCTTCTAATGTGGCTAGCACAGCTAGAATGGTTTATCTGAATTTCGATGAAGCCGTTTATGATAACACTAGCGGGGTCTTAAGGGACAGTGTGTATGTGGCCGATGATGGCAGCAATTTCTTACCACTAGATGCCTCTGACACGGTCAACATAAACCTATCTGTTTTAGAACTTAGTAGCATAAATAAGAAATTAGAGGGTAACAATACCAAGTTTAGAGTTGCTGCAGGTGCGTTAAAAGACCAAGCCGGGAATATTTCTGGATTAGCTACCACTGTGGCTCTCAATGATCCTGCTCCACCGGTTTATTTGAGTGTCTACAATTCTGGTTCGATGACTATTGTTTTGAATTACGACGAGAATCTTGATTCGCTATATGTTCCTGCAACCACAGCTATTAAGGTTAAAGTGAATTCGTCATATGTTACCTGTACTTCGGCTTCAATATCCGGAAAATGTTTAATTATTCAGATTTCCACGTCATTAATTCTCAATGATAGTGTTGAAGTTACATGCCTCGAATCTGACTGCAGTACAAATTACTTAAGAGACAAGGCTGGTAACCATGCTGGTGATCTATCGACTGGAACGTTTATTACTTCATAAGAATTTCAAAGACAGGAGATGTTCATGTCACAAAAGATCGATAAAAAAACAATAATATCATTAATGATCCCGGTGGTCTTAGGCTGCCTAGTCTTGTTGACGTATTTTTCGGGTCTTTGGGAAAAAGCCGAACTAAGCTTTTATGATACTTGGTTCGTTCTTCGTGGAGAGCAGGACCCCGGTAAAGATATTGTAATCGTTACTATAGA
>JBLNAX010000031.1:0-13942 GCA_050259595.1 Acidobacteriota bacterium | reverse complement strand
GAAGTCGATGGCAATCCCGCCAGTGTCGAGTATGAAGGCACCCGTATTGCGGAACTTGCCGGTAAACGAGCCCGCAGTGTGGAGTGGGCTACCGAGCCCAAGCGCATGGCTTCCTTATGGGAAGGCCGCAGTGTTACTGCCTCCGCTGCCGCTCGAGTCAGAGAGGATGGCAGTCGTATCTTCGCCGGTGAGGATGTCAGTATACCGCTGAATAGAGTAGCAGAGACTCTGCGCAAAATCAGGGCATTGGGCCAGAAATATGGTATCAAAATCGTCAACTACGGTCATATAGGTGATGGAAACGTTCACAGTGCTCCGGTGATCGATCCCGAGAACCCCGAAGAGGTCAAACAAGTTCTGGCATTAGTCCACGAGATCCACTTACTAGCTGTTGAACTCAATGGTTCTACTACCGGTGAACACGGAGTGGGTGCCGTACGCCGACAATATGCGGAACTGGAACATGGAGAAGCTGTGAACATTATGAAGACGATCAAGAAAGCACTTGACCCTGAAGGCATTATGAATCCTGGCAAATTGTTCTAGCGTTTTAGAAGGAGGGTCATTTGAAATGGAATTTAAACAGCTCCCGCCTGTTCGGGATCAACTTAGAAAATGTGTACGCTGCGGTCGCTGCCGTAACGTATGTCCAATATTTGCTGAGATAAGAAATGAAACTGTAGCTCCGCGCGGTCATGTCTTCATGACACAGATGCTGCGTGATGGCGAAGTCGCTCCTGACCCTAAGGTTTATGAAAAAATGGGAAACTGCCTGTTGTGTGAGACCTGCACGACGTTCTGCCCATCCGGTATCGATATTCACGAGTTGAATGAGGCCGCTCGCTCCTATATTTATTCCCATCATCCTTCTACTGTAAAGAATCTAATCTTTGATCGACTCTGGACTCATCCTGCCCTTTTTAGGACCGGTGGTTTCTTTGCTGCATTGGCCAACAAGACTGGTCTGCAAAAAGCAGCTCGCTCCATCGGATTAACTAAGCTGCTTCCCGGAGATCTATCAAAATCAGAACAGATCATGCACGATATGCCGCTACGCAATGCCCGCAGCCAATTGCAGGTCATCAACAAAGCAGTTGGCCAGCAAAAGGCCCGGGTCGCTTATTTCCTGGGTTGTGGCACCGATATGTTCAACCCTAGTATAGGTATTGCTACGGTCAAGGTTTTGACTGATGCCGGTTGTGAGGTAATAATCCCCAAAGATATGAAATGCTGCGGCCTGCCGCATATTGCTAATGGCAAAATGGACACCGCCCGCGATCTGGCACTTCACAATCTAAAGGTCTTCAACGGTCTTAATGTCGATTACATCGTGACTGACTGCGCTTCCTGCTCCTCGGCTATCTCTGCCAAACGGCTGCACTTGCTGCTGGACGGCCAGAGCGTGGACGGCGAGATCGAGAGGTTCTGCTCCAAAGTTCGTGATCTGACTTCATTCCTGACCGAGGTCGTAGAATACCAGCCCCAAAACTTGAATCCCATAAAACAAAAGGTTACTTATCATGACCCCTGCCATCTGGCCAAGGCTCAGAGTATCAGGCAGCAACCTCGCCAGTTGTTGAGGACTATCCCGGGACTGGAACTTGTAGAGATGAAAGATTCAGACCGCTGCTGCGGTGGCTCCGGAACATTTGCTATAACCCATTATGATCTATCGATGAAGGTTCTGGATCGCAAAATGAATGCCATCAAAAATACCGATGCATCGATAATAGCCACCTGCTGCCCCAGCTGTACCATGCAGCTTAAACACGGTGTTAATATTTCCAATTATAAAGCAGAGGTCAAGCACCCTGTAGAGCTGCTCGCCTCTGCTCTTAAACAGAATTAACATTTAAGCTGATTGTTCTACTTTAAGCTGGCTCGTTGTCTTATGCAGACGGCGAGCCAGTTTTGCAAAGGCCTCAATTTCCGTCTTGGTGTTTTCCAACAACCGTTCCTGTTCTTCAGTAGAAGCCAGGACTTCTTCGGCAGCTGCAGCAGTTTCTTCACTGGCAGCCGCAATGTTCTGGATTTGGCCCGCAATGTTTTCTACAGCGTTTCTAATCGTACTGGCGGCGTCGGCAACTTCCTGTGCTCCATTGTTGACCGGCAGAACATGCTGGTTCATCTGTTCCAACAGCTCTTCATTTTGGAGAACAGCCTTGACTTGGTTTTCCAGTGCTTCACGTGCATCCTGCATATTGGCTACTACCTCGTTAGTACCATTCTTGATTTCTTCAATCAAATCATATATACCCATAGCCGCCTTAGAAGTCTCTTCCGCAAGTTTTCTTACCTCATCGGCTACCACCGCAAACCCACGACCCTGCTCACCAGCTCGCGCCGCCTCAATGGCAGCATTCAAGGCCAGCAGATTGGTTTCGCCGGCTATATCGGTTATAACTTTTACTATCTGCCCAATGTTCATGGACTTCTGCTCCAGATCATAAGCCGCTTCTGTCATCCTATTGATGGCCAGCACATTCTCCTCAACCTTTTTCCTCTGGTAGTTGGCACTGGCTAAACCGTCTCCTACCATCTGCTTAGTATTAGCCGTGTAATCAGCGATTTCCGAAGTAATACGGTTAATCTTTTCAACTGCATTGGTGATGTCCATTACATTTTCGGATGTTTCCGCCATATCTGCCGCCTGTTGAGTAGCTCCCTGAGTCACTTTATCTATTGTCTGTGCGACAACCTGGGCTTTATTTAGAGTGTTGTCAGCTGATTGAACACCTTCCCCAGCTGAAACATCTATGATGCTTGATGATGTAAGAATGCCCTTAGATGTCGTTCTAATATCCTCTACCATCCGATTAAAAACATCTCTGACGATGTCAAGTTTTCCCATGTCTTGCTTAGAGGGTATAACAACTGTTAAATCACCGCCAGCAACAACATTGGCCTTTTCGACCAGATATCCAGCTGGTTTGATAAACCGCTTAATATTAATGGATGTGGAAAGAAGACCAATCACACCGCCGCCAGCTCCGGCACAAATAATTCCTTCAATAATCCCTCGCATGTTTCCGGCATCGATACCAAACGGTAGGAAAGGGCCAAAAACCAGTCCTGCAGCCAGTGTAGTTAACACAATGGTTCTAACCGTGTATCTTCGAGATACTTGACTTATGCTGTATTGTTCGGCATTCTGATCATTACTATCTGCATTATTCTTAATTTCCTCTGGAAGTCTAAACATCTCCGTCTGCTGCTGCAGAACCTTAACTTCGTCCCTTAATTTGCTCATCATCTCTTCCAGAGAATTCATTAATTGGTTCTGTTCCGCAGTGTCAGATAAGACCGACTCTACTGCTGCTGTGCTCTGCTGAGTTACTTCAGCAATATTGTCTATCCTGTTGTCGATGGTCTGAACCGAAATACCTATCTCATTAATACCATTTAAGACCAAGCTCATTTCTTCGCTGATGCGGGTAACATTATCAACAACTTGATTTATAACCTTTTGATTATCTAGTATAGCTCTTTCCTGATCTTTAACCGCGGATTGAGCGACATCTGTCTCAAAAGATACATTATCGATGCTCTTCTCTATCTCTGCGATGATGGCGCCGATTTCTTTGGCAGCTTCAGTGGATTGTTCTGCAAGTTTACGAACTTCCTGTGAAACCATCTGGAATCCGCGGCCTTGATCACCGCTGCGAGCAGCTTCTATTGAGGCATTTAGAGCCAGCAGATTTGTTTGTCCAGCTATTTCGGTTATCAATGTCATGATGTTGCTTATTTGATGTGATGTCGAATCCAGGTTGGTGATAGCTATACTGACCTTTTCAATCACTTGTCGGTTGGCTTCCATGCGGTTCTTCTGTTCTTCGACCGCACTGGAACTGGCAACTGCCGCATCTTTCATATTGTCTAGAGCGCTTGATACCTGTCTGGTATTCTGAGCGATCTGCTTGATCAATTCCCCAACCTTACCCGTCTCATTGACAATATCACGTACTGATTCAGCTTGGTCAGTGCTGGCCCGGCTGACTTCACTGATAGCTGAAGACATTTCTCCGGCAGTGCCAGCGATCATTTGGGTCTGCTCTTTAAGCTTGATCGAGGATTGATCAATGATTTTGGTGCTGTAAGCAACCGTAAAAACAAGCTGCATCATGGACTGACCCATCTTGTCCAGCGCAACTCTCATAAAATCCATAAATTCAAAAGACATACTATGCATGTTTTGAGTAAAATCACGTTCGCCAATCCTGGCTACAAAATGAACCATGATACCGATAGGCCGGAAAAACCTTTTGAGATTCAGCATAACAGCAATGAATCCGACAATAGTGCCGACCCCGGCGGATAGAATTGCCTCGATCAAGATGTGCTTCGCAATGACAGTCCCTTCGTCATACCATACAGCAAATACTACCCCAAATATACTTGCTAATAAGGTACAATTGATGATGGTGTAAATAGCATACTGGCGGGCAACTTTTTTTACCTGAGCACCGCTCATGTCCATTCTATAGCTCCCCCTATTTTAGTGTCCTCTCTCTGTAACAATAAGCCTTTCTAGTTTCTAATCTCTCTTTAAAAATCCTGATCTGTTCCGTCGACAGATTCCCCCCACGAATCATTTTCGACATCAAAATCTATTTTTCGGAATTTATCTTCATTTTCCTGCTTTTCGACAAATTGATTTTAACTATATCCATATTGTGAGCATAAAAAAGAGCCTTTTCAGGCTCTTTAATAACTTATTGGTTGCTAGGGATCTATTTGACCTGGAAAACATTGACTTGCTTCTGCAGGGCATGGGCTCTATGGATAAAGTCCTGTATCAGCTCTTTGATGTGATCGACCAATTTTTCTTCCATCTCGGTGGAGGCCAGCACTTCCTGAGCGGCCGCTGCACCTTCTTGACTAACTGCAGCTATGTTTTCTATTTCATGGCTTATCTGGTCGGTTCCGCGGGCGATCGACTGAGCGGCTTTAGCAATTTCCTGGGCTTCGGAGTTGATAGGTATCACCTGATGGCTGATCTGATCCAGTATCTTTTCACTGGCAAATACAGCCTCCGCCTGGCTGCCCAGGGCGGTTTTGGCCTCCTCCATCTCAACTACCACCTGCTTGGTTCCTTTTTGAATATCCTCGATCAAATCATATATCTTTAGTGCGGCTTGCGATGTCTGTTCAGCTAATTTCCGAACTTCTTCCGCTACCACCGCAAAACCCCGACCTTGATCACCAGCCCGAGCTGCTTCGATTGCGGCATTTAAAGCGAGAAGATTTGTTTCTCCTGCAATGTCTGATATTACCTTTACGATCTGGCCAATGACAAGTGATTTCTGCTCCAGCTCGCTGATCGCATCTGCAACTCGGACGATAGCACCTATGTTTTCCTGTACTCTTTGGCGCTGGTATTCAGCGGTCTTAAGCCCGTCCTCAACAATCTTTTCAGTTTTCTCAGTATGTTCAGCCACCTGATCCACGTTCCCGGAAATCTCACGAACTAGATCGACGGTTTCTCTAATAACTAATGAGGCATCTAGTATGTCCTCGGTCTGAGTTGTCGCATTACGGGCGATCTCATCCACGGTTGCCGCCACCTGAGCAGCCGTTTCCGCTGTGTTATGGGCGTATTGATCAGCACTATCTGCCGATGAATTGATCTCCACAATGCTTTCTGTGATACTCATTACTGTCTTGCGTAATTGGCGGACCATATTATTGAATACATCACGCAATAGCTTGAGACTGCCCATTTTTTCATCTTCGCCGATTTCAGCAGTCAAATCTCCTCGAGCCACCATATTCGCATATATTACTAGAACACCAGTTGGATATATGAAAAGCTTGATGTTACGTCTGGTGGAAACATAGCCTGTTAATGAACCAGCCACAAAAGACCATACAAATCCCCAAAAGAAACCAGTCCAACTTACTTTGTTAGCAGCTAGCATTAAGACCCAGCTGTTCACTATGATACCTAGTACAGTACTCAGAAGGATAGTTTTTCTCTGATATACACGGGCTACATCATCAATAGTATATGAAAACTGATTTGCAGTTGAAACCATCAGACTTGCATCGTTGACCTCTGGCAACCTAAATCTGGAACTCTCGTTTTGCAGACGCTGAACGATACCAGTGATGCTATCTGAAATACTGCTTAGATGACCCATGTATCGGGCCTGTTCTTCAGCCGTAGATGATATTTCCTCAGAACCAGCTGAATTATGCATGGTATTTTCCCCAATACTGGCTACTTTATCGGCAATGGCATCCATGGAGTTCGACATCTGGTCAACACTGCGAACGACTTTATTGAACTCTTCAGTTATACTGTCAAAACTCTCCAGAACTAGATTAATGGCGTTCTGGTTATCATCAATGGCTTTCTCCTGATCTGATACAGCTTCCTCGGCTAACTTCTTCTGATATACAACCTGCTCGATACTGAGCTGGATCCCGTGAATCAAGCCGCCTATCTCATGGGCTGAAGAGGATGACTGATCAGCGAGTTTGCGGACTTCCTGCGAAACGACCTGAAAGCCGTGTCCCTGATCTCCGGTTCGCGCGGCTTCGATCGAAGCATTCAAAGCCAACAGATTTGTCTGACCAGCAATATCAGAAATGAGCTCCATGATATGTCCGATCTCTTCAGACTTCACTGCCAGTTCCGTAATTGCCACACCAATACTTTCAATTACTCTTCGGTTTGCCTGCATTCTGACCTTTTGTTCACCAACTGCATCTGAGCCATCCCGGGACATGCTACGCACACTACTAAGTGTGCTCGATACTCCACGGATCCGATCTGTTATCTTAACAACAAACTCACGTATTTTCTGGGTTTCCTTAACAATTTCACTTACCGCATTAGCTTGTTCATTGCTCCCCTGCGCCACTTGTGAAATAGCGGTAGCTACTTCATTGGCAATGCGGTTAGTGTCATTCGCCTCACTATTAAGTGAAGTAGACGATCTCTCGACCTGGATGGTGCTGTCGGCTACTACGAAAACAAGTGACCTTATGGAATTAGCCATATCTTCTAGGGCACTTTTCATGATTTCCATAGTATCAAATGAGTATTCCTTTAGAGAAACGGTCAGATCCCCATCCGCTATGCGATTAATAAAACCGCTCATTATGCCGATCGGCTTAATAAATCTCTTTATATTGAGCAGAACAGCAACAGCCCCCACTGCACTGCCACCCAATATAGCTGATAAAACAAGTAATCCCCGGTATTTCCAAGAATCTATACCGGCACTTAAAATATACCCTACTCCACATAAACTGCAGATTAATACTATCGCCAGTAATGTATTTAATGCATATTCAATAGTAAGCTTTTTCACTTCATTCTTGCCGCTATCCATATTCATTAGTAGCATCCCCCGTCTTAGAATGACGTTTATTGATTATTTGATATCTTTTATGTGCTCGAATTTTCTTTTAACTAGCTTGGAACAGAGACACCTCCCTTTGAAGATCGCGAGCCCGCTCCGCGAAATTTGAGATCAAACTCTTTATCTGCTCAACAGAACGCTCCTGTTCCTCAGTCGTAGCTAATACTTGCTCCGCCCCAGCCGCACCTTCCTGACTAGCGGCGGCGATGTTCTCGATTTCCTTGGCTATATGATCGGTGCCCTGTGCAATAACCTGAGCTGATTTAGCAATCTCCTGAGCTCTGCGGTTAATGGGCACGACTTGTTTATTGATTTCTTCTAGTATCTTTTCACTCGCAAAAACGACTTCCGTCTGATTCTCCAAAGCCCCTTTAGCTTGTTCCATATCACCTACTACCTTTTGAGTTCCCTCTTGGATCCCGCCAATCAGATCATAAATTCTAGTAGCTGCCTGTGAGGTTTGTTCCGCCAGCTTTCTAACCTCTTCGGCGACCACAGCAAAGCCACGCCCCTGTTCTCCAGCCCGGGCTGCTTCTATGGCTGCATTTAGTGCTAATAGATTGGTTTGACTGGCGATGTCAGTAATGACTTTAACTATTTGACCGATAACAGTCGAATTTTCCTCGAGATCACTTATCGCTTCGCTTACACGTCCTATTGCTCTGATGTTCTCCTTAGCCTTGTCTCTTTGGAATATGGCATTCTTTATGCCTTCTTCTACCATTCTCTCAGTCTCAGATGTATTGACGGCAACCTTTTTGGCGTTGCCGGAAATCTCCTCAGTAGTTGTAGAAATATTTTTGATTCCTGTGGATACTTCCTGAATATCTAGGGCCTGCTTATAGGCACTGCCCGCGATTACATTGACTGTGTCTGCTACAGCTTGAGCGGTATCGGCTGTTCCATCAGCAATACCCTGCGCTCTGGCAGCGGCTTCACTGATCAATGCCCCACCTTGACCCAGATTATTGGTAACGTTACGCAGTTCTCTTACCATAGAGTTTAAAACGTCTCTCATAATGAACAGCTTCCCTAACTGTGCAGTCTCAGGTATCTCCAAACTCAGGTTCCCACCTGCTACTACATCTGCAAACTGAACAAGATCTGCCATCGGCTTGATGAATCTCTTAATATTCATTACAGTGGCACCGAAACCGATGATCAATCCGGCAATTGCGCAAAGCCCTGCAGAGTAAGGCAGTCCATCTAACCATTGTGACTGCAATCCTATCCAGGCCATTGGTCCACTGAACAGTATTCCTGATGCGGCTGTCGTAAAGATTATCGTTCCGCGCTGATATTTCTTAGCCACAGCGCGTATCTCCGCAATATTGGTTTTTTCGTATTTGCTTACCTGATCTGACCCCTTAACAGGTAGTTTGAAATGTTTACTCTGTTCTGTAAGGTTTTCAACGATATCATGGAGGCTGTCCGCTATACTTCTAAGATCATTCATTCTTTCCTGTTGTCTTTCAACTGATGACAGCACCTCTTTAGCTCCGCTGGTTGTTTCTACGGTAACTTTTGAAACATCCTCTATAGTCGAACTTACCGGATCGATAAGTTGTTTGATCTGCTCCACAGCTTTTGCAACACTGTCGATCTCATTAGTGATAACCACGAAACTATCTGCCACACTGTTGATAAACTGCTGGTTGTCGTCTACTGCTTTTTCCTGCTCTTGCGCTGAGGACTTGGCAACATCCATTTCATTTACCACTTGCTCGATACTTCGTTGAATATTGTTGACTAGTGAGCCGATCTCGCGTGCAGCATTGGCTGATTCCTCTGCTAGTGTGCGCACTTCCTGGGATACCACTTGGAAACCACGTCCCTGTTCTCCTGTGCGTGCTGCTTCGATGGATGCGTTAAGTGCTAACAAATTTGTCTGTCCTGCTATTTCCCCGATAACCACCATAATATTATTGATTTCGTGTGATTTGGCAGCCAGCTCATTGATAGCTAACATCATCTTCTCGACCACTGCCCGATTGGCTTTCATACCTTGTTTTTGTTCTTGAACGGCATCTATGCCGGCTTCATTACTCTTTTCGGCTTCCCGTAATACATCGATCACTTCATGGGCATTTTTAGCCACATCATCGATAGTCTGGCCGATATTGATAAGCTGGGCGGCGACCTGTTGGGAGGCAGCCCCTTGCTGACGTCCTCCGTCCGAGATATCAGTGATCGCAATAGCAGCCTGACGAGCACGAATATTGTTTTTATCTGATTCAGAACTAAGAAGTTTTGCCGACTCCTCTATTGTTTCTATAGATCTTATGCATGACATTATCCGGCTCACCATGGCCCTGACCTGATTGCCCATGTTATCAAAAGCATTGCGCATGAGGTTTAATGGGCCGAAATCGTACCCAGCCAGACTTTTCGTTAAGTCACCATGGGCCATTGAATCTACAAAATCAACCATTATAGTAATAGGTGTTATAAATCGCTTCCGGTTGATCATTATCGAAAGACCGCTGACGACCAAACCACCTAGAATTGCCAGCAATATTTCATACAGTAATATACTTTTATCACTTAGATCACATTTCCATAGCCAGAATAACCCAGAAAATATCCCGGTTGGGATTACACAAAAGACCATGGTTGAAATAGTATAATCTCGTGATAGTTTCTCAAGAACCTGTTTGGTATTTTGCACCAATATACCCCCTCTGTGCTAGTCATATTAATTATCGTTCTTAGACTGCCTTAGAAATACAGTATGCCAACCGCACAGCCCCTCGGTATTCTCTCTGTAGTTAGTCTGTTCATCTTTTAAGCAGTTTTTATCTTTTCTGCTTCCTGCTGCAAATCGCTAGCAAGTTCCGAAAACTGTCTGATTTGACCACGCATCCTATTGACTGAAGCTTCCTGATCTTCGGTAGAAGCCAGCACTTCTTCTGATGCTGCTGCCGTCTCTTCACTGGCTGACGCAATGTTTTCCACATCGGCTACCGTTTTTTCTGCTTCCGTTGAAATAGAATGAGCTGCGTCCGCTATTATTCTGCTTTCAGCGGTTATAGGTTCTATCTGATTGGCCATTTCCTGCAGAACATTCTGGCTGGCCACCACCGCCTCAGTCTGGTTTTCCAGAGCCCCCATGACTTTTTCCATGTCACCTACCACTGAACTGGTTCCGGCCTGAATCTCCTCGATCAGTTCAAATATCTTCTTGGCTGCCGATGATGTCTCTTCAGCTAGCTTACGGACTTCCTCCGCCACCACCGCAAAACCTCTCCCCTGATCCCCGGCCTTGGCTGCTTCGATAGCCGCATTTAATGCTAGAAGATTGGTCTGACTGGCAATGTCGGTAATAACATGAACAATTTGACCAATCTGATTAGATTGGTCTTCCAGGCTTTTTATTGATTCGGAAACACGAACCATAGCGCCCGCATTTTCCTTAACCTTTTCCATTTGGTATTTGGCAGTTGCCAATCCATCTTTGACAAGTTTCTCGGTGTTTGATGTATGCTGCGATACTTCGACGGTCTTCTGTCTAATATTCTCGACAACATGTACCATATCCTTTACCATTATGTTTGCCTCTTGAAGGTTCATAGCCTGATTTGAAGCACCGTCAGCGATTTCATTGACAGTTGAAGCTATCAATTGTGCTCCTTCAGCACAGTTCTCAGCAATGTCTACGGATTGAGCTGCCATCCCATTTATTTCTTGTCCGCAAAATTTGATTTCTGTTACTGCGGTTCTCAGTTCCAGCACCATGTTATTCAAGGAATCCCTCAGTACTTCCAATCTGCCCAGCCTTTCATCGGTCCCAATTTCCTGACTAATGTCACCAAAGGCCACGCTTTCGGAATAATTGATTATTGGCTCCATTGGAGATATAAATTTATTAATATTCATTTTTGTCGATAGAAAACCGACTGTAATTCCACACGAACCCGAAACGATTAGACCAATTATCAGTCCATGCATATCCCATTTATTCCCGACCAAGGCGAGCATAGGAGCTACAATTATACAAGCAGCTATCACACTGACGATTATTGTTCGAATTTGATAAGCTTTGGCAACCTTTTTGATTTCATCATGAGTAGTACTCATAATCATTCACCTCCCATTTCAATGGAAGCAGATTTCTCGAGAATAAACTTGCCTCCCTGCTGCTTTAATTTTGTGACGACTAATGCCATTTCCGTTGTGAAATTGTATAGATCATTCATTCCAGATGCCTGATTAATAGCAGTATTTTGAATATCCTGGCATCCTGCTGATGTTTCTTCAGCTACCGAACTGATCTCTATAACAGCATTATTTATATTTTCTACAAAAGTTCTCAAATCCTCGGAAATATCAAGCGATTGTTTCATTTCATCGCTTATTATTCCGAAATTATCAACCACTTCTTTAATGACATCCTGATTGATGGCGATAGCCTTGACCTGCTCAACAACAGCATCCTTTGCGACTAGAGTTTCCAGTACCACCTGCTGTATTTTATTATTGATACTCATTACCAATCCGCCGATTTCATGAGCTGCGACTGATGATTCCTCAGCAAGCTTTCTAACTTCCTGTGATACCACCTGAAACCCGTGTCCCTGTTCACCGGTACGTGCAGCTTCGATCGATGCATTTAATGCCAGTAAATTTGTCTGCCCGGCGATGTCCGTTATTAGCTGCATAATGTCGCTGATCTGTTTGGATTTTCGCGACAGTTCTTCGATTGATTTAGCCATATTTTCTACAATCTGTCGATTCTCGGCAATACGCACTTTTTGATCGGCTATTGTTATGGAATTGGCCCTGGCCATTTCCTGGACGTTTTTAAGATTAGCGTCCACTGCTATTGAATGCTCCGAGATACTGTTAACCTGTTTTCTCATAAGCACTATCCTGTTGGTTATGTCCTGAACCACCACAGCCTGTTCGTTGCTAGCTTTCGCCACCTCCATTATGGCGGCAGTTACCTGGTGAGATCGACTGCTGTTATCCTGCGATTCGGTAGCTAAGACTTCCCTTGCACTCTCAATAATTTCGGCTGTTTTAACAATCGTACTAACCAGCTTCTTGACTTCCTGGCCCATATGTTCGAAGGCTTGTTTTAATACTTCCATAACTCCGAAATTCTGATCAGCTAGGCTGTGACTGAGATCCCCCTGAGCCATACCATTGACAAAACCCATCAGATTACCGATGGGTTTGAAAAACCTCTTTAAATTGATCATGACTGCGATGCCACCTACAACGGCACCGCCGATAAAACCTGCCAATAATTCCTGCAGTAATATAGTGAAATCACCGGTAAGTGCACAAAATAAAAAACCAAAAAACGTGCACATAAACGCTACCTGTAACACGGTCTCAATAGCATACTGTTTGGCTAACTTTTGAACAAGCGCATCCGAATTAGATCCCGCCACACAAATTCCCCCATTCAAAAAACCTAATTGATCAGGGAGATACTACAACACTGACTGCTAATTTTCGACATTTGTTTTTTCAAATTTCTCTATATTCCCATTATCTCTATATTTCTGAATTATTCTTACACCTCCTTTATTGCACTATTTTTCACATTATCAATATTGGCTGTTTTTAGGTACAATTATAATATTAAGATTGTGTCAGGGGCGATAATATGGGAAGCAAGCAGCTGTTTACTCATGTACGAAATGCCAATTTGAAATATAAACTGATCGACACCGGCGATAATGTAGCTGTAGGTGTATCGGGCGGCAAGGACAGTTTAGTGTTGATAAATGTTTTGCGACTACTATTAGAGCATACCCCCCTTAGATTCAATATTGTGCCTATCTCAATAGATCTGGGATGGCAGGCAGACTGGAAGACTATCACAGACTACTTGTCTAGCCTAAATCTCCCTCACCATATAATAGAAACGGATATCGGTCATACCATATTTGAAGAACGCCAGGAAAGCAACCCCTGTGCACTTTGCGCCAACCTACGATCAGGTTGCCTAAACAAACACGCAAATAAACTGGGCTGTAATAAAGTCGCTCTGGCCCATCATTTAGACGATGCCGTTACTACCTTGATGATGTCGATGATGTTCGAAGGCCGTTTTCGCTGCTTTAAACCAACGACCTATTTAGATCGATCGGATGTAACAATTATCCGCCCGCTTATATATATCGAGGAAAAAGATATCATCAGATATACTAAGGCTTACAATCTACCTGTGATATCTAATCCCTGCCCTGTTTCAGGCCATACCAACCGAGAAACCGTACATGCTTTTATCGATGAGCTGGAGAAGAAGTATCCTCATGCCCGCAGGCGAATGATGAGAGCTCTTGAAAATGCAGATATTAATAGCTTTTGGCATCCCGAACACTTGTTTTAGTCAAAGCTTAAATGCTATACTTTAACCATAATGTGGAGGGAGGTCAATGCTATGCGTCCCGATTTGACTGTGCGCCAAAGAGAAATACTTGATTATATAAAGTCCCAGTTAAGAGCTCGTGGCTTCCCCCCTTCCGTCCGAGAGATCGGGCAGGCCACCGGTCTTAGTTCCAGTTCCACGGTTCATATGCATCTTACCCAGCTTGAGGAAAAAGGCTACATAAAACGTG
>JBLNAX010000030.1:0-3669 GCA_050259595.1 Acidobacteriota bacterium | reverse complement strand
TAGAGAATGATGCATAAGCAGGCCTTCGTGATAAGGTACATCATTGACCCAAGGGCAAACACCCTCTGCAGTTGAGTCATGCCCTCCACCCCCACTCTCCCCCTTTACCTAGATTCAAGGTGGATAGATCATCCTTTGGTTTTTTACGATACTCTGACTCTCTCATACGGCATCAGGAAATTTTACTTACCAACATGAAGGCTATCAACAAACCGTATATTGTCAGGGTTTCTATGAATGCCAGGGTAATAAATAAAAGTGTTCGAACCTGTTCTGTCACTTCAGGCTGACGTGCAATGCTTTCCAAAGCCTTTCCGCCGACATAACCCTGACCCAAGCTACCACCCATACCTGACAGGGCAACCGATATAGCGGCGCCTATCGCTATTGCTCCACCCATGTACTCCTCCTCCTTTATCTCTCTGTCTCTGTTTCACGGGCTTTGAATAGGAAGTACGGCATCCCTCCTTTATGCTGTTTTTTGGCCCTTTAAAGTAATTTGCGGTGCTGGCTCTGCTGCCTGCCTTTGGTGAGATGTTTGAAGAAATAATCGAAGTGTGATGTGATAATTGGAGATTTTGTTCAGAACAATTATTGATTTACTGGAAAATAAACTTTTACAGTTTATACTATGTTTCTTACCGACGAATGATACGTCTTCCAACGCTTGAGAAAATAGTCTCATTCCTAATCATAAAAAAGCCGCACCAAATGTAATTTGGGCGGCTCTTTTTCATTGCCTATAAATCGAATAAAAGACCGTTTACACGGTCTTTTTCTTCCGAGCTTCTCTCTTCTTTTTAAACTCTACCCCTTTGGTCTGCAGTCTCTTGCTGACTACGTATATTAGGAATGCTAGTATTCCTTTTAAGGCAAAATAGCTCACAACCAATATAAGGAAGACTTTTTGTATTTTGGTCATCAGCAAGCCCCCCCACATCCGCTCTGCAACGGATAGCATTGCGATTCAAAAATCCTTTAGTCTTACCATACCCATTTCAGCAACAAATCAAGCTACAAATGATTCAGCTTTCTGAGTGGGTTGGTGTTTTTTCGCTTTTTGCCACCGCAAAACACGGCAGCGGCTATAATTTCATAAAGTATAAAAAATAATAAGCCGGGTTGCCCCGGCTTATTCAATGACTGTTACATTTTGTCCATTTCGTTAGCTTTAATCCGAGCAATAGCCCTCAAGAGTGCCATCTGCGCACGAACATAACTAATTTGGTCCTGTCTTTCGGTGATTCGTCTTTCGGCCCTTTCTTTGGCAGCCTTAGCTCTTAAGATGTCTATATCCCGCCCATGTTCAGCGGTTTCCGCTAAAACCTTGGCATCGTTGTCCATGACTTCCATCAAGCCGCCGCTTATGGCCATGTACCGAATACTGCCATCCGGCATAGTATATCTCAAAACCCCGACTTTCAGACCAGCAACTATAGCAGCGTGGTTTTTCAACATACCAAGCTCACCTTCGATACCGGGAACCACCACAAACTGAACCTCATCACTAAGCAGGATGTTCTCGGGGGTTACCACTTCAAGCATAAAGGTGTTGTCTGCCATAGACTAGGCCTCCCTCCTGGCCTTCTCCACCGCACTGTCAATATTTCCGACCATCATAAAGGCATTTTCAGGTAGATCATCATGTTTGCCTTCTAGTACTTCCATGAAGCTTCTAATGGTTTCTTTGACAGGAACGTATAGCCCAGGCATACTGGTAAACTGCTCAGCAACGTGGAAAGGCTGCGAGAGGAATCTCTGCATCTTTCTAGCTCTGGCAACCACCAGTTTGTCTTCGTCGGTCAACTCGTCCATTCCAAGGATGGCGATGATGTCCTGAAGCTCTTTGTATCTCTGCAGAATCTTCTGCAGACCACGAGCAGTATTGTAATGATCGGCTCCCACGATGTTGGGGTCCAAAATCCGCGATGTTGAATCCAACGGGTCAACAGCCGGATAAATTCCCAACTCAGATATTGCACGGGAAAGAACCGTGGTAGCATCCAAGTGAGCAAATGTTGTTGCTGGTGCTGGGTCAGTCAAGTCATCAGCGGGCACGTATACGGCCTGCGCTGAGGTGATTGAACCCTTGGTTGTCGAAGTAATACGTTCCTGCAGAAGACCCATGTCAGTTGCCAGTGTAGGCTGATATCCTACGGCAGATGGCATACGTCCGAGCAGAGCGGACACTTCGTTACCAGCTTGAGCAAACCGGAATATATTGTCGATAAATATCAGAACGTCCTGTCCTCCGACATCACGGAAGTACTCAGCTACGGTCAATCCTGTAAGACCAACCCGCAGACGCGCTCCGGGGGGCTCATTCATCTGACCATAAATAAGTGCGCACTTCGCAAGAACCCCGGACTCCTTCATTTCATTCCAGAGGTCATTTCCTTCACGGGTTCTCTCACCAACACCGGTGAACACTGAATATCCACCATGTTCGTAAGCGATGTTGCGGATTAGTTCCATAATAACAACGGTTTTGCCAACACCGGCTCCACCAAACAAACCTATCTTACCACCTTTAGCATATGGGCAGATCAGGTCCAAAACCTTAACACCAGTTTCCAGCATCGTGTTAGCAGGTGTTTGTTCTGTTAGTTTAGGCGGTTTACGGTGTATTTCCCAGTACTCTTTGGCATCGACCGGACCCATTTCATCAACCGGTTGTCCCAGAACGTTAAGAATACGTCCCAGAGTAGCATCTCCTACCGGAACAGAAATGGCGGCACCTGTGTTGACTGCTTTCATTCCCCGCTGAACACCGTCAGTAGGCTGCAGGGCAACACATCTTACAACGTCATTACCCAACAACTGCATAGCTTCCAGAGTTACATTGATTTCAACCACAGAAGCTGAGCTATCCTGGTCGTTGGAATTGATCTTAACTGCATGCATAAGATCGGGCAGTTCGCCAGGTTTAAAGCGAATGTCGACAACAGGGCCTATAACCTGAACGACCTGGCCGTAAGTTTCTTTTGCCATTCCCTACTTGCCTCCTTTTCTCAGAGCTTCGGCACCGCCGGAGATTTCGAGTATTTCGTTGGTAATAGCCGCTTGTCGGGCATTGTTCATCTCCAGCGTAAGTTTATCAACCAACTCTGACGCGTTTTCAGTCGCATTGCCCATAGCCGTCATGCGCGCACCATGCTCGCTTGCCTTGGATTCCAATAAAGCATGATATATCTGACTTTCCAGGTAACGCGGTAATAGGCTGATCAAAATCTCGTCAACGTTTGGCTCATAGATATAATCCGGCGAATACTTGGCTATTTCTTCCGCCTCAGCCTTGATTTCCTCTGGTGGTTCGATCGGTAATATTTTTTCAACAGTCGGTATCTGTCTCAAAGCATTAACGAAATGCGAATATACCAGATAAACCTCATCAGCCGCGCCTTCTTCATACATCTGAGTTATAAACTGGCCAATTTCTTTGGCTTGAGAATAGTCTAGCTTATCGCCTAAATTGATGAATTCAGCCTGAAGAGTATACCCACGCTTCCGGAAAAAATCACGGGATTTACGTCCAACCGCAACGATTAGACTATCAACCTGTCTTTCTTCCTCACCGATAGCTACAATGGCCCGTTTGATTATATTGGTATTAAATGCCCCGCAAAGGCCGCGGTCAGCAGTTACTACAACATAAGCAACTTTTTTAAC
>JBLNAX010000029.1:0-18352 GCA_050259595.1 Acidobacteriota bacterium | reverse complement strand
ATTGAAAATTACGCCAAGCAGTAAACCAAGGTTCAAGTTTGCTGATACCAAAAATATTCCTGGTTGGGCGACGGGTTATATCCAGAGTGCTCTGGACAATGGCTTGCTGACCGGCTACCCGGACAACACTTTCAAGGCTCGGATAAACGCCACGAGAGCAGAGATCTGTGCGGTCGAGTCAAAGATGCTGAAGAAGCTGGGCAAGTAGAATCATTTAACAAAGGGACTTCCAATCTCCCTTTCGGTGCCGGGCTTTAGAGTATACCTAAGGAGACGCTAGTTGCGTCTCCTCTTTACTTTCAGTGATGTAGGCGGTTGATGCAAATCAATAGAAAAAGTCCTCGAAATGCTGTACATGTATTCGAGGACCTAAAGTTCGGGCTTGATTTAGATTGATTTGGCTCAGTTCCTGCAAGACGCCTTAGTTGTATAGCTAAATATCGATTAAGTTACGCCCCCCAAACAAAACCATATCATCCATGTCACTGTACTGGTACACAACCGGTTTTTCACTAAGGTCCAGGGCCAGCAAATCCTTGCTGATTGGGTGCTGGTTGTATATTTCCAAGCGCGCATCATCACGACAGAGAAGAACATTCTGGGCAAACCGCAGATTGCTGTTGTATATTGTTCCAATCAGTGTGATGCCGTCTTTAACCGAATAAGTGCGAAAACGTGAGATCGGGCTGGGAGTAGTGTTCAATTGTTTGCCGCGTAAGGTGAGAATCTTTACTCCATTTTCTCCGACTGTGCACTCCCTAATGCCGCCTCGATTACAGAAGTCGATCTCTGATACAAATTTGGGGAATCCCCAATAATGCTTGCCGTAGGCAAGGGCTGCTTCGGTGGTGACCGGCAGGTGCCAGACATATACTTCAAAACTTCTTTTAACTAACTGATTCAAGGAAGTTAATCCGGGAATCGGCTTACGGCCATACCTGATTAGGAAGGCGATAGCGAACTCATTATACGGTCTCAAATCCGATTCAGCATACTCAAATGCCACAAACATAACCATGGCCCGACCAGGCATGAACTCTACCGGATGCATCTGAGGATCAGGTAAGAATCTTTTGACCATCTTCGTGGAAGCCGTAAAACCAGCTGCCATATATTCTGTTTGCGGGTAAAATATCGGCATTTTACCGGGGTGTCCGTCAATATCTGCCGACCATTGTTTGATTCCTTGGAAAATGTCCCCCTTATTCATTAACTCTGCCCCTTTCTCATATACGATAAATCATGGGCTCTATAAAACCATTAGTCCCAACAGCTCCAGTTTTCTCAAAGCTACCATACCCAGCAAACATCTTGCCTGGGTGGCATCCCGCATTCGCTCTTCCTGGCCAAAGCCATGCATATAGCCATATCCACCCAACAACTGCACACCATCGGTTGCTGCTGAGCAAGCCAATTGACCAAGGTGAATAGCTGTCGCTCGGGCATAACGAGCATACCTCTGGCTCCTGCGATCAGTCTCGGTATAGAGAAAGCTAAGGGCTGTTTCTCCTAATGCAATCTTGCTGGCTATTCCAGACAAAATCATCCTTACTTCCGGCCATTCAATGATCAATCTTCCTCCCTGATAGCGTTCGTTAGCATAGTCTACAGCTTTATTGAAGGAGCCTTTCATAATACCCACACTAATTGCCGTTGCTGCCACCGACATTGTGTTCTGCATAGCCTGAAAATACAGCCAGCCTTTATCTTTGACCCCGACCAACATAGCAGGGGCGTCTTTGAGAATAACATCGGCCACTGGACATGATTGAAACCCCATAGTAATTATTGATTGCATCTGACAATGAGGAACTTCTAATTTGACGAGATAATAAGAAAAATCCTCGCCTTCTTGTAGCTTTGCCGGTACTATCGCATACTCGGCAACATCTCCTAGCACCAGGTTGGATAAAGCTCCGTTCAGTCTAAAAACTCCGCCCTTGAGGTCGGCTATTGGCATTTCGCTATCATCAGGGCGTGAAAACGAAGGGAAGGCGACAGGTAATCGGGTTTGAGTAAGCTGATCGCGAATACTATCACAATCCGTGTCTATTGCCGCTTCAGCTACGATATTGATTGCCGCTGCATTGGTGAAGATTACCCCGGCCATGCTGGCATCAACCATGCTTATATTAAGCATCACCTGGGATAAAACCTCAATGCCAGCCCCCATTCCGCCGTGCTCTTCGGGCACAACTATCTCATAAAAACCTAGATTCCCGGCCTTCATAATGATTTCCGCCTGCCATTCCGCAGAACATCTGCACTCCATCAAACTTTTGTCGGCCAGCTCTTTTTTGGCAAAGTCTCTAGCCAGTGCAAAACAAGGCCGAAATTCAGCATTAATTATATTTTCCATAACTCCACCTCCACCTTATTGCATGAATGCAAAATCTGAATTGCGGCCAGCCAGGTTTTTAAATACTTCCAAACGATTAAGCTGGTTAGTTCCCTCGTAGATCTGCAACAGTTTGGCATCGCGAAGATACTTTTCCGCACCGATGTCGTGGCGGGCGCCATCAAAACCCATCAGCTCAATAGCCAGCTTTGAATTCTCGACTGAGATATCACTATCGCCAAATTTGCTGAGCGAAGCCCAGCCCACCATTACCTGCACTTCACTCTTTTTCATCTTTTTAAAATAAATCCGGCGCAAGACATTAGTAACCAATTTTAGATCAAAGAATGGGGCGATCAGTGGAAATACCGGCAGTCTGGAAGAATGGAAAATCAATTTATTATATAACACCCTCAGCATGCCCACATTGCCTATAGCAAAAGCCGCCTCGAGATACATCGCTCTGGCCATATTTACGTTCTTGTACATTTCCGCTAAAATAACCTGAGCCCATTCGTGGTCTATCAGACGTTTGCCAGCAACCTTTTTGTTTTGCGCATAGTCAAGGGCGGTTTCGAAAGCGCCGCGGGCCACACCGGTCGCAAAAGCGCCCACTCCGATCCGGGAGGCGGACAGTGCGGATATCAGCACCCGGTCATTGACCTCCGCCATATCGACATCCCAATTGGCAAACTGCTCAGGACAAACACACACCAGTTCATCAGGCACAAAACAGTCTTCAAAGACTAATTCACTGGCTACACATGCCTTTTGACCCATTTTGTTTTCTTTGCTCCCAAATGAGAATCCCGGCATGTCGCTTCTAACCGCTAAAACCATGGCCGTATCGGTCGGCTTTTTTCGATCTCCGTAGGCAACTACCATGTGCCAGGTTGATAGATGGCCACTGGATATAAAGCATTTCTGTCCATTTAATATGTATCCGCCTTTGGTCTTTTGAGCAGTAGTTCCCAGGCGGGCTTTAACCAGCAAGCTCTGGTCTTCAACATCAGTTCCAGCACCAGGCTCAGTCAGGCCCAGTGATACCAAGCAAGGTTTATCTTTCTTTTCACCTTCACGGATTTCGTTCATTATCCTTTTGAATACTTTCATGTTCCAACAAGCCAGCAGTGTGCCCAAACCGAGGTAATGCACACCTATAACATTGGATAACCCCACGCAAACACTGGCTATTTCCTCGAGAAAGACATACAGTGAATTGATATGCAGTCCTCCGCCACCCATTGCTTTTGGCATCCAAAGAGAGTAAAGCTTCCAGCGGTTGGCTTCGTGCACAAATTCCCACGGCAAATAGTCGTTGTCTTCTTTAACTTTCAAATCAATTTCTTTGTAAACCGGCTTAACTACCTCATCATTAAACTTGCGGGCTAAAGCTACCGATGTATAAAAATCTTTATAATATGCGCGAGGGAATTTCTTAGTCGATATAACACTGTTCATTACATCATTAACCTGAGGTTCGATTGCGAGCCACTTTGTGACTTCAGCACCTGTCATTTTCAAAACAACACCGCCTTTGTTATGTAATTACGCTTCTATGTCCAATCTAAGCCCGGATTACGAAAGGCTAATTGCGCCTCATACTGCCAACGATAGGAGTTACCTTGCTGCCCAGGTGGATGATTTTAGCATCAATTCGAGGATAAACATGCAGTTGTCTTCTGCGGATGCCCTTAATAGAGTTGGCTACAATCCTCCCGGGTGATCCGGCAATGAGGCTAGTAAGGGTTTTGACATTAGCAGATCCGTTGACTTCAATGTCAAGTAAGGGAGTCTTGACCCAGGATGGATAAATGATAGTAATATCAATACCCTCTGTTTTAACCTCCCCTGAAAGCGACATGCCGAAGCCCCGCAGGGCAAACTTAGATGCGGAATAGGGGACACTGTGTGCAGTGCCGACTAGTCCGGCACATGAGGAGATGAAGACGATATGACCCTGGCCTCTTGCTAGCATATCCGGCAAAAACCTGTAAGTCAGCCGCATTGGCGCCAGAATGTTGATCTGCATCAATGACTCCCATCTGGATTGCGGGCATTCGTGATAATAACCAAATGTAATGACACCTGCATTGTTGATCAACATATCAATATGGGGTGCAATTTTCTTACTTTCTTGATACAGGTGTTCGCATCCGGCATCAGTGGATAGATTGGCTTCAATCAAACCCAAAACACTACCTGGATACTGACTTTCAGCGATTTGGTCGGTTATTTCGGTAAGACTTTGGAGATCAGTATCGGTAATAATCAATCGGCTTCCCAAAGCTAAAAGCTGTTTGACAAACTCCTGGCCGAATCCACCGGCCGCCCCGGTCAAAATGATAGTTTTGTCCGCCAGTGACTTCATTATCTCTACCCTCCACCATAATAAGCCATGCTCTAAAAGCGTGTAAAAGTATCAAAGCCCCCTTCCATTACCCAATAACTCAATTATTTTGCAAAACCCACAGCAATTCGTCCCAAAATCTATTTGTGGACGATAAATTGAATCGGCATATTTCGGGGGTGGATAGGGATTATTGGACCAGAATTATAATTATGGACGATGGATAAGCAGTATTTGGTATGCCAATTTGGTGGTTGGTTACTCCAGGATGTGATGATTATTATTTCCCGGGAAAGTTTTCAGGATGGCCGGATTGATCGGTAATCGGTTGGGGATTGGCCAGTGAGTTTTTTGAAGGCAAGATTGAAACCTGACTTGGAGTTGAATCCCACTTCATAGCAGATATGGATTACACTCTTCTGAGGAACCGAAGTCAGCAGCAGTTTAGCTTCCTCAACCCGATACATATTTATGAAGCCTCGGAAATTTTGATTGAGCTTATCGTTTAGAAATTGCGATAACTGCTGGGGGGTGATTAAAAGCTTTTCCGCCAAATCGGAAAGATTAAGGTCGGGATCTCGGTAAAGATAGTCCTTTTCCATCAACTCTTGGAGCCGGGCCAATATCATTTCTGTATTAAGACCATGCAGCAGGTTCTTAGCGTATCTATTGCTCCTTATCTCCCTGCCAACCCTTTGGAAAAAATCGGGGTAGCGAACCTCAGCCAGAAAGAAGAAAACGTGCAGAGCGCTGACCAGTATACCGGCAGACAACAGTAGAAATGAATTCCTGGTCATAAGACCGGTGCTTATCATGAGTGTAGAGACAATGGCTAGAGTGTCGATCGTTAAAACGATACGCAGTTCATTCTTGATCTCATTATTTCCTAATAATGAAAGCGCAATCTTTAATAGATATAGTAAATACGCGGTTATGTGTATTGCCCCCGCCACCAGAACCAGTGCTAGTGGATCGTGCAGGGGATCATTTAAGATGCTGGAGATCAGCCAGTTTAATCTATCATGAAATCCAATCAGCAAAAATATTTCTCCAACCACAACCAGGACCGCTGGCAAGAAATGAATAAGCAGCCGATATGGCAAAGACTTATTAGGTTCAAGAAGCGAGTGATAATAGAGCAGGTTGATCGGGCCATAACAAAAAATGATCGCAGCAAACGGCAGAAACCCACCATTGTATAAAAAGGGGATCCTCCACACGATTAATCCAATACCTAACTGGATCAATCCGGTGCATATCAAGTAAAAGAAAAGCAAAACATTCGCCATATTGCGGTTCTTTTTCACCAGTTGTTCTATGGCGATTAATATGCTTAACTCACTTCCAAATAGGATTACTAGCGACGAAATCAAGGTGTAAGCCCGCAATCGGTCTGCCTCATTTCCTTTTTTGGTTCATTAAAATAGAATTCCACATCCTTTTCAAGGGTCCTCTTTGTCTTAGAAATGTTTAGCAGATATTTCCTATTAATTAAGCTATGCTCAAATATTGATCATAGAGTTTGGCGCCGTCAATCAAATGTAAAAGGTTGCTTGAAACCCCCAATTAATTGTCTTACCTACTGAAAAGCCAGTAGGTAACACTCTTGCTTTCTATTCCATACATCCCCAAGCCACCCAGTAAACTACCGAAGAATGCCTAGATACGTACAAGCACAAATCGTTTCCCAACTCCATATTATTTAGGGCGGATACATTATGGAGGTGGGATTTTGGCTATCCTGAGCTGGTTCGCGGTTCTGGCTTCGGCTCTGCAGGGCGTAGTTTTGCTGGCAGGTTATCTTAACAACCTGACCTTTCCACAGCCCTTGACTGAGGCTGGTGAGCGCGAAGCCTTACGGAAAATCAAGGAGGGGAACGAAGAGGCTAAAAACAGGCTGATAGAGCATAATCTTCGGCTGGTCGCGCACGTGATAAAGAAGTATGAGGCTACGGGAGAAGACCTAGAAGACTTGATCTCGATAGGTACTATTGGACTTATCAAAGCGATAAAAACCTTTGACGAAAACCGGGGGACAAGATTAGCTACATATGCCGCTCGCTGTATCGAAAACGAGGTACTTATGTATCTTCGCAATATGAAAAAGACTCGGATGGAAGTAAGTATTTATGATCCAATAGGATATGACAAGGAAGGTAACGAGATTTCATTAATGGATGTTCTCTATAGTGATAATGAAATTTTGGATATAGTCGATGCTAAAATGCAGGAAGAAAAAATAATCAACAAGATGGGGGCGTTAAACCGCCGCGAACGCCAGGTCATAGAAATGAGATATGGCATTCTATCAGGGTTAAAGGAAACGCAGCGGGAGATCGCTAAGAAACTGGGGATATCACGCTCTTATGTATCGCGTATAGAGAAGAAGGCTATTAGTAAACTGATCAGCCAGCTGGCTATTGAGATTCCGGAACCGTTGTAAGGGAAGGTGAAACAAGTTTTTCTTAATATTTCGCATAAGAGGGGGGCGCAAGCCCCTCTTTCGTTTTGCCCGGATATGCAGATCCACAAACCTGTGAATCATTAATAACCAATTATCATTAGTAAGTTCCACTAATCAGTTAACATTATTTGACTTTCCTCCGACAAAAAAATGTCGAAAAAAGAGATACTGAGGAAAACATATCCAGGATGATACCGTAAGTGAATCTAAAGCTGGCAAAGAGCCTATTTGTAGGCGATGCCAAACGATGGGATAATATGCCATGTGCTCTTACGTGCCTACTACTCAAGCTTCTTAGGGTTGGAAACTGATTGACAAAGCATTGGGCAAGGCTTAGACTACTATTAGTATTGTGTGTGAAGATGGGTTTTGAGGAACCAATTGTCAAACAATATCGACTCATGACTTCAAATCAAGTAAATAAATTAACAAAAATGTCTAACGGTTGGACAAAATTTCTACAATTTTTTTCGTGACTCGCAGGAATTGTTATACCCTGTATAGAATTGTTTTTTAATCCCAGTATTGGTTGTGCAGATAGATCGGAATGATAACCGGACTGCCTTATGTTCTGAGTTTGTGTTAGATTTACCGCAGCCAAAACTGAAAAAATCGAGGAATGCAGATGTACTTGATCATTGATAATATAATTATTTTTGTTCTGGGAACGGTCATAGGCAGCTTTCTCAATGTGTGCATATGTCGTTTGCCGGAAGAACAGTCAGTCGTGACACCGCCCTCGCGATGCATGGCGTGTGGACATCGGTTAGGGTTCTTAGATTTGTTTCCGGTTTTAAGCTTCCTCTTTCTTAGGGGAAAGTGCCGCTATTGTGGGACCAAGGTTAGCTGGCAGTACCCGCTGGTGGAACTGGTGACCGGATTGCTGTACCTGCTGGTATGGTACAAGTTCGGTTTGACCTGGATGACACTGGCTGGTCTGGTTTTTGTGTCGGTTCTGATAACCATATCGGTGATCGACATTTATCACCAGATCATACCCGATGCGGCCTTGGCAGTGGGAGCAGTAGCCGGGATACCGCTTATGTACCTGCAAGGCTGGGATGTTCTGAAAGATGGGCTGATAGCTGGTGGCGGCGGCCTTCTCTTCATGCTGGCGGTGGCCATCATCGGCGGCTTGATAGCTGGCCAGGAGGCCATGGGCATGGGAGATGTCAAGCTCACTGCTTTCATGGGACTCTATCTTGGTGTTAAAGGTCTAGTAATAGGAATGTTCACCGGTTTTATGGCTGGTGGAGTCATTGGTGTGATTCTGATGGTAACGGGCTTAAAGGGACGCAAGGATGCTATCCCCTTTGGTCCTTATCTAGCTCTGGGGGGGCTGATCGCCTTCTTCTGGGGCGCAGATATATGGAATTGGTATACAAGCTATTGGAAAACTGGTATGTAGGTCTGTGAACTCGCTAGGGAAGGGAGGAGATGTAGACCTATTTCTGGTGTCGGGAGGCCAACCGGGCCTTAAGCTCGGACAAAAGCATAAATTTATCAATATTTTAAGGGGGAATTCATAGTGTTGAAAATGACTCAAAAAATGCGCAGCAAAAAAGGTTTCACTCTGATTGAAATGATGATCGTTATCGCGGTTATCGCGATCCTGGCCGCTGTATTGATTCCGAGAGCGGGTCTCGTACAACAGTCTGCTAAAGAAACTGGTGTTGAGGGTAATGCGCGTACAGTATTCGGTGTGACATCAGCCATGGTTCCAAAGTATACAAGCGGAGCAGACCTACTGGCAGCAGTTGGCCCGAAAATTGCTACTGCTAACCTGTTGAACCCGATCACCAATGGTACTACTGTAGAGCAAACTGCCAGTGCAACTACTGCTGTTGTTTATGCTAATAGTACTGCAACTTTTAATGGAGGAGCAAACTACGCTGGCGCTGTTGCCCTATATGTACCGGCTACACTTTCAGTAGGATGCCTGGTATATGCATATGACAAAGATGGAGCAATCATCAGCGGTTATCCGCAGAAGGTTTACTAGGATCGTTAATCTACATAACTAAGAAATGCGGGGACGCTGTATGCGCCAGAGGATAAGATCCCAGCGCGGCTTCAGTCTCATAGAACTGACTATAGTGGTGTTTATCATATCACTCTTGATCTTCATCTTTATCCCTAAGAGTGAGAATGTGAAAACCCAGGCCAAGATCGCCGGCGTGGACGCTAATCTTAATTCCGTCCACGCCGTTATTCAAGGGATGATTTTCAACTATAGCTCCAATAGTGGGGGGAAGTTGGAAACCGATCTGGTCAGGAAGATAAACACCATGCCACCGGGAGCAAATCCGGATGAAGCATCGTCTAAATATCAGAATCCGGTTACCGGTGGATATGGGATGGCTCCCTGGAGCCAGCTAACAGATGATGATAAGAATACGGTTTCCGCAGCGCTTACATATTATGCAGGCGGCAACAACGAAGATGCCACCTGGCGCGCGGAACGGGTCTATCCCCGCTTAAGAGGGACCGTCATGGTATCAGCCTTCAGCGCTGATGGGACCCTGGTGGTCAAGCTGTACCCGTTCGATGAACGCGGTATGATAATGAGAGACAGGATTCGCACCATCTGGTGATTGGTGGTGGCAAACGTGGCAATGCCGAACCCTGTGCAAAAACTCCGCCTGGGCGAGTTACTCGTCCAGGCGGGTGCTGTTACTGAAGCACAACTTAATAAAGCCCTGCAGATTCAAAAACGCACCGGTGCCAAACTGGGTGAAACCCTGGTCCGAGAAGGGATGATAACCCAAACCCAGCTCGCAACAGTGTTAGAAAGCCAGCTTGGGATTCACCATGTGGATTTGAAGACTGCTCCTATTGACCCGGAAGCGGTTCGTCGCATACCTGAAAACGTTGCCCGCCGGCATGTGGTGGTGCCTATTCAGTTTGTGGAGGGCCGCTTGTTGCTGGCTATGAGAGACCCACTGGACAGGGTGGCGATTCAGGATGTCACTCTGGTAGCGGGTATGCCTGTGACCCCAATTTTAGCTGGTGAACGCGACATCATGGAGACCATTGAGTCCGAATTCGGCCAGAAAAGGGCGGCTCAGCTGGCGGCTTTAGATGTAGCCCGGTCGGTACAGGTTGAGGAAGTCGCGGCCTCAGTTGATGTCGATGATGCGCCGATGGTGCGACTGGTCAATAGCATTATAGAGAACGCAGTACGCAGCCGGGCTAGTGATATACACATAGAGCCTAAAGAAAACGAACTGCGGGTCCGCACCCGAGTGGACGGGATGCTGCATGAAGCTCTCACCACGGATCCATCTGTACATAACCCAATGGTCAGCCGATTGAAGGTCATGGCCGAAATGAACATTGCTGAGAGAAGACTGCCCCAGGATGGCAAGTTTTCAATGACTGTTGACAAACGAAGGGTAGACCTTCGTGTATCGTCGATGCCGACTGTTTATGGAGAAAAGCTGGTTATAAGGATATTGGACCGTGGTTCTTTCTTTGTTGGTAAGGAACATCTAGGCTTTTCTGAGAACGATATCGTTAAGTTTAACCGCCTGGTCAACCGGCCCTGGGGTATAATCCTGGTTACCGGTCCTACCGGCAGCGGTAAAACTACTACTTTGTATTCAATGTTATCTGAGTTAGACGGGACCCACCTTAATGTCGTTACCCTGGAAGATCCGGTAGAGTACGAAATGTCAGGAATATCACAAACCCAGATCAATGCCCAGGCTGGGTTCTCATTTGCCGCCGGGATCAGGACCCTGCTGCGCCAGGACCCTGACGTTATCATGGTCGGTGAGATACGTGACAGTGAGACGGCCGATATATCTGTACGGGCGGCCTTAACTGGTCACCTGGTGCTGTCTACCCTGCATACCACCGATGCCCCAGGCGCAATTGCGCGTATGATGGATATGGGGATCGAGCCTTACCTAATAGCATCTTCATTGGGCGGAATTGTGGCTCAGCGCTTGGTACGTAAAGTTTGCCAGTACTGCAAGGAAGAATATGAGGCTGACTCGCATGAACTTGAGATTCTAGGAGTTGATGGGAGTCAGTCCCTTAAGTTGACCCGCGGCAAAGGCTGTAAAGCCTGCCGTGATACGGGCTATCTGGGAAGGATAGGGGCTTTTGAGATACTAGAGGTGGACCGGGATATGCGGGAACTAATAGGAAAAAGTGTTTCCTCTGATGAACTACGTGAATATGCTCTGAAAAATGGTATGGTTCCACTATGGAACGATTGCCGGTTAAAAGTGTTTAATGGAACAACTACACTAGAAGAAGCTCTGAGAGTAACTCAGACCTATTGATGGAGGCTGTGACGTGCCCGAATTCACATATGCGGCAACTAATCGTCAAGGGAAATCTGAAGAAGGCGTGCTATCAGCTGAGTCAGAATCGGCCGCCCGCGAAGCATTGCGTGGCCGTGGTCTGATCCCGATCAAAATAGCCGCCCAATCGGCCGAGTTTTCCTTTTCTTTTAATCTCAGGGGCAAGCCCAAGCTGAATTCGCTATCCAATTTCTGTCGGCAGATGTCGATCATCTTGCGAGCGGGCATGCCCATCCTGCGCGGATTGGAGATAATGCAGCGCGAGACCAGCGATCTGGTCATGCGCGATGAGATCAAACGTATGCACCGCGAAGTATTGACTGGTCGCAGTCTTTCAGAAGCCATGGGCTCGGAAGAGAGCCGGATCCCGTCTCTGCTGGCCTTGATGGTCAACACCGGTGAGGCTTCTGGTACACTGGACATGATCTTTAAGAACCTGGGCGATTATTACGAACAAGAGTATACTATCCAGAAGAAAGTGCGGGGAGCAATGGTTTACCCGATCGTTTTGGGATTTGTTTGTGTTGGATTATTGTTCTTCGTGTTTCAGTTTCTTATGCCGCAGATCGAAACTCTAATGGCCAGCTCCGGCGCTCAGCTTCCGGCTATTACCCAGGGTATAATCGACTTCGGCAAATTCTTCCGGGCCAATCTGGTTGTGATCATTGTTGGTCTAGGGGCTGTTGTTGTCGGGATAAAGTATTACCTCTCAACTCCGGAGGGGCGGCTTTTTAAGGATCAAATACTCTTTAAGCTTCCCATTTTTGGGAAACTGGCGGTAACCTCCGCCACCGCCCGCATGGCCAGAACCGCCGGGGTGGTAGTTAAGGGAGGGATACCTTGGATCGTCGGTCTGCGTCTGGTGCGCCAGAATATTGATAACGCACTGGGAGAACGGGCCGTGGATGCCGCTATCGATGGTGTACAAAGGGGCGAAAGTCTAGCCTATAACTTAGGACAGGAAGGATTCTTTGACGAGATGGCCATCCACCTGATGCGCCTGGGTGAAGAGACCGGGAATATGGAAGAGATGCTGGATGAGATGGTCGTTAATTATGAACGTGAGGTGCAAAACGGCATTACCACACTGTTGTCACTGGTAGAACCGGTAATGCTTTTATTTATGGGTGTTGTAATTGGTGGCATTGTCGTAGCTTCGATTTTGCCGTTGTTCGATCTGATTGGGAAGATCAAGCATTAGCAGTTGAGCCGGAGGTGACTTTATTTGCGATCTCGAGGTTTTACGTTAGTCGAATTGATGATTGTGATCGCAGTTATAGCAATTGTAACAGCCTTTGCTATTCCTAATTTTCGGCCGGTCCTTGAGGAGTCACGAGCCGAGGAAGGGGTGCAGGTGCTGCAGTCCAGTCTACGGGCGGCACGGGAAATAGCCAGGGCCCAGGGTGATGTTGAAGTTAGCTTAATTGGAACTGGTTACACTGTTAAGTCAGTTGCTGACCCTACAAAAGTCTATGTGAACAAGAGTCTGCCATATCGAGTTCGTTTCCAGGCTGCCTACACATTTCTATTCAAAGCTAACGGTAGTACTAGCTTGACTCCAGGGACCCAGCTTACCATAGTTTTGACCGATGACAATGGTAGCCAAAGGGACTTGAAAGTAAATGCTGATACTGGGCGTGTGGAGGGGGTCATGCAGTGATTCCTGATTGCCGTAGCAGATTTGTCTACCCATTACATAAGAATGCTCACGATCAAGTATGCCCTGCCAGGCGTGAGCAGGGCTTTAGTTTGATTGAGACCATTATTGCCATTGGCATCTTTGTCATGGTCATAACTGTGTTCGCGGTCATGATCGCGGTGGCCGGGCAGCTGGTGGGGGATAGCAAGCGAGACCTGCAGCACACATATACAACAAAGTCGGTACTGGAAATGGTACGGTCTGACCCGACCAATTTTCGGACTGTTTCCGTGATCCAGCATGTATATGTAAACGGTGCTGATAATGACATACTTCGTTATGTCTATGGCCGGGAGCGCGACTGGGAAGCTGACCTGACCTGGGGAATAGATACGGTTTCGGTCTTTGTTTATGGCGAGCCACCTGCTACTGAAAAAATGGACTATTAGTGATCGTTAATCTAGTATTGCTTTTTGAGAATAGGTGTGAAGGTTATGGGCTTGAGGTCGATCAACAAAAACAGTAATTCTGGTTTCACACTGCTGGAGATGATGTTGGCTCTAGCTATTCTGGCCATCGTTTTCTACTCGATCATGACAGTGATGAACAGTTATTTCGGGGTGCTGCGATCATTCACTGTTGAGAGAGAAAACATGTACGAAGCCAGAATGGCCATGGACCAGATTGTTAGTAATATTGTCTATGAGAGAAACAACAATGGACTGTCTTTGGCTGTCTATGATAGTAATACCCACATTATTGGTCATGACATTTATGATACTCCATATTATCTTCTTTCAACGTTTCCAGGAGATCTAGGTTCATATGACCTCATTTATTATCCTGGGACCAGACAGCTGGAAAGTGGGCGTGTTGTAGGGCTGGTTTATGCGAAGAACATTACCCAGCTGACTTTCAACAATCTAGATGGCAGTAATATTCAAGTCGTTCCACAAGGAGATACACCTAGGAATCTCAATAACAGCCAGTTCATAGAGATCAACCTGGTTGCCAACAAAGATCCAGTCAAAGAGACAGATGCAGCATGCAGCCTAACTACTTATGTGTATAACAAGTGATTATCGTTTCGATATCTATATTATAAATGCCTATAAGCCTAGATCAGCCAGCAATGGGATTTGGTTTGGGTGTATAATAAAATCAGATACATAGTTTACATAATTTGTTCTTCGGTAGATAAATCCTTTGTCAAAGGGTGAGGTTTGTGTTAGGTAAGCCCCAAAATAACGAGAAGGCTTCCACACTGGTCATGGTGCTGGTGGTGCTAATGGTGCTACTTAGTGTTGGTACGACTATGCTTATGGTGGCTGGGCCCGAAACGCTCTCACTGCACCCGGGAACTGCCGGTGGCAACAATGGCGGCGAGACCGGGGAAGTAGTGCCGGTCGTAGTATACAAAGTCTATGCTCAAGCGACAGATAGTCTGATCCATCTGCAACCGGGCAACGTTATCCCGGTCGCTAATGATACTTGGCAGATCCAGCTTAGCCAGGGGCAGTTGAAAGCAGGATTCAGTGCCAGTGACCTGACGGTGGGAACAGCTGCCTATGGTCTTCCCGCGGGGCTTAACTGGAGTCTTGATAGTTTCGATCTGGGGTCAAATACTATGACTATTAGTGTCACCGGTACAGCTACTAATCCGATCAATCCATCTGCGAAAGTCGAAATCATAGTCAAAGGCAGTGCTGTAACAATACAGGGCGCCAGCGACTCCGATCCTATTGCGGTACAGCTGCTTTCCGCCAATATCAACATAATCGGGGAAGCCGTAGATAAAACGATCTATATGGCTGGTCCCCAGCATGTCACAGTTGATCCCGCCGACAATACCTGGACCATTCATTTGAGCCAGGGGGCGGTCAAAGAAGGAATAGTCGCCAGTGACATCCAGGTCAATTTTCCTCCTGCAGCCGCAGGTCTTACTGTCATCAATGTAGTATATGAGACAGGCAACATAATTAAGATCACCGTTGGTGGAACTGCTGGTACTTCCATACATACAGCCATAAACAACATATCGATCGTGGTCAAAACATCGGCTATCATGGAGATGGCAAATGCTGATGCCACCATTACCGACTTCTCGATCCTGCCTAGAGTTTGGCAGATTCAGGGCACAGTAACCGATAATACGGTAACTACTCAAGGCGATCTGCGCAACATTTCAGCAGCAGACCCGTCATGGACCATAAACGTTACTAGCGGGACAGTTAAGAGCACCGCTTTCAACGCCTCTGATCTAACCATCACCGGACTTCCTGCCGGTCTTACCTGGAATGCGGCTAAAGGGGCGGGCAATACCATAGAGGTGACGGTTAGTGGGACGGCTAGTAGTAATATCACTAGCATTGCTAACTCCAGCATAGTCATCAACCCCTCGGCTCTGGATCCGGCCGAAATGGCAACGGCCCAAGCTTCCAATGCCTTGACCGGAATGGTTCTCCCTGGTTATTTCCAGATCGCTGGAACTCCAACCGACAATACTGTCTCAATGCTATTACCGGGCAATACCAGTGTGGATGCAGCCAATAGGACCTGGACCATCAATGTTACTAGCGGGACAGTGAAAACTACTGTGGCTGCAGTCGATCTGGTCGTCTACAATATGCCGACTAATCTGACTTACACCGCTGCCAAAGGTGTCGGTAACACGATCGTGGTCACTGTGGCTGGCACCGCTTCACCAGCCATAACAACGGCCAGAACCAATATTCAAATCTTAATCAAAAAATCTGCAGTAACTGATATCGCAGCCCTTGATTCGGCACAGATCCCTGGTTCTATACCAGGTTTCATCGTTCAGCCAGGCACATTTGTGCTGACAGGAACCGCTTCCACAAATAATACTATCACCATGCAAGGATCGCCGCACACTAATGTGGCTGCGACCGATAATACCTGGACAGTGAATGTTACTAACGGGACTGTGAGTACTGGTGTAACAGGTGCGAATATTACGATAAACAATTTGCCAGCGGGACTGACCTATACTGCAGCTAAGGGCGCTGGCAACACTATTGTGGTTACTGTTAGTGGGACAGCCGGTACGGCCATTCATACCGCACTAACCAATATATCGATGGTCATTCTACCCTCCGCCGTCGATCAATTCTGGGCGACCCAGTCGGCTGCCATTACCGGATTTTCGATTCAGGTCGGAACCTGGCAGATTGCTGGCAATGCAGCGGATTCCCTGGTAGTTACTCAAGGCAACTGCAAATCGATCGGAAATGACAATCAATGGGTTTTAAACGTAACCAACGGAACGGTCAAACCTGCTTTAACTGCTGCTGATCTTACAATTACCGGCCTGCCGACAGGGATTTCTTGCACCGCGGCTAAAGGAACCGGCAATACAATTGTTATTACAGTCTCGGGTACGGCTAATAATGTCTTGACTGGTATAGTTACTGTAGGGATTGTTATTAGGTCGACGGCAGTAACCGAGACCCAGGCTACCAATTCAGTATCGATTAGCTGTTATATCGATCCCAGTCTGGACCCGATCTTGATCGAACTCAATACTACTGATATCGAGCCTTATGTGGGAACTTATCCACTCAAATTAACATCTACCAGCTCATCTGTAACGATTTATTATACTATCAATGGTGGTGATCCGCGTCACGGCACAGAATACTATCCAGCCAGTCCACCTAATATAGGGCCTGGAACGTTCACTGTACAGGCTGTCGGCCGCATCGGGGGGCAGTTCCGTGACGAAAGTTATGCTATCAGAACTTTCAATAATCTGACTCAACCGGCGGAACCAACTGCTAGTGAACATTCGAACATGTATTATGATGGCTCTGGTTGGGTAGAGGACCCTAATTATGCATTGTTTCCTTATGCTAGTACGCAGACGATAATTGCTACATCTACAGCTGGCGCACGGATATACTACACCTACACCAATGATGGAACAACACCTGGCGACCCTAAAGCTTCAACTACGTATTGGACATCCCCAGGATCTGTGACTCTGGATACTGATACCTGGGTCAGGGCTATTGCCTGGAAAAACGGGCAGTGGAGTACATATGGCGGAGATGTGGCGCTGGGAACCATGCGCACCTGGCAGGTAGGTATCGCTTATACGGCTGGACAGAATGTATATTATCAGGGAGTCATCTACAGGTGTGTTCAAGGCCATACTTCTCAGGCTGACTGGCAGCCGAACCTGGTTCCAGCCTTGTGGGCGCCTACGGCAACGACCCCCACTGAAGGATTTGTGTACGGATTTGACACTTTTGGATGCTGACGCTAGTATTAATCAAATCATTTAAAATCACGATGAATAAATAAGCAGCAAGTCATGTGAAAGGGGAAGTTCCATGTGCCCCATTCTGGTTCACTTCAACTTATTGGGCATAAATGTCTACATATACGCATATACGGTTTTCTTGATATTGGGGGTTGGTCTAGGTACTATTGTTTTTATTAAGTTTGCTGGGAATTTGGGCATCCCAGACCGAATTCCGGGAAAACTGGCTGCGCTTCTAGTTGTTTCAGCAGTTGCTGGTTCACGGCTTATGTATGTGATTCAGCATCCCCAGCAGTTTTCTTCTGTACTGACCATTGTTGATCCTGGTAAAGCAGGTATGGCGATTTTCGGCGGCTTGTTGTTGATGCTTATCAGTGGTTTTGTCTACAGCCGTGTCCGGCAGATTAGAATTGCTGCTATTTTAGATTCAATGACCATGGCCATGATAGCTGGTATTCCTCTGATACGTATCGGATGCTTTCTCAATGGCTGTTGTTATGGTGAGCTGACATCCTCAACACTTGGGGTTTCCTTCCCATCAGGGAGTATACCTTATAGGCAGCAGATCAAAGAAGGACTTGTGAAAATGTTTGAGCAAACACTTCCCGTTTATCCCACCCAGTTGTTTGAAATGACAGCAGTCATATTAATAGGAACTGTGGCATTTTTAGTACTGCGTAGCAGGCTCAAGCCCGGTTCGGCCTGTGCCGTATTTTTTGCTCTATATTCCGTTTTTCGTGCCTTTAACGCCCAACTGCGTTTTGAAGGTCTGGTTTGGTATTATCCATATATCTATTCTGTTGTAATCGCAATCGCGCTGATATACCTTATATATGCAAACATTTTTCAACGGTCTCGATCATATAAGAAACGATACTAGTGGGTTGTATTCAAGCAAATCAAAAATCCTCGCCGTCACCGGTAAAATGGGCTTGCATCTAATAACATGGGTCAAGCAGGAAT
>JBLNAX010000028.1:0-65863 GCA_050259595.1 Acidobacteriota bacterium | reverse complement strand
TCTGAGGCGGTAGAGCTGGTTTATTCGCCTCTTCCCTGGCCAGTTTTAGTTCTTCCTGCAGAGTGGCATTTTCTTCTTTTATCTGAGTTATGGTTTTATCCCTAGCTTGAACCTGCTTCTTAAGATTATCGATTTGTTCTTCCAAAACACTTAGCTTGGTTACTCTCTTTTTTGGAGCTGTAGCTTCTGTTTTCTCGTCTGTTTGCTGCTTAAAGATAGATAGGTCCTTCATGAAGCTGGGCGGACTAATAATGCCAAAATACATGGCACCAAAAACCAGGCCTAGGGCTACAACGATCATAATTATTATTGTTATCAAGCTACGCATCGTCATTTCTCCTTATGTTAGCTCTCCAATAACGGGTGGTGGCAACCTCGTCTATCTCACCCTGTTCCACCCTCATGAATTCCCGCATATATTCTTTAAACTCACGTTCACGAAGCCGGGTAAGGGTTTTGCGTTCCTTAACGATCTCCAGCAAAGCCAGCCTGGCGAGCTCCATGATCGTCTCGGCTTCAGCAACTACGGCTTCTTGTTCAATAATTCTATCTTTAAGAACCAGTTGATATTGTTTTAATACGATGATATCGTCTATGTGCAATCTGTGCCCGGTCTTGCCTCTCAATGTGTTGTTCAATTCTTCCATACTGTCACATAATTCATTTAGCTGGGCCAGCGCTTCATCGTAGATCATCTGCTTTTCAAACAACTCAGCTTTAGCTATATCTTCCTGGCGCTCGGTGATCTCCAATTTGGTCTGCAGACGAAACTCAAAAACTTTCATCTAATATTCCTTACCTTACCGCGTCATCAAGCTGAGTTAAGGCGTCATCCAGAGTCAGTTGTTCATAAATGCCCTGCTGTAGATACTCCTGACACTTGTCGATATAGTCCAAGGCCTCATCAATCCGCGGATTAGATCCTCTTTTATAGGCTCCGATATCAATCAAATCTTTAGCATCCTCATAAACCGCTAACAAGCTGCGGAATCTATTTCCCAATTCCATATGTTCTTCGGAAACCACTTCGATCATAAGACGACTAATACTAGCAAGTACATCGATAGCCGGATATCTGTTCATAGCTGCCAGGTCGCGGCTTAGAACGATGTGCCCGTCAACTATACCTCTTACAGCATCGGTTATCGGCTCATTCATATCGTCACCTTCGACCAGAACTGTATATAATCCGGTTATACTTCCGGTGTCGGACGTGCCAGCTCTTTCCAACATCTTAGGCAGCAGTGCAAATACAGAAGGTGTGAATCCTCTGGTAGCTGGAGGCTCCCCGATGGCCAGTCCTACCTCACGCTGAGCTAAGGCGAATCTAGTAACAGAATCCATCAGCAGCAGAACATCTTTGCCTTGGTCCCTAAAATACTCCGCAATCGAGGTCGCCACGAAGGCGCCTTTTATCCTCATCAAAGCCGGTTGATCAGAGGTAGCAACTACAACTACCGATCTTTTCAATCCTTCTTCTCCAAGGTCACGCTCCAGGAATTCTCTAACTTCACGACCACGTTCACCGATCAGACCGATCACGTTGATATCAGCCGTGGTATTGCGGGCGATCATGCCTAACATAGTACTTTTACCAACGCCGCTGCCGGCAAAGATGCCAAGTCTCTGACCTTTGCCGAGCGTATTCAATCCATCGATGGCTTTTATGCCCACCGATAGAGGATCGGTTATTCTTCTTCTCAGTAGTGGATTAGGTGGAGAGTTGTTTACAGGATAGACAAGTTCATAATCGATGGGTCCTTTGCCATCGATCGGTTCCCCTAGACCATTCAGAACGCGACCAATAAGGCCTGGGCCAACTGGAACAGATAGGCGGCGTCCAGTAGATACGATCTCACTGCCCGGTCCCACTCCTTCCAGATCCCCCAGCGGCATAAGCAGGGTCTTGTTGCCTCGAAAGCCAACAACTTCGGAAAGTAAATATTTTTTATGCATTTTGCTAGGTCGTATTTCACAGAGCTCACCAAGGCTTACGCGCGGGCCATTGGATTCGATAGTCAAACCAACAACCTGCGAAATCCTGCCTTTCTGAGTCCAAGTCGAGGCATCATCAATCGCAGTAATGTATTTATTTAATGAAATTGTGTCTTTGGGAATCGAGCTATTGGTCACGTCCAGCCACTTCCAACAAAGTGTTTTCGATGTTGGAGATACGAGTCTCCAACCGGGCATCGACCAGCCCCATGTCACTTTCAACAACACATCCCCCGGCCGCCACTCTGGGATCAGACTGCAGATTCACCGTTGATGTTCCTTGTCCGGGGGTAGTCAAATTGACCTTTTCCTGGACCAGAATCTCGAAATCTCGAGGACTTACCAGAACCTTAACCGTCTCTGCGTCACTTAACAGATCCAAAGCATTTCGTACCAGGTTAACTATTATATCGGGGTTTTGCTCGACTTCCTTTTCTATTATTTTTCGAGAAATGGCCATAACTAGCCGAACCATAGTCTCTTCAGAAGAGTTTAGGATGCTAAGCCTTTCTTTAAGCGCTTCATCTATCATACGCTCACTTTCAGCAATAGCGCGGGTTCTAGTCTCTTCATTCTCCTGAACAGCCCGCTGCCAGCCCTCTTGATATCCTTGGGAAATAGACTGTTCCCGAAAATTATTTATTTCTTCCAGTGCCGCATTATGAAGCTCTTGGGCCTCTTCACGGGCATCACTGATTATGGCCATCGCCTCAGAACGAGCCTTATCAAGTATTTCAACTATCATTTCTTCGGTTTCATGAATGATCTTATCTGCTTCATCTCTTACTTTTGACGAATCGGAATGGTGCTGATGAAGATGGGCGCTGGCCTCTATGACATCGTGCAAAGCATTTTGCAAGGTGGCTTCTTCGGCTTGCAGTATTTTTTGTTTGGTTTCCTCAAATAAATGGTCTATTGTGACCGGCTCTTTTAAAACCAAATCGTTGGATTTGATTATCCTAGACAATTATTTCATCTCCTCCGCCACGAGCCACCACGATTTCACCGGTCTCTTCAAGTTTGCGTACCAAGTTAACGATCCTCTGCTGAGCTTCCTCAACGTCACGCAGTCTTACCGGTCCCATGAATTCTATATCTTCACGCAGCATATCGGATGCACGTTTTGACATATTGTTGAATAGTTTGTGTGATACCTCTTCGCTGGCGCCCTTGAGTGCCAGTCCCAGGTCGTGACTGTCCACTTCCCGCAGGATCCTCTGGATCGAGCGGTCGTCGATGGTGACCAGGTCCTCGAAAACAAACATAAGCTTTTTGATTTCTTCAGCCAGTTCGGGGTCCTGTACTTCAAGTGCTTCGAGTATGGTTTTTTCTGTTCCGCGGTCAACCCGGTTAATGATGTCCACCACTGACTTAATACCGCCAGCACTTGTGACTTCCTGCGGTACCACAGATGATAATTTGCGTTCTAAGACTCGCTCGACTTCTTTGATTACTTCTGGCGAAGTTGTGTCCATTAATGCGATGCGCCGGGCTACATCGGCCTGGCGCTCAGGTGGTAGTGCTGACAGTATTACCGAAGATTTCTCCGGTTCCAGGTATGCTAGGATAAGCGCAATGGTTTGTGTATGTTCTCCCTGAATAAAGTTCAACACCTGTGAAGGTTCAGTTTTTCGTACAAAATCAAAAGGCCTGACCTGCAATGAAGCTGATATCCGGCCGATTATCTCGATCGCTTTATCATGACCTAAAGCCTTCTCCAAAACATCTTTGGCATAATCGATACCCCCCTGGGTGATATACTGGTTAGCCAGACACATTTCATAGAATTCTTTCATGATTTCGTCGCTTTTTTCGTTGGAAAGCTTGCGTACATTGGCAATTTCCAATGTTACCTGCTCTAATTCATCTTCCTTTAGGAATTTAAAGACTTTAGACGATTTTTCTGGGCCCAGTGCCACCAGGAGATGGGCAGCCTTCTGTCTTCCGCTCATACCTCTTTTACCTTGCGAAGACATCTTTTATCTTCCCTCCTCTAGGAGCCAAGTGCGTACTATTTGAGCCACATCCTCGGCGTTGTGATCAACCAGCTTCTCGATCTCTTCTCTAATCTTCTTCTTTTCTTTATCTTGAGGCGATAACTCTCTCTCCAGCAGATCCTCTACCTTGATCTCCTCACCTACCAGCAGATCCAGCGAATGTTCGTCAAGTTTCTTTTTCTTTCTGCCAGTCGTTAAGATGATGACTAATCCTAGAAGCACCGCAACAACTATTCCAACCACGGTTCCATACTGGTTAAGATAATCAAGGAAACCGGGGGCAACTACTGGTTCGACCGGAGCTGCTGCAAACTTCATGCCTGCCACCGAGATGGTGTCTCCTCGTTCTTGTTTGAACCCGCTTGCGGTAGCTACCGCATCTTGTATCTCTTTTTTGGATTTCGCGTTCAGTTCCTTGTCGACAATAACAGATATGGTAAGTCGTTTCACATCGCCCAAAGCATACTTCTGATCAACGACCTCGTTATCGATTTCATAATTCCTAGTCTTTGATGATTTTTCACTGCTGGAAGTCCCACCGGTGGTGCCTCCGGTCTGGTATGTAGGAATGTTGGACTGAGTGCCTGGCACTCCTTCGGTCCCGCTTTCAGCCTTGGTACTGGATTCGTCATCAAGTTTTTCACTTCGCACAAAACTGTTCGGTCCCCAGGTCTCTTTATGACTTTGTTTTTGATCAAAATTCAATTCCGCGGCAACTCTTACTACCGCTTTGCCAGGTCCCAGGATGTTTTCCAGCATGGATTGGACTGAACTCTGCGTGTCCTTCTCGTATTTGCGTTTCATCAGTATCTGAGTCTGGGTAAGCGTAGTAGCAACAGCAGAACCCTGTTCATCACCAACATTTTCGGACAGGACGCTGCCATTGGTGTCTACAACCGTAACATCTTCGGCTTTTAACCCCTGAACACTGCTGGCCACCAGGTGAATGATCCCTTGTACTTCTTTGGGCGTCAATTCCATATAGGGTTTGGTTTTGACTACAACAGCAGCAGTAGGATTCTTTTGGTTTTCAGTAAAAAGGGACTGTTCGGGAATAGCCAGATTGACCTTGGCAAATTCCACCTGAGTCAGACTTTGAATAGTCTTAGTCAGTTCTCCCTGCAAAGCCACCTGATATTTGACCTTCTTATCAGTCTCGGTTTCGCCGAAATTGGTGGTATTAAACAAATCAAAGCCGGCTACCCCTTTAGGCAGACCGGCACTTGCTAACTGCAGTCGGGCATTGTCTTTCTGATCGGTAGGAACCATGATCGTGGAACCATTGTCGGCTAGCTGGTAAGGGACAGCGAGTTCATCAAGTTTGGCTTTCATAGCTGCCGCATCGTTGACCTCGAGCTTATTATATAAAATTACATAGTCGGTTTTCATCATCGTAGCCGATGGTATAGCGACAGCTGCAATAATAAGCAGTACTGCAGCTGCAACGAGCACCTTTTGATTGAGGCTAAGACCCGCCCAATACTCTGTGAGCTGGGTCCATCTCTCTTTCAAAGCTTCTCCGAACCCCATATTAACTCCTCGTCATTTCATTCAGACTGATGACAAAATTGAATATCTGCGTTGTTTCGGAAAGCCCGTTCAATCGTCGTACGTCAAGTACTCCTCACTCACGATCTTCCTAACGCCTTGATCTTCACTCCTGTCCTACGCCTGTGACTTTTATCTAAAATCGGAATCCTTACATGGATATTCTCATTATCTCATGATACGCTTCAATGACCTTATTTCTTACCTGCATGGTAAGCTGTAAAGCCAGATACGCCTGCTCATATGCTATAACTGTAGACTGGATCTGCGAGGTGTCTCCTGACATCAATTCCTTGGCCTTTTCCTGGGCAGTATTCTGCATGTTGTCGACCTGCCCCAAGGCTTCTTTGAGCATATCGCCAAACGAAGAAGTCGATTTATTATCCGCTTCTTTTGAGGCTAATGAATTGATCAAGCCAGTTTGTCCTAGTCCGACACCGTCAACTTTCAATTAACTCCCCCCTAGCGACCAATGTCCAGGGCCTTCATTGCCATGTTTTTAATAGAGTTCATCGCAGTTACGTTGGCTTCATAACTGCGAGTAGCGGAAATCATGTCAACCATCTCAGTGACCACGTTTACATTAGGGTAACTGACATAGCCATCCTTATCTGCATCAGGATTGGATGGATCATAAACCTGCTTAAAAGGCCCTTGGTCTTCGGTAATCTGGTTGACCCGGACCCCACCATAATTCTTTATTTTTTCATTCAATATATTATCAAAGCTTTGTCCGGGAGCGGACTGAGCCTCGAAAACAACCATCTGCCGACGATACGGGCCACCCTTGGCAGAACGGGTCGTATTAGCATTAGCCAGGTTATTGGCGATAACGTCCATTCTTAGCCTTTGTGCAGTCAAGCCAGAGGCAGCGATATCAATTCCATTTAAAAAAGCCATTTTTACTTACTCCCTTCGGTTACAGCCATCCTCAATACCCGAAATTCATCATTCAAGCTTCTAAGAACTGCATCGTAATACAGTTCGTTTTTCGCGAGGTTGGCATTTTCACGATCAATGTCTACATTATTCTTGTCGTTACGAAGAGAGAAATCCTTGAGCTCTTTTACTTCAGGTTTAAAAGTATCAAGATTTGCCGGCTCCCCATTGAGCTGGAAATGCCGAGGATTGGTGTTAGACAACTGCAGGGAAGTCCCCGGTGCAGAAGACATAGCCTTTTTCAGTTCATCTTCAAAAGAAACATCTAGTGATTTATAACCTGGTGTATCAACATTTGCCAGGTTGTTGGCGATAACTTTTTGCCGCAAAGCAGAACCGTCCAGGGCTTTCTGCATTGACTTCATAGTGTTATTGGTTACCAGTTTTTCCAGCATAAAGTATCACTCCAAGCCATAATGGTCTTAAAATACGGATTCTATACCGATCCCCAAAACTCCTGCAAAAAAGCCGATAAATAGAGAAAAACTAACCGGATTCGGCTAGTTTTTCATTTCCGCTCATACCAAATTGTTTTTAGGTTGGTACTCAACAGCATTTATAGGTTTTAAAGTTATGTCTAGTGTTTTTCTAACTCCTCAAAAAGGTTATCGTTGAGGATTTTGATGTATGTTCCTTTCATGCCAAGGGAACGGGACTCAATTACACCAGCACTTTCGAATTTACGCAGAGCACTTACTATGACCGATCTAGTGATTCCGACCTTATCGGCTATACGGCTTGCGACCAGCAGACCCTCTCTGCCTTTCAATTCAGCAATGATGTGTTCGATCGCTTCGCGTTCAGAGTATGACAGAGTAGCCACCGCGACTTGTACCGCGGCCCGCTTCCGGGCTTCCTCTTCAACTCTTTCGGTCCTCATCCTCATTACTTCGTTCGACACAACCATAGCACCAAGTTCGGCCAAGACGATATCTTCATCAGCAAAACTTCCTTCTTTTTTCGTCAGAAGCAAGGTGCCCAGCCGACGAGCCCCACCGTACAAAGGCACGATCGACATAACCGAGTTGCCAGCGCTGCATACAACATTTTCGACACGGAAAATGCACTGACCTGGACCTACTGCAATATTGCCTCTGGTTTCCTGAATATCCATTAATCCTTGATTAAAAGACTCCGGAAAAGCCTCGGTGAACTCCATGATTCTGTCCATGTGCGAGCAGGTAACACCCTCCTGAAAGGCATAACCTCCGATTCCACCACGACGGCCAATGATATAGACGCTACATTCCAAATTGCTGGCCAAAACACGGGCCATTTCCTGAAACTCCACAGGATTGCCGGCAATTTTTTGGAGAATCTTATGAATTCCCCTGGCCTTTTCCAACAAACCTTTTGCCATATTTGCACCCCCTACAATATATACCTGCTTAAATCCTCATCACCAACGATCTTGGCCAATCGTTCGTGTACATAGGCTTTGTCGATCGTGACTTGCTCACCGGAACGTTCGGGAGCTTCAAACAATAGATCTTCGAGCACTTTTTCCAAGATAGTATGAAGCCGTCGGGCTCCTATGTTCTCAGTACGGGAGTTCACCTCATAAGCAACTTCCGCAATATAACTGACTCCTTCATCGGTAAAAACCACATCGACTTTTTCTGTCGATATAAGTGCTATATACTGCTTCACCAAAGAATTGTCAGGTTCCTTTAAAATTCTCTCAAAATCTTCTTTAGATAAGCTGCCCAACTCGACCCGAATCGGGAATCGCCCCTGTAATTCCGGGATCAAATCACTGGGCTTAGTCATATGAAAAGCTCCTGCCGCTATAAACAAAATATGATCAGTCTTTAGCGCGCCGTATTTGGTCATGACAGTAGAGCCCTCTACAATTGGCAGAATATCACGTTGTACCCCACCCCTTGATACGTCCGGTCCATGGGCAGTATCGTGACCTGCTATCTTGTCGATTTCATCGAGGAATATAATGCCACTGTTCTCAGCTCTATTTATTGACTCCCTGATAACTTGGTCCATATCGATAAGCTTTTGTGCTTCTTCGTTGGTCAATATCCTGCGAGCCTCTGCGACCGTAACTTTGCGACGTTTTTTGTTTTTTGGCATCATCCCGCCAAAAACATCCTGCAGGTTGATGCCCATCTCCTCAACACCGGATCCGGAAACGATCTCCAGAAACGATACTGGCTTCTCTTCAACATCGATTTCTATTACTTCTTCCTCTAGTTCCAATCGTTTAAGCTTCTGGGCTAGAATGTTCCTCTGTTCACTAACTTCATTAACCTTCTGGTCATGATCCGGATCCGCAGCATCACTATCGCTCTGTCCTAAAAGGAATTCCAGTGGGTTGCGAGTAGATTTTGATTTCTTGCGCGGTATCGGCATGAGGTAGTCAAGCAGTCTCTCATCGGCCATCTCTTCTGCCTTTTCCTGAACCTCAGCCATTTTCTCTTGTTTGAGCATGCGAATCGAGGTTTCCACCAAATCACGGATCATGGAATCCACATCCCGGCCCACATATCCTACCTCGGTGAATTTGGTTGCCTCGACCTTAATAAACGGTGCATTTTCTAACTTGGCTAGACGCCGGGCTATTTCAGTTTTACCTACCCCGGTAGGCCCTATCATGATTATGTTTTTCGGATATATCTCGTCGCCCATTTCGGAGGGCAGCATTTGACGCCGATATCGATTGCGCAGAGCTATAGCTACTGCTTTTTTAGCTTCACCTTGCCCTATGATATATCTATCAAGTTCCTCGACTATTTGTCGAGGAGTAAGACTATTCACAGACTACCTCCTCAATCCAACTCTTCAACTGATATGTTTTGATTGGTAAAAACGCATATTTCAGAAGCTATCTTTAAAGCTTCCGCTGCAATATCCTTTGCGGTAAGATCCGAGTGGCGTAGCATAGCACGTGCTGCAGCCAATGCATACGGGCCGCCGGAGCCGATCGCCATTACCCCGTCATCTGGTTCGATCACTTCTCCATTCCCGGATACTAAAAATATCTTTTCTTTATCCAGAACCACCAGCATAGCTTCCAATCGGCGCAGGACTTTATCAGTACGCCAATCCCGTGCTACTTCAACAGCCGCACGAGCTAGATTGCCCCGGTATTCATCAAGCTTACCTTCGAACTTATTGAACAGCGTAAAAGCATCAGCTACCGATCCGGCAAAACCGGCCAGTACCTGATCATGGTATAACCTTCTGATCTTGTGAGCACCGTGTTTCATGATTATGCTTTGGCCGAAAGTAACCTGCCCGTCACCTGCTATGGCCGCTTTTCCGTCTTTCCTTACTGCTACGATCGTTGTGCTTCTAAGCATCTTACCTCCGTGGATGGGTTTTCTTATGTACTGATTTTAATCGTTCCTTCGTGACATGTGTATAAACCTGAGTCGTCGACAGCTTCACATGGCCCAGTAGTTCCTGGACCGAGCGCAGGTCGGCTCCATTGTCCAATAGATGGGTGGCAAAGCTATGCCGCAGCATATGCGGGCTTACTTTCTGATTTAGAGCCACTTCATCGACATACTTGTTTAGTATGTTGCGTACACTTCTGGCAGTGAGACGACCACCAAACTTATTAAGAAATACCGCCTTCTGATCTCGGGCAGCCTTGCGTGCAAATATCGGCCTTGATTTCTGATAGTATTGGCTCAAGGCCTGACAGGCGGGATCGCCCATGGGCACGATTCTTTCCTTGTTCCCCTTACCGAGCACCTTTATAAAGCCATCGTTCAAGCTTATACTTATCAAATTCAGTTCTACCAGCTCGCTTACCCTGATGCCAGTGGCGTAAAGCATTTCCAAAATCGCACGATCCCTGACACCACTGATGTTGTTTATATCAGGCGCATCTAACAATGCTTCTATCTCTGCCGGATATAGAAAACGCGGCAGTTTTTTCTCCTGCTTCGGGGTGGAGACTGCAGCGATGGGATTGCCGCTTAAAACCTCTTCCCTGCATAAATATTTTACGAAAGAACGCAGGGCTGCTAGTTTTCTGGCCATCGTCGAACGCGAAAAACCACTCTTCTGCAAAAAGGTAAGATAATCTCTCACCGATCGATGATTGAAGAAGTCATGCGAAATCGGACCTGACGGCAAGCTGTTCGTTTCTCGAAGAAAATCGAAGAACTGTGCCAGGTCCGTGCGATAACTGATCAGCGTCATACTGGAAGCGCTTTTTTCAACTCGCAAGTGGTTCAGAAAGCCGTCTATATGCTGAACCAGCACACAATCGCCTCCATCCCGATACTATCCGTATCGTATCATAGGAAGAATATTTTTACAACTAATCTGAAAACTCTTCTGACAATTTGGTAAGTATGTCAAGAGATCTTTCAGATAGAGCACTATTTCTTAGTTTCTTGTTCCGAATCCGATCCTCCAAGGGCGGCAACAGGCCAAAATTAGCATTCATAGGTTGAAAGCTCTTGCCTTCTGCATTGCTGACATAACTGAACAGACTGCCCAGCATCGTTTCTGGTGGTAATGTAAGCGGTTTCATACCCTTCATTAGACGGGCAGTATTGATCCCCACCCAAATGCCGCTGGCCGCCGACTCCATATAGCCTTCTACACCGGTGATCTGACCGGCAAAAAACAAACCAGGTCGGGTCCTGAATTCTAATGATTCGTTTAGCAACTGTGGACTGTTTATAAATGTGTTGCGATGCATGACCCCCAGCCGCAGAAACACAGCGTTCTCCAGAGCAGGGATCAAGCGCAGTACTCTTTCCTGCTCACCCCATTTCATGCGGGTCTGGAAACCAACCAATCCCAACATGCTCCCGTCCTTGTTTTCATTACGCAGCTGCACAACAGCGGCTGAAATTCTGCCGGTAACTGGGTCAGGGAGTCCAACTGGTCTCATGGGACCAAATTTCAATGTCTCGGGACCCCGCCGGGCTATCTCCTCTATCGGCATGCAGGCATTGAAGTAAAGATCACGATCGGCTTCATGGATAGGCACTGGGTCGGCTTTGACAAGTTCGTCACAAAACCTTGTATACTCTTCTTCTGTCATCGGACAGTTTATGTAGTCATCGCTGCCTTTACCATAGCGCGAACCCCGAAATGCCCGGTTCATATCAACACTGTCAGCCGCTACGATAGGTGCTACGGCATCATAGAAATGCAGATATTCTGAACCTGTCAAGCTTTGGATGTCATTTGCCAGAGCACCGGCGGTCAGTGGTCCGCTGGCCACTATTACCACACCATCTTTGGGTATCTCAGTGACTTCTTCCCGCACCACCTCGATAAGCGGGTGACTCTCAATGATCTCGGTTACCATTGCGCCCAATAGGTCCCGGTCCACGGCTAGAGCTGAACCAGCCGCCACTCTGCACTTTTCAGCACAGTCAAGAACCAATGATCCCATTTGCCGCATCTCTGCTTTTAACAGTCCCTGAGCAGTATCAAGGCTCTCTGATTTTAGGCTGTTGCTGCAAATCAATTCCGCTAAAAACCCAGTTCTATGTGCCGGTGTCATGGCCAGTGGGCGCATTTCGAACAGCTTGACACTTATACCATTTTGGGCCAATTTATAGGCGGCCTCACTGCCAGCAAGACCGCCCCCAACTACCACAACATGTTCCATTTTCGACCTTCTCTCTAGTTAGGCCTGAGCTTGAGCTTCCGCTTTATCTGCTCCGTTAGGCTTATTCCAAGACTTGTAGTCACAATCCGGATAGTTCTTACAACCATAAAAGCGCTTACCCTTCTTTGTCCGCAGCACTACGATATCACCGCCACACTGTGGACATGGTACGCCTACTACTTCATTGATGGACTCGGTATGACGGCACTCTGGGAATCCTGAACAGGCAGCAAACTTACCGAAACGCCCCATTTTGATCAGCATTGGCTTGCTGCACTTGGGGCAGTCTTTACCAGCCGGTTCATCAGGTATAGTAACCTTTTCTATCTGGTCTTTGGCTTTTTCCAAACGAACAGCGAACGGCTGATAGAAATCACGAATGGTCGACTGCCATCTCATTTCGCCTTCTTCAACGGTATCGAGATTCTCTTCCATCTCAGCCGTAAATTCAACGTCCATAACTTCTGGGAAATTTTCCTTCAGCAGGTCGACCACCACAAAACCAAGGTCTGTGGGAGCAAACTGCTTGTTAACACGTTCTACATAATTGCGTTTGATTATTGTCTCGATAATAGGAGCGTAAGTGCTGGGACGCCCTATATTTTTCTCTTCCAGCAGTTTCACCAGGCTGGCCTCAGAATAACGCGGAGGCGGCTGGGTAAAATGTTGTTCCGGTATTACATTCTTTACGGTCAGCTTCTCACCTTCGGCTAGTTCTGGAAGCTTGATCTTATCCTTTTCCTCATCCTCTTCACTGTCCTTGTAGACCGCCAGGTAGCCAGAGAACTTCAGCACCGAGGAGTTGGCTCTGAACACCAGGCCCTCGTTTACTATATCTATGGATACGGTATCGTATATAGACGGTGTCATCTGACTGGCTAAAAAGCGTGCCCAAATCAAGCTGTACAACCGCAGTTGATCTCGTGATAAGAATTGTTTCAATGTTTCAGGAGTTCGGTACGCCAATGTCGGCCTTATAGCTTCGTGGGCATCCTGAGCCGTCTTACGCGATTTGTATACATTAGGTTCGGCAGGTGCGTACTGATTGCCGTATTTCTCCCTAATATACTCCAATGCTTCTGTCTGAGCCTCACTGGAAACACGCACCGAATCGGTTCTGATATAGCTTACCAGACCCACATGGCCCTCTGCGCCAATATTTAAACCTTCATATAATTCCTGGGCTATCCGCATGGTACGATTGGAGGTGTAGCCCAATCTTTTCGCAGCTTCCTGCTGCAGAGTGCTCGTGGTAAAAGGCGGCAGCGGTTTGCGCCGTTTTTCCTTCTTGTCGACCTTGCCGACTTTGAATGAACTTTTATCGATCCTGGTTTTCAGGCCATTAGCAGTTTTCTCATCGGTAATATGGGGCTTGGCACCATCTACCGAATGGAGTTTTGCGAAAAAAATCGCCTTCTTACCATTGGCAAACTCGGCTTCGATAGTCCAGTATTCTTCAGGCTTGAAATCTTCGATTTCCTTTTCTCTTTCACAGATCAGCCTGACCGCTACCGACTGTACACGGCCGGCGCTTAGGCCTTTACGAACCTTAGCCCATAGTAACGGACTAAGTGAATATCCCACCAACCTGTCCAGAACCCGTCTGGCCTGCTGGGCATTTACTCGATTCATATCGATGGCGCGGGGACTTTTGACTGCCTTTTTAATAGCATCTTTAGTGATCTCATTAAATTCAATACGACAGATAGAGTCTTCCGGCAAATTCATTATCTTGCTCAGATGCCAGGCAATAGCTTCACCTTCACGGTCTGGGTCAGTAGCTAGAAATACCTGTTCGACTTTATCCTTTTCATCTCTTATTTCCTTGATCAGCGAGCCCTTACCGCGAATAGTTATATACTGAGGTTCAAAATCGCCCTCAACATCTATCCCCATCTTGCTCTTGGGCAAATCACGGATATGACCTACAGATGCCTTGACTTTGTAATTTTTACCAAGAAATTTGCTGATGGTCTTAGCCTTAGCGGATGATTCAACGATTACCAGTACTTTCTCTGCCAAAATATCACCTCAAGAGTGGTATTTACTTTAAACCCTAACGTAATAATTGCCGGGCAGGGTTTTTATCCTGCCCTCGAGTTCCATGACCAACAGTTTGGCTGAAAGCAAACCGTATGAAAGCCCCGTTTGTACGAGCAATTGATCAATATGAACCCGATCAGAACTTATGTAGTCAATTATATCTCCGTTAAAGGCTCTTTCCTGCATATTATTATGGTTATTCCCACAATAGTCAATGCCCAATCTCAATTCTTCTAGAATATCCTTGGTCCCGCTTATCATCCGAGCGCCTTGTTTAATGAGATTGTTCACGCCCGCACTTGTTTCGCTTGTTATGGGACCCGGTACAGCAAAAACATCTCGTCCCTGTTCTAAGGCAAAGTCGACCGTAATCAAAGCCCCGCTTCTTTGCTGAGCTTCAACGACCACTATTCCATTCGATAATCCAGATATTATTCGGTTACGGATCGGAAAATTCTTAGAATCAGGCGCTGTGCCCGGCAGGAATTCTGACATGATCAATCCTCGTTCAGCAACCTTCTGAAACAATTCCTTGTTCTCACGTGGATAGACAATGTCTGGTCCGTTTCCTAAGATGCCAATAGTATAACCTCCGCCGTCAAGGGCGCCCCAGTGGGCTTCAGCATCGATACCGCGAGCCAGACCACTGACAACTATAACACCGGCTTCTGCCAGCTCGCGCCCCAACATCCTGGCTACTTTTCTCCCATAAGGTGTGGCTTTGCGCGATCCAACGATACCCACTGCCGGCTGGCGCAGGGCATCTATCCTGCCCCGGCAAAAAAGTGCTGGTGGCCAGCTGTGGATCTGCTTCAGCACCGGCGGATATAGTTCTTCGTACTCGGCTATAACAAATATCCCCGAATCAGTATACCTCTGCAGTTCCCGTTCCGGGTCCTTATTACTTCTTAACTCAGCCAGTGCCGGTAATGCTTTCGGCCCCACTACATCCGACAACTGCTTGAGCGGTGCTGCCCAGGCAGCCTGGTATGAGCCAAAATGCTTAGGCAGTTTCAATATCCCCTTATATCCCAAGCCCGCTACGCCGATAAACGCGACCAGACAGGCCTTTTCGATATCCAACCTGATTCCCTCCCCAGGCATGGTTTCAGACCAACTTCTCAATTTTATCCATAACCATATACAGCCGTCAATTCTTTCCACCAGCTTTTAATACCATTTTTTGGTGGTCAATGTCCACTTTTCCTGTTGCATGCGTCTTACTGCCCAGAAAATGCAGGCAGAAATGCCCCGGAAAGTCATTTCCCTTGATTGCCCCCGCCCCATGTGGCTGACCATTCATTGAAGCAGCAATTCTACGTCCCCCTACCACAACCACCGCTGCTCGCCGTTCCCATGTCCATTTCCCTTGAAATATTTCTTTCATGACCCTGGTATCGTCGCTTGTCAACGGCTGTACATCCGCATGATTGCTTCCTGCCCGTCGCTGGACCCGAAAATGTTTACCTGTTTCAAAATCTATGACCTCGGCTTCGGAATACATAGTAAATATATTCTTTACCACTGGCCATGCAATCAGTTCGCCAAATCGGTTATTGATTAGGATTTCTAGCCGCGCTATTACCAGGTCCAAGCATCGGCATGCCTGACCTGGCAGGCTAAGCAACACACCATTTTGATCCTCAGCGATTCGAGTCGTACGCCATATATTTATTTTTGATCCACCTGACTTGAAGATATACTCGGGTTTGCATACAGGTCTACTGATCGGCAGTTTCTCGCTCCATTTCAATGATTTGGCTATTTCCTTTGTCTCATTTTTGTCTAGTGATATCAAATGATTGGGATAGTCTTCCTTTTCCAGACTCGCTTTACCGTTAATATCAAGCCGGAAATCGTAATAGCTGTTCCACTGCATCCATACGAGATAAATGATGATGATCAAAAAAAATCCTGATATGAAACGCCGCATTACATCATCTCCCCATCGAAAAGTATGCGACTTTTTATAGTTGTAGAAGGTCGAACCGAATCATTTATCTGCTCGTTCAGCTGCAAGTTTACACAAAAAAAGAGCTGCTACAATGGCAGCCCTCAGATCTTAATGGTTATTTCTGGTTGTTCTCCACCATGAGTGTTTTGCGGAGAATGCTGTTTTCAAGGGGAATCAGAATAATTGCTTTTATGCCAAACCCATATAACAGTGCCGTCATCCCCGCCGCCAGCGGTGGACCAATCATGTCTATTTCTCTAAGCCCTGATAAAATGACTATTGCGGCTAATACAGCAATGGCCAACGACCAAAATACTATCGCCGCTGACATATTTCTAAATACAGCTAAGTCCACTTTATACTCTCCATGTTTGTCAAACTCAACCACCTCAGAAAAACCATCCGCAAATGCCCGGGTGACTTCGCTAATGCGATAAGAAAACAAAGCCGAAAGAATGGTACCAAAAAATATAGGAACAAATGAACTAAAGCATAACAATGCTGCAACCGAACCGCCTTCCAACACAAATACTCCGACAATCAATAGCAGTGACAGTAAAATGACAAATAGCTTCTTCATTACAAATCGCCCCTTTCCTTTTCTATGATTACTTCTCTGACAGCATCCGTGAATTGGCCGGATATTTCAATACTATTGGTGGCCATCCGCTCATGAACCATACGGCTCGAATCATGAATGCCCCCAATTATCACAATAATCATAAGGACCATAACCACGAGACTTCCAATCCCGTACACTCCTCGTTCCACCCAGGATTCAGAGCTGAGCAGCCGCTTACGCTGATTCTCGTTTATGCCCGATCTTGCCAGTACTTGCCTGGTAAAACCAGTTGGACAATCTTCAATAGTTATGGTTTTCAATAATTCAAAGTAACCGTCTTTGATCATCGTTCATCCCCTAATATCAATCTTAGCTTGGCGCGGATCGCATGCAATCTTGACTTAACAGTTCCCACCGGCATGTCTAGTATTCGACCAACATCGCGATAGCCTAACCCCAAATAGTCTTTAAGAATGACCAGATCCCTTTCCGCCGGAGCAAGCCTGGCAAACGCCTGGAACAACATGATCCTGTTATCGAGCTCTGTCTGACTATGTACCGCAGCAGCCATCGAATAGCTATCGATATTTTCCGAGTGTTGATGGCTATTATCTCTTACATGATTCAGGCAAGTATTGCGGGCAATGCGGTACATCCAGGTAGCCAGTGAAGCCTTTTTCCAATCATAACTTGTGATGTTGCGATAAACCTTGAGGAACACCTCCTGGGCCAATTCCTCGGCAATGTGATGATCACCCACGAACCCCAGGCAATAATTAAACACCCTGGTCTTATGAGCATCGACAAATGCTTCAAAAGCCAATGTATCTCTGTCTATTATCCGTTCAGCAGTGATCATATCGTTCAGCCGCATATTCTATTCAACCTCAATTAGTTCTACAAGTATATACACTGAAAAACTTGTTTTGGTTCAAATTATCTAGAAAAAATAAAAAGCAATGACCTGACAACCAAAGCCATTGCTTTACTTCTTTTCTTATAAATTGCGGTATCCTATTCTTCCAACTTAATTCCCAAAATATCTGAGGTCTTCTCAATTATCAGATCGGGATCGAAAGGCTTGGTAACATAAAGATCAACACCTACTTCATAGGCTTTCTTGCGGTCGAATTCCTGTCCTTTGGCGGTCAGCATGATTATATATATACTCTTAAGGCCTTTCTCCTGCTTGACCTTGTAACAAACGTCATAGCCGTTCATTTCAGGCATCATGACATCTAGAAAGACCAGGTTCGGATTTTCCTTTTCAATAATGTCGAGGGCAATTTTGCCGTTCTCGGCTGTGAAAATCTCAACCCCTTTGTCTTCGAAATCTTCTAGGGTCTGTTCTAAAAGCAGCCGGATATGAGGTTCATCATCTACGATTAGGATTTTGTGCACCTAGGAGCCTCCTCTCACTACTGTTGAGTTGATCGTCACTCGATATGTGAATAGCTTTTAATGATTCTGCAGAGATTATCTCATTTCCTTCTTTTGGAGATTTATATCGTTGCCTCGGCCACCAATCCATCTTCATCTTCTATATCTGACCATTCTTCCACCATTTGCGGCTCTTTGAAAACCGGCAGTACGAAGCTGAAGCGGCTGCCGGTACCGATATTGCTTTCTACCCAGATCCGGCCCCCATGATGCTCAATGATCTGCTTACATATAGGCAACCCTAACCCCGTGCCCTGTGGTTTATTGGTTAAGGTGTCACCTACCTGCTTAAAACGGTCAAAGATGTTTTCAAAGTCTTTTTCATTTATACCAATTCCTGTATCAGATACTGTAACTCGCACTTCATCACCGTAATTCTTGACCTCGCAGGTAACGCGTCCGGATTCCGTAAACTTAACAGCATTGGAAATAAGATTTATTATGACTTGAGTGATCCTGTCTTTGTCTGCTGTAACCGGCAAAACATCATCACCGAGATCAAAACCCAACTCAACACGCTTCTCATCGAATAAGGCTGAGGTAGCAACTCCAGCCCTTACCACTACATCACCTAAATATATCTTCTGGAAATTCCAGTCTATCTTCCCTGCTTCCATCTTGGCTATATCCAGCAGATCGTTGATCAGAGATGTGAGCCGTTGGCTTTCAGAGTAGATTATTTCCGTGTTTTCTACCAACTGCTCAACTATCCGCTGTGTAGCCTGGTCGGTATCCTCAATTGCAGGAAGCACTCGATTTTCCAGTGTTCTACCGATTATCTTAGCAAATCCCAGAATTGATGTTAGAGGTGTGCGCAGTTCATGAGAGACCGTAGATAGGAAGTCGGTTTTCACTTTATCGAGTTCTATCAGTTTTTCATAGGAATTAAGCAGTGCTTCCTCTACGTTCTTGCGTTCCATAATTTCGTTCTGCAACTGCCTGGTCTGACGCATATCGCGCACTACTAGAACACAACCAACTATGTCATCAAAACGATCGCGAATAACTGATCCGGCTATCCTAACTGGGACTGTCTTGTCATCTGCAGATATACATAAAACCTCTAAGGTCTCTCCAGTATTGGAGATATCCTTCATTTCAGTCATCTTGTTTTGAAAGAGCTGCTTATCGACGATCAAATCCACTAATGGTTTACCCAGCAGTTCCTGCTCATTGTACCCAAGAATATCTTCGACCTGACGATTGATTTTTATGATCAAATCATTCTCATCAAGCAGGAATATAAGGTCAACGATCCGAGTCACGATTTTATCAGTAACAAGTGAAGTGGACAGAGTCATAAAACGATACTTGGCGATCGCATACCAGAGGCCTATTCCCCAGATAGCAGCCAGTGTTGCAGGTATCTTTGGAATGACATCGACACCAAGGGCTGGCAGCAAAGACTCATTCACAAAACTAAGGAAAAGCGTTACTCCCAGTGTTCCCACTACGATTTCGGCTTGTTTACGCTCTCTTTTATATTTTGATTTATGCCCCCACTGCCAGACCAGCCACATTGAGAAAACAGTATAGCCTATATAGTAAGCCAGATAGGCAAAATACCAGTTTGTTTGAGGTGGAGTTCCCTGCCAACCAAAGGGTTTCAATATAAAGTCATGTGCAGTCAATTCACCCCCGGCTAATACTCTCGTCACGAATAATAGTGGAGGCAGTGCGAGAAACAGATATGTTACAGGCTTTTTGATCCAGTTATCTTTACCGGTCAGGATCATGGCAAAATATAGGATAAAACTGATACCCGTGCCATAACCCAGAACAGCTATACGAAACCATAATTCAGCTTCTTCTTTGGTGGTTGCGGGATAGAAGAATGCGATGGGAAAGGTCCATAAAGCAACAGTAATGGTGGTATAGAAGAAGCTGCGGTTCAGACGGGATTTGCTGTCTAAATTGAGCACGTGCAATCCAAGGTACAGATATACCAGACCTGCCACAAAAGACAGAAGAGACCATATATTCATGCCCCGAAAGCCCCCCAATCGTTATTGATTGGTGTTAATTAGCCTAATTACAGGCTTGTCTTTTCTAAGAGTGTTATTGACGCGCCTTTCTGCAATATGACGACAATAACTCCTACTTGTTATTAATTACTGTTTTTATTTGCATTTTCCTGCTACATTCGAGTTATTTCCAGTTATTTTGGGATATTTATTATTTTACATTTTCAAACATAAATGTATGGCAGGAATATCCACTATCCTGGCGAATATTTACTGATTATGTATTTATAAGGAGTAGTTATATGTCATTTGCCGTAATCAATAGTCTTGCATTGAATGGGATCGAAGCCTTTCCAGTACAGGTGGAAGTGGATGTTCAGAACGGGTTGCCGTCTTTCGATATAGTCGGTCTTCCCTCGGCTTCGGTGAGAGAAGCCAAAGAACGAGTCCGGTCGGCGATCAAGAATTCCGGCTTGGAATTTCCATTAAAAAGAATCACGGTGAATCTAGCTCCCGCTGATGTCAAGAAAGATGGCAGTCACCTGGATCTGCCTATCGCACTGGGAATACTTCTGTCGAGCGGGCAGATTGAACACATCCAGGAAAATACCTTTTGGATAGGTGAACTTTCTCTAGAAGGCATAGTCAAGCCAGTGCCGGGAGTTCTGCCCATGGTACTGGCCTTAGCTAGAAGTAATTCCGGGGCCGAGCTGATCCTGCCGGAAGCCAATGGCGGCGAAGCATCACTGGCTGAAAAGCCTTGCCGCATCGTAACATCATTGAATCATTTGGTCGAAAGCATCAGAAACGAGGTGCCACTTCCGCAGACCCAGGAACCTGTAATGACAGCAAATCAAAGTGCTTACGATATCGACTTCTCGGACATCAAAGGGCAGTTTTCTGCCAAAAGAGCCCTGGTCGTGGCCGTTGCCGGAGGGCACAACATCCTTCTTATCGGTCCTCCTGGTTCAGGTAAGACCATGCTGGCTAGGCGAATACCGACCATCATGCCTAATATGCGGCGGGAAGAGATACTGGAAACGACCCAAATATATTCTGTGGGAGGATTGCTCAATCCCGATAGTCCGTTGATAACCTCCAGGCCTTTCCGAGCCCCCCATCGTAACGCTTCTGCGGCTAGCATTATTGGTGGAGGCAGGGTCCCCAGGCCAGGTGAAGTAAGTCTGGCTCAGCACGGGGTTCTTTTCATGGATGAGATCCCCGAATTTTCCCGAGAAGTACTAGAAAGCATGCGCCAGCCATTAGAGGACCGCGTGGTTACAGTTACCCGCACTCATTCTACTTCTACTTATCCATGCAACTTTATGCTGGTCGCCAGCTGCAATCCTTGCCCATGTGGTTTCTTTGGTGATCTGGAACGTAACTGCAGTTGTACTCCACACCAGGTATCGCGCTATTTTCACCGTATATCAGGTCCATTGATGGACCGTATAGACCTGCAGATCGAGGTACCACGGGTACAGTACGATCATTTGGCTGACCACACCCCAAATCAGCCCTCATCGGAAATGAAAGACCAAATAGACTTTGCTCGTAACATTCAGGCTGAGCGATTTGCCGGACGAGGATTCTGCTTGAACGCAGAAATGAAGCCGCGCGATATTCGCGCCTACTGCAAGGTTGATGATGATGGCAGCAACCTGCTCCGGGCAGCTTTTAAGTCACTGGGTTTAAGTGCACGCGGTTATGACAGGATACTTAAAGTCGCCCGCACCATTGCCGATCTGGAAGGAATCAAGGACATTTCAGTGACACATGTGGCTGAAGCCATCCAGTATCGCGGTATAGAGCGCCGCTATGCATCAGCTATGTAATTTTGCATAAATTTGTATTATATTTATTTAAAAATAGCAGTAGGGGGTTTGCTGAATGTCTGGGGTAATCAATGTATTGTCAATCGATGGGGGCGGGATACGAGGAATCATTCCTGCACGGATCCTGCAGGAGATCGAGAAACGCACAAAGAAACCTATCGCCGAGCTTTTTCATCTAATAGCCGGCACATCAACTGGAGGCATTCTGGCCCTGGGATTGACCAAAGCTGGCCCCAACGGCAGGCCACAGTATCCGGCTGAAAAGCTGTTAGAAATGTATGAGACGGAAGGTGCTCAGATCTTTTCCCGTTCACTGTGGCACCGGGTAACCGCCATTGGCAGCTTGATAGAAGAAAAATACCCATCGGATGGCATCGAGACGGTTCTCGATGAATACTTCAAACAAGCCCGGTTAAAGGACGCACTGACCAATGTACTGATCACCAGTTATGAAATAGAACGGCGTAATCCCTTCTTTTTTAAGAGTCGGAAAGCTAAAATGGGTGCTGACAGTGACTTTTTGGTCAAACACGTGGCCCGTGCCACTTCAGCTGCCCCTACATATTTTGAGCCGGCCCAAATCAAAAACGGCAAGAATGATTACTGGGCACTGGTCGATGGCGGTGTTTTCGCCAATAATCCGGCAATGTGCGCCTATGTGGAGGCTAAAAAGAATTATCCTGATGCTGACGACATCCTGGTCGTTTCTCTGGGCACTGGTTCATTGACTCGCCCACTGCCCTATGAAGAAGCCACTGGCTGGGGCATGGCCCAATGGGCACAACCATTGCTGAGTGTAATGTTCGACGGAGTCAGCGAGACTGTTGATTATCAGTTAGGACAGCTGCTGCCTAATAGTTCGGATGGACAGGCGCGGTATTACCGGTTTCAGGTCCGGCTCGATGAGGGTGATGATGATATGGATAACACCACCAAAACAAATCTGCGTGTGCTGAGACTTTTGGCTGATGGGCTGATTCGCGATAACAGTAATAATATTGATGTGCTCTGCGGACAGCTTTTAGATCGCTGCCGTTTACACCCTACGAAGTGATGATTGTAGACAAAGTCGCAGGCGTATGACGGGAGTGAAGATCAAGGCTTTTAAGAATCTCGTGAACGAATCGTACTGAAGTACGTTGACTGAGCGGGATTTTTAAGTAACGAAGATATTCGCTTTTGTCATCAGCCTGAGTGCTAAGCCACCAGCGAGGCCACGTAGCGGGCAATAGCTAGGCAGGAGGTCAAGCCGGGAGATTCTATCCCGATAAGATTGATAAAACCAGGGAATCCTTTATCTGCTTCTTCTTGGATCACGAAATCTCGGAAGCCATCATGGGGTCCCTGCAGCTTAGGCCGGACCCCAGCATAATCGGGCTGGATATCGTCTATCTTCAAATCCGACAGGTATTGACTCGCTGCCGCAAAGAAATCATCACGGAACCGTTCATCCATTGCGTAGTCTACATTATCCACATAATACGCATTAGGCCCCAGTTTCTGGCGCCCATGGAGGTCCAGCGTAATGTGGATCCCTAATGCTACATGATCTGGCACCGGGTAGATAAGGTGATTTACCTTGAACCTTCTCGTAAGTTGGTAGTATTCGCCCTTGCAGTATTTAAGGCGATAATCACATTTATCTATATCGAAGCCGGCCATAGCCGCCACCCGGTCACAGTTCAACCCGGCTGAATTTATTACTATCTGCGTTTCGATAGTTTCATCTTCAAGGTGGATCTTATATCCATCACTTCTATGTTCCAGCCCTATTACCTGGCTATTCAGAAGCACCATTACCCCGCTATTTTTACATAGGAAGAGCAATCTTTGGGCCAGTCCTTCCGAATCAATGATGCCTGTATCCGGCGAGAACACACCACCAACCGCTTTAATATCCGGTTCCATATCACGGATCTGATCACTTTCCAGAAGCTCTAGCTTTCGATTACAGCCCTGCCCTATCTTAAGTATCCTCTCCAGCGAAGGCAATTCTTCATCACAGGTAGCTACGATTATCTTGCCGATGCGTGAATGGCTCACCCCATGTTCGGCACAGAAATCGTAGAGCAGTTCATTTCCCTGTCGGCAAAAGCGGCTTTTCAGGCTGTCTTCCGGATAATACAGCCCAGCATGAATTACCTCGCTGTTCCGGCTGGAGGTCTCCTGCCCCACGCGGGTATTCTTTTCGATCAAAACGATGCTTCTCTTGGGATGCGACCGACTCAGCTCGTAAGCAACCGCTAGTCCCACAATCCCGGCACCGATTATGGCTATATCGACCTCTTCCGCCATCGACGGAACCTCCACTATTTCTTGTTTAACTTCTGTCTGATCTCGCGTAGTATAGCTAAATCCTGTTCAATGGTATCCGGCGGGGTCTCCAGGATAAACGGCAAGCTGCGCATAAATGGTTCAGCCAGCAAGGCATTAAAGCCTTCTATGCCGATGAACCCGGCCCCGATCGGTGCATGACGGTCGACCTTGGAGCCAATATCTTTAGCACTATCATTGGCATGAACGACCTTGATCGCTCCGATATCAATGCACCGGCCCATATCCTCTACAGTGGCTTTGATACCTTGGGCTGTCTTCATATCATGGCCAGCCGCTGTTAAATGACAGGTATCGATACAGACCCCCAATCTATCTGGCCTATTCACTCCATCAAGGATCACCTTAAAATCCGAAAAGTCAGTTCCGATCTCTTTGCCCATACCGGCCATCGTCTCGATCAAGAGCATAGTATTTCCGTCATAATCATCCAGCACCTTCTTCAAGAGGTTCACCAGGCGCTCTAGAGCCTGTTCTACGGCCTGTTCACCTCTCGATCCGGGATGCAGGACCAGGTATCTGGCACCGATGATGTCACAACGCACCAGATCCTCCGAAATAATTCGATGCGCCAGTTCATAGAGATCGTCACGCCCACTGCAGGGATTTACAATGTATGGAATGTGAACTACCACCGGATCGATATGGTTTTCACTGATGATCGTCCTGAAAGCCCGAACTTCCTCTTCACTCCAGGTGCGAGCAGATGCCCCGCGGGGATTGCGTGAAAAAACCTGGAATGCTTCCACCCCAAGCTTGACGGCACTTTCGGCAGTAGCCGGCAGGCCCTTTCCGATCGACAAATGTGCTCCAATACGAGGCTGCATATGATCCCCCCACAAATATACTAAAAAGCCGATTTTATGTGATTAATCTTCGGTCCTTCCGGGCTGTTCCGAACCGCAATAAAATCAAATCTTATTTCACGATGGCGCCCTTCGGTCACATTTTCTAAATATGCAAATGCGGTCTTTCTTATCCTATCCATTTTGGTATGAGTTATCGATTCTTCCGGTTCGCCGAAACGGTCTCCTGACTTGGACCGCACTTCCACGAATATCAATATCCCATTCTTCCGACAGATGATATCGATCTCACCCCAACGCGAGCGATAATTGCGGGTGATGATCTTGTAGCCCTGGCGTTCAAGGTATACAGCTGCTAAATCCTCACCACGCTGCCCGATCTCTCGCTTCACTAGATAACTCCTTTTTTCCGGTCCATTCGATAAATGAATGCCAGGATCTCAGCCACTACCTCATATAGAAATGGCGGAATTTCTTCATAGAGATTGAGTGCATTAAGATACTCTACTAGTTCCGCATCCTCACGTACAGGTATGCCGGCATCCCTGGCCACTTCCTCGATCTTATCGGCTATATAGCCCTTGCCCTTAGCCACTACTTTGGGAGCATCGTCTTTATCAGTATCGAATCTAATGGCGACCGCCGTTTTATCTTTTTTTTCTTCTTCCATCGCGTCTACCTCAAACTTTGATATCTATGCCCAGCACTTTGACTTTTCCGGGCTCGACCTTGTCCAATGCCGGTCGTAATCGTTCTTCCTGGGGTAGGGTCTTTATGCCATGGAAATTGACCTGGTAGCCCATTTCTTCCAGTCTCTGAGTCAGGCTGCGCATATTTTGATCCAGGAACTGGCGGGTCGGTTCGTTTTCCACCACCCCTTGCAGAGCCAGACCTTCATTGCGGCGCCAGGTCACATGGAATACCACTGAGCCCATGTTTTGGGTATTTAGTCCAATGGCAACTTTCACTTCATTCATTTCGTCCAGACGCCGTTTACCTTTGCCATCTTTATAGACTTTTAGATGAACCGGGATTTCCTGGCCATTGGCGGTCATCGGCAGGTTAAAGTAATAGTAGCTGTATTGATTGTCCTGCCCCACGACCCGGTCTAAGGAATTAAAAGCGGCTTGCCCGAGAACCTCCCGCTCCGCCGTCTGTAGCCTGGTAAGCAGGAGTTGGTTAGCTGCGTTTTTCTCGGTTATCGGATCTTTTCTCAGTAGGTCTTCAAGGACTGTCAACGCTTTGACAACTTCTTTATTTTCAGCAAAATGCTGTTTCAGGGTGTGCATGATCTGTTCCTTGGATTCACCCTTAAGTTCCATCAAAGGAACCAGCATTTTCAACAGGTTTTCCATTTTATCCACCAGTCCTCCCGGCGAAGCGACCGGAAAGCTCATAGCGTCGGATGGCGGTGGTGTTTGGACTGACGGCCTATTTGTAGAATCCGATGTTTCCGACCTGACCGGTACTGTTTGGGACTGAGGCGGCGGAATCGGATCTTCTTGCACGGGAATGCTTGCCTGGTTGATCAATACGACTTTGCTGGCCATCCCATCAGATTTTATTGTCTCCGGCAGCACCTGGGCAGGCACTGGCTGGCCAGCGGTTGGTTTGGTCTGCTCAGTATTAGCAGGAAGCGGAACCGGTCGACTATTGTCTTCTGGTACTTCCTGTGGATTCACGGGTGCAGCTTGTGGTTGAGGAGTAGCCGAAGCCGTCTTATTGTCGGGTTGTGTTGGAGTGACCGTTGTCTGTTGGGTATTAGCTGGTTGTATCTGGGTATTCTGGCTAACCTTAATCTGCACCTCTTGCTGATTGGCAGGTGCAGCTGGTACCTGTTCGGGCTCGGTCGGCGCAAGCGGCTGCCTCATCTGCGTGCTGGCTGGTTTGGTATCCTGTGGCTGGTTTGGTGTTGGTGTATGTATAGGCGCTGCCTCAGGCGGTGGTGCCGGTTCTTCGGACACTTGGACCCGTCCCGATCTGATAATGTTTATTGCCTCTTCTAACACTTGTTTAACAGTGACCGGATTGCTCATGAACTGTTGAAGTGCACTAAGCGTCTTGGCATCGGTTTTAACGCCCCCGGCTAACGCCAGAGCAGTAGTTTCCAGGTTCTTACCGGTAACCCCGCCTAAATCACGTGCACCTTTGATCAGTACCTCTATATTATCACGGGTAACGGGCAAGCCATGCTGAACCAGTTTCTGACCGACATCGACCAGATTCTGATTCGGTTTAAGTCCCAACTGCTGCTCGATACCACTCGAAATTTTATCCCGCTGTAGATTGTCTAGCATTTCAGGAGTGACGACTTTAAGATAGGTCTTACCTTCACGAAAATCATCGACCAGCAGGAATAGATCCTGTCCGGCCAACAAGGCCACGCCTTCAGTTCTGGCTTCCATCATCATGCCCTTTAAATTGAGCACGACTGAGCCATCGTCCTTAACCTCTACAATCAGTCCTTTGAGTACCTCACCTTTGACCAAACCTGCGCTGTCGCCTTCAGTCTGGGGCAGGTTGAGCAGAGCTCTAGTTAAAAAGTCGGCCCTGATCTCCATTTGCCTCTCCTCCAACCATGGACTTGACCGGCTCAAAGCTGCGCCGGTGAACCGGACTTGGCCCTAGATCGTTCAATGCCTGAATATGTTCTTTGGTGGCATATCCCTTATGCTTGGCCAATCCGTATCCTGGATATAGCTCCTCTAGCCCATTCATTATAAAATCTCTCTCAACCTTGGCTATGATCGATGCGCTGGCCACAGAAATACTTTTGGCATCCCCCTTGATCAGGGGTGTTTGAGCAATATCCAGTTCAGGAAGTTTGACTGCGTCTATTATCAAATGATCTGGCCTTATATTAAGCGCGTTTACCGCCCTTCTCATGGCCAGCTTTGTAGCCTGATAAATATTTATCTCATCGAGATGCGGCGGAAACACCATGCCCACCGCCCAGCAAACGGCCTGTTTCTTGATCTCGCCGGCCAGTTCTTCACGCACTTTAGCACTTAACTTCTTCGAGTCATTGACACCAGGAAGCGCGAATCCTTCGGGCAAAATCACCGCTGCTGCCACTACCGGACCGGCCAAGGGTCCGCGTCCAGCTTCATCAATACCGGCAATCATCCGGACCCCATCACGGTATAAAGCCATTTCATATTGAGTAAGCAGCTTTAATCTTTCTAACTCAGCTGGATCCACCTGCACATTTTTTCTCATACACACCAGCCAATTTCATCTGAATCGAACATACTAGATCTAGTATAAAACCGACTACTTCTTGTGGTGATGATGGTGGTCTTTCTTCTTGCCCCGCCCCTTTTCAGGTTCATCTTCGTAAATATTGACGATTTTGATCTCGGCGTGACTGAACAAATCAACAAAACCATCTTCGGTTTGAACTAATGGCAAAGTGGGCTCGGATGGGCTAAGAAAGACTATGTGCCCGGTCTGCCCATTGGACAGCTCCACAAAATTGCCCACATAGTGCTGCACCACCCGATTAAATATCAACTGTACCATCTTGGGATCCAGCTCGCCAAACGACTTGTCCCGCAGCTTACGAATCGCAGCATATGGGTTAACTGCCGAACGATATGGCTGATCACTGGTCAGCACATCATAAGCTTCGGCTACGGCAATTATTCTAGCTATGGCTGGTATTTCCGACGCTTGGCTCTGGTGGGGGTAGCCGACCCCGTCCATACGCTCATGATGAGATCCCACAGCATTGACAACAGTTTGGCTGACCCACTTGGTTTTCTCCAAAATATCTGCTCCCAGTTGCGGATGGGTGCGCATCACGTTCCATTCCTGTTTGGTCAGCTTGTCCTTTTTCTGCAGCAGTTCGGGCGGCAGCTGAAACTTACCGATATCATGGAAATAACCTGCTAAAACTATGTCCAGCAAGGAATCACTGTCGAGCTTCAACCAGGCTCCCATTTCAGTAGCCAGAACGGCTGTGTTGATCATGTGAGCACAATGATTATCAAGGCTCTCCCGACCCATCTTTTGGGAAAGAACAAAAACATCCAGGTTGGAGTTGATCTCCGTATACTGCACCAGTTTTTTACACAGGTCCTTGATTTCTTTGGGAAACCCCTTGCTATTCTTACTGCGTATCTCCACCCGTTCAGCTTGCGTAGCCAGCTCTTTATGTACGGTGCGGAAATCAGGCGGGGTCAAACCCCGGTCCAGCTCAACTTTCGCCGGTTCCTGCCAGGTTTCGATCTCGACTATCAAATCTTCGATCTGCGCACTTTCAGCAATGAAAACCTCTTCGGTCCCTCTCTGAAGGAGCATATTGATGAATTGATCGGTCAGTATCTGCCCTTTATTTAGAAGCAGCCTGTTGTTTTCGTCATAAATAGCCGACCCCAGTCGGCTGTTAGCGGTCAGTTCCCGCAGCACTATCTTCTTCTGCAAGCCGCGATCACCCCTTTAACTTACTCAGTACTATTCATATCCTATATTAAAATATCGGTATTTGGTAGACTTCCTTGAGTCAAACTTGAGCAGCGACCAAAAAACGGCTGTTATAAACGCCTATTTTCGTGCATTTTATAAGTTTTATTATCTTTGCTAACATTTTTGACATTTTATGTTATAATTGGACGGGGGTGTTGGTATGCTTGACAAAAAAGCAGAAGATAGGATGGTTGTCGGTTCAATATTCCTGCTGTTATGTATTCCTTTGATGAACCGCTGGCCAGCAATTATTATGGTACTTGCTATATTGATAGGATTAGTAGGAGTTGTTTTTTTGGCGAAAAATCTGGTGGCTATCAGTGATGATAGTAAAAATACCAGCCAATGGATTGGAGAAAAAATGATCTCCTAGAATGTGAGGGATAATTATGTACAAAAGAAAGGACAATATTTTAAGCATCATGTTCTTCGGGTATCTGCTGCTAACGCCGTTATTAGTCAAATGGCTGGGCGGATCTTATTTCCCATTGACTATGGGGCTGTTTATTATCGGAGTATCCTATGCTGCCTGGCGGCCTAAGGTCAGAAAGTATTTATAGCATTTCCGGGCGATCCAACGCACTTTGCAGAAGATTTCCCTTTCGATACTCGTTAATTACATCTATTACCGCTCTCTGCAGGTCAGGACTCTCACCATCGATAAACCCTTTGCGTAGGGCAATCTTCTCAAACACCTGCTCATCGTTCAGCCCGCTTAGACTGTCTACCTTATAGCGAGTCTCCATAGCCCCTGGGTTTTGTTTAAGTGTGGTTCGTACTATGAAGCTAGCCACTTCAGCTGTATCGTAGGCCTTTTCTCCAACTAGAGCCAGTGATGCAAGCTTTAAGCCTTGTTCTGGACTTTCCACCTTTGGCCACATTAGCCCCGGTGTATCTAGAAAATCGATCTTCCCCTCGACCCGCACCCATTGTTTGCCGCGCGTAACACCAGGTTGAGGCCCGGTTCTAGCCGACTTTTTACCGACAACCGAATTAAGAAATGTCGATTTGCCAACATTGGGTATACCGACCACCATTACCCGCGGTGGTCTGATCCGCCAGCCGCGCTCGACCATTGCATCAGCCGCCGGTTTATACAACCGGTCGATTTCTTTCATTACCGCTTGAAAACCCTGTCGGTTAAGAGCATTTACGGCAACTGCGCCGATCTTCTCTCGGTGCAGCCGTTTAATCCATGCTTTCACATCATCAGGATCGACGAGGTCCATTTTATTGAGAACAACCAGCACTGGCTTATGAGCAAAAAGCTTCTCCAATTCCGGATTACGCGTGGACATAGGTGCCCGCGCATCCACCAGCTCGATGACAATATCCACCAGTTTGATGTTCTCAGATATTTCTCTGCGGGCTTTGACCATATGGCCAGGAAACCAGTTAATACTCACTAATGCCCCTCCTGTTTAACGAAAGCAGACTCTAATTATACCCAATAATATATTACTATACTCAGAATAATGTAAAAGACTGGCCGTGGCCAGTCACAATTGCAGAATATATGGCAATTCCGTCAGATGATGACGGGAGTATCGAAGTAACGCTGAGATTCACTTTTGTCATCAAACTGAAAGACTGGCCAGTGGCCAGTCTTTATAGATCTTAAGCTTTTGTTGGTTTCGGGTCTTTCTTTTCCTTGACCTTGGCGCGTTTGCCGAAGAGTTCGCGCATATAATACAGGCGGGCTCTTCTAACTTTACCGCGACGTACTAGTTCGATCCTCTCGAGTCTCGGAGAGTGTACTGGGAATGCTCTCTCAACACCAACTCCATAAGAAATTCTACGAACCGAAAATGTCGCGCTGAGGCCTGCTCCTCTTTTGCGGATGACAGTGCCTTCAAAAACCTGGATTCTCTCCCGACCGCCTTCCACAACCTTAACATGGACCTTCACGGTATCTCCGGGCTTAAAATCCGGTATGTCTTTTCTTATCTGTTCCTCTTCAATGGAACGAATTATGTCTTGCATGAGTTACCTCCCTTCCCGCCTAGACGTTCATTCCTCACATTCGGAGTAGCGGACCGTCCGTTTTTACCGACAGTTGGTATTATATCACAGGAATTTTCATATCACAATAGGAATAGAAATAATGCGATTAGCTTGATTACTTCTTCCACCAGTAATCGCCCAGCAGCCGGTCCAGGATTATCGCCACCGCACTGCGTACCGATAGATGATTATACTCACCACCGCCTTCGATCGGTTCTAGAACATAATCACAGGATCCGATCAGTTCAGAGGTTATGCCCCATCCCGTACCAAATAGAACCAGGTATGGTTCAGATCCTTCTTCGATCTTCTCCCGCAGTTCTTTGTATCCGGTGGTTTGCGGGTAGATCCGGGCATCGGTAGCAACAGTCCTGGGCCGGGTCCCTTCCAGTTCCTCAATGCGTGCTAACACCGCATCCAAATCCGAAATAACTTCTAATACTTCCAGGGCGTCCTTGCGGTCCGGGTTGTACTCGCCGCCATAGCCTTCCCTCCAATAGCCCAGCATCTCTTTGGCCAGATTCTGCTGTGCATCCAGGGGATGAACCAGGAAGTATTGCTTGACCCCATAGGTCCTCGATACTCTCGAAATATCATGAATGTCCAGGTTAGTGATAGAGGTGGATATGACCTCCATCCGTTTATTGTAAACCGGGGTATGCAGCAGAGCGATGTATATCTTCCTAGCTATTGCGATTCGCTCCCTTCCCCTTCGTTTAGTATTTCTAGAATCAAGGTCTTTTCCTCTTTGTCCAGTCTTCGCCCGATCAGCATGTCAGGCCTGATCAGCAGCGTCTTCCTCAAGCTTTCTTTCTTACGCCAGCGGCGGATCTGTTCATGGTTGCCTGATAACAGCACCGGTGGCACTTCCATATCCTCCACCTCGCGTGGCCTTGTATACTGAGGATACTCCAACAAGCCTTCGCTGAACGACTCTTCTTCGGTGGACTCTTGACAACCCAGCACTCCGGGAATCATCCGCGAAATAGCATCAATGACCACTAATGCTGGAAGCTCTCCACCAGTCAATACGTAATCCCCGATGGAAACGACCTCATCTACTGCGCTGAGAGAACGTTCATCAATGCCTTCGTAATGCCCGCAGAGCAGACAAAGACCTTCTTCCTGAGCTAGTACTCTCACCATATCCTGTGTCAGCTGTTTACCAGCTGGGCTAAGATAGACCACTTTCATCCCAGGCATATCAGTCTTAGCCGATTGTATAGCTCGCAGAACAACATCCGCTTTCATGACCATACCAGCACCTCCACCGAACGGATAATCATCAGCCTGGAAGTGTTTATCGAGTGCATAGTCACGAATGTTGACTACGTCGACTGACATAGCGCCCTTATCTAATGCCTTGCCCATCAGACTGGCCTTCAGCGGCGATTCGAAAAGTTCAGGAAATAAGGTCAGAACCTTGATCTTCATGTGGTCTTCTCATCAATCAAACCTGGCAAAAGTTTGACCTGCATAGTATGTGCCGCCAGGTCCACGTTCAAGATGACTTGCTTGAGTGCCGGGATCAAGACCTCACCAAAACGTTCGCCTTGCACAACATACACGTCATTGGCACTAGTCTCGATCACATCCACCAGCTTGCCTAATAACCCATGTTCCTGGTCTTCAACAGCGAGACCTATCAACTGAAAAATGTAATAGGTCCCTTCCGGCAAAGGATGGACATCGCTTTCGTCTACCATGATCATACCGCGATTCAATAGCATGGCATTTTCCTTGCTATCGATTCCGACCAGCTTCATAAGCAGATACTGTTTGTGCTGGCGCATGCTATCTATCGTGAGCAGACGTGTACCCTGCCGAGTCTCAACCAGTATTTCTTTCATTCCCTTGAAACGTTCAGGAAAATCGGTCAAAGGCAGCACTTTGACCTCACCGCGATAGCCATGGGTACCGCAGATTTGCCCGATCACGACCATCTCTTGGTCGCTCATTACTTCATTATCTCCACCGCAACTTTTTTACCGGTCTTGGCGGCCGCTGCTTTGGTAACGGTTCTGATGGCTTTGGCTATTTTGCCCTGTTTTCCGATTACCTTGCCCATATCTTCAGCGTCGACTTTCAGCTCCAGGATGACGGTATTATCGCCGTCTATCTGGTTTACTTCGACCTTATCAGGGTAATCAACCAGTGACTTAGCAATAAGCTCAACCAATTCTTTCACTTAGTTTACCCCCTACTTTTTGGAATCATGGAATTTTTGCAGAAGGCCAACTTTCTTGAACAAAGAAGTTGTTGTATCGGTCGGCTTCGCACCTGTAGAAAGCCATTTTAGAGCTTTCTCTTCGTCAATAACAATTGTCTCCGGTTTGGTTGCCGGATCATAATAGCCGATTTCCTCAATAAAACGGCCATCTCTGGGCGCACGTGAATCTGCTACGACTACACGGTAAAAAGGAGTCTTCTTCGCACCCATTCTTTTTAATCTGATCTTCGTTGCCATTGTGTGTAACCTCCTAGTTTCTGATGCTTATTAAAGGGTCTAAAACGGCATTTTGAAACCGCTTTTCTTGCCCTTTTTGCCACTTAGATCACTGAACTGTTTCATCATTTTCCTTGATTCCTCAAACTGTTTGACCAGCCGATTGACATCCTGTACCCGAGTACCGCTGCCCTTGGCGATCCGTTTCTTACGGCTGCCATTAAGAATAGCGGGATCCTGACGCTCCTGCAAAGTCATTGACTTTATTATGGCCTCTATATGATTCATTTCTTTTTCATCAAACTCTGGCTTTATGCCTTTAAGCTGTTTGCCCAGTCCGGGGATCATGCCCAGGAGTTGGTCGATCGGACCCATGGAACGGACCTGCTGCATTTGCTCCAGAAAATCTTCAAGAGTAAACTGGGCTTTAAGCAGCTTCTTCTGCATTTCCAGCGCCTTCTTCTCGTCGACCACGGCTTGTGCTTTTTCAACCAGGGTCAGCACATCACCCATACCTAGGATACGCGAAGCCATACGATCCGGGTGAAATGGCTCCAAAGCGTCCATCTTTTCACCGACTCCGGCGAACTTGATCGCACAGCCAGTGACCGCTTTGACGGACAGTGCAGCCCCACCACGGGTATCGCCGTCCAGCTTGGTCAATATTACACCGGTCAAGCCCAGGTCCTTGTTGAAGCTCTCAGCCACATTTACTGCATCCTGGCCAGTCATGGCGTCTACCACCAGCAGTTTCTCATGTGGTTCCACCACGGTCTGGACGTCTTTCAGTTCCTGCATCAGCTCTCCGTTGATATGCAGGCGGCCGGCGGTGTCTAGTATCACAATATCGCGATTTTCTCTGCGGGCGTATTCCATAGCACCGCGAGCTATGTTGACCGGATTCTCCTGCCCCATCGAAAAGACCGGCACCCCGATCTGTTCGCCCAGCACCTGCAGCTGTTTGATAGCAGCCGGACGGTAAATATCGCAGGCTACCAGCAGGGGCCTTCTGCCCTGGGAAACGAAATATTTAGCCAGCTTGCCACAGCTGGTGGTTTTACCTGAACCCTGCAAACCCACTGCCATGATGACTGTAGGCGGCTTAGAGCTAATGTGTATCTTGGTCTGGTTGCCACCCATCAACTCGGCAAGTTCGTCAAAAACTATCTTAACTACCTGCTGGCCAGGGCTAATACTGTTCAATACTTCCTGGCCAATGGCACGTTCCTTGACCCTGCCCACAAAGTCTTTGACCACTCTGAAGTTGACATCTGCTTCCAGCAGTGCCAAGCGCACCTCGCGCATTGCCTCATTTACGTCGTCTTCGTTAAGTTTGCCTTTGCCTCTGAGGCGGCGAAATGTCTCCTGCAGTCGATCGGCTAACCCGTCAAATACAGCCATCGAAAATACCTCCCTCAGAACCATCCGGTTCAAGGATCTTTTCTAATATATCTATAGCTTTCTTAACTTCGTCTGCTTCCCGGCTATCTACCTGCCGCAGCAGCTCGACAGCTTCTTTAATGCGCACCTGCTCTTCCGCAAAACGGATCACCAGGCCTAGTCTATCCTCGTATGCCTCCAGGACCTTCTCTGCTCGTTTGATCAGGTCGAAGACACCCTGACGGGTGATGCCCATATCTTCGGCCACCTCGGCCAGGCTGAGGTCATTCTCATAATGCAGGATGATAGCCTGCTGCTGACGCTCGGTCAGCAGTGGACCGTAAAAATCATAGAGCATTATTAATCGTTCAAACTTCTCAAGCACACGTTTTCACCCCAACGATAAAATATTATCGCTTAATTGTATGCTTGTAAAGCATTATTACTTTACAGAAAGATTTTAGGGAATTAAGGGAGAAATGTCAAGTAGGCAGGCGGATGAAATAATCAAGGTGTAAGCCAATAGTGCGGCAAGCTTTACCCCACTATCGCTTTAGTAACAAACCCCACCACAACGCCCCCAATCAGCCCGATAATGATGATTGGGGGATAAGTGCGAGTGATAATCGCGGTAGGCACACTGAGTCCCAGTCCCATCAATGCTCCGGTTACTGCCGGATGTACACCTAGGTTTAAGTTAGGGATAATAAATCCCAGCATGAATCGTTCCAGGAATGCCCCCGCCATAGACTCGATGCGTGTTCTGTTGTCCTCGAACGTAAGGGGGATCATGATCAACACACTAAAGATACCGAAAACAAAGCCACAAATGATTCCTAGAACAATCCTGCTCATATGTTCTCCTTATACATAACCTGGCTTATTTCCATTGATTCCGTTCTTGGTTATGTACTCTATTTTCTTGATTATGCTTTCTCGTACTTGAGGTTCTTCGAGTGGAAAGCCAAAGAAATGAACCTCCAACATCACTTCACCCTTTAATACATGTATGGATTTCCCTTGTGGGTTTGTATAAACAAGTGCTGAATCAGCATTATATTCTTTGGCCAGATCCCCTCCCAACTGTTTAGCCCCATTATTCTGCAAAACTGTGAGAGATGAGTTGAATCTATCCCTGGCCACATCTTTGCCCGTAAACAGAATAGCAGTGTTGGCGATGGAACACGGTTTGTTGGCTTTGTCCAGGTAGCGGGTCACAAGGACATATTGATAAATAATATAGTGCATTTCACTGATTACCGGAACTACTTGATCGACCGCGGAATACTCCTTAGTCTCTTCGTCCATTTTGGCCGGAGTTAGACCAAGTTTTTTATAGCCTTTGATATCGGCTACTGTAACAAAGGTTTGCGCCTGCTCCGGGCTAAGGGTCGCGTCCACAAAAGGCAAGCTCGGGGTATCACAGCCCACGATCATAATAAAACACACTAACATCATAACCAACTTAACAGCTTTAGAACAACGTTTTTTCAATGCAAATCACCCTTTTCTTTGAATAACCAATTTATTCACCATATGAGCAGTGTTTTCCTTCTTATTACATATAAAACAAAAAGGCCCGGTTTTTGCACCGAGCCCCTTATCGTCCATCTATGTTTGACTTAATTATTTAGCAGATCCACCAGCTTTCAGTCTCCTATAGTCTGCATATGTCATTGGTTCTTCGCTGGAAAGAGTGCGTCCTCCCACTGGTTCCCCCACAAACAATGTGTGGGTTCCTACATCAACAATATTTACAACTTTACACTCCAGATAAGCGATACCGGTGCTCAGATAGGGGCAGCCGGTTTGAGCGCCCTTTTCATAGGTGACACCGGCAAACTTGTCCACATCCCGACCGCTGCGGAAACCAAAACCGGGAACCAAGTCAAAAGCTGACTTACCCAGAGTGGTTACAGCAAATACTTTTGATTTTGTGACCAATTCGTTGGTGTAGTTACTTTTATTTAGGCAAATGGCAACCTGCAGCGGATCCGACGTGAGCTGGAACACGGTATTAGCCACCTGGCCATTCATCTTGCTGCCATCAGCAGTTGTTATTATATACAGTCCGTATGACAAGCTGTAAGCGGCTTTGGCCGGATCATCGGTTTCGGCTGGTTTTACGATAGGCGCCGGCGGGACGCTTGACGGATGGGGCTGGTCATTCCCTTCCTCAAATGACTCAAATGCTTCCTTCGGTGCGCCACAAATAGGGCAAACATCGGGCGGCTCGTCACCCTCGTGAATATATCCGCATATAGTGCAAATCCATTTCTTCACTTTTAATCAGCACCCCTTTTAATAATCTGTAGAGTTATTATACAGCAGTGAATGCCACGGTTACTGAAAAATCATTCGACAATATAGTCTAGCGGATTGATTGGCGGTGATATGTGGACTATTATGAAGAAAATATTGATAATGCAAGGAGGTACTATGAACCCAATAAATATCAAAGAACTGCCCATCAATCCAACCCCGCTGGGCGGCCAGTCACGGATGCTGGTGGACCAACCTGATCTGCGGCTGGTCAACCTGATTTTGCAGCCTGGCGAAGTAGTTAAGACCCATACAGCTCCGATCGAAGTCGTATTTGTCGTGCTGGAAGGTTCCGGACGATTGACGGCTGACGGTGCCACAATCGATGTGACGGCCGGTCAGATGCTGACCTGTCCACGGGACATTGCACGTGAGGTGCAAGCCGAAGCAAATGGACTAGAACTGCTGGTCATCCGCGCCCCTAACCTATAAATATATTGCTCTATTCAAAGGGAAAGATTACAATTTTCAAAACACACCTGATAATAATCTAAGCATGTAGAGAGAACAATACACGAATGGAGGGATCAAGTTGGGCATTAAAATCAAAGACAATATGACATGGGTCGGCAAGGTCGACTGGGAACTCAGGACCTTTCACGGTGAGGAATACTCGACACACCGGGGTTCCACTTATAATTCCTATCTTGTGCGGGATGAAAAAACGGTCCTGATCGACACAGTTTGGGAACCCTTTGCCAAGGAATTCGTGGATAATCTCAGGAAGGAAATCGATCTCAATCAGATTGATTATATCATTGCCAATCACGGCGAAAAGGACCACAGCGGGGCCCTTCCTGAGCTGATGAGATACATTCCAGATACGCCTATATACTGCACCAACAATGCAATAAAGTCTCTTAAAGGCCAGTATCACCAGGATTGGAACTTTGTTACGGTTAAGACCGGAGATAAACTGAGCCTGGGCTCCAAGGAGCTAGTATTTATTGAGGCCCAAATGCTGCACTGGCCTGACACTATGTTTTGTTACTTGACAGGAGACAATATTCTTTTCAGCAACGATGCTTTCGGTCAGCATATTGCTTCCGAAGGAATGTTTAACGATCTGGTCGATCAAGCCGAGCTGTACCAGGAAGCGATCAAGTATTATGCTAACATCCTGACTCCGTTCAGTGCATTGGTGGACAAAAAGATCACAGAGGTCCTCGGCTTCAACCTACCGGTAGATATAATCTGCCCTAGTCATGGCGTGATGTGGCGGGAAAAACCACTGCAAATCGTCGAAACCTATCAAAAATGGGCGGGCAACTATCAGGAAAACCAGATCACCATCATTTATGACACCATGTGGAATGGCTCTCGGGCCATGGCCGAAACCATTGCCAAAGGCATTATTTCCGCTGACAGCGATGTCATAGTCAAAGTCTACAACATTTCCCGTTCTGATAAAAATGACGCTATTACTGAAGTCTTTAAATCAAAAGCCATTCTGGTCGGCTCACCGACGGTCAATGGCGGTATACTGTCAGCTGTAGCGGGTTTTTTGGAGGAGATTCGGGGACTGAAATTCAAGAATAAAAAAGCTGCCGCATTCGGCACTTACGGATGGAGTGGCGAGGGCATTAAGATCATTAGCAGCCGTTTAAATGAGGGCGGCTTTGAAGTACTTAACGAAGGCATCCGCCAGACCTGGCTGCCTGGAGAATCCCAGCTTGATGAATGCTTCAATTTTGGAGCCGATTTTGCTAAAGTGGTGAAGGCTTCGTCAAGCGACAACAGCAGTGCACGCTTTAAGATGTAATAGGTATAGACCACAAACCGGAAGCCTAAGGGCTTCCGGTTTTTTTATCTAGTAAAACTTCTTACCGTAAAAATATGCCGTAAATATCTCTTCCCCGTGTTGATTCTTACACACACAGTCGGCGGCGATTTTGTGGTAATCGTAGACCTGTTCGACCTGTCTGATGATCACGTCACAGTGTAGTAGATCACCAGTATAGGCCGGACGGCTGAAGCGAAAGTTCATATCCCTGGCCAGCAGGTTCAGCTGACCCCCGATCTTAGTTGGCAGTGTCGCCGCCAGCAGGCCATGCACCAGCAATCGTCCCTGTTCATCAGGCTCCATATGATGTATACCCTGATCCTGCGAGATCTGTGCAAATAGTCGCACATCCTCGATCGTAAAGGTGCGCTCCCAGGAAATCACGTCTCCAACCTTGACCATTCTCGTCACCTCACAACGTTTGAGCAGTAGTCCTTAATTATCGTAACACGTTACTTTGAATTCAGGAACGGTCTATTCCTAGCCGATCATGACTGAAGTGGAATTGATCACCCCAGCCATTGGTTGCCAACTCAGCCAATGAACGACCAATATTGCTGATATTTTTCGCGTCTAAACCCCACCATCCTGCCATATAAAAGTAGAGTGATTTCAGATAAGGAGGTCGGAATGATGGGTTATTGCCGTATGGTCTTCCCGGGCGGGAATACCTGTGAAGGATTCCATTCTTTCTATGAGTATATCGTAAAGGCCGATGCCACCAGGATCTATGTCATCAAAGGCGGGCCGGGAGTCGGCAAATCCACTTTTATGAAGACATTGGGCCAGGAGTTTATTGAGGAAGGATACAACGTGGAGTATCACTGGTGTTCTTCAGATAACGACTCCCTGGATGCTCTAGTACTGCCGGATTATGAGATCGCTCTGATCGACGGTACAGCTCCGCATGTTGTAGATCCAAGAAATCCAGGAGCCGTCGACGAAATCATTAATCTCGGTGAATTTTGGAATGAAGCACGTTTGGCCTCCTCGCGGCAGGGCATCTTGTCGGCAAATCAACTGGTCGGAAAGTATTTTAGGCTGGCTTATTTGCGGTTAAAAGCAGCCCACAGCAGTTGGAATGAGTGGTCTGAATACTACGGAGACGCAGTTCCCATTGCAGTACGGCGCTGGTTGACCAGAAGCATTAAGCAGGAAATCGGTGATGCCGCTAATCACTGTGCATCAGGAACCAACTGGACCCGTCATCTTTTTGCATCGGCCATAACGCCGGGCGGTATCATCACCTATGCCAACACACTTCTGGAAGACTGTACTATGGCCCTGGCTGTTCGCGGAGCCCCAGGCACCGGGGTGCAGACGGTATTGAGTTCCATTCTGGCCTGGGCTGAAGAAGAGGGGTTCCCAGTCGAAGCCTATCACAACCCACTTATTCCCTCTAATCTAGACATGGTTATTTTCCGCTGTTCAGGCAAAGCTGTGATCGACTGTTCGTCAGTAGTAATTGATTACGACTCGATAGTTGAAAAGATCCCGCATGTTAAATACTATGACCTTAACCAGATGGCAGACGGCACCAAACTTATGCGTTTTACCGAGGATATCGAGGATGTCCAGGAGAGATTCAACACTGCATTGCAGGGTGCAGTGGGTTATATAGACCTGGCAAAAAGAACCCATGACTTGATGGAGACTTATTATGTTCCGGCCATGAACTTCAACCTGATTGATAATAAAAGAAATGAGATTAAGGAGCGGATTCTCGGCTACATCAAAAGCAGCAACTAACCCTCCTCTGACATAACATATGGACGAAGGGCCGTTTTACAGCGGTCCTTTGTTCTTTTTACTATAAGCTTTTCCTTGACTCATGTTTATGGTTGCTTAATAAAACAGTATTGGCAAAAATCCGTTTCTTTTTCGGGTATCGTTTTAACCAATTCAAATCCAAAGTGCTGATAAATTGGTATATTTTCAGCACCTTAAATGAATTCTCTATGCCATTTCAAATTAACATTTTTTAAAGATTCTTTGCAGTTCATAGCATATATTTTAAGATCATTGCCATTAACAATATGTAAAAGCTTAAATTGACACAAGATACCTAAAAGAATTACAAGGAATTGATTATATTTCTTTTTTTCATAACCTACAATAACTGAACTCAGATTCTCATCCAACGAATTTATTTCGAACGTTTTGTGAAGAATAGTCATCTGTGAAGAAAACAGCTTTTCCAAAAAGGTTTCTGGATTTTCAATCCCTTTTACTTGCTTAATAACCAGTTGATCCTCCAAAAAGCATTCTGTTAGAAGCTTGGCTATTGAATTATAGTGCTCTTTCTCTATTCTAAATATATTTCTCCCCTCCATTCATAATTGTTCTATTAAGACAGAATTATCTTCATTTTCGAATTATCTGTTGATTAATTCAAGTGTTCGGTTCCTGTGCCTGTCCATCTTATATTGTTCATTGTATCAAGCATGTATCCTATTCTTTACCCGGTCGTCTTATGGTGCAGCAACGGCTTGATAATGTAGCTGTCCGTGCTGATCAGATACCACAGGAGGCAACCAGCTAGCACGAGCAGGATGAAAACCATGATCGCGGCTTTTTTCTCGCCCTCTATAGTTACACAATGCCGGTAAAACGCACCCGTTGCCATAATCACCCCTGCCGCCCATAGGGCCATTACACCAATGGCGGCAAGTTCAACAAAGCCGGAAGGCACCTTCATCTCAACCAGCCATACCCGTAGAGGAGCATTGATGGCCACGATAACGATAACACCCGTTATCAAGGCCAAACATACAAAGAATAATGCAGTTAAGGTGTATTCCCGGGTATCGTTCATCTGATCATTCTCGCATATATTAAAGTTTTTGTATGTTGTAAAACCACTCGCTCGAAACTTCCTCGTCTGCAACTTTGGCGACTTGTTTCGGTATGAAGCAAGGAACCGGGATATTCGGCATCCGTGCCTCAGTATCCGGGCTGCACAACATCCTATTGTGCAGCTTGCTTCATAGCCCTCGCCAATTCTTGAAGTTGCACTGCCTCGTCAGAAAGTCGCTCGTTTGTTTTCAACATACAACCCATAATATAACTTAAGGCAGGATGTTCCTGCCTTAAAGGTCGTAAACAAATTCGCTTTTGGCAACAGCCTGGCTACCGTGCCAGTAGTGCCCGAATATGCTCCTTAACTTTGCTTATAACCTGCTGCTCATCGATAGTCTGCATTTTGCGGCCTTGCATCAGCACTTTTCCGTTGACCAGCACCGTATCCACGTCACTGCCGGAAGCCGCATAAGCTATGTGGGCGGTGATATCGTGATGTGGATAGAGATGAGGTTTATCAAGATCGATCAGGATAATATCAGCTTTCATCCCCGGTTTCAGCATACCCACGTTGTCCAGCCCCAGTGCCTTAGCTCCATTTACTGTCGCCATCTCTAAGGCAGTATAGGCGGGGATCGCCAGCGGGTCCAGGGTGCTGACCTTCTGCAGGAACGATGCGCTCCGTAGTTCTTGTATCATATCCAGATCGTTATTGCTGGATGCGCCATCAGTGCCCAGTGCTACCGGGATCCCGGCTGCCAGCATATCTGTAACACGCGCAATCCCGCTGGCCAGCTTCATGTTGCTCTCGGGATTATGAACTACACCGACTTTACGGCGAGCCAGTATCTCGATATCATCGTCGGTCAAATGCACACAGTGGGCCGCTACTACTGGACGCTCGAAGAGACCAAGCTCTTCCATCAATCCAATGGGAGTCTTGCCGTATTGGGCTTGAATGGTGTTAAACTCATATAATGTTTCAGAAAGGTGTATGTTTAACCGCACATCCAATTCTTCAGACAGTGCGATCACTCGTTTTAAGTAATCTGGTGGGCATGTATATGGAGCATGCGGACCCAGCATCCATTCGATGCGGCCTTTGGCTTTACGGTGCCACTGCGCCACCAGCTCGCGGCTCTGCTCGATAGCAGCCTCATTCTCCGGCCCTACCCCGATCATGCCCCGCGAAAGACTCGCGCGAATGCCGGTTTCGGCGACTGCTTCAGCCACCCGGTCCATCTTGAAATACATATCAGCAAAACAGGTGGTGCCTGATTTGATCATTTCCAAGATGCACAGCATGGTGCCCCAGTAGATATCATCACCGGTCATTTTGTCTTCTACCGGCCAGATCTTTGTTTCCAGCCATTCCATCAGGGGCAGATCATCGGCATAGCTGCGCAAAAGAGTCATCGCCGCATGGGTGTGGGCGTTGATCAATCCGGGCATTGCTACCATATCGCGGCCGTCTATAACATCGGAAAAGGAGCCATTGGGCGCTTCTCCAGCCTTTATTTCCTTGATCTGGTCACCATCTACAACAATATATCCATTCTCGATAAAATCGCCCTGGCCAGTCATTGGCAGGATGCGGCAGTCTTTGATCAGGATCATACCTTAACCCCCATCTCTATTGTTTTTGTCCGTACTCGGCTATGAATTTGGCCCGTATGTGTTCAACTTCCGGCTGTTCCAGTGCCACATAGCCGCCAATCGAGTGAGCTAACAAAGCCACACGGGCGGCCTTTTCCACCATAACACAGATGCGGAATGCTTCGTTCACGTCCTTACCAACCCCTACGATACCATGGTTAGCCAGCAGCACGGCACTGCGTTTGCCCAAGGTACTAGACGCTGCTGCAGCCAGTTCGGCAGTGCCACAGGTCTTGTATTCTGATACCTCCACCGGACCTCCGATGATCTGGGCCATTTCTTCAGTTATAACCGGGATCGCTTTTCTGGCTACTGCAAAGGCTGTAGCATAGGCACTATGCGTATGTACAACAGCACCCACATCCGGCCGGTTCTTATATACTTCAGCATGCAGCTGACTTTCCGTCGAAGGCTTCCAGCGACCTTCCACCAGGTTACCTTCCCAGTCAGCTATAACCAAGTCTTCCGGATCCATTTTGGAATACTCGATGCCGCTCGGTGTGATGATCATAAATGGCTCTCCGGGCACCCGGCAGCTGACATTGCCCCAGGTTCCGAGAACCAGGCCTTCTTCAGACATTTTGAGGGCAACCTCAACTATTTTCTTTCTCAGGTTCTGGTGGCCCATTTTATCCTCCTAGATGTCCAGCATATTGATCAGACTTACTGTGTATGGTTCGCGTAAAATCCCTTTTTCCGTGATTATGGCTGTTATTAGATGATTCGGTGTTACATCAAAGGCCGGATTAAATACCGGCACGTCGGGCACAGTTATGTAGTTTTTGGCAACCATCCGCACTTCTTCGGGATCACGTGTTTCAATGGGGATATCCTTGCCACTGTGAATCTTAGGATCGATGGTAGACATAGGTGCGGCCACATAAAATGGGATGCTGTGATAGTTCGCCAGAATTGCCAGCATATAGGTTCCGATCTTATTTGCCGTATCACCATTGGCGGCTATCCGGTCAGCCCCGGTGATAACCGCATCCACTTCCCCCAGTGACATCAAATAGCCGGCCATATTGTCGGTAATCAGTGTGACCGGTATCCCATCCTGGGTCAATTCCCAGACGGTCAGGCGCGAGCCCTGTAAAACAGGCCTGGTTTCACAAGCATATACCTTTTCCACTTTATCGGCATTATGAGCAGAGCGAATGACACCAAGGGCGGTACCATAGCCACAGGTGGCCAGTGCCCCGGCATTACACACTGTTAGTATCTTGCTTCCCGGCTTGATCAACTGCTCGCCGTTCCTGCCGATATCTTCATTAGCCAATACATCGTCCTGCAGCATACGCTGAGCTTTGTCCAGAATTATAATTTTTAGAGCATCGATGCTCGAATCGCTGTTCTCGCGGTAAACTCGGTCCATCTCCCATAGGGCCCACTGCAGGTTGACCGCTGTAGGCCGCGTGGCCAGCAGCATATCGTGGGCTCGCTGCCATTCTACGGCGAATGCTTCGCTTCCACCACAATACTTTGCAGCCGCCAGTGCCATTCCCATAGCCGCAGCGACCCCGATCAGCGGCGCTCCCCGCAGCTTCAGGGTCTTGATGGCATCAGCCACATCTTCCACTGTGGACAGGGTTTCGTATATTAATTCGTTCGGCAGCCGCGACTGATCAAGTATCACGACCCCCTCGGACGTCCATTCGATAGTCTTGATCAAGGCTGCACTCCGATCTCATTCAGGATTTCCCGGCATTCACACTCATACTCGTCCGGAATGAGAGCAACTGCTTTCATGATAGTTTTGCGGACATTGGTCACATTGTTCTTCATGTAATCCACCACTTCCGCATGGGTAAGTCTTCCGGTAACCATACCAGCCGCATAATTGGTAACCACAGCTACTGTGGCATAACAAATACCCATTTCACGGGCCAATATCGCCTCAGGCACAGTAGTCATACCTACCACATCGCCGCCTAGCTGCTTATACATTCTGATTTCGGCACCAGTCTCAAAACGCGGTCCCTCGGTGCAGACATAACAGCCACCGAGATAAGCATCCAGACCCAATGACTTGGCACTTTCAAAAAGCGCTTTGCGGATTTCCGGGCAGTACGGATCAGTGACATCGACATGAACCACACCAGCGGTACCGCCTTCATAGAAGGTTGACACCCGGCTCTTGGTGAAATCGAGGATCTGGTCCACAATGACCAGTGCACCTGGGCCATAGTCAAAGTTCAAAGAACCTACTGCAGCTGTAGCAATGATTCGTTTGACCCCCAACTGCTGCATGGCCTTGATGTTAGCCCGATAATTGATCAGGTGCGGCGGTACCGAGTGGTCTTCACCATGGCGGGCCATGAAGGCTACCTGCCAATCATTGTAATACCCGATTTTCACGCGGGCTTTACCGTACTCGGTATCAACAACCTCATCTTTGACATCCTTCAGTATAGCCGGATCATAAACTCCGGTCCCGCCAATAATGCCTACTAGATTCACTTATTATCTCCCCCTATTCGGCAAACAGGGCATCGGCGAAGTCTTCGCTGGAGAAGTCTTTTAGATCATCCATTCCCTCTCCGACACCAATCAGTTTGACCGGTATTTTCAATTCCTGGGCAATGGCTATAACGATCCCGCCTTTGGCGGTTCCGTCGAGCTTGGTCAGAACAATGCCGGTGACTCCGGTTGCTTCCTGGAACAACTTGGCCTGAACTATAGCGTTCTGGCCAGTGGTGGCATCCAGCACCAACAAGACCTCATGCGGAGCTGCGGGTATCTCCCGGCTTATGACCCGCCGTATCTTTGATATTTCTTCCATCAAGTTGACCTTGGTATGGAGCCTGCCTGCAGTATCGATTATCAATATATCCGCTTTACGGGCGCGGGCTGCTGCCACAGCATCAAAGACCACAGCTGCCGGGTCCGAGTTTTCGCTGTGTTTGATAAGATCTACACCTACCCGGGTGGCCCAGATCTGCAGTTGTTCAATGGCCGCCGCGCGGAAAGTGTCCCCGGCTGCCAGCACCACCTTCTTACCTTCCGACTTAAATCGGTTGGCTAGCTTGGCTATAGTAGTAGTTTTTCCAACCCCGTTCACCCCTACCATCAAATAAACGGTGGGCTTCTCCTCGACTAACTGCAGGGGTTGGCCGGAATTAGCCAACATAACCGATATTTCGGCCTTCAGTGCTTGTTTGACATCCTCGGTCTCGGTAATCTTTTCATCCTTGACCCGCTGTCTTAGGTTTTTCACCAGGGTGGTGGTAGTGGGAACCCCCAGGTCAGCCTGGATCAGAATATCTTCAAGTTCCTCATAGAATTCTTCATCGATCTTCTTAAATGTCTTAATAAGCGATTCGACCTTGCCAACAATACTGTCTCTAGTCTTGGCCAGGCCTTGTTTTAGTTTCTGAAAAACGACAGTCTCCCCCTTCCTATCCTGCTAAGCTTTCAGCTTCTTTGACCGATACCGACAAGACGTCAGATACGCCCTGTTCTGGCATGGTAACCCCGTATATAGTCTCGCCCGACTCAATGGTAGCCTGGCGGTGGGTTATTACGATAAATTGCATGGTCTCGCACAATTGGCGCAGGAAGTCTGTAAAACGCATCAAATTGACTTCATCTAATGCAGCATCGATCTCATCCAGCAAACAGAACGGAACCGGCTTAAGCATCAATAGAGCGAAAATGAATGCTATACAGGTCAAAGCCCGTTCCCCACCTGACAGCAGGTTCAGCGGCTGGCGCCTCTTGCCCGGCATCTTGACCAGGATCTCGACTCCGGCCTGCCAGGGGTTCTCTTCGTTTTCCTGCAGCAATTCAGCCTCCCCGCCGCGGAATATGCTGGTGAAAGTATGTTTGAAGCCATCATTGGCCTTGACCAGAAACTCTTGAAAACGGAAGTTCATTTGTGATTCGGTTTCATCGATTAGACGATTCAAGCTTTCCTTGGCCTCGATCAAATCCCGCAGCTGGGTCTCCAGGAACTCATGCCGTTTGTGCACTTCCTCGAGTTCGGCAATGGAGCCCAGATCTACGATCCCCAGATCCTCGACCGCCTGTTTGAGATGTTCAGTGCGTTTGCGCATCTCCCGCTGTTGGCGAATATCCATGCCTTCCCAGGCTGCTTCATATTCTTCATTAGTAAAACGCTCTTCCCAGTTTAGAAGTGCGTTCTTTTCTTCGGTCTCGGCACGTACTTTACGCAATTCTAAATTGCGCAGGCGCTCTTCCAGTACTGCGCCCTGCTCCCGCAGCGGGGTCAGGTGATCTCGCAGTTCTGCGGCTTGACCGGCGGCGGTGGCCAGCTTTTTGTCTAGTACCCGCAGCAGTCCCTCGACACGCTCCATTTCTCTCTCAGACTCCACTTTGGTATGGAGCAGTTCCCGACCTCGGCCGCTTTCTGACTCAACTAAGGACTGCAGCTTGGTTATCTGTGACTGGCATTCTTCCAGGCTGCTGCTGTATGAAGCCTGAACTGACTCTAACTGCTCTACACTGCGGCTATGACCTTCCAACTCTTTTTCTTTGGATGTCACCAGATCGGCACAGTGGGTGTATCGTTCGGCCAATATCTCACAGCGGCGGGAAAGTCGCTCTAGTTCCGATTTACCAGTATCCAGCCGTTCATTGGACTGTTGGCTGCGATTCTTTATTTCATCAAACTCAGTCTGCAATTCGGCAATTTCTTTATTAAGGGTTTCGATTTCTTTTTGTCCCAGCTTCTCCTCGGCCTGCAGTTGTTCGATTTCATCATTCATCTGCTTTTGCTCGAGTTTTGTACGTTCAACTTCCTTTTTCAAGATCTCCTGACGGAATGTGCGCTCATTGATGCCCTGAGTCAGTCCCGCCATACGTTCATCTAGCTCTCCCGCCTGTCCTTTGAGCTTTTCCATTTCACTCATGTGTTCCTGTAATTGGGCGGTTTTCATTTCAAAAGTCTTGGACTGTTCCCGATGCTCGCTCTTAATCTTTAATGGCGTCGGACCCCGCGAGTGGTTCTTACCGCCGGTCATAGCACCGCTGGCATTGATGATATCGCCTTCGCGACTAACGATTTTAAAATAAGGGTATTTCCGGAAGACCTTGAGGCCGACATCCAGGTCTTCAACCACCAATACTCGTCCCAACAGATGCTCCACTGCCAGGCGATATTCTGAATTGAATTTGACCAGTTCCGATCCTAAGCCCAGAACTCCCTGAAACTTCTTGATCTCCGCTAACTGCTGCTTATCTACGGGCAGCGGCCGCAGCATATTAAGCGGCAGGAAGGTGACACGTCCCCATGCTCTGGCCTTTAACAATTCAATGGCCTGCTGAGCGTCACGGTCGGTCTTGACCACTATGTTTTCCAGTCCCCGGCCTACTGCGGCTTCGATTGCCTGTTCCAGTCCCGTGGGAACCTCCATTAAGTCGGTAATAACGCCTACTAGTCCTGGTATTTTGGTTCCTTCACGGTTGGCATCCAAAAGCTTTCTGACCCCTTCAGAAAAGCCAATATGCGACTTGAGGGCTTCATCCAGCGTCAATAAATTATTCTTAAGTTGGCGTGTAGCCTTCTCTAATTCCGCGATTTGTTTTTCAATATCCGTTCTGAGGGAGGCAGTAGCCGACTTTTCCTTTTCACACTGTTCCCTGTCAGCTCTCAGGCCATCCAGCGCTTTCTGTTCCATTGCATGATCGCGATCTAGTACGGCTAGGTTTTCCTCCAGAACTACTAGTTTTTCCTGACGGTAATTGATCTCATTCTGGCCACGTCCTAATTTATCTTGATTCCTGCGAACCTTTTCTTCCTTTTCCTGACTTCTGTTTTTTATGTTTGATTCATAATTAAGATGCTCGATCAGATCCCCTTTAAGGGATTCGATCTCTTTTTCTCGTTCTTCTAATTCAGCCCTTGCGGCTTCGATTTCTGATGTTAATTCCGTGGCTTCGATCACTTTGGCTTCTAGTTCGGATTGTTTCACGGTCAAGTTTTCCCGGGACTTGATCAGGTCATCCTCCAGAGAAGCCAGCATATCGGTATATTTGACTATGTCCTCACGCAATTGGACCAGCCGCTCACTGGCGTTCTTGATCCGCTCCTCGGCCAGTTTGCGGTCGCTCTCCTGGCGTCCTATCTCAGTGCCAAGGACATATTTCTTATCCTTCAGATCGCTGCTTTCTTTTTGAATGTCCTCGATATAGACCTGGACCCCATTATATTGAGCTTCCAGCTTTTCGATCTCCTGTTTGACGGCAGTTATCTGCTGCTCAAACTCGGCCATTTCGAGCATTCGAGCTTGTACCTCCTGCCGATGCAGGAATATGTCATAAGCCATGACTCGGCGCTCCAGGCCCCCTAGTTCGCCAGTCACCTCTAGATATTTCTTAGCTCGAGCCGCGCGTTCCTTTAGGTCGCCCACCCGGCTGTCCAACTCCACGATAATGTCTTTTACACGCACCATATCATGAGCTGTGCTCTGCAGCTTGGCCTCAGCTTCTTCTTTTTTCTGACGGTATTTGGTCAATCCGGCGGCTTCCTCAAGAATAAGACGCCTGTCAAAGGGTTTAGCATTCAAGATCTGTTCCAGTTCACCCTGACCGATGATAGAATAGCCTTTTCGCCCCAGGCCAGTCCCGGAAAATAGGCTGTGGATATCTTTTAAACGTACTTCATTTTTATTTATATAAAACTCACTATCACCAGTGCGGTATACCTTACGAGTCACAGTTATTTCACTGAAATCAGTGCTTAGGGCCTGGTCCTGATTATCAATATTCATAGATACTGAGGCAAATCCGAGCGGCCGCTTTTTATCTGTTCCAGTAAAAATCACGTCTTCACTGCGCTGACCGCGCAGATTCCTGACGTTCGACTCACCCAGGACCCAGCGGATAGCGTCAACTATATTGCTTTTGCCACAGCCATTTGGCCCGACAATTATATTTAAGCCGGGTTGAAACTCGATCTCTGTGTTGTCAGCAAAAGACTTAAATCCTTTGAGTTCGAGAAGTTTGAGGTGCATCGAAACTCCTTATAATAGGACATCTCCCGAATTGACAGTTATTACCTCACCAGAATCCCTTTTTATCAGCAGACCGCCTCTTTCGTCGATCCCGGTGTTGATCCCGCTGATCTTTTCCGCTCCGGTGTCGATAGTGACAGATTGTCCATTGTGGATACACATGTTCTCGAATTGCTGTTTGAAAGGCAGGAACCCTTCATGCTTAAACCGGTACCAATTGTCCTCTACGGATCCTATAAGCCGAGCCAGCAATAGATTCAGCGATATCATGCGGTCCATATTATCTGCCAATGAGGTCGACGATAGGCTAACATCCTCTGGCAGGTATTTTGTCCAGTTATTGGCATTTACGCCGATACCCACTATGACATAACCTATTTTATCAAATCCGGGATGTATTTCTAAGAGTATTCCTGCGATTTTTTTTCCGCCTATAAATACATCATTCGGCCATTTGACACTTACATTTTCTGTATATTCGGCCAGCACCCGAGCAACTGCCAGTGATGCGACCAAGGAGAAGCTGGCAATAGACTCTACCGACTTGCCCGGTCGTAAAATCAGGCTGAACCACAGGCCACCTTCCGGACTCTGCCATACTCTGCCCTGTCGGCCTTTGCCCGCAGTCTGAAGCCTAGCTGCAAAAACGGTGCCTTCGTCTATTCGCTTCTTGCTGACCTCTTCTTTAGCCCATTCATTTGTGGAATCAACCTCATTACATAAGTAAATATGCTGCCCGAAAGAACCGTCAAGCATCATCTGTAAAGGCTGCGCGGCTAGGTCAGAGAATACATCGGGCCAAGCACAGCCCCGGTCGAGACTGCACTCCACAGTAAAGCCAGCCTTGTTCATTCGCGAAACAAGACCTACTACCTCCGTATTGACCAGGCCCAGCCTGCTCCCTATTGTCTCTATAGCTAGATACTGTCCGGGTTGTTTGGCGAGCATCAATAGAAGTTCTTTAATCATGTTTATATTATCCATTTAAACTTAGATTTTAACAATGCAATTAATTTCACACAAGGTAATGACAAATGCGGTTATTTCCGTTATTTTGAAAAACTTTCTGCATAGTTTAGTCCAAACCTGGCCAAGAAAAAGAAAAACTGCCGAAAAGCAGTCTTCAATGTTCAAAATGCAATTGTTTTTATGTTTATCTGGGTTCGACCATGAATTTGACAGCGGTTCTGGTTTCACCGTCGATGTTGATTTCCACGAAGGCGGGCACCGCTACGAGATCTAACCCGTTGGGTGCCACAAAACCCCTGGTTATGGCAATAGCTTTAACGGCCTGGTTGACTGCGCCGGCACCCACTGCTTGGATTTCTGCTTTACCCTGATCGCGTATAACTGCGGTTAGTGCTCCAGCAACTGACTTGGGATTCGAATTAGCAGATACCTTTAAAACTTCCAACGTGATTCCTCCTTGTTGCAAAAAATCTATCATATCATTACTTGATGCTCACATAGGTCGCAATAATCCTGCCGTGACAGAACCAGTTGGGGGCTATCACTATTTATATCTCCGACACCCACCGCATTTACATCTAGCTCGTCTAATCCCATTGTCTTTATTAGTGTTAATCCAAACGTGTTTTGTAAAGACCGGATGTTGCGCCGACCATGCCCAATCATCTTAGACAGATCGCGGCGGTTCACAAACAGTCTCAGTTGCTCGGCTGCGCCTCCTTTCACGAATCCAGCAATGGCCAGTGCAGCCTGACGCCGGAATATCTCAGATTCTACCAACTCTCCGAAACTTGGATGAAAAGGACCGGCTACTACCTCTGAACCCGCTAAGAGTTCTTCAGTCGGTTGTAAGCCTATTCTAATTATGTTTATACCAGCTTTTGCATATATGGTCAATAAATCGGCACAGGCATCGATTGCTTCCTCCAAAGTCAGCGGCCGATATTCACCATGCCCGTATTTTCGGGCCAGGGGCGTCTCTCGAATCACTATAGTCGGGTATATCCTTAGAATATCGGGCCCTATTTCTACAATTTTCTTGGCTGTAGCGATTTCCTTGTCGATGTTTGATTGCGGCAATCCGACCATCACCTGATGTCCCAAAATGAAACCAAAGTCTTTGATCAATGCCGATGAAATGCCCACAATATGGGGGTCATAGCTACGCCCAGATGCTTTAAGGACTTCAGGATCGAGCGATTGAACACCGAGTTCAATGACACGTACTCCATAGTCAAAAAGCAACCTTAAATTTTCTTTATAAATCACATCCGGTCTGGTGGATATACGAATATGTTTTATTGATCCGTTTTTAATATATGGTTGGGCAGCCTCCAGATATGCGATCTGGTCTTCCTCCGCAATAGCCGTAAAACTACCACCAAAGAATGCTAACTCAGGAATGAGAGTAGAAGGTAAGGTGGCTAAATGCTCCTCGATAATGGATGGGATCGACTGGGGGTCCAGTTTATTCTGTTGGCCGGTGATCGATTTTTGATTGCAGAAAACACAAGTGTATGAACATCCGAAATGCGGCACAAAGATAGGGATTATGGCATGTTTTTTCATTTATAGTCCGGTCTTTAGAGCCTCTTCAGCGGCCCGCTGTTCGGCTTCCTTCTTGCTTTTGCCCACCCCTTGCGCCAAGAGGCGGTTTTGAAAATATACTCCGGCAGTAAAAGTACGATCATGGGCCGGACCGGTCTCGTCGAGGATCTCATATGTAACATTATCTCGACTGGAACTCTGGACCAGTTCCTGGAGGCGTGACTTAAAATCGTAAAAATCACCGTTGGCCACCTGGTCAATTTCATCCTGTAAATAGCGCAGAATAAACTGCTCAGTGGCTTCCATCCCCTGATCCAGATACAAGGCGGCTATTACTGATTCCACGGCATCCGCCAGGATCGAATTGCGACGGCGGCCCCCGGAGTTCTCCTCACCGCGTCCTAATATGAGATAATCACCAATAGCCATAGACAAGGCCAGCTTGACCAAAAACTGCTCGCAGACCACTTTGGCGCGGATTTTGGTCAAAACGCCTTCCTGTCGGCCAGGATAATTCAAGTACAGGTACTTAGCCACCACCAGATTAAGCACGGCATCACCCAAAAACTCCAGCCGCTGGTTGTTCTCACAACCTTCATGCTCCTGAGCAAACGATGGGTGGGTCAGTGCGGTCGACAAGAGGTCATAGTCCGCAAAAGTCAGTTGATTTTTGTTTGCGAAGTCTAAAGCTCCCTTTTTCGGTTTCAACTATTTCACCTGTTCTCTAAGTACTGATATAAAGCCTTGACCAGTGATCCCATGGTCTTGAATTCCTCAAGATCGTCCTCCGGAAATTCCACATCATATACGTCCTCAACGGCCATGATCATTTCCACGATATCGATGGAATCGGCTTCAATTTCCTCAAAAGTCGTATTCATTCCGATAAGACTGGGGTCGATGCTCAAATGTTCGGCCAAAATCTTCTGACACAGTTTGAAGAACTCTTCCACTAAATTAACCTCCTTAAGTCCCCAAATAATCAGGCATTTGACACAGCTAATATCTGCGTTATCTCGAAAACCCTGTTCAATCACTGTACCCTATGTACACCTTAATCACAGGTTTTTCTTATGCCTTGATCTTAACTACGTCAACAGTCTGATTACACATTTTTAGAAATGTTCGCCGGCACCTACTGCCTGGTTCAATCCGGCTATCAGTTCACCCTGTATACACTGCTGGGCAATCTTAATACCGTTAAAAACTGCTTCACTCTTTGAACTGCCATGACAGACTATGCTGATGCCGTTGACACCTAATAACGGCGCTCCGCCAACGGTTGTATAGTCATAATCACCTAATACTCTCTTAGCTGCTTCCGGTCCGAATTCATTCTCGACCCGTTTCATGAACATCAAAGCTGCACCTTCCAGTGTCTTCAGGATCGTATTACCGAGAAAGCCATCACAAACCACCACATCAGCCTTACCCTCAAACAGGTCACGGCCTTCGACATTTCCAATGAAGCTAAGGTCTGGCATGGCCTTCATCTGGCCATGAGCAGCCACTGTAGTCTGATTGCCTTTGGTTTCTTCTTCACCATTATTGAGAAGTCCTACCCGAGGATCTGCAATGCCGAACGCTACCTTAGCATAAGCCCGGCCCATGCGGGCAAACTGCACCAGCTGCTCTGGTTTGACATCCACGTTAGCACCCACATCCAGCAAAATGGTGTTCTTTTCATTGCCAGGAATGACAGTAGCTATAGGAGGACGGTCTACCCCTTCAAAGCGCCCTAAGATAAACATGGCGGCGGCTAACTGCGCGCCGGTGTTCCCGCAGGAGACCAGGGCATCAGCCGAGCCTTCTTTAACTAGGTTGGTTGCCACCATTATCGATGAATCCTTCTTCTTACGCAGGGCGGTCACGGCATGTTCCTTCATATCGACCACTTGACTGGCATGGTGAAGATGTATCTTTTCCGATGTACAGTTGAACCTGGACAATATGCTCTCCATGGCCTGCGTATCGCCAACGAGAACGATATCCACATCAAGCTTATTAGCGGCTTCAACAGCGCCTTTTATGACTTCCTCGGGTGCATGGTCGCCGCCCATGGCATCAACGGCAATTCTCATGCGAAGACCTCCTAAAAAACAAAAAGTAAGCTAATCACCTGCTGGCTCTTACCTTACTTTCCGTTAAATCATCTTAGCTAATAACTTCTTTGCCTTTATAAAACCCGCATTTCAAGCACACATGATGCGGCATCTTCAGCTCGTGACATTGCGGGCATTCTACGAGTGCCGGACTAGCCATCTTACTCCACTCGGAACGGCGCATATTCTTGCGAGCTTTAGAATGTCTACGTTTTGGTACGCCCATACTTGACCTCCTTCCCCTATAGCAGCTTTTTTAGGGTATCCCATCTGGGATCGGTCTCCTTTGGCTGGCATCCACAAGGTCCCTCGTCCAGTTCGCGACCGCATTTGGCGCAAAGCCCACGGCACTCTTCAGAACATAAAGGACGGATCGGTAATGCCAGAACTATGTTCTCTTCAATGACCGGTCTTATATCAACCTGAGGATCATTGCTATTGTAGAATATGAAGCTTTCTTCACCCGCAAAGTGCTGTTTGTTCTTATCCGAACACAGCTCGATGTCAAACGGTATGTCGAATTCCTTCTGGTACGGTCTCAAACACCGTCCGCAGTCGAATTCCAACGTCGCCAATATTCTTCCGTGTCCCACCATCAGGCGGCCGGTATTGGTTATCGAAAGATCCACATCCACCGGTTTAATGAGCCGGCTCTCACTTGTATTGACTGAAAGCTCCTTAGGAACGGCTTGCAAGCTGAACTCGCGGCTCTCCTTCGGATGCAGTTCCAACCAATGAAGGTCAATTATCATCAGTAAAACACCCCAATATAAACCAGAATAATTATAGTCTTGAGGGCTTGTCGTTGTCAAGGTGACAATGACTTTTAACTAGGATTCCATTAGTTATTATTATGATTCATGGCGTTATTTCATCAACTAATGAGATTGCCTAAGCCATATGAAGACTATTATCCCATAATTCCAGATTTCGTGTCACAACAAAATCATGAGCCTTACCTAATTTTCGGCCGGCTAAGTCTTACTTTAAGAGATAGCCTATGTGCGGCCCCTCATGTGTGAACCCGCCAAACCTGATATCTGTTTCGCCTGCACGTCTAAGATGTAACTTTGATTTTGGTCGGGTAACCGATGAAACGGTTCATCCGGAACCTCGCTGTCGCTTTCATCGGCGAAACGCCATCCGGGCGTTTCCGACCCTCCCTAGACTCATCAAAGCTCACATCAAGACGTGCGACGGCTCACAGAAACAGGTTGTGGCCTTGGTTCACACTGTGATTTTTTTCAAATAGCTTAAAGGCGGCACTGCGTGCCGCCTAAATATTTTGATGTTTGTATACTCCTAATTAGCCTTCGCTGTATTTAATAGATCTATAGAGTAATACATCTCACCATCAATTCGTTCCTTAACACCTTTGAAAATTGCATCGTTCGGAGTATATGCAAAGCACTCTGGCGATCTATCCCTTTTACCAAGAATAAATGATAACTTTGATTGGTTTTCAAAATCGTGAGGTAGCTCTTCCCGATATACAATTTTCTTATGATATACGAAAATTAATCCCGTTGAAAGGTCATCCACTTCTGGATATTCAATTCTCAGTGCTCTAGTAATTTCATTCGCAGATCCTGCATCATAGTACACCATTCTGTCCCATGAGAAATCAGTTATCTCTTTCAATGAAAATGTGCAAGTATTATTGGGACCACATTTCTTGTCTATTGTCTGGATGATTTTATAGCTTAATAGATTTGTACGATCATTCCAAATAACGGCTACCAAAATAGTTGAGCAAATTATAAGTATCGACATAAAAGGTATCCATTTTCGTTTCAATATGTAAACCTCCATAACTTAATCTAAAGTTTCACATAACACTACGCAAATGCTACTTAGAACTTACCAATAACAACCATCGGCGTCAATGTCGCGCTCGTTTATTCTATTTAGTTGACTTCGTTCCCCCTAAGAGTCAGGTATGACCCTAGGCCATAATCTGTTTCTGTGAGCCGTAGCACCTCTTGTCGATGTCTTTGCTGAGTCTATCGGTAGGAAATCGCTCCCGGATGGAGCGATACCGGCAAAAGCGTAGCGAGGTTCCGGATGAACCGTTTTGCCGGCTGCCTACCGAAAAGTAAAGCATCGACTTAGATGGTGCAGGAGAAACAGATTTCAGGTTTGGCAGGGTCATACGAAAAAACGGGCATAAAAGACATTGAATTGCATTAAAGCTTGTGCGCCCAAATTGGGGGAGGCGGGCTCTATTGAAATGATGATTAGAAAGCGTTAAAAAGCTGGAGCCAACAAATAATCGCAGTAATAAAAAGGATGAAACCTATCACTTTTAGTACATAGTAAAAGAATTTAGATTTTGGGTAATTGCTGTCCCATATAGTTGCATTAATTGTTTTGTCATTTATGCAATATTCTTGGAATTCTTTTGTATACAAAAGGAAAAACATACCACCAGCGGTACATATAATATTAAACAAAATTTCGCTCAGCATATAAATGCATTCCTTTATCCTTTTCCTTTATTGGGCCTCCCCCCCAGCCTACCAAGAAAGCTATTAAAACGTCAACAATAGCAAGACATGGGGACGCATCATTCGCTTCGCTCAAGAGACTTCCCCATGTCTCGCTTACTGTGAAAGGGGCCAGCCCCAAAAACCCCAACAAAAAAGGCGGGGATTGCTCCCCGCCAGATGGTTTAAGTAAAGAAAACTTACTTGGTCAGTGAATATGTGTCGCGAGCGATAACAAGCTCTTCGTTGGTCGGGATAACTAAGATGCGAACTTTGGAGTCTGCAGTTGAAACGTCGACTTCTTTGCCGCGAACTTTGTTCTTTTCGATATCCATCTTGATGCCCAGACCTTCTAAGTTAGCACAGATGTTTTCGCGAACATCGATACCGTTTTCGCCAACACCAGCGGTGAATACGATGCAGTCACAGCCGTTTAGTTCAGCCATGTATGCGCCGATGTAGCTCTTAACGCGATTGTAGTATACATTCAGAGCCAGCTGAGCTCTCGGGTTGCCCTGGCCACCAGCTTCCAGAATGTCGCGCAGGTCATTGGATACGCCGGACAGTCCCAGCATACCGGATTTCTTATTGAAGTATGCATTAGCTTCATCGGAATTCATGCCTAGTTTGTCCATGAGATAGAATACGATCGCAGGGTCGATATCGCCGCTGCGGGTGCCCATTACAAGGCCTTCCAGCGGAGTGAAGCCCATGGATGTGTCTACAACCTTGCCGTCCTTGACAGCAGCCATACTGCCGCCGTTGCCCAGGTGCAGGGTAATGATCTTGCATTGCTCATAAGGTTTGCCGAGCATTTCAGCAGCCCGATGTGCTACATAGAAATGGGAAGTTCCGTGGAAGCCGTATCTTCTAACTTTGAATCTCTCATATACTTCGTACGGCAGAGCATACATGTAGTTTTCCGGCTGCATGGTCTGGTGGAAAGCAGTGTCGAACACAGCTACATGTTTAACATTCGGCATCAGTTCCTGGCAAGCTTCGATTCCCATAAGGTTCGGCGGATTATGCAGCGGAGCGATGTCGAAGCACTCGCGGATAACCTGCTTAACTTTGGCATCTATAACGGTGGATGTTGCGAAATCTTCGCCACCATGTACAACGCGGTGACCAACAGCGCCGATCTCATCCATGCTGCTGATTACGCCATACTCAGGGTTGATCAGAACGTTCAGAACCAGTTTCATGCCTTCTGTATGATCCGGCAGATCCTGTTTAATGACAACTTCGTCCTTGCCGATCGGCTCATGCTTCAGCACTGTGCCGGGGATACCTACGCGGTCCACTAGGCCTTTGGCCAGAACGGACTCGTCGGTCATGTCGAATACTTGATACTTAATTGAAGAACTTCCGCAGTTTACAACCAATACTTTCATTGTTTAGAAAACCCTCCTCATTTTTTGCACAATACTTCCGGAACATATATTACAGTCGGTGACACGTATCTCTATCTAAGCACCTCCCCGTTCCCGAAAACCAGAACTTAAGCCCTTACGGCGGTCATTGCTACTACGTTGATAACGTCTTCTACGCTGCATCCGCGAGAAAGATCGTTGACCGGCTTAGCCATACCCTGCAGAATAGGTCCGATCGCTTCTGCTTTTGCCAGTCTTTGTACTAGTTTGTATCCTATGTTACCTGCTTGCAGGTCGGGGAATACTAGAATATTACACTTTCCAGCTACCGGACTGCCCGGAGCCTTGGATTGGCCAACTTTGAGAACCAGTGCTGCGTCAGCTTGGAACTCACCATCTACTGGCAGTTCAGGCCATCTGGACTTGGCGATTTCAGTAGCCTTGGCAACTTTGTCGACCAATTCGTGGCTGGCACTGCCCTTGGTGGAGAAGGAAAGCATCCCCACGATGGGTTCTTTGATTCCGCATAGGTTTTTCGCGGTTTCAGCAGAAGAGAATGCAAACTCAGCCATTTGCTCGGCGGTCGGATTCGGGGTAACCGCACAGTCAGCAAATACGAACAAGCCATTATCACCGAACTCGCAGTTGGGAACGATCATAATGAATGCGCCGGATACGGCGGAAATACCAGGGGCGGTTTTGATGATTTGCAGTGCCGGGCGCAGAACATCTCCGGTCGTGTTGATAGCGCCGGCTACTTCACCGTCAGCCTTGCCGTCCTTGACCATCATAGCGCCGAAATAAAGCGGGTCTACCAGAAGTGCCTTAGCTTTGTCTTCGGTCATACCCTTGTCCTTGCGCATTTCATAGAACTTCTGTACAAACTCATCAAAGAAAGGAGCGGTTGCCGGGTTTATGATCTGGGCACCGGAAATGTTAGCTCCAACTTTGGCTGCCATGTCCTTTACGGCAGCTTCTTCGCCTAACAGGATAGGATTAGCAAGCTTGTCTCCTACTAAAGTTTCGACAGCTTTTAGGGTACGCTCTTCCGTTCCTTCAGGCAGTACGATGGTCTTAAACTTCGCTTGGGCTTTCTGGCGAATTTCTTCCAAAAGGGACATTTTGGTACCTCCTTTATTTTTTAACTTAAACCAGGATCTCTTCCTGGCTAGCATCCCCAAAACCGATTCTATACACTCGTTGTTAATTCTATCACATGCCAGTTCAGGAAAGGAACAAAATTTATGCTAGAATGTACATATCCTGATGGCCGGAGGTTTTTATGAGTATTGTAGGCATTGTTGCCGAATATAACCCGCTGCATGGCGGTCACTTATATCATATAGAGGAATCCCGCCGTCTTGCTCAGGCAGATGGTGTAATCTGTGTAATGAGCGGCAATTTCACCCAACGCGGTGAACCTGCTATCGTGGACAAATGGGCCCGGGCCGAGATGGCTTTGCAGGCCGGAGCAGACCTGGTCTTTGAAATTCCCGTCACCTTTGCCGCCCGCAGTGCCTACTTCTTTGCCCTGGGATCTGTTCTAATGCTTCAAAAAACCGGGGTCGTCACCCATATTTCCTTCGGCAGCGAACTGGGCGATATCAGCCCTCTTCAGGAACTAGCATCTTTACTGGCCGATGAACCACCTAAACTCCAGGCCTTGATCAAGAATCGCCTGAAGCAAGGAGTCAGTTATCCTACTGCCCGCGCCCAGGCAGTTCTTGAACACTTGAATAACAGCCAGATTGCCAAAGAACACGATCTCAAATCATTATTATCCAGCCCCAATAATATACTGGCCATGGAATACCTAAGAATAATAAATCATAAGCAATGCACTCTGATCCCAGTAACCGTTCCGCGCAAGGGATCGGGATACTATGAACCGGGCAACACGGAATTTCCCAGCGCTACCTACATCCGATCCCAGATAGCGGCAGGAACCCCAGTCGACCAATTGATAGGCCTACCCTCTTCTACACGGCAGATCCTGTCCCGCGAATTTGCCAAAGGTTCCGGTCCCGTAACTCAAACCCAGCTAACGGAGCTGGCTTTGTTCATGTTAAAAAGACTGAGCTCTTCCGAACTAGCTCAAATCTATGATGTAACCGAAGGTCTAGAAAATACTTTCAAGAAAGCCGGAGCCACCTCCAACAGTCTTGACGAGCTATTTGAAAAAGTTAAAAGCAAGCGATATAATCGAACCCGCTTGAACCGTATTCTTCTTTATGTACTAATAAATCTCACTAAACAAATATGTGAAGATTTCGACAGCTCCGGTCCACCATATTTACGTCTTTTAGGTTTTTCGCCATGTGGTCAAAAAATCCTGCAGAAAATGAAAACGAAATCTGAACTCCCGGTTATTACCAAAACCGGCAGTCTGCGCGGGCCCAGATACTCTGACTGGAAGCTTAAAAGTATGCTCGCTTTTGATGTACTGGCCAGCGATTTGTACTCCATTTTGACAGGTCATTGCATTTCTGGGATCGACTACTCGCAGCAGCCGGTTTCAATTTAAACCTAACCTACTCTTTATTTCGCTGATTTTCTTTTCAGCAGCCTCCCGGCCCAGTCTAATACATTCACCAGCTCGGTCGAACTCAGTGCTGGGAACGTGCCCCACATCCGGTTGTATTATGATATCAGCCTGCTCGCGGGACATGTTTTCGAATATCTGCTTTTCCATTATCTCTATAGACTCCAATATTACATCCAATATATTGCGTATCACTACCTGCTTGCCCCCGCAAAAAGTTACATCGACTGCTAGCACGATATCAGCTCCCAATTGTCGAGCAACATCAGCGGGCAGCCGCGCCGCCACCCCTCCGTCTACCAGCAGTTGCCCACCATAGGCAACTGGTTGGAATACTCCCGGTACAGAAATGCTGGCCCGCACTGCTTCGCTGATCGGACCTTCTTTGATCCTTACCGCTTCGCCATTTTCTATATTGGTAGCCATTACTACCACTTGCGGAATTAGCTCTTCTAATCGTTTATTCTTGGTTATAAGTCTTACAAATTCCCGGACCCTTTCCCCTGATAAGAAGCCCATCCTTGGTATTTTCATATCCCACATTGCGGAATAGTTTAAGTGCTCGGTCATTCTGCCCAGCATGTATAGGTCAGTGCCAGTTCCATAGACAGCACCGATCAATGCTCCAATGCTGCTGCCAACGATAAGATCAATAGGAATCCCTTGCTCTGTCAATACCTGAAGAACTCCTATATGGGCTAATCCTCGGGCCCCTCCGGCTCCCAGGACCAGACCCACTACCGGCCTATCTCCCACTGGATCCACCTCGTTATAAGCTCTTACCATACTTCTATATAACACACCGACTCCATAGACTTTAGTAACTTATCCATTTTGATTCAATTTGTATGTATGAGGCTTATTAATGAGAACAAGTACACTGCTGGTGCTGGTTGGGGCAGTACTCCTGATGTTGATATTCATGATCACAGATCCTAAGACAACACTTGAATACTCAAAGTGTGGAGTTCTGCTATGGTTTAATGCGGTTTTGCCAGCCTTATTCCCTTTCTTCGTCCTCTGTGAACTCATGATTCCCCTGGGCATAGTCCGTCTGTTGGGTGTAATGCTGGATCCGATAATGAGGCCGCTTTTCAATCTGCCCGGAGAATCCTCTTTCGCGGTAGCCATGGGCTTTGTTTCAGGCTTCCCCATGGGGGCTGTCCTGACCCGCCGCCTACTGGATGAGCGACTGGTCACACCAGGTGAAGCTGGACGTTTAGTGGCTTTTACCAATAATGCCAGTCCTCTGTTTATTCTTGGATATGTGGGAGTGGGGTTGTTCGGAAGTGCTGAGGTAGGTTATTTGCTGGCAGCATCTCATTATTTATCAAACTTGATGATCGGGATCTACCTGGGTTTTCAAGATAGACGCGGGATAAATACCATCAACAAACCAGATGTTGCGATGGAGATCAAAGAAATCCTACGTTCCACCGCATTGAGTCTCAAAAACCCCGGCCTACTATTGGGTGCTTCGATAACCAATGCTCTAGTAAACATAGCTAAGATCGGTGGTTTCGTGGTGGTATTTTCCGTGATCACTGGTCTACTTTCTACCCATGGCTTCATTCCTGGCATAGGCAGCATTCTACAGTTTTTCGGACTGTCCTACACTGCCGGTGTGGGGCTTGGTGTGGGGCTATTCGAAATGACCCTCGGAGCCAAATCATTGGCTCAATCTCAAGGTGCTTTTCTTGAGCAGCTTTTGGCGGTTTCGGTAGTGCTGGCCTGGGCGGGTCTTTCCATTCAGTCACAAATACTCAGCATCATAGCCGGATCATCTATAAAGTTTGGACCATATTTCAGGGCCAGACTGATGCAGCCCGTTATATCAATGGGCTTGGTGTATGTTGGCAACCTGATCTATCCCTTAACCAACACTACTCTGGCTTCGGAACCAATGACCCCGTATCTACCCGGCGGCTTTTTTATGTGCGCATACACAAGCATCGAGACCGCATTATTGGCCATAGTCCTTGTGTTTGCCTTCTCCTTCTCGGCTTTGTTATTCACAACGATATGGAAACTGACCTTCAAATAGCAAGAGGCATCACATGATGCCTCAGAGTTCCGAGAAAGTGGACTTTTTAAGTAAAGTCGAACATACCTCGAATATATCCAGGTCGATATCTAAATATCAGGTTGTTGTATGTACTACAACTTCTTAGATTGTTCCTTTAACTCACTGCGCCCCATCTGAATGGCCTGCATATTGTCCCGCAGCACCTTCTCTACCAGAGCCAAGACCTCATCGGCATAATCATTAGCTCCTGCACGTATCTCACGAGAAACGCTTTCTGCTTTACCAATAACCTCTTCGGCTACCTGGCGAGCATGTTTGGTGATCTCATCCATGTCCACCATACGAGCAGCCTGTGTCTTTGTATCATCGATAAGTCCTTTGGCCTCTTTCTGGGCTTCTTCGTAGATGCGTTCCTGCTCGGTGATCACCAACTTAGCTGCTTCGATCTCTTCAGGTAATATCGCTCTTATTCGGTCCAACCTATCCAACAAGTATTCAGGCTCTAATAAAACTTTTCCGGAGAAGGGCACTTTCTTAGAGTCCTTTACCACTTCCTCGACCTCGTCCAGAATGGCAATGATTTCAATCATTACGAACCTCCTGTATCCGTCTGGCGAAATTTGAGTTCGCTTGACAAAACACTGTCTCTTTTGAGTATAACGGAATCAGGCAAAAATTACATCCTCCTAATTAAGAGTCTGAGAACTCTTTTTCGGCAGTGAAAAATAGAAAGTTGCACCTTTACCAACCTCTGCTTCGGCCCAAACCTTGCCTCCGTGTCGATTTACCACACGCTGGACAATGGCCAGTCCCACCCCGGTCCCCTCAAATTCTTCAGCACGGTGCAGTCGTTGAAATACATTAAAGAGTTTGTGGACATAGCGCATATCAAAGCCAACGCCATTATCTTTCACGTAATATACTATCTCATCGTTATATTCATTACATCCCACCTCGATAACTGCCTGAGATGTAGGTCTGGTGTACTTTATTGCATTAGAAATCAGATTTGTTATCACGTGGCGCATTAAACCAGAATCTCCATTAGCTGGTATCAATAGTTCCGCATTGAATTTAATATCCCGTCCGGATTCCGTCAGCATCAATTCACTGAATACGTCATAAGCTATGCCTTTCATATTGACCAGCACACTGTTCATGGGTTGTCGACCAACTTGCGAGAATGCCAGCAGGTCTTCGATCAGATCTCCCATTTTAGCAACATTATTCCTCACAACTCCTAGTAATCGCATGCCTTCGGCATCAAGCTGAGCAGCATGATCCTCAATCAGCATCAAGGAGAAGCTATCGATGGCCCGAAGCGGTGCCCGCAGGTCATGGCTTACCGAGTAAGAGAATGCCTCGAGCTCCTTATTCGCGGCTTCCAGCTCGGCTGTCCGCTCGATCACTCTTTCCTCCAACTCTTCATTAAGATTTCTTACGGCCTGTTCAGCCAGTTTTCTTTCTGTGATATCATCGAATAACAGTACAAAATGGTCGTCTTGGCGGCTGTATGCCGAAACCGACAGCCATCTATCCATAACTGTGTCAAAAATCTCGAATCTGATATCTTCTCCATGTAAAACCACATTGCCAAAAGCCGTTATGAAGTCAAACGACTTATCTTTGATCACCGGCATGATCTCAGTAAAGAGCTTGCCTAACAGATTTTTTTTACGCAAGCCGGTCATTCGTTCAACTGTATCATTGACCTCAAGCACTACAAAATCGATAGGCTGCCCCTCATCATCAAATATCATACGGTTGTACATATACCCGCTCATCATATTCTCAAACAGCGAACGGTATTTTGCTTCACTTTCCCGCACGATATTATCAGCAACAACTCGATCAGTAATGTCTTCATGAATGATGACAAAATAGCCAGGCTTGGGACTGTAAGCAGTGATAGCTAACCATTTCCCTAGAGTCTTGGCATATTGCTGAAAATGAATCTCTTTCCCTTCGAGTGC
>JBLNAX010000027.1:0-120320 GCA_050259595.1 Acidobacteriota bacterium | reverse complement strand
GCAAAGACTGACTGTACCCTGGTAGTCCCTGGGGAAGCACACCTTTTTGTGGCAGCCCTACTTCACCCAGAACGCTCGTGGTGATCGCATTTCTATTGACAGTATAGTTAAGTGCCCGCCTTAGTATGGGGTCGTTAAAAGGATGACGGTGAACATTCATGCCGATCGCACAAAAGCCAAAGAGGGGGATTTTGTGCAAGCATTTTGAGTAATGTGGGTCGTTGCGCAGATTCTTGATTTCGCTGTAGGGTACGGAATCCAATAGATCCAGCTTACCGTCCTTGAAAGCAGTCAGTGCAGCGGACTCACTTTCATAAATATTGAATTCCAACGCTGATACCTGTGGGGTTGTCCCGTAATAGCGATTAAAAAATGCTGTTTTTAGATGACTTTCGGCCTTGAATTCGGCAACTGAGAAGGGCCCGGTGCCTGATGGAAGCGAGTCTTTATCATCGGCATTCACTACCCAAAAAGCGGGGTTAGTTATCTTGTAGACAAAGGCTGAATCGGGTTGTTTCAAGACTACACGCAGGGTCTGATCGTTTTCCACTCGAAGACCAGAGATGTCTTGAACGGTATTATTATAAAAGGCATCGGCGCCTTCGATACCAGAAAACAGGTTCACTCGGGCCGGATTTTCACCGGTACTAAGGGTCCGCTCCCACGATCTTTTAACATCGGCGGCAGTAACCGGACGGCCATTATGGAAATATGCGCTGCCCAGCATGAAGATGATACTTTTGCCGTTGGCCGCATAGCCCCAGGTTCTGGCCAGGGCTGGCTTGAGTGTTCCCGACTTCTGTTCGAAGCGCAGCAGAGGTTCGTATATAGCCGATGACATAAGGATTTCTTGGTGAGTTTTCACTTGAGCCGGGTCAATAGAGAATTGGTGGCCAATTATGCCCAGACGAACTGCCCGAGTGTTTGGTGTGGTAGTGGTAACTGAAGTGGAGCGAAGCGCCAGGACTGCCAGTATTGCTCCCATCAATAAGAATACTGGAATCAGGCGATAGTTCTTGATTTTCAACGGGCTCCCCCCTTGTCCATGATTTGTAATAGGTATATGAGGGGAGCCAGGTATATATGATTGTCTCTAATCGGTCTTTTTTCCTCGATCAGCGTAAATGGTGCGGTAAATGTCATAGTCGTTGAGTACACGTTTTACGTGGCTGCGTGTCTCTGGAAATGGTATGTTTTGAACATTGTCCAGGCTGCCGTCCCAGATGCCTTGCACCAGCCATTCACGCACATTACCTCGCCCGGCATTATATGCGGCGATAACCAGTGGTTGCTGGTCTTGGAACTCATGTGATAGATTGGATAGATACCAACATCCGATCTGAATATTGACCTTTGGATCAGCCAATTGGCTATCCTTATAGTCCTTAATGCCTAGTTGGCGTGCTGACCAGCGAGCGGTTTCAGGCATGATCTGCATCAATCCTACCGCCCCGCGAGAGGAGGTAGCATCTGACTCAAATTGACTTTCAGTACGAATAAGTGCGAAAACCAGATAAGGATCTACCTTGTAGGTGTTGGCATACTGAAATACCAATTCCTTGTTGGGTTGGGGATAAAAAAATGTCACCCAGCGTGGAAATGTGAATACAACAATCAATGTCAAAATAATAAATGTCCATAAGATCAATGAAAAACGGTACCCGGTGCTGTGTTGTAATCGGGGCAAAAGAATCACCCTTTCTGCAACAGATATTAAATAGTTATATCGTTTAATCTCGAATGATACTTAGCAGTTGATTGTAAAATTTGGTCACAGTGTTTTTTGTTTCTTCAACAGAACCTGTATTATCTATTAGGCGGTCCGCATACTTCATTTTATCGTCGAGCAGCATCTGGGAATTGATCCGTGATACTGCAGCCTCCTCGGACAGCCCGTTGCGCTCCATAAGACGTCTCCTCTGGGTATCGCGGTCTACCCAAACTACCCAGACTTCATTGACTGATTTGATCATACCGGTTTCGATCAAAAGCGGTACATCCCAGACCGCCACTTCGGTTCCGACCGGCGCTTGTTTGATCCGTTCCTTAAAGGCACTCCCGACCCGGGGATGAGTGATTTGATTAAGTTTGAATCTTAAGGTCGGATCGTGGAAGACCATTTCTCCCAGCTTCTCCCGGTTGAGAAGGCCGTCTTCACCGACGACCTGCGGCCCAAATCCATCAACTATTTCTTTATAAGCGGGTTGGCCAGGAAGCATTATCTCGTGGGCCACTTCATCGGCATCGATAATGTATGCTCCCAGTTCCTTAAGAAAATTTGATACAGTGCTTTTGCCGCTGGCAATGCCTCCGGTCAATCCTATGATATACAAGGTTTTCACCTCATTTTCGGCAATTAGTTTCAGTCCCCAGTTTATCATGATTGATCCTAAACGACCAGCCTTATCGCCCGAATAGCCAAGGAATTTCCAAAAAGAGTATACATTTTGGCAAACAAACATAATTAAAGCAGGAAAATCGGTGAAGGATACATAATATGCTTAGTATTAGAGAGGATTTGCCAGCGATGTATTGGCAACCAAAGGAGGGGCTATAATTGGTTCACGAGAAGACCGTTGCTGATTCTGTGACTAAAATATCGACATTCGCCCTACCCAATATGGTAAATCCGCTAGGATCCATCCATGGCGGAGAGACCATGAAACTAATGGATAACGCAGCTGCCGTATGTGCAATGCGGCATTCCAACAGCCTGGTAGTGACTTTGTTTGTAGATAATCTGGATTTCTTCGTTCCTATCTATGCCGGAGAATTGGTTGTTTGTACTGCTTGCCTGACTTACGTGGGTCGTTCTTCAATGGAAGTGGAGGTTATAGTCTCGGCGGAGAACCCTCTCCAGGGACTGGTCACCACGGCATTGAAGGGTTATTTTACAATGGTAGGCCTGGATGACAAATTCAAAACCCTTGAAGTGCCCCGCTTGAAGCTGATATCTGATGAAGAGGCTGTCAGATTCGAAGAAGGACGAGTGCGGGCTGAACAACGCAAAGCACAGGCTAAAAAACGTTTTCAACGATAGCCTGATATTCCCCACCAATAAGAAAGCTTGCGATTGTTTATCAATGACGTTTATTGGCTGTTTATGTTATTTATTTCATGGGTGATGATCGGGGTTTGGTGCGGGGAAGAGTATTTTAGTAGGGGATCGAGATTATGAACCTGTATTCTCTTCTTTCATTTTTTGCTTTTATCGTATACATCTATTTAGCTGTATACGCTGTTCGTTTGGATCGTAAATCCCGCTTGAACCTGACCTTTTTTCTGATTTGTGCAGGCAATGCGGTCTATTCGCTTTGTTTTACCTTTCTCTATCCGGCTACTGACAAAGAAACAGTCTGGCTATGGTATAAGATCAGCTCCATAGGATGGGCTAGTATATCGGCTTTTGCCCTGCATTTTGCCATTGAATTGACTAATCACGGCAAGTGGTTTCGTAGATGGTGGAGCTACCTCCTATTATACCTACCGCCGATTGTTTCGGTGTACATAACATTTACCAGCCATCTTATTGTTCAGGACTTTGTCAGGATATCCAACACGTGGTTTGAAGTTACTGCCAATCACAGCCCCTGGTTGATTCCATTCACAATTTACTACGGGGGATATCTGGTTTTTGCGATTGCTCTAGTCTGGCAGTGGGGTAGGCGGTCGACGGTTCCGCGCGAGAAGATCCAGGCCAGAGTAGTAGTCATCTCGGGTATTTTGACCTCATTAGGGGTTTTCATCACAAATTCGCTGCTTCCAAGTATGGAGATCCGGGTGGTTCCAGCCTTGGGTTCGGTTATCGCGCTATTTTGGGCATTTGGAACCTGGTTCGCTATGGGCCGCTACCGACTTATGACTCTGACACCGGCTATTGCCGCCCGTGAAATAATCAACAATATTATGGACCTGGTGCTGTTGGTCAATCGTGATGGGCATATAATCGAGATGAATCGCCGTATTCTGGAACTTTTGGGTTACGATGAAGCTGACCTGATGGAAGGAACGCTGGAAACGGTGGTAATCGAATACGACATCATCAAAGATATCACCGACAAAATGATGAATGGGGTAAACACTCGTCTGACCACTGAACTTAATTACAAGGGCAAGAACGGGCAGGCTATTCCAGTGAAGATCAACTGCAATTCGATCAAGGACAAGAATGATGACATTCTTGGCATTGTAATCGTTGCCCAGGACATGCGGCAAACCAGGCAGCTGCAAAGAGAGATCATTGAGCGTAGAGCCGCCGAAGCCACACTGCGCAAGTCAAATGAGAAGCTGCAGGAGATGGACCGGGTCAAAACCGAGTTTTTGACTATGGTTTCTCATGAACTGCGGACTCCTCTTACCTCAATTTTAGGCTTTACCAAAGTCATTAAGAGAAAACTGGATTCTTCCGTTTTACCGGCTGTTCAGGGCGATAATAAAAAAGCCCAGGATTCATTTGCTCAGGTGCAAGGTAATATCGACATTATTTTATCGGAAGGCGATCGCCTGACGAGTCTGATCAATGATGTGTTGGACCTGGCCAAAATGGAAGCAGGCAAGACCAATCTCGATAAAAAGCCAATTGCAGTTTCAACTATTATAGAGCATGCGATCAACTCCACAATGGCCTTATATCAGGAAAAAAGCATTTTTCTTATCAAAGATGTAAAGGTCGAAAACCTGGTGGCAGTGGTGGATAGAGATCGGATCATACAGGTCATAGTCAATCTGTTGTCTAATGCGGTCAAATTCACTGAAATGGGACATGTTGTATGCCGAGTTCAGGAAGTCTCAGAGGGTGTACTTATAAGCGTTATCGATACCGGGGTTGGAATCGATGCCCAGGAACAGGAATATGTATTTGATAAGTTCCGGCAGGTAGGTGGCGATACATTGACCGATAAACCAAAAGGAACCGGTCTGGGTCTGGCCATCTGCAAGCAGATCATTGAAATGCATGGCGGCCGTATATGGGTCGAAAGCCAACTAGGCCGCGGCAGCAACTTTTCCTTTATCCTACCCCTTGATGATGAGCGGTAACTATCATCCCAGCTGTTACCAACCAACTATTCTCCCAAAATGATCACACCTGGATAATGAAGGGGATATTTCTTAGGGTCCAATTTCTTGATGGGAAGTATATGAGGGTTGGCTTTGATGATATCATTGTCAGGAATCAGGCCAATAACATAACACCCTAGACCATAATCAGGTTCAGGTGATTTGAAAGCCTTGGGGAAGTCGGCGATGGCGGCCGCTCTGGTCGGATAAATACAGGTCGTGGGGAACACTACATAACGGCTGTCCCCCTTTTTGCTGCCGATAAAGCCATTCCCTGTTGTGAACATAGACTTCTTCCCGCCAGGGCCGAACACCACGTTATAACAAAGCTCCCGACCGGGTGGTACATAGCATGCCCAGACATCTCTGTTGCCCAGCCTGACTACAGAAAGGGCAAATGTAGGATTCTTTTTATTGATTTTAAGCCCGGGTAAGGGAAGTTTGACAATGTTACTCGCTTTATTGGAGTTCTTGAGTGCTGGCTTTTTTGTTGTGGCTGCGCCGGTGTCGGTGTATAGAAACGAAAGGGCAAGCAGTACTGGTAGGACGATATAGATATACTTATAGAATCTCTTCACAAACATCATCTCCCAATAAACAACTCTTTGGTAAATTCGCTATTGATTGGGGAATTCCTCCAATATTAGGTTGCGTTGATGGCTATTTCTGACAGTGATCGCAGAAATGACTGCTGCGGCCACCTATCACCTCGCGGCGTAAGGCTTGGCCGCAGGAATTACAGGGCTTGCCCTCACGGCCATAGACCATCAAATGATCCTGAAAACCTCCGGGCTGGTTAAAACCGTCGCGGTAATCACGGAAGGTGGTGCCGCGTTTTTCGATGCTCAGCTGTAGAGTCTCTACGATAGCCTTATACAAGCGGGCGATTTCTGCCTTTTTCAATGAATTGGCTGGCCTATCCGGCTTGATCTTGGCCCGGTGCAGTGCTTCGTCAGCATAGATATTGCCCACACCGGCTAATACTTGTTGGTCGAGGAGCAGGCTTTTGATAGCGATCTTGCGGTTGCTGAGTTTATCAGTCAGATGTTTTTCTGTGAAGTCTGAACCGAGCGGTTCGGGACCCAAGCCGCCGATCACATTGGCGGGATCAATAGTCAGCCAGACTCCGCCAAACCGGCGCGGATCAAAATAGCGTACCTGCTGCTTGTTCTGCATTGTCAGAACCGCATGGGTATGTTTGGCAAGGGTTTCCTCATGTGAGGCTAGGAACAAGCGTCCGCTCATTCCCAGATGAAAGATTAAATAACGAGAAGGACTTAGATTTATAATTATGAACTTACCGCGTCTCTCGATACTGTCAATTTTGCGGCCGGGAATATCCTGTATTGGGTACTCCTGCAACCTCAGTACCAGCGGGGATACGTCGAACTCTTCTATAATTCCGCCTTTTAAGACCTGTAGTGAGCGGGTAACGGTTTCTACTTCCGGCAGCTCAGGCATGTTATCCCTCCCAACTGTGCATATCATACCAATCAAGGCCTACCTTTACTGCGGCCTCTAATGGTACTTTCAAATGAAAAGCGTTTTCCATACAGTCTTTAACTAGGCGTGCAACATGGTCTAATTCCTGAGCTGGAACCTCCAGAACCAGTTCGTCGTGCACCTGTAAAAGCATGCGGCTCTTTAACTCCCAGCGCTTGAGTTCACGGTCCACGTCCAGCATGGCCAGCTTGATAATATCGGCGGAGGTGCCCTGAATAGGCGTATTCAAGGCCATCCGCTCGGCGAAGGAAAGGACCATGCGATTGCTGCTCAATAGATCGGGCAGGTAACGGCGGCGGCTTAGCACTGTGCTCACATAGCCGTGGTCGCGCCCGAATTCTACTATACTGCGCATGTATTCACGGACTCCGGGATATGAGTCGAGATAATTGGCAATGTATTCTCGGGCTTCGATGCGGCTTACACCTGTATCACGGGCCAGCCCAAAGTCGCTGATCCCATATACAATGCCGAAGTTGACCGCTTTGGCTCGTCTTCTTAGCTCACCAGTGACCTGGTTTAGCGGTACATGGAAGATTTCGGACGCAGTACGGGTGTGGATGTCCACTCCCTTTTTAAATGTATCGATCAGGGTTTCATCTCCCGAAACATGGGCTAGTACCCGCAGGTCGATCTGGCTGTAATCGGCACTGATAAGCAGCCAATCCTGGTCCGGTGCGATGAAAGCTTTACGGATACGGCGCCCTTCCTCCATTCGAATTGGGATGTTTTGCAGGTTAGGCTCAACACTGGAAAGCCGCCCTGTAGCAGTCACGGCCTGCTTAAATATTGTATGGACCCGCCCTGTGTCGGGGTGAATGCACTGCTGCAGGCTGTCCACATAGGTGGACTTCAGCTTGCTCAGGGACCGATAGTCCATTATCAGCGCGATTATCGGATGAGCGTCGTAGAGCTGTTCTAAAACATCGGCATTGGTAGAATAGCCGGTCTTAGTTTTCTTCGTTGCCGGCAGACCCAATTTTTCGAATAATATTTGTCCCAATTGACGCGTAGAGTTGATGTTGAATTCTTCACCAGCCATTTCGTAAATACTGCGCTCAGTCAAATCAAGACGTTCACCAAGCTCCTTAGAAATAGCTTCTAATGTCAGTCCATCGACTTTTATCCCGGCCAGTTCCATTTCGCCAAGCACGAAACTCAGAGGCAGCTCGAGTTCGGCATACAGCTTTATTATTTCCGCATCAGCCTTTTCCATCAGGAAATCATGGAAGTTCTTGATTTCGGCAGCTGCCCTGGCCGGAGCCGAGGCCTCTTCTATGACTCGTCCCCAGTAATGGAAAAGGTGTTCCTGCAAGCTTTCACCCTGGAAACTGGGATCGACCACATATGATAGGAGCAGGGTATCACCCGCAACACCGTCTAATCTGATGCCGTGGCGAGCCAACAATACCTGTGCATTTTTAGCATTGTGCAAGTACTTTTTGATACTGCTGTTTTCAAGAACGTGCCGTGCGGTCTCGATTTCCGGTTCCGGCAGAATGTAAGAATTATCGCGCCAGAAGATGTGGATGGCTGTAACTTTGCCCCACATAGGATGATGCTGGTCGGAAATGAAGTACAGGTTAAGGGTGTCTCCGGCTTGAACAGAGTCAAGTAACTCCCCGAATGGGTGGATTTCCACCGGAGACTGTTCTGCGTTCTGGTTAGCCAACTCCTTGGCAAAAGAGTTGAATTCCAGATCCTGGTATAGGTCGAGGAGTTTAGCCTTTTGCGGCTGGTCATAACGATAATCAGCAAATTCAAAAGGTATTTCAAGGTCGGTTATGATAGTCGCCAGGCTGCGGCTCAGGAAAGCCTGCTCCTTATGTTCGTTCAGAAGATCCCGAATGCGCTGGGGAGTAACCTGTTCCAGCTTTTCATATAGTTCTTCCATAGGGCCGAAGTCCCTGACTAGCTTTATGGCGGTTTTCTTGCCTATCCCGGGTACACCCGGTATATTGTCTGAAGCATCACCCATTAGACCTTTGACATCAATTAGACGTTGGGGAAACACTTCCCACTTTTCCATAACCAGTTCATCACTGTATCGTTCAGTTTCGGATATGCCTTTCTTGGTCAAGAGTACGTCGACCCCATTACCTGTCAACTGCAGGGCATCCTGATCCCCGGTCAAGATTATACAGGGGATGTTCTTTGCTCGTGCCTGGCAGCTTAGAGTTCCCAATATGTCATCGGCTTCGTAGCCTTCCATCTCGATATAGGTGATATCAAGCGCGGTTAGCACAGCTTTCAAGGTTATAAACTGTTCGCGCAGTTCCGGTGGGGTAGGGGAACGATGAGCCTTATACTCTGCGTAATCCTGGGTGCGCAGGGTGATCCGGCTCTTATCAAAGGCGATAACCAGGTACTCCGGGTCGAAGTCTTTGATTACCCGGAACAGCATGTTTAAGAATCCATAGATTGCATTAGTAAAGGCACCTTTTTTGGTCCTTAAGAGAGGCAGAGCAAAAAACGCCCGGTAAACCAGGCTGTTGCCATCAACCAGCATAATAAGGTTTTCTTTCATAGTCCACCGTCCAATTTATTATTCTTAGAAAAGTTCCATGATCAGTATATTATTCCTGCTAAAGAGCATTGGAAATCAAAAATCCCGTTCCATATACTAAAAGCCCGTTCAATCACGGGCTTTTCAAAATAACACAGATATTCGCTTTTGTCGGCGGCTTGACTATGGATTGATTTCCTCGGAGAGTAGTATCCTGACCTCTACCATATCGGCTTTCTTATCTAGTTCAGTTATTTGACCTTGATAGAAAGATTTTTGATACTCGAGAGCACTGAGCCTGTCCTGGTCATCCGGCGAAATAACGGATTGACTCTTGATCTTGGCTATTTCGTTGGCTACTACCTGCAATTGATCCTTAGCTTCGTTGTATTGAGTGGTGATATCCTGCTTACCTTGCATAGGGTTGGTAATAGTGCCTATCTGCTTAATTCCGGCCACCACTTCGTCCACCTTATCGCGGGGAACCCATATGACTACTACTTGAGACTTACCTGACATTACGTCAGTGAGTTGGCTTTCGGTCTGGCCTTGATTGACCATCGCTATTTGAGCTATCTTATCAGCGGCCAGTACATTATTTGCAACAGTCATCTGAACATTCACTGTATCGATCTTTTTAGTATCGGACACCACAATGGGGGCTTCCGGAGTAGTATTGTTTTTGGGTACTGTATTATTCTTAGGTGTTGTACTGTGTATTTCTGAAGTATTGCTTGGTGTAGGATCAGTTGTTGGCTGCGGGGTAACCGGAGTTACATCAGCAGTTTTAATAGGCTGATCCTTCGGAGCCGGTGTATGCTGGTTACCTTGATTCTTCTTTTGTATATCGTTAATAATATCTTCGATACTGGTTCCTTGATTCGGGGCCGGTTGGCTGTCGAAAATACCGGCAATTTTATCGAGTACCGGGGTGATCGGCATAACACTGCTGATATAAACTCCCAATGCCATAGCTATACCGGCAACAGAAGCAGCAATCCATCTGGGTTTTTGTGCCGCCGCAGTCTTTTTCGACTCGAAGGGGACGACTTTAACCTCAAGCAGACGCGAATGCAGCTCAGTCATGAAACCAGTGGGAGCCTGCAGTTCACCTAGCTGATGTAGACAATCGACCATGCTGCGCAGCTCTGCCAGTTCCTTATTGCAGTGAGCGCATACACTTAGATGCTCTTCGAGCATTACTTTTTCATTTTCAGTTAGTTCGTAATCAATGTAGGGAGATAATAATTCCCTTGCAACCTGACATTTCATTTGACCCCAACCCCTTCACTCCATTTGACGAAAGGGTTACGGCAAAAGTTCCCTGTCCGAAAGCTTTTTTCTTAAAATCTCTCTAGCCCTACTAAGACGGGATTTTATGGTTCCTACCGAACACTGAAGGATGTCGGCCATGTCCTCATAAGTAAGATCCATGACATCCCGCAGAACAACCACCGACCTGTGTTCGGGTTTCAGAGTCAAGATGACCCCCTGAAGTTGTTCTTCCAGCACTTTGCGCTCGTACATAATATCTGCCGTTGGCGAGCTGTCAGCTATTTCCCTTTCCAGGTCATCCCCATCCAGGGTCGCGACAGGTTCGTCCAGCGAAATCATATGTAAGGTGCGCTTGCGCTTGCGAAGCTCATCCAGGCATACGTTAGCGGTTATCCGGTATAGCCAGGTGCTAAAAGAGGAATCGCCCTTAAAGGATTTTAAAGATCTATAAGCCTTGATCATTGCTTCCTGGGACATGTCATTGGCATCATCTTCATTGCCCATGTACCTGAATGATAGGGAATAGACCTTGTGCTGGTACTTGCCGACCAGCTCTTCAAAAGCCCTTGTATCTCCCTCTATGCTGAGTTGTATAAGATCAGAGTCCTTATACAGAAGCATCCTCCTCTCTCACCTGTAATGGAGAACACAACTATGCAATTTCTATACAAGCGGTAAAACTCCTTGTTATTCTGCATCGGGGAATGAATCCAAGTGCACTATAATATTCCTCGGCAGTTCATTAGCATCAAATACATTTTAACATCTATTGATATCACGGTCAGAAAGGCAACCCGTTTCATCGGCCTTCTGAGGCGATAGGAGAGGATTAGCTCCGGGATATTAACTTTTTTGCATTAATCCAGAAAATCCCAAATAAAGACTTCTGGTGTTAACGTATTATTCTAATGAACATAATGGGTATTAATTTGGGTGTGGTGAGTTTGTCTGGCAAATGCTCCAGAAGCGTGCAGATATTGCATATTCTATGCGGATGGAGGAGGGTTGTTACGGGATAACCAAAACCAATCCCTTTCAATTGACTCCATAATCAACCACCTGTAAGAAATTCTACCTGATAACGTAATAACATTATGCATTTTGGGTATTTTCGGGGATATTCTTAAGGGGTCTAAACCTCAACCTGCAATGCCACGTAATTAGGTTTGGGTAAAACGCTTTTCGTTTTGAAATCAAAAAGAGGTGTTTAGAGTGGATTCTGGTATGGGTGTATACCGGAAAATTCAAATAGTAAGCCTGGTAATTCTATTATTTATCTTCTGGGGCTGGTGGAGTTATCTGACCAAGGGGCCTGATAACTGGCGGGATATGAAAGCAATCGAGACATGGGGGGAACGGTATAAAGAGATTGGGGCGATTAGCGAGGGGTTGTTAAGGGTAAGGGTTAACGATAAGTACGGATACATAAGGCCATACACCGGAATAACAGCAATTAAGCCGCAATTCGACTGGGCTGATGATTTTAAGGGCGGATTAGCTATTGTGGAAATGAACAAGAAATTTGGGTTAATAAATCAATATGGAAGCTGGGTGGTCAAACCCGAGCTTGATGACGCAATGAAGGATTATAATTTGGACTTGTGGAGGGCCAGCATCAAAGGCAAATGTGGGCTCTTGAACAAGGAAGGGCAATGGATGATCCCCCCCCAATTCAGTTCCCATGTAATGTGGATTTCGGATATGATGGAGGTCAAACAGGGCAGTAAATGGGGATTTATTGACCGCAAGGGGAATTGGGTTCTCAAACCAATGTATGACCAGATAGGTTACGATAGCAACCTGGGATACATAGCCCGGCTTGATGATAGATGGTTTGATGTAAATGAAGACAATGGAAAGCGTTTAAAAGACATAGTTCCAAAGCGCAGTCGGGTTAAAGATGTTTTGAAATTGATTTTTTCCAAGTATGTTGGCTTTCAAGATACAGACGGAAAGTGGCTGGTTAAGCCATCCCTCCCGGATTTGTGTTTAAAGGATGTTGGGGAGGGGGTCATCCAGTTCACTGATGATGAACATGAGACGCGTTATTTGAATACTGACGGGTTCTTAATTCCAGGCGTTTTCAATGAGGGTGAAGCTTTTTCAGAAGGACTGGCGGCTGTCTCTTGTGGCGGTAAAATAATCACAAAAGACATCAGCGGGAAGGTTATTTCAGGGCCCCACATAACGGGTCACAGTGAATTGATCCGCTCGGAGGTCCAGGGAGCCAAATGGGGATTTATTAGTAGAAAAGGCGAATACGTAGTCAAACCCGTTTTTGATGATGTAAAAACCTTTTCAGAGGGGTTAGCGGCTGCTCAGCAGAGAGGCAAGTGGGGTTTCATTAATAAAAAGGGGCTATTCATAATTGCGCCTGAATATGAGGATGCGGAGAGTTTTGCTAAAGGCTTGGCTGCAGTTCGCTTGGGGGGGAAAGAAGGCTGCCTGGATCAAAAAGACCGTTGGGTTATCTCTCCGGAATATGACAACGTTCATATTGAAGACGACGGCAGCATCAGAGTCCAGAATGTTATTGGTTTAAAGACGATAGAATTTCAGATGGACAGAACCGGCCGCATAATCAGGTCAAGTGTTAGCTATGAGACAGAGCCTGACCTTGCTGGCACCTGTATGCATGCGTACGAGCAGGAAATGCATGCCGCCATTATGCGCTGGTTCCTGGGTATCTGCACCGTTGTTGCAGTAATGATGGTTGTTTTTTCATCGATTATGGTCTGGCGCATTAGAAATTGCGGTGTTTTTGCTGTTGATGCGGATAAAGTACAAGAATAATGGGTTGGATTGTGAGGCGATTCTGGGATGGACAGACAGAGTGTTAAATGGTTGATATATTCATTGACATTGATGCTGCTGCTGACAGTAGGCCGATACATGCCTCAAATGCGGCAACGTTTATCTTATACTGACGAACCTGTGTTGATGCCTGTCCTGCTTAAGGGTTATGAAGATGATAATGGCCGCGTTGTCATTCCGGCTCGTTATCTTGATATAGGGCCATTTTCTGAGGGGTTGGCCGTTGCTGAGGTTAAGATTTATGGTGATGAAAAGTATGGCTATATTGATGAATCCGGGAAGTGGGCGATCGAGCCCCGATTTGAATCTGCGGATTGTTTTCGAAATGGTGTTGCCAAAGTTCAGAATTCTTCAAATGTAATTGAATATATCGACCGCAATGGGCGGGTGGTAGCTAACAGCACCGATAACAAGCCCAAGATCAATCAAAAGGACCGGCAAATAGACGATTATTATAAGAACTTGCAGGTTTTTGAAAGACAGGGCTATTGGGAAGAGCAGACGGGAAAGGTCGTGATTGATGGTCGTTTTGAAGATGCTGAGAATTTCTATGATGAAGAATTCGCCGCAGTAATGCTAAACGGTAAGTGGGGATATATAGATCGTTCCGGCAAAATGATTATGCAGCCCCAACTCGATAAACCTGTAAGTTTTTCCGATGGAATGGCAGCCGTTCAGGACCTGAAAAGTAAGAAGTGGGGGTATATCGATATTACAGGCAAATTAGCGGTTCCCTACCGATTTGAGAGCGAGCCTCCGGATTTCAGCAGGGGATTGGCTGCGGTACCCCTGCCTGCCAAGACGGGAAACCGCAATATGTGGGGTTATATAGATCATCGGGGAAGAGTTGTGATCGAACCTCGCTATCTTGATGCTGGGCCGTTCGGCGATGGTTTGGCGCCGGTGGCAATGGATTCACCAGATCCAATGTGGGGGTACATTGATAAAACTGGAAAGATAGTAATCTCTCCAAAATTTGACGACGCCAGCATTTTCCAAAACAAGGAAGCTTATGTGGTATACCATGGACAGACGGGCTTTATTGACAGCAAAGGCAATTTTACTCCCAAGGATTATTGAAGAATAGTGCTCTGTTTAGATAATGCCCAACTCGCTACGGTGATGGTTGACGAAATCCATACCGTACCTGTAATGTTGCTTGACCAAGTTTTCGGTTTTCACCAGGTCGCCTTCCTCGATAGCACCTACGATCAACCGATGATGCTGTAATAGGTCCTGGGCTTGCTCCTTGCCTTCCTGAATAATCCGAATATACATCGGCAGTTTCAACCAGAAGGAGGTGGAGATCTCGATCAGAAATTTATTTCCGGACATCAAGGCGATTTTGCGATGAAATTCTATGTCTAGCAGATATGTATTGCGGCCTTTGTCAATGAGATGTGCCATTTCATTGTTCAAGCGGCGCAGGTATTCAATATCTTTATCTTCGCTTCGCTCGGCTGCCAATTTGCCAACAACGCTCTCAATCGTTACTACTGCCTCGAAGACTTCATTTGCATCTTCAATGGCAATGCCATCCTGCTGTATCAAAGACATAATGCTGCCTTCAAAGCCTCTGGTGTTCACATCCAGGAGATATGCACCGCTGCCCTGGTGGCGTTCGATGTATCTCATATATTCCATGACCGCTAGTCCTTCCCGCAATGATGTGCGGTTGAGACCAAGTTCTTCGGCTAGAATCCTTTCGGAGGGCAGCTTATTCCCAGCCGCTAGTCCTTTAGCTTTGATATATAATAGAACCCTGGCTATAACATCATTAATCAAACATATCTCCTCCTTGCAAGCATTCACCCGCTTTGTATAGGGAAGTCTTGGGGTATTTTCTTCTACTTCAAGGAAGAATAGTCCTTTTTAAGGAGGCGAACGAGCCATATGTTGATCTGAATAGGCTAATAAGAGGGATGTTTGGGCAGGATCTCAGTTTTCAATTGCTTGTTGTTCTAGTTGAAACCCTTATCTCTATATAATAGATTGACGCAAATTGACATAAAGGTTTTTGTTCTTTATAATATGTAGTGCGCCCGATTTATCGGGTACAAAAATAAATGCCGAAGTTAAGTAGCGAACCGAAATCCTGAAGGGATTTCGTGTGAGTCACTTACCCCGCGCGAAGTCGCGGGAGTTCCTTTTAAGAAACGCACTACCTTATTAGAGGCGAGTGCAGCCCATCAAAGTGTTGATCAAGACTCTGGTTTAAACCGGAGTAAACTAAATAAATGCCGAAGTGGTGGAATTGGCAGACGCACTCGACTCAAAATCGAGAGCCCAAAAGGCGTGTGGGTTCGAGTCCCACCTTCGGCACCATAGAAAAATAGGGGCTTTTCAGCCCCTTTAATATTTCTTAGTATGCTATTGTTTTTAGGTTTGACACCAAAATTACACCAAAACTATATTTTCAGTACCTTTCCCAGCTTGTTTGAGGCATCCCGCTGCATCCGTTCCCTAACATGGCTATAGGTATCAGCTGTTAACGTGATAGTGCTATGGCCCAGGCGATTACTGATAACGGTTATATCCTCGCCCAGCTCCAGCAGCTGCGTAGCGTGTCCATGCCTCAGATCGTGAAAGCGGATCTCCGGCAAGCCTACCGACTCGAGATCCCTTTTAAATGCCCTGCTGATATACTCAGGGTTCATCGGCTCCCCGGCTTCATTGCAGAATACTAGATTTAAAGTATTAAAGTCTTTCCCTGGGAAGGCAAGTTCCTCGGCTGCAAGTCTTTTCTTCCACACATCTAATGCCTTTGTAACCTGCTCCGGCAGCGGGATAGTTCTCCTGCTCTTTTTGGTTTTCGGATCCTGGAATTTATAGGGCTTGTCACCCTTAACCCTAACAAGGGATCTATTTACGGTTAGAGACCCTTTCTTGAGGTCCAGATCCGTCCATTGGAGTCCCAGTATCTCTGATCGCCTTAATCCTGCCCCCCATGCCACCATATAGAGGGGAAATAACCTGGTGCCTCTCATAGCCTTAAGAAAAGTGTTTGTCTGCTCTGTGGTCCAGGGCATGAACTCAGTTTTAGTTTTCTTCGGCTTGGTTACAGCATCACAAGGATTACGGGCTATGATCTGATTTTTAACGGCCTGATCCATGGCACTATGAAGGATGGTATAGATATATTCAACGTGCCGGGCTTGGAGCGGTCCTTTCGTTTTCAAATTTCCGTTGATCAATTTCTGATTCATCATCCCCTGGATATGGTCCGGTCTTAGATCCTTCAGAAGGTGTTTTCCTAGGTCAGGGATCAGGTGTTTCTTAACAACCAGTTCATACCCGGCGTAGGTATTCGGCCGCACGCTAGGCCGCGCATAGGTTTCTAACCATTTGGCCATCCACTCCTTAACGGTCAGCTTTGCTGTGGGCACTATGCCGTCCTTTGCATAATCAGCCTCCCATTGCTTTTTGGCGGCGATAACCTCCGGCCTACTGGAGCCATATATACTATGACGTTTAGGTTCGCCGCTGATCGGATCCTTATAACTGATCCTTGCACACCAGCGGCCATCCTTGCGCTGGGATATGCTTCCTTCTCCATGACCCCTTCGCTTTTCCTTTTTTGGATTCTTATCTTTGTCTTTAACCATATTGACTTAGACCTCCTTACCGAAGAATCGACTTTTACTCATTTTTGAGCAAAAGTACTGGGGTTGCTAAAGCTCTTTCTTTCCGGCGCCTGCGCTCATTCCTTATCCCGTACGCCCAACCTACCGTAAAAGCAGCAGCTATGGCCATTCTTCTACTTCTGTAGCTACCCATAACACGGTCATAGACTCTCAAAAGAAGGTCGTCGGGTGCGAAACCATAGGTTTGTTTCCCAAATATCCTTACGAACTTCATTGCTTCGACTTCGGTTGTAATTACCCCGTCGAGGTCAGTGTTTGTTCCCAAAGGTAAATGCAGCTTAGGCACTCCTACAGAAAAAGTCTCAGGAGCTAGTCCTTCGGAAGCACACTTCTCTGTGTAGCATCGACCGTTACAGTAAAAGCTTATGTGCGACACATACGGCTTCTCACGCTGCCGGTGGATAGCGGGACGCAACTCGGTGCCACAAGCTGGGCAGTATATGGGTGATAGCTCTCTCAGTTTGTCCTGGATTTCCGCCACTTCTTCAGGTACATTGTCAATGTTGATTGTGAACACAGGGATTTCGACCGTTGGTGCCTCGGTATCTAAACTAGCGACAGCGGTGTCGTTAGTTTTCAGCTCGGCCTCGATTTCTGCCAGCTCCGCATCGATCCTGGCCAGCCACGCATCATCATCGGCAAGGGCTGCGTCCAGCATTTCGCTTGCCAGGTCCAGTCTCCTTGATCTCAGTTCAACTCTTTGGTCTAATTCGGTTAAAGTCATAATGCTAACCCCTTTCTGTTTTTATATACTACATAATACTACTATACACTACTATGTGCAACTACTTATTGCTGTTATATAATACTTTGTGCTACTATAAACACAATAGGTGGTGATATCGTTTGGAGTTATTAACTGTTGAAGAGACGGCCCAATACTTAAAGATGAACCCTGAAGTTATTCGCCGTTGGCTTAGAGAAAAGCGATTGCCAGGGATTAAGATAGGTAAGGAATGGCGAATCGCTAAGGAAGATATAGATGCTATGCTGAAAAAACTGAAATCATAATTAAAACTTGGCTCTAGAATCGATTCTAAGGGCCTTTTTTATTGTCTGAATGGTTTTATTCGTCCACACTGGAGTAGGCCGGTTTACGACTGCCCATGATTAGGGAATATAATCCTGATTCGTTGACAATCTGCATTTCCTGATGTCCTAAGTTGAACTTAGACCGTTCGTCAGCATCGAGTCTGTCTACGGCCATAGTCCGGTACACCCTTTGTGCAGATTATTATATGAGATTCCCAAGCGCTTGGGATTATGATAATGATGCTATTATGCTTTGAGCAAATTGGAGGATGGGAGCGCCTCTCTAGAGGCGCTAGATGGGCGCTCCCGGACTGTGATTAACAACCCATATTAAGCGGTAATGTAATAACCGCATAATACCTGACAAAAGGCCTTACCTGGCCTGGAGTAGAATGATATTAGACAAGGTGCTGGTTCCTTTTTTCGGTGTAACTGCCTTGTCTAGTAAGCTCTGACCATCCATCCGAATAACTGCACGAAAATATGTTTCATAATCAGAGAATCCAACATCCGACGATACATCGATTTGGATTCCGCTACGCATACCAACTGCATAGGTGGAAAGATCGGCCAGGATAACATCGCCAAGATCGCCTAAAGCCGGGCAAAGATCAGTGAAGATGATAGGAAGTCCAAACAGTGTGCCGCCAGGAGTTCCTTTAGCATCGGGCATAAAAACTGGCTGTCCAGCGGTTCCCGCATTAAGAGTCATCGCAAAAAGTTGCGGTATTACACTCGGGCTCATAATCCAGCAAGAATTCATTATTGATTGAGGCAGTAATCGGGCAAACATTCGAACAGCGTTCTCAAATATGAAGGTGTCTGCTACTTGTCCTACCTCTTTGTCCTGGGTAATTACACTAGGGGCGTTGACCAAGCCAAGCGGCTGGCCTGCACCAGAACCGTTGATCAGGTAATAATCAGTATAGTCTTGTATTGCCTGGCTCATGGCTGCAGTTAGCGCTTGTGATCCCTGCGGGGAATCCTGGAAGAACTCGTTACTGCATTTGGTCAGAATGATCATCTTATTTGCGGTTAATTCCATGTTCCTTACTTTGGGAGTCTGAACGGTGTTTGTTGAGCCTTCAGCTTTCCAGCTAGCAACGAATCCTGCAACTGATCCATTGGCTCTATCAGCAGAATCAAAAGCTGGAATGTTTAAGGTAGCGCTATTCATTGCGTACTTTTTACAACGGCTCAGGATTACCGAATTACTGAATACTGCATCAAAAACACCCGCTGCATACTCAGTCGGAACCAGGAATCCTCCAGCTGAAGGGATTCCTTCAACCGCGCCGCTTCTGCTGGCCAGACGGGGATCATACATCCGGCTCCGATTTACTACTGAGCGCATGAAATCCCCCAGGCCATTGAATTCGTTCTTGTCGGTATTTTCCCCAAACATCCTGCGATATTCCGATCTTGGACCATGATATGTACCCATAGGATCTAATGTGGGCACGCCTGCGAAAAGTTTACTCCTCCGCTGCTGAATCTCAAGTTCAGCTTCAGCGATTCGCCTATCAAGATCCTTGATCTCGGACATCATACCATCATGTTGGGACTTTTCACTTGCGATAAAACCCCTATTCTCTTTCTTGGTTTTTTCTATCAGTTGTTCAGCTTGCTTCAAAAGGTCCTGTCTTTGGCCTTTTAGTGTGTTTATCATGTGTTTTCAACCTCCATTATTGTTTGATATTTGGCTAATCTGAGTAGATCTCTCCTGAGTTTCCACAACAGGTTCACCGTTTTTTGGCCTCAATCGGTGCCTTCTGGCCTCCTTAGCGGCCTATATCAAACAAATGGGCGCCTTAGTTCCCAAATGTTATGACATCATTATTTCTTATATTTTTCATCTAGGTCTTGGCTTTCCTCAATTATTTCCTGTAGTTGAGCTGCAGCCTGTTTCGGAGTTAGTGTTCCATCAAATGAGGGGACATTACCTTTTTTGGTTTCCCACCAAGCCCAAAAATCCTCAGTTTTTACAAACCATTTGTTTCCTATCACTACCCTAGGAAAATCCGGTTCTGCGAATATTTCATAGGCCATACGCCTGCCTATTCTGCCTTCTGTCAGTTCCGACAAGTCTTTAGGTCCGATTATTTCCGGCCATTGGTTATTCGGCATATCATCATTCCTCCTTTATAATGTTTATTATACCATATCGTATCATATCGTTCCATATCATTGTGAATCGTTTCGAAGCGTCTTGCGTTTTAAAAACTGAGCCATCGGAGATTCTTTCTTCTCTTCTGGTTTCTTCGGGATGGCTCTCAGCGCTGATGCGATAGTCAACAAGCTTTCCTTCTCGATTTGCAGCATCATTTTACGCTTGTCCATGTTCTTTCGATCGCAGGCCATAATCTGGGTATGTATCTTATCCTTACGGTCGATATACTCTGGGAACTCGACTTCTCCGGCAGCGTGTCGCTCCATCAGTTCAACCATGTCATTAAGTAACATGGCCTTCATATCCTCAAAATCTTTACACTCAGCCAGTAGCAGGCAGTACCTGTTTATGATAGCCTCATGCAAGGCGTCATCTTTCTCAATCGCCTTAAGCAGCTTCTTCAGCCTCAAGAACTCTTTATGTGCTACCTTGCTTTTTCTGATCTCTGGCCACTCTTTCAGTGAGGAGCCAGTTAATAATGCTTTCTCGGCTTTTTCCCTGTGTTCAATTTCTTTTTTAGTTAGGTGACGTTTATTGCCCTCGGATTTAATTAAATGAATAGATTTCGGTGGTCTTGGCATGAATACTTACCTCCAATCCGTAAAATTTGCATAAAACGAATAAATTTCACGCTTGCTTGGCTACACGGTCTTGGCACGAACGACACTGGAGATTCGACCCTCCCTACCATATAATGGAATAATTAAATGAGATCAATGCTCCTTGCACGATCAGCTTATTTTGTTACGATAATTAATAACCTCGATAGCCCGGGTCGCTCTACCATCAGACATCACCATGAACTGAATTTCGCCGCGCTCGGTAAGTGCCAGGCATAGTATCGGCACCTTTATCTCTTCGCCTTCATCATTATGCGTAAACCCCATTAAATTCTTTGGTGCCGGTATGATCTGAACAATTTTACTCATTAACAACAGTCTCCTTTCATCTTTTACCCTTTCTACAATAGCCAGCTTATAGCCAGCTTTATAGCCAGGATTGTATTTCCACAAGGTGTTGTCCCACCGGCGCTAGCCAGGATAGCCAGGATAAAACGTATTAATTATAAACATTTACCTTACCTTATTCAGTTCACCAAAAACCCCATTAATAGAATTTATCTTGGCTATGTTGGCTAGCCCCCAATTTACCAGCGTTTATCCTGGCTACAATCCTGGCTAAACCCTGGCTAATCCTGGCTAAAAATCATCATAAGCAGTAGTATAGGCTACGTATGATTTGGGAGCCTCTTCATTAAGCGCAATATCAAACCAAACCCTGGGGCCATAATTTCCCTCGCGGCCATCCATAACGTGTGGAAATACTTGCACCAGGCTAGGTTTTAGTTTCTTTTGACTGACTGGCCGCAATCCTTGCTTCTCGCACCATATTTTATATGAATTATAGAAATCCTCTTTAGCAATGCTTCTACCCTGGGCCGGGTCTACACAATCTTCACAAAAAGCCATTACGGAATCATTCTGCCGGCGGTATTCATTAAGCGCTGCTCGAACTGAAGCCGGCTCGGTGAATCGTCCTGCAAAATATAAGCGTTGTAATCCAGCCAGGGCGCGGTTCAATATTCCCGACAGCTCCTCTGGAGTGGACAGCTTTACTCTAAGATCCGGATCGGTAGCCGGATTGTTTACATCGAAGGTTTTATCAAAAGGTATTATCAACCAGCGCTCGTAAAATGCAAAAGTTGTATCGGAAGTGCTGGGAAGCTTGTTGGCGCTGAATATCAGCCGTGCATAGTTGGAGAATGAAAACGGATCGCGGAATTTCCGCTCGGCCGTAAGTGAATCGCCACTGACCAACATCTTAAAGAAACTAGATCCTTTAAGCGCCCGTTGGTCCAGATCAGCGAATATGTTGACCAGTTTGCCGAATAGTTCAGCTGCCCGGAATCTATTTTCCTCGAGTTCCTGCAACGCTACATTCGCGGTGTTCTCTTTGCCCAGGAGTTCCTGGACCACAAATAAATATATGCTCTTACCGTTACGTCCGCCGCCGGTGAACATAACCGCCTTTTCATATTTCGTATCTGGGATCAAGCAATAGCCAAGGATCTCATCAACCAGCGGTATAACATCCTTGTCCAAGGTAGTTTCTATGTAGTAGTCAAATACCGGGCAGCTGGCAGCCGGGTCATAGATAACCGGCAGCTGTACGATCTCGAACAGGCTATAATCGTGTGGAAATAGTTCGCCGGTCCTCCAGTTAAGCCGCCCATTTTGGACGTTTACATAACCGCATTGTGCTTTTGGCAGATCCGAGTAGGTTTCGCGTTTGATATAGTCTAAAGTCTCCTTGATCCGGCTTGTCCGGGTCGCGCTGCCAAGTTTGGCCTGGGCAATTCTCTCCAGCGTTTGATCCGCTCCGGGCCTATACACGCCGCCTTTGTATATCCAAAATTCGCCCGCTGCGTATTTTATCAGATATTCCTTCATAATATCTTCAGCCAGCCAGGCCGGAATAAAGGTTCCCTGATCGTCGAAGTATGCAGGCTTTGAAAAATCCTCCTGGGCGCTTCTTCTGTTCGGTTGAAACACATCCCGGGTGTCAGCTATGGCCTTTGATATGGTCATTTCTCCATAGGTCTGAGCGCCGTGCATCTCGTCCCATTTAGGGCGGTATAGGCCGGATTCCCTTACTATAGAGTCAATCTGAGCTGTGTTTTTCCCTGTCCAGAAAGCCAGCATATTACAGAAGGCTTGATCAGCCTGGCTCTGGCTCTCATAAGCGCCCTGCCAGTCACCGGCCATCAGCCGCTTGAATTCTGAGCCCTGCTTTGACTTACTAGCAATCCTAATAAGTTCAGCATTACTTAAACATATTGAAAGAGTTACCGGTTTCGACTTTTCGGCAGGGGTATTTTGGGGGAAGAAACTGTTATGTATTAGATTAATAACTTCTTGTCGCTTTTCTACTGATCCCGGGGTTTCCTTCATGTGATTACCTGTAACAGTAAGGAATCTCCCCTGGGTGTAAACCTCTAGCTGGCCCTTACGGTTCCCTCCAGCGAGCCAGGCAGCCTCCGCGAAGATCCTTATACCAGTTCCAGACGGTGATATTTCGGTGTAGGAATCGATCTCGGTGATCAGATCATAGGCCCAGGCCTCGATCACGCCGTTATGGATGCAGTTATCAATATCGATGCCTGTTACTCCATCATCAGTAGTCAGGACAAAACCGAGCCCATAACCAGGTTTCAGCGCTCGTATTGCTTCCTCAAAACTGGTCCATGTGCCCGGATCGGTGCTACTGGCATTTCGGTAGTTTTTCGGATTGACCGGGATCTTATTTACTTTATCTTTTTCGGGGATATAATCAGCTTTCCACAAGATCCACTGATCCCACGCTTTTAACTCTTGGGGAATAGCTTCCAGCGAATAGATCCGCGTATATTCGGAAAGCTTGTCCTCTATACTTTGTGGACTTGTATTAAAGTTCATAGTTGCTGCCGCGTTCACTAGTTCACCACCTTTTTTGACGTTCCTGTATTTCGAGCCTTTTATAACGAGAGAAACTTATCTAAGGCTTCTGCTGGTATAATGAGTTTTCGCGATCCTACGCGAACCGCTTGTAATCGTCCCTGTGCAATAGCCTGATAAATGAAAGACCTGGAACTGCCGGTCAACCGCATAACTTCCTGGGGGGTATAGCCAGCGCGTTCCCTGCCGTGCCAGGTTGGGCAGGCAGCTTTTTGTAAACTGTTCATATAAGCACTCCTTTGTTTTTATTTTTCCTGTAAGTGTTTATCTGTCTTGTTTTTAGTTTACGGTTATAATATCATTAATGCTAACAGGGGCATTTATGGAATGGCTTGAAATAGGCTCCGAAAGAGGCGATTATTCATGCAAAATTCTGGGGCATTAATGGGAATAAAATCAAGATTTCTATTGAAAATTTTTGAAGGGTTCAAGAAGGGAACATTATCTGAGGAACTTTGGGATGGTAACAAGCTGATTATGCAGGGTGAGGGCTTAATGGTTTCATCAGCCCTAATGAATTGTTGTTATCCAATTATTAAAGGAAATGAAGGCATGGCATACTATAGAAATAGAGCAGGGGATTACGAGGTTGGAGATGTTTATTCCTCAATAGCTGAATTCTATGACCAAATCCTAACCGATAAAGAAATCCTTGATAAACCGGTCCCGCTTCTTGTTGTTGCGCCAATGTTCTCTTCAGTTCCCGGATGGGAAAAAGCTTCAGAGATGCAAGGCGATTTCGGATTTGAGCTAACTTCATTATGCAGTAACATAAACGCTTGGTTGAATCCCAGGTTTAAAAAAGAGCACCCAAATAGGCTTGATGCCAAAAGACATTTTGAATTCGGCAGTAATTCAAAATACGGTGAGCCAACCTATAACCTTTTTACCTATCGATGCGAAGAATTAAAGCTCAGCCCGATATATGATGGCAATCACCTTAGAATGTACTATAGATCTAACGGCTTAATCACACTCGCCTGGGCCGAGCTGTTGACTGCAATCCAGAACAAAATACAAGCTGGTGTATGTCCATACTGCGGCAAGGTTTACCAGATCAGTCCGACAACTCCCACAAAGGCAAGCTGTGCCAGCGAGCCATGCAAAAAGGCTCAAATTAAGAGAAGTCAATTAAACTTGCATGGTCCAGGATGGGATACAGCCCGCAAAGCTAATACCGATCATAACCGAGGACCGGGAAGGCCTAAATCCTCAATAAGGCTGAATGTTGAAAGACTAGCAGCTGACGGATGTAGCAATAATTATATTGCAGATAAACTAAAGGTGGAGAAAAGGCAGATAAGCCGGTGGTTGCGGCCTAAAACGGCTTCTGTATGACGCCAAAACTGACACCGTATCTTTTTACTGACCCTAAATAACATAAAAACACAAACAAGACAAATAAGGCCTAAAACATAGCAATACCGGATGTTTTGGCCTAACAGAAAAACACCTTAAGGACTGAAAAAACCCTAAAAATAAAACTCAAAATCGAGAGCCCAAAAGGCGTGTGGGTTCGAGTCCCACCTTCGGCACCATAGAAAAATAGGGGCTTTTCAGCCCCTTTAATATTTCTTGCGGCAGGATTCTGGGTACTAGTACTGCCATTGTACTGCCAAACACTCTGCCAATCATGATTTAAGATTTAAAGTAGTCGCAAGTTTATCAGAGGCACTCCTTTGCAGCTTCTCTCGCACATGTGAATAAGTATCTGCCGTTAGAGTGATCGTGCTATGTCCCAGGCGATCACTTATTACCTTTAGGTCCTCTCCCAATTCAAGCAACATTGTCGCATGCCCATGCCTTAAATCGTGGAAACGAATCTCGGGTAGTTTAGCTTCTTCCAAATCATTTTTGAAAGACCTGGTTATGTAATCGGGTTTATAAGGTTCCCCGGCCTCCGTTGTAAAGACCATGTTAAGGGGATTGTATTCACCGGGGAACGCCAGTGCTTCTTTAGATTGCCTTTTTCTCCATGTTTTAAGCTCGGCTACTACGGGACCCGGGAGAGGGATAACCCGTCTTGATTTTTTGGTTTTTGGTTCTCCGAATTTCTGACCACCCTTGATGTTGACCCAAGTTCTCTTAACAGTCAGGTTGCCCTTTTTCAAGTCTATATCTTCCCATTTTAAGCCAAGCAGTTCAGATCGTCTTAAACCGGTTCCCCAGACAGTTATATAGAGAGGAAATAACCGTGATTTCTGTACACTTCGAAGAAAATGGTTCGTTTGTTCTGTTGTCCATGGTTCAAACTCAGTCTTATCTTGTTTTGGCTTATCAACAGAGTCGCATACATTACGGGGTATCATTTGATTTTTAACAGCTTGTTCTAATGCCATATGCAATACTGAATATATATAGGCAACCATTCTGGGGGAGAGTGGGCCTTTATCCTTCTTACGGCCTGATTTGAGTTTGTCATTTAGCATCATTTGAACCTGTTGGGGCTGAAGTTCTTTTATTAGTAAGTTGCCGATGCTAGGCTTCAAGTGAGCCTTAATGACAACTTTATAACCGTCGAGTGTGTTCTGTCTTACTCGAACATGGGCGTAGGTTTCAATCCACTGATCCAACCATTCACCCACAGTAGTCCTGGTTGGTGCTGTGAAGTTACCGCGACGATGCTCCTCCTCTGCCGCTTTCATTTTCTGCATGGCCTCTTTTTTCGTCTTGCCATAAAAGGTAGGCCGCCAACGCTTGCCTGTTGTTGGATTAGTACCAAAACTAGCCTGAACCCTCCATAATTTCTTATATTCTAGATAGACAGCGGTTCCTTCACCATACCTTTTGACAATCCAACCTGTTCAAGTAGATTATTCCGAACTGCATATAACAAGGTTGCATGAAAAATCGTATTGGGGACCCCGTAACAGCCTAAAAGACTTATGTATTCAACAACAATGTCTATCATTTCACCAACACTTTCAGTTATGCCCCTTATGTTTCCATGCGTCATTGGGTTTTCCTCAAGTTCAATTTCACTTATGACCTCTGAAACTGTCTCGGGATCAGCCTTCAATAGCATTTCACCTAAGAAATCCCCGATATCATCATTGAATGCCGCCGCTAACGCTTCAGGTTTACCCGATTCATGAGTGAATGAAAGTTCAGGTCCCGCGCCTTCATCCAGCATATAGGGCTTTAGCCCTTTGAGTTTTAAACATTGCAAAGCGTATTTTATTTCAATCTGATTAATCATTGTTCTTATCCTCCTTCCGGTTTTCTTTATCCCAAATTTCTCTTAGGCTAGGCATTGTTGAAGCGGTATCACTGCCGATGTTCAAATTTGCCGTTGGCCGGTAAAAGCCTAACATCTCCAGGACCATCTTGGCCGCTGCTGTGTCTCCACGCGCCCCCGATTCACCAACCGAGGCTAAAACCGGTGCAGCATATGTTAGGAGTAACACCCTGCAGCCCTCAAGATAGGCGTTTATGAACCGCTCATCCTTAAATGATCGGTAATATGTATCTCGGGATATATCGGCCAGCTGGCATTGATCTACAACACTCATTGTCCTCACTTCGGGAGTTACAACAACCTGCAAAAGCTTATATTGGGCCGGAGTCAGTTCGTGTTTTATGCTGATAATCTCCAAGTCCTTAGATACTTGGGTATTGCTTTTCATATAATCACCTCTTAATTGGCATCTAGTATTGTTTTAATTGAATTAAATGGCTTATCCGCAAACCCTATAAGGCAAGTCATGTTTGCAGATCCAGGTAGTCAAACCTTCCCGTTAGAATCCTACACTTACTAGAATATCTGATAATAGGTTGCCCAATGATCTTGTGCAACGAGCGAATATGTATTCCCTTAAGACAATTTGGCAAAATTAGTAATGGCAAAGTGTCTCAATCTTCAAATATGGAGGCTCGCATTGGCGGCATATAACAGCAGGCCGATTTGGTTCGCGCTGGCGGCAAATCTTCTCATCTGCCTAACTAAGTTCATAGCTGCCCTGTTTAGCGGCAGCTCAGCCATGTTTTCCGAAGCACTGCACTCGGTAGCTGATTCGGTCAACAGTGTCTTTTTACTTATTGGCTTAAAATCAGGCAGCCGACCAGCGGATGACGACCATCCCTTCGGTTACGGTAAAGAGGTCTATTTCTGGTCATTGGTAGCCTCCATCTTCATGCTGGGAGTTACCAGCAGCGGGGCAATGATCAAAGGGATAAACCAGGTAAGAATGCCTGCTGAGATCGATAACTATCTGATTACCTTTGGTGCACTGGGGTTTGCCATTATTTTTGAAGGGGTGGCAGTCAATGTAGCCGCCCGTGCGGTGGCCAGAGAATCAGGCCAAGCTATTACAGGATTTCCTGGTATATGGCTTAAAGCTTTGAAAAGCGTCGGCGAGGTGGGAAACCCTTCGATAAAGTTTGTTTTCTACGAAGATTCCATTGCTTTACTGGGGGTGATCATCGCCCTTGTCGGTTTGGTGGTGGTCAAGCTTACGGGGTGGCTGATCATTGATGGTATCGTATCAGTTTTCATTGGCCTGTTGCTGGCGTTCATGGCCCTGGTAATGGCCAGCGAGAACCGCATCCTTCTAGTGGGATGCGCGGCTGATGATAAGATAGAGCTGAGGATCGGCAAATCAACGCTACAAATGTCAGAAGTCACAGATATACACAGCCTAAAGACCATGAAGATCGGACCTTCGGCTTTGCTGGTCAATATGTTGATAGAAGTCGATCCTGACCTGCCGGTAGAAGATGTGGACGATGTTGTCGATAAAGTTGAGCAAAACATAATCAAAGCGGTGCCGGAAGTGAAGCACTGTACCATCGAAGTGATGGCTGATGATGGGGTCAAGGATTGGAATGAGGAGGATTATTTGGCCCGCTGACTGGCATCTGTTGCCTTCAACAAATCAAAGTCGCCTAGTCCTGCCGATATTTCCCTTTCTTTCAGCAGTAAGTTTTCAGAATGAGCCACGTATTAAGAGTATAACTAAAACGTTGAAAGGAAATAGAATTATGAAACGAAGAATCATTCTCTTTCTAGGCGCAATAATGATAATGATAGGTATTATAGCTACTAGTCTTGGTGCTGCACCATATACCCGGTCGATCAAGCCGCAGCCCGATCCGCAATGGGCTAAACAGGCTATAGCTGAGATGCTGCAGAAAGGCTTGATGGTTAATTATAGTGGAGGATTTGGTTCATATCGCAGTATTACACGTGGGGAGATGGCATTTGCGCTTACCAAACTGTTTAAGCTGGATACCGGAGATATCAGGTTTATCAAGGCTCCGCAGGCCACAGATTATTATGGTGATGTAGCGAATAACAGCCAGTATGCAGATGCAATTACTATGTGTGCCATTAATAACATATTTAGTACAACTGGACGGCAATTCAGACCAAATGATAGCTTGACTCGTATGGAGGCGGCTGTGGCAATACAGAATAGCTTTCAGGCTAAGAAGATCCAAGTTTTTACTACTATGCAGTATCCTATTTACGTTGATATGGCTAAGATAGGGGACCAGCTAAGTTCTGCAATGTGTTTTGTTAGTAATAGTGGTATGATGCAAGGCTATAAAAATTATTTTCGCCCTTTTAGTCCACTGACTAGGGCCGAGGCAGCCTGCCTGCTATTCCGAGCAGGAAAGACAATTGAGCAGTGCTCGCCGCGGAAATAGCTGGCTTAATTTCGTGTAATAACAGAAGGGGCTTTTGAGCCCCTTCTGTTATTACACGTGACTATTCTGACAGGTAATACACAATAAAACATGTTCCGGCTAGAATGAGAATAAAACCATTGAAAAACCTGAGGCCCAAAATGTCTGAGGGCATGGGATTAGGAAAGAAGAAACTGAATCCTCTGTCGTTCCATAGCGTCCTACTTTTCCAGTATTCGAGTTCCTTTTCAACAGCTGTTTTACGACGCCAAATTTTGATGATACCGATGATGATCATTCCTAGCCCAATGAAGACTAGCTTGTGGCGGGGTATGTAAGCTATCAGCATCTCAATCATTTGGATACTTCTTTAATATTGCGTGCACTAGATTGATCTTCGACGAATCGCCCTCTGTAAACTGTGTTATTATGTTTTCATTGCCCAATAGTTGAGCGCGGATCTCCTCAGGTTCACACCCTTGCCTGGTCTTTTCGAATACTTGATCGCGTAATTCCCGCCACCAGGCTAGTTTGTTCCGCATTCGCTGTTTGGCATTGTCAAAGATGACTCCCGAGCAGCAGAATATGGTGTCGAAATCATAATCGAGCAGCTTTTCGATTGTAGCCATGTATACGTAAAAGTCCTCATCGACTCGGAAATTACGGCCTTTCTCACCTCGGAAAACATCGCCAGTAAAGAGCCAGCTGTTTTGCGGTTCCAGCAGACAGATATGATCGTGAGAATGGCCAGGGGTGTGAATGACCTGGAATCTATATTTGTTGCCTTCGACGAAATCATCTAAAGAACTGCAGGCTGATGGTGGTGGATAGTCAAAGAGCAGCTTCTGATAGTTCATGAACCGATCTGTCCATAGCGTGGGGTCGACGATCAAGGGAGCTGCCAGTTCGTGGGCCAGGATAGGGATTTCACGGTCCTGAAAAAATGTATTATTACCTATGTGATCTTCATGATGGTGGGTGCAAATGACCGACTTGACTGGGATGTCTTTAAAGGCATCGGCCGCTTCCGGGAATACCGAAAATGGTCCGGTGTCGATCAGCAGTCCGTCGACGAAGAAAACCGACATGGCGTAAGGGATCTGACCGTACATTTCTTTGCCCATTGAAAGTTGAATGATCTCCCCATAGTCACTGCGTGTAAGCAAGCCGTTCTTCCCCCATAGTTAAAGATAATAATAATTATACTTTATTATCAATTAGGCAACACCACTAGTTCTTGCGCATTATTTCGACCAGGGCTTGGTCGGGGGTAAACATCTTTTTATAGGACAGACCCACCATCATCAGGCAGCCGATGGCTACAGCCGCAGCGATCATGATCATTACGACGAATTGATATCTGATGGCAGACTGCGGGTCCATGCCAGCGAGGATCTGCCCGGTCATCATGCCAGGCAAGCTGACAATCCCAACCACTGCTAATGAATTCAGAGTGGGAGTCATTCCAGCTGATAATGCGGTTTTAACATGCTTGACGACTGCTTCCCAGGGGGTGGCGCCCAGGCAAAGCATTTGTTCTACTTCCTCGGCATGGGCGGCTATATCGCTGTACATACGATCCAGTGATAGGGCAATGGCATTCATGGAGTTGCCCAACAGCATCCCGAAAATAGGGATCATGACCCGGGCGGAATACCATGGCTCTGGGGATATTATCACAACCACCACGATCAAGCCTACTATAAAGGTGCTGGCTGTAAGCGAAAGAAAAGTCGTGAATCCGGGATTGGCTGGAGTATTCTTAATGCGACCAGTGGCCTCGCGACTGGCGATCCAGCACATAAGGAGGATGAGAGGAATAATCACTAAAAGAGTGTTCCACTTAAATACATAAGTCAGGATATAGCCGATCAGGCTCAACTGAACAAAAGCTCGCACCGTTCCCCAGGCCAATGATTTAAGGAGGCCTAGCTGCAATAGGGCGGAGATCACTCCGGTAATAAGTACTAGCGATATACTAAGTATCAATTGCAGGTTTGAAATAGGAATGTAGCCATTATTCATGGGCCGTTGCCTCCTTGTGATCACTGATCTCGATAACCGTTACATTATCTAAATGGATCAGATCATCTTGAGTGTGGGACACGATGATCACTCCGCGATCAAGTCCTTCTTTTACCCACTCTCCAATCAATTGCAGAACCTTTTGACGGCTATTCTCATCTAAATAGGCTGTTGGCTCGTCCAATAGCAGGATTTCCGGGTCGACCAACAATGCCCTAATTAGGGCGATGCGTGATGCTTCACCTCCAGATAGGGTCTGGGCTTTCTGGGATAAAAGCTCTAGGGGAAGGTCCAATGTTTCCATAAGTGTTTCGGCATGCTTGGGCGAATATCCATTCTGGTCCTTAATACTTGCCAACCCAAATGGCATACGCAGGTTATCTTCTACAGTCCCGCCAAACATGACCGGCTTTTGTGACAAATATTGGACCCGGCGTCGCCAGGTACCAGGTGGAAGGGACAACCAGGGCTGTCCCTTTAAGTACATCTCTCCGCTTTCCGGGGCAATGAGACGAGCCAGCATCCGCAGCACGGTCGATTTGCCGGCTCCTGAAGGACCTTTAAGCGCCAGGATGCCTCCGGCCGGCACTGCGCCTGACACCTTGATGAAGGCGTTTCTATTTCCTAAAGTTCGATATAGATCTTCGAATTCTAGAACATTCGTCATTATTGGCTCCTTTTGTGATTGAACAGCCGGTAATGGGCTGCTTTGTTTAATTATCACTTGCCAACATACTTTCTGACAAACTCGCAAATTTCCTTCATGGCCTGAGCTGCTTCTGGAAACATGGGAGACAGGGCCGGGTAACAATGAAACAAACCTTCACCTATATGAAAAGTAACATCCACTCCAGAGGCTTTGGCTTTTTCGACGTAGCGCGTCGAGTCGCTGAGTAAGGTCTCGTGGCTGCCAACATATATGAGCATTGGCGGCAGGCCATGCAGATCACCGAAAAGTGGTGAAATGTATGGTGTGGTCAGATCGTGACCCCCTGCATAGTGCTTGGCAAAGGCCGGTCCTGTACCCTCAGGCGCTAAGCACTTCTTTAAATTAGTCCGATACGTCTCGCCAGAACAGGTGTAATCGGTTACTGGCGAGTAAGCCACGACTGCTGACGGTAAGGGCATCCCTTGATCACGTACAACCAGTAATGTGGCTAGAGCCAGGCCCCCGCCTGCTGAGTCGCCAATAAATACTATGTTTTCCGGAAGAACACCCTCGGATAACAACCAGCGATAGGCGGATACCGCATCCTCAACTGCTGCTGGGTAAGGATTCTCAGGGGCTAGACGATATTCAAACAGCAAAGCTGGGACATTGCTGTTCTTAACGAACTTGGCGACAATGGCCCGGTGAGCCGTGCAAGTGCCGGAAATATAGCCGCCGCCATGGAAATACAGCATGATCTTATCCTTGGGTGCCTGGACAGGCGTGATCCATTCGGCGTACATATCACCAATATTTATCGGTACAGATTCAATGCCATTGGGCAGTTTGCCGAATTTGGCAGCACCTTCTTCTACTTGTTTGCGGAACAGCAGTATTGCCTCATATGTGTCCCAGTCGATATTATCTTGATTTCCTTTAAGTAAATGCCGGTTCTTCATCAGAAATGTAATCAATCGTGCTCTAATACTAGGCATTTTGCTCCCTCCAGTTAAGTTTTCTTTTTGGAGTCAGATTTAATCCCGTTAATACAGAGATCCACGTATAGTTCAATGGTTTTACGAGGTTTAAAGTTCTCCTTTTCCATAAACAAGTGCTTTACCACTTCAATAAAGGCATACTCAAACAATTCAATCAAAGCATAGACTGGCAGATCACGGCGGATCTCGCCACTTTTTTGACCGATTTCTATGATTTCAGATGCTGCCAGGTGAAAACCGCTTCTCTCACTCTCATCCAGATGTACCGAAACCATGCTTTGCATTCGGTAGATCAGGTACTTTTCAAATATTTCGGGCTGGTTTTTGACTCCTTCGATCATGTCACTAATGACATGGATCAATCGGGAACGGGTATCAGGCATTTTCAGGAGGTCTTGGATCCGGTCAGTGTTCTTCTCCTTGAATGAACGCCTTATAAATTCATCGATTATGGCCTCCTTGACCGGGAAGTAGTTATAAAGAGTTCCCTTGGCTATGTCGACTTCAGCGGCAATCTGCTCCATGGTAGTAGCATCGACGCCTTGTTCTAAAAACAACCGCAGTGCGACAGCAATAATCTTCTGTTTTGTATCTTCCTTTTTTCTTTCCATACGGCTGCCAGCCAGTGCCTTTGTAGGGATCATATGATCACTCCTTTTATTTAGACATAAGCGAACGATGATAAAAATTGAACGACGTATAAAAATGATCTATGTACAATATAATTTAAATTGCTTAATTTGGCAAGAGAAAGTTTAAAATCTTTCACATACAAACAAAAACCCATTCGAATCATTGACCGAATGGGTCGTACGAGATTTATTGAAGGATGTATACCTGTTTAGACCATTAAGTCCTTGTTCCTATAACGCCAGTAAGCAAACATGATCGCGATGACTGAGACTAGCAGGATCAGCTCGATGTATACTGTTCGAACGGCACCGCCCGCCTGCAAAACTGTAGTTGGCTGGGCGTAATGGTAAGGGGATAGGTATTTTAACCATTCCACCTGCTTGTTGATGACCGCTACATCACCCAGCAGATACGTAATGAAGAATAAACCCAGAGCAGCAGTTGCGGGCTGTGCAGAGCGGGGGAGTATCGTAGACAGCGCATAGCCCAGGGCCAGAAAAACCAGTTGGGCTCCAAACATGCCAGAAAACAAATCCAATAGCATGGGCAGGTACTGATAGCCAGGTGATTTGAAAGCTTCAAAAAGAACGATCGTAACAACCAAGAGAAAAGCATTAAAGGCTAAAAGTACGGTCAATATGGCCAATAGCTTCATGGTCGTGATCCTGACCCGAGAAACCGGATGGGCATACAGGAACTCGATGGTACCTTCGGCTTCATCCCGAATCAATGCCGATGCACCTAGAGTAGCGGCGTATATGCAGGCCGCGATCATAATATACTGGGCCATGTAGGCAAAATACTGGAGCAGGTCGGCAAAGTTTGACATGCTGGAGATGCCTAATACCTCCCGCATAGCCGGAGGAATGGCATTGAACTTGGCTCTGGCCAATTCGGCCATGTCGCTGTTGGCCATGGATGGGAAAAAGGCCATGAACAGAACTAACACCAGGCTAACCAGTGTGGACCACAATAGAAATGATTTGGCCAGCCTTCTCACTTCAAATGCATACATGTTCAACTGGCTTGTCCTCCCTGTTCATAGTAGTGAAGGAATTTGGCTTCCAGCGATTGCTCCTCGATACGCAGGTCTTCGATGGAATAGCGCGCAACTGTTTTAATCAGCCGATCGATCGACCCATCATAGGTGAATTCACATTCATCGTTGACCAGTTGAATGTCGTTGACTCCCAATTCTTGCAGGATTGCCGCTAGATCATCGCGGGTCTTGATAGTGATGCGGCGAATGGCAGGCCCCAGCAGGGCTTCGACTTCGCTAATCTCGACGATGCTGCCATCCCGGATGATGGCAACCCGGTGGCAAAAGCGCTGGACTTCAGCAAGATTGTGACTGGATAGAAAAACAGTTGTCCCTCTGCGGTTTATGTCAGACAGAAGGATGAATAGGCGGTTCTGCATCAACGGGTCTAGGCCGCTGGCCGGTTCGTCAAGGATGAGGAGTCGGGGTTTGTGGATAAGCGCCTGTACTACGGCCACTTTCTTGCGATTGCCCAGGGAGAGATCGCTGATGCGCTTATCGACCTCCACCTCGAATTCATCACATAACTGCTGTATATAGCCGTTATCGACCTGTTTGTGAAAGCTGGCTGCATAGCTTAATAAATTGCGGACCTTTACTTCTCGATAATAGTTTATTTCGCTAGGCACATAGCCTATGAGTTGTTTGATCTCAGTAGACTGGGATACGCAGTCCATCCCCAAAATGAAGGCTGAGCCGGAGCTGGGATAGATAAAATTGAGCAGGGTGCGAACAGTGGTGGATTTTCCAGCACCGTTAGGACCGATAAACCCGAAGAATTCTCCTTCTTCTATCGAAAGATCGATATCTTCGATACCCCGGCTTTTGCCATAGTACTTGGTCAAACCTTTTGTCTCGATGACTGGCAAATGAATCCCACCCTATAAATCTTTTGATTATAGGTTTAACCGGTCGGGGATTCCTAATACTTGTTTCTAAAAGAAGGAAGACAAGATAGGCAGTTAAGGCTGACCCATAGAAACATGGGAATATATCCCGACGAACATTTGGCTGCGCGTTATCTGCGGCAGGAAAAGGACTCTGCTTCACCGAATGATATATCCCAAATGTATTGGCATGGATATATGCTCATTCGGGGGTGAAGGCAGTGAAACTGGCAGCCTGGTTAAAAACCTGGTTTTTTCCTGTTGTTTTGACCGTTTCGGTGTTGGCCTTCATCACCATTTATGTTCATGATTCGATAACCGCCTCCGAGACCGGTCCTCCCATGGCTGTCAAAGGCGTGTTGGATCTGAGCCAATGGACTTTCGATGACAAGAACACCATCAACTTGGATGGCCAGTGGGAGTTCTACTGGAACCGCCTCATTCCTCCAACCGATTTTTCTGCAGGACAAAAACCTGTTCCGACCATGCTGGTCAACATTCCAAGTTCCTGGGACAATACCGAATATAAAGGCAAAACATTTCCGGGCACCGGTTATGCCACCTACCATTTAGTGGTCAATACAGGTAACATTCTGCCTAGATATGGTTTGAAAATCAATTATATGGGGACTTCTTATCGCCTCTATGTCAACTCCAAGCTAGTAGCCAGTGATGGGAAGGTGGGCACCAGCGCCGAGCTATCGCAGCCATCCGCGGTGCCTAAGATTGCGGAATTTACACCTGATTCGTCTAAATTAGACTTTGTGCTGCAGGTATCTAACTATTCACATCGCTCAGCCGGGGTTTGGAGTCGTATTGTATTGGGTTCCGCGGAAGCGGTTCATACTGCGCGTGAACGATCATTATCTGTTGCCATATTATTAGTCGGCGTACTGGTGATCATGGTGCTCTATCATCTGGGGCTGTTCATTCTGCGGCCTAAGGATAAGTCTACCTTGTGGTTCGCCCTTATGTGTCTTATGATAATCCTGCATACCGGAGCCAAAGGGGAGACCTTCCTGCTCATGCTTTTCCCGGGACTTACTTGGAATGGTTTGTTTACCTTGCAGTATATCCCTCTCTACCTGGCAGTGCCGCTGCTTGTTACATTCATTCATACTCTATACCTAAAAGAGCTTTCATTGAATGTGGTGAAGAGTTGGTGGGGACTCTCCGCCTTTTATTGTTTGACGGTGCTGGTTTTCCCGGCACCGATCTATACCAAGTTCATGCCTTCATTCCAACTGTTGTCGACTGTATTTTGTCTGTTTTATATACTGTTTTGGGTGCTTCCTTCAGCGATCAAAAAGAGACGTGAAGGCGCAGTGGTTTTCTTCGCCGGAGCCATTTTCTTGGTATTTACCGGAATCAATGATATGCTAACTTCCAATGTGCTGATAAGGCCACCTTACTGGTCGCCGTTTTTTCTAATCGACTTTGGATCGTTTGTCTTCATATTCTCACAAGCCTTTGTTCTGGCATCACGCTTTACAAATGCCTTTGCCACAGTAGAAGCAATGACTGATGAGCTAGAAAACCTGGTTTACGAGAGGACTGCGGAACTGGAGGAGGCCAATGAACAATTAAAACAAATCGACCAGGCTAAAACCGACTTTTTAGCGACTGTTTCCCATGAAATAAGAACCCCCCTTACTTCAGTGTTGGGTTTTGCCGATCTAACTCAGAAACAGCTTGATGAGGTCATCCTGCCGCTGGTTCCAGAGGATGATAAGAAGGTGGTTCGGGCAAAACATAATGTCAAAAGCAATCTGGATATCATTGTCGATGAGGGACGGCGTCTAACTACCCTGATTAATGATGTGCTGGATGTAGCCAAGATCGAGGCAGGGCGGGTGGAATATCATATGGAGCCGGTCATGCTGACTGATGTGATCGACCGTGCGGTGGCCGCAACCCAGGGCCTTTTGGCCAATAAGTGTCTGGTCCTGGAAGAGGATATCCAGCCCGGGCTGCCCGCAGTAAAGGGCGATCGTGACCGCTTAATCCAGGTGGTGATCAATTTGATTTCCAATGCAGTGAAATTCACCGAAACTGGCATCATAACCTGTCGGGCGCGGGTTGCTGCGAAGGAAGTCATAGTAAGTGTGATCGATACGGGGGAGGGCATTGCTCGGGAGGAACAATTTAAAGTGTTTGAGAAATTCAAGCAGGTGGGGGATACTCTCACCAATCACCCACAAGGTACCGGCTTGGGGCTGCCGATCTGTAAGCTGATTGTTGAGGACCATGGCGGCATGATTTGGGTAGAGAGTGAGTTGGGCAAGGGGAGTGTCTTCTCGTTTACACTGCCGATTTCAGAGGATGAGGTCTAGCGGCATAAAGGGTCAATCGAATAATCAGTAAGGAGTTCGCTGCGGAGCTCCTTTTTTATTGGCGATTTTGAATGGGCCCGGTTGGTTTCCGCATGGGATATATAACATATAAAGTTGAACAATGGACACTAATCCCTAATATGTATCAATTTACAGGGATTTCATAATGAGTATCCAATATAACTATTAGTTATTACAGAAAGGCAGATATTGTTTGGGTAGAATGGGAGGAGTTAATATGTCGAGAACAAGGATCATGGCAATGCTGCTGGCAGTCGTGCTGGTATCAGGGGTCTGTTCGTTCGGGGCTCAGGCACTGGGGGTCACGGTAACGGTGGGCGAAAAACCGCTAAAGTTTGATGTGCCCCCAATGGTATTAGAAGGAAGGGCTTTTGTGCCTATGAGAACGATCTTCGAAGCTATGGGGGCGGATATGACATGGAATTCGCATACCAAAACGGTAGTGGCGAAGAAGGACAAAAGGCAGGTCAAGTTGACTGTTGGAGATGCGACAGCTAAGATCGATGACCATGTCGTTTTTCTTGATACACCGGCTAGGATAGTTCGCGGAAGAGTACTAGTTCCGCTGAGATTTGTTACTCAGGCCTTAGGAGCCGAGGTTCGTTGGGATGGTGCATCCAGGATAATCATCGATGAACCCAAGAAAGTAAGCTCGGTGTCTGGGCCGGAGGAGGGCTCGGTGGGGTTCACTGGCTCGAAACTGGAGGCTTACAATGTATTGGTAGGCTGCCAATATTCCGGCGCTTGTGAAGGGGACTGGCATTCACTGGTTAAAGAGATTCCCTTTGTTGGTGACAATGATGTCATTGAGAAGACTTCCACCAAGGGGGAGAAAACCCACCTGGTAACGAAAGGAATGCCTGCCCAATATGGGGGCGATGCAGACAAGATGTTAAAAGTTGTTCCATTTAAGGAGTTGGTCAATTCTGAAAAGGCGGATATCGCAAAGTTCCTGCAAAGTGCGGATGGAGTGACTGTAACCGATGATACTATAACCATATCCAAAGCCAACCCGCCGGATTCAATGCTGGAGATATTGAACTCCGCTAATAGCAATCTGAAATGGTATTACAACAAAATGGATGTCTCCTGTAAGATCCACATAAAAGGCAATAGAGTAACATCAATCACTGATTTCTACCTTAAGGGCAAAGTGCTGGGTAAATCAGGCAATTGGCTGCCAGCCGAGGTCTGGTGTACCTTGATTTACTAATTGAAGAATACATGAATCAGAGCGGCCAGAAAGCACCTTGGCCGCAATAGTATTAGATGCTGCTGGAATCGGGCTGTGATTTGAAGACATATGACCGGGCATTGTGTATTGCGATGCACTTCTAAGGCAAAAATAATCTTCGGACTCAAGAAAGTATGGAGTGCATTGATGACGAATGAATATGTGATGCCTACCTTTGCTCATCGACGCCTGTTATTGGTGGGCATTTTCTTAGGGATATTTTTTGCAGCCCTTGACCAAACGGTTGTTGGGACCGCTATGCCCAGAATCATAGGTGAACTGGGCGGTCTTAGCATCATGGCCTGGGTTACAACTGCTTATATGTTGAGTTCAACCTCCGTTGTCCCGATTGCCGGTAAACTAGCCGATTTGTTCGGCCGTCGAGTTATCTATGTTACTGGCATAGTCGTGTTCATGATCGGTTCGGCTTTATGCGGCACCAGTACCAACATGACAGAGCTGATAATATACCGGGGATTGCAGGGGCTGGGCGGGGGTATTATGATGCCGATGGCTATGGTCATCATCGGCGACATCTTTTCACCCGAAAAACGCGGCAAATGGCAGGGTGTCATTGGCGCGACCTTTGGTCTTTCTTCGGTAGTCGGTCCTACAATAGGTGGCTGGATCGTCGATAATACTTCCTGGCACTGGGTATTCCTGGTCAACTTGCCGGTGGGTTTGCTGGCCGCTGTTACAATCTATTTCGGGCTGCGTGGGGAAAAGAGGGTTAAAGAGCAGGTAATAATTGATTACACAGGAGCTGTCACCCTAGTTATAGGCATTGTCAGCCTATTGCTGGGATTAAACCTGGGAGGTAAGGACTACCCTTGGGCTTCCTGGGAGATAATCGGTCTATTTAGCACTGCGTTCGTTTTTCTAGTGGTTTTTACATTGGTGGAAAGCAGAGCTAAAGAGCCGATCCTGAGCCTAAGTTTGTTCAAGAATCGTGTATTCGCAATTACAAATATTGTGGGATTCCTGATGGGGCTTGGAATGTTCGGGGCTATAATGTTCATACCCTTGTTTCTGCAAGGCGTGGTGGGCATTAGTGCTACTAGATCCGGCAACACCCTAATTCCCATGATGCTGGGCATGGTCTTTACTAGTATCATTGCCGGACAAATTATTGCTTTGGTGCGTTTTCGCACACTATTTATGACTGGTTTAACCTTAATGGCAGTCGCTTTCTATCTACTGAGTACTCTAGCAGTTAATACTACTCAGCTCACCGCTATCTCATATATCGTTGTTCTGGGTGTTGGAATGGGTTTTATCATGCCTACGGTAACTATTGCCGTGCAGAACGCCTTCCCGCCGGAACAACGCGGTGTGGCTACCTCATCCACTCAGTTTTTCCGCAGTATTGGCGGTACTCTGGGTATGACCATTTTTGGAGTGCTGCTTAACCAGCGATCGATAGAGTTGTTAAACAAGGATTTCTTCCCCGTGGTGCAGAATATTCAGGGCCTGGCTGCAGGCCCTTTGGGAGCCATGCTGGCCCAGGCGCGTACAAATCCTCAGAGTCTTTTCAACATATTGTTGAGTCCGGCGACCTTAAACACTATTCCTGCGCCATCGCGGGAAATCATTCTTCCACCTTTGAAAACGGCCTTGGCTGACTCATTGCATTTGGTATTCATAGTAGCAATGGGCATTGCTGTTGCCGGTGTAGTCATAAGCCCTTTGATCGGTAAGGCACGAATCGAAAGAAAATCCGGCCTGACATCAGTTGAAGAGGAACCGGAGATACCAATGCCTGGATATGACCGTGATCTTGATAAAGGCGATCTTAACCCGGTATTTAGGGGAGCAGTCCCAGGAATGGCCATGCTGGCTGCCAGCCTTATATCGGGGAGCATCAGCGGTGGGGGGACCAGTGCCAATTTTGAGGCAACGGTGGATTATAATGATGGACTTCCGACGGGTCGGCTTTCGGGCATGTTGGATACCATATACCTCGGAAGCCAGGCCAGCTTTGCCTACAGTGCCTCGTCTGTATCCTCGGTCGTGACCATCAACTCGGGTGGCATAAACAATCTGAATGTAGTTTACCACGATGCGGTGCTGGAGTTTGATGATAGGACTCACAGCAATTGTTCGGCGGTCTTATCCGGAACACGATTAAGTGATGGCCGATGGGCAGGCACATTGGCCGTTATAACGCCGGAAGACGGACCTAATGTAAGTGTGACCGGGGTGTGGGATGGGAAACTGACTGTGGAATAAGGAGGGCTATTAGCCCTCAAGCCGCTGACAAAACCGAATCTCTACGTTACTTCAAAAACCCCGTTCAATCAGCGTACCTAAGTACGCATCAATCACGGGGTTTTCTCATGCCTTGATCTCCGCTTCCGTCTTTCGGCCTTCCGGTACAAGTTTATCCAGCTGCTTGTTCCGAATTGGCTCCAGTAAACTGGCTCCGGTAAAGCTCGTTATAGAAGCCGCCTTTGGCCAACAATTCGGTATGAGTGCCTTTTTCTATAATGCTGCCGTTGTTCATGACTAGGATCAGATCAGCGTCCCTAATAGTCGATAAACGATGAGCAATAACAAAGCTGGTCCTTCGTTTCATCAAGGCCAGCATACCCTTCTGGATATAGTGCTCGGTTCGAGTATCCACACTGCTGGTAGCCTCATCCAAGATGAGAATAGCCGGATCGGCTAAGATAGCCCGGGCGATGGTCAACAACTGCTTCTGCCCCTGTGATATATTCGAAGCTTCTTCATTCAGCACCGTATTATAGCCTTCAGGCAGAGTTCGAATAAAATGATCAGCATGAGCCGCTTTGGCTGCCCGAATTATCTCTTCATCGGTGGTATCTTCGCGCCCATAGGCGATGTTGGCCTTAATTGTTCCGTTAAACAGCCAGGTATCCTGCAGTACCATGCCAAACATGCTGCGCAGATCGCCGCGTTTGAAATCTTGAATATCTACCCCATCCACTGATATTCTTCCATCATTTACTTCGTAAAAGCGCATCAGCAGGTTGACCAGAGTAGTTTTTCCGGCGCCGGTTGGTCCTACAATGGCGATGGTGTCACCGGATTTTACATCAATATTCAGATTATCAATAAGCGGAATATCTTCTTTATAACTGAACCGTACATTTTCGATGGTTACATCTCCCTGTGGAGCAGCCAAGAGCACGGCATTCTCGCGATCTGGTATTTCTTCGGCTTCGTCCAGGACTTCAAAAACCCTTTCCGCCGAAGCGATAGTCGATTGAATAATATTGGCGATATTAGCAGTCTGTACGATGGGATGCGTAAACTGTCGGGAATATTGGAAGAAAGCCTGAATATCGCCGATTGGAATCCTTCCTTGAGCAACGAAAATTCCACCCACCACGCAGACCAGCACATAGGCAATATTGTTTATGAAATTCAATAACGGCATAATGGTGCCTGAGATAAACTGTGCTTTCCAGCCCACATTGTAAAGCTGGTCATTAATGGATTTAAACTTGGCCACAGATTTTCTTTCATAGCCGAAACCCTTTACAATGGGGTGTCCGGTATACATCTCCTCGACATGCCCGTTAAGCTGGCCGATAGAAGCCTGCTGGCCGATAAAGTATTTCTGGGAGCGAGTAGCTGCGGCCTTAGTGACTAACCCTGATAGTGGGATCACACAGACATAGATCAATGTCAGCCAGGGGCTGATGGTGAGCATCATGATCAATACACCTACCAGGGTTACCAGTGCCGTAATAACCTGGGTCAAACTCTGCTGTAAGGTGGATGAGATGTTGTCTATGTCATTGGTCACCCGGCTTAAGATGTCACCATGACTGTGCGAGTCAAAGAACCTGAGAGGCAGACGATCCAGCTTCGAATTAAGATCCCGCCGAAGGTCATATACCGTACCTTGAGCCACTCCGGCCATGATTAGCTGTTGGAAGTATGAAAACAAAGCGCTGGCAATGTATAGCCCAACTAGCTTATAAATGATTATGAGAATCGCATCAAAATGTACTGAGGCTCCCGGAACATGATGAGATATCATCTGAAAATCTTTAAATAGACTGGTAGTAGCCTCGCCCATGATCTTGGGACTGAGTATGCTGAATAAAGTGCTCAAGATAGCTGCGGCAAAGACCGCCAGTAGGCGATATTTGCGGGGAGCCAGGTAGCTCAGCAATCTTTTGAATGTGCCCTTAAAATCCTTGGCTTTGGCAGCAGGTCCCATGGCAATGGGACCGCCAGGCCCACCAGGCCCGAAAAAGCCGCCTTGTCTTGGTGGTGGTACACGGCGTGTGTCACTCATGCTAACTCCTCCTCGGAAAGCTGAGAATATACTATTTCACGATAGACGGCACATGATTCCATTAATTCTTTGTGATTACCAATACCGGCTATCTGACCATCTTCCAGAACAATTATTTGATCAGCATCCATAATGGTGGCCACTCGCTGGGCAACAATGAGCACCGTTGATTCGGTGGTTTCCTTCCTCAGGGCAGCTCGAAGTTGGGCATCAGTTTTAAAATCAAGAGCCGAGAAGCTGTCATCAAAAATATAAATATCAGGTTTTCTGACTAGAGCTCGAGCGATAGAAATACGCTGTTTTTGTCCGCCCGAAACATTTATACCGCCCTGTTCAATAACCGAATCAAAGCCTTCCTGCATACTGATGATGAAATCTGTAGCTTGGGCAATCTCTGCTGCGTGCTTGATTTCTGTTTCAGAGGCAAGTTCCTTTCCAAATCGGATGTTGTCGGCAACAGTTCCAGTAAATAATATCGCTTTCTGGGGAACCAGACCGATCTTCATACGCAGGCTTTCCTGGCTCATGTCCCGGACATCCACTCTGTCCACCAGAATAGTGCCGCTCTTGATATCGTAGAATCGCGGTATCAAGTTTACCAGTGCCGACTTTCCTGATCCGGTACCGCCAATTATCGCCGTTACCTGGCCTAGCTGGGCGGTAAATGAGATATTAGTGAGAGCAGGTTGTTCGGCACCCGGAAAACTGAATGTCACATCCTTGAATTCCAAAAGACCTCGATTTTTTGTGATCTCGATAGGCTTTTCCGGATCTTCCATTTCGGGAATGGTGTCCAGAACTTCACGGATTCTGACAGCCGAGGCCGAAGCACGCGGGATCAAGATAAACATCATGGTTGCCATGAAAAGCGACCACATGATCATCATAGAGTATTGAACAAATGCCATTAACGAGCCTATCTGCATACTCTGGTCATTAATGCGGACACTGCCGAACCAAATGATCCCGATCAAGGTAAAATTCATGATCAGCATCATAAATGGCATCAATGTTGCCATGACTTTGTTGACCTTTACTGCATTCTGCATTAGGTCTGCATTAGCTTCATCAAAACGGCGCCTTTCTGAATCAGTGCGATTAAAGGCCCGAATTACCCTGATTCCAGTCAGCCCTTCGCGCATTACCAGGTTCAGCTTGTCGATCTTAAGCTGCATTAGCCGGAAGAGAGGCATAGCTTTGCTGAATACACCAACTATGACTCCAGCCAATAAGGGTACCGAGACTACAAAAATGAGGGCCAGTTCTTTGTCCTGGGAAATGGCCATGATTATGCCGCCGATGCACATTATAGGGGCCATGGTCATCATCCGAAGTATTATGAATGTCACAGATTGAATCTGGGTAATGTCATTGGTGGTTCTGGTTATCAGGGTCGAAGTACCGAACTTATCAAACTCGTGCAGGGAGAAGCTCTCTACTCGTGCGAACACCTTATCGCGCAGGAGCTTTCCGAAGCCGACCGCGGTCTTTGCGGAAAGGTAGCTGGCGGTTATAGCACAGGCCATTCCAGCGGCGGCAAACAGCAGCATAAGGCCTCCAGTGCGCCAGATATAGGGGATGTCTCCCTTTACGATTCCGGTATCTACAATATCAGACATTAACATTGGAAGATACAGCTCAGCCAGGTTTTGTAGGAAAACCAGGGTTAAGATAGCTGCTACTGACAATGTATATGGTTTTAAGTGTTTGAACAACTTGATCACTTGTTAGTCTCCTTTAGCAGAGATTTGAGGCTTGGCTTGATTTGTTTGTGCCTTACTTAAAGCTTCTTTTATGTCCCTTAAGGAAGCAATCAGTTCAGCGGCTCGCTCATCAGGGATATCAGCCACTAGAACACTCAGCTTGCGTCTAATATCCAGGCTAATTATTTCCAAGTTTTCTGAGGCTGACGGAGTTAAGTAAAGACGGAAGATTCTCTGGTCGTCATGATCGGCTTTTTTCTCAACCCACCCCCGTTGTTCCAGATCGGCAATGGTATTGGAAATATGTGATTTGGCGATGCCTGTTTGCCGGGCCAGTTCACTTATGGTTATTCCAGGTTCTCTGGCGATCTGCCGGGTCGCAATCATCACGGCCACGGGAATATCATGATCCGTAAATACATCCTTGACATAACGGCTGATTCCTCGGTTAACGTCCCGGAGTAGTTCGATTAACCTTTCCTGTTGTTCTGGCATGCTGCCCACCTCCTTAGTGCGGAGATCGTTCTGTGGAGAACAATTATGGACATTATTATATGTCATCGATATTGTTCTGTACAGAACGGATTTTATAGAAATAGCATACAGATAATGTTTGACGCTTTATTGCTTGTGGGATGAAAAATTGTTGGGATATGAGGAGTGAATGAGTTAAGTGGCGGTAACAAATGTGCGCCACTGGAACCTTAGTCTAACTCGTAATGGGCGCGTATAAAAGCTTCTACATCCTTCAATTTTTGTTCCAGTATGAGCAAGTTGTTGGTGATTTGTTCGTTAGATATATTATTGATTCCAGCTTCAAGTAGGGTTACTTCATCCATGCCATGAGTAATGAATAGATTGAGCATGGTGCCCTTTAATTCATGGAAATTGCGGGCGGCTTCCATGAGATTGCCCCCTCGGATCGAGTCGTGGGCTGCTTCTAAAAGTGCTGGGTACAAGCGAAAAAAAGCATCGAAAATATCTTTTGCCAGTTCTCGATCATCCAATATAAATGCCAGTTGTTCGGTATCTATCAACTTTTGGCTCGCCATCCCTTCCCTGAGGCTGTACTTCGGTGATGCTTTTATTGTCCCTGAAAGCAGTTCACTCAGAAGGTCATATAGTCTCTCGGTCCTTATAGGTTTGGAGAGATGACCATCCATCCCGGCTTGCTTACATTTTTCTAAATCCTCACGCATAGCATAAGCTGTCATGGCTACAATCGGGGTTCTTCGGCCAGATTCTTCTTCCATTTTCCTAATTTCTTGAGTAGCCTCGAAGCCATCCATTTCCGGCATTTGTATATCCATCAGTATAAGATCAAATTGAGTCAGTTTATACTGTTCTACTGCTTGGCGCCCATTTTCGGCTACGGAAAGTGCACATCCAGTGCGTTTCAGCAATTCTTGAGCCAGTTTGCGGTTGACTTCTCCATCCTCAACTAATAGAATGCGATAATCTTGAAGTTGAGGGAGGGCTGTATCTTTCAATGAACTTGTCGGAATGTGCCCCTTAATGTTCATGTTCTTTAAAAGAGTCTTCTTAGGGTTCTGATTTTCATTCACTTGTGGGGCTTTGCAGAGTGTGATATCAAAGAAAAACATACTCCCTTCACCTGGAGTGCTTTCTACCTCCAACTGCCCGCCCATTAACTGAACCAGGCGGGAAGTGATAGCCAGTCCAAGTCCGGTGCCTCCGTATTTGCGGGTAGTGGAGGCATCTGCCTGAGTAAATGACTTAAATAACCGGCTAATTTTAGCCTCCGGGATTCCAATGCCCGTATCTTTTACACTGAACTTGAGGTGTGCAACATCGAGGTCTTCTGCTAGTATTTCAACCGTTACTACGATTTCGCCCTGTTCGGTGAATTTAATAGCATTGCCAACTAAGTTGGCGATTATTTGAGTCAATCGTACTGGATCCCCCAACATACGGGCCGGAACATTCTCATCAACAACGCATTTCATCTCGAATGTCGGGTTCTTACGGCTTTTGGATAGGAGATGGCAGGTGCTCTCTACTAAATTCTTCAGGTCGAATTCAATTTCTTCCAGTTCCAACTTATTGGCTTCTATCTTGGAGAAGTCCAGGATGTCATTGATGATTTCCAACAGGTTGGACGCTGAATGGGAGGCTATCTCTAGGTATTCGCGCATTTGAGGATCTAAGTCGTTTCCTAACGCCAACTCGAGCATACCAATAATGCCGTTCATGGGGGTCCGTATTTCATGGCTCATGGCGGCCAAAAACTGGCTTTTCGCTTTATTGCCAGCCTCGGCGGATTCTTTAGCCTTGATCAATTGGCTCTCAGTTTCTCGAAGGTCGGTGAGGTCAATAAACGTTACCACTGTTCCGGCAAATTTCTCACTGATATCAAGCATGTTTTTCATCTGCACTTCAAATATGCGGGTGCCCATATTAGTTTCCAGAACAGCCTCGAAAATTAGCGTATTTGTAGGGTCGGAAGCACAGATGCTCAGTTTATCGGAGATGCTGATCAATGATGGATACATGCGTAAAAAGTTTTGATCATAGTACATAGCTCCGGGAACATAATTAGTGGCAAAATAATTAGCTGCAGATTGATTGATGTTGATCAAGGTTTGGTCATTATCAAAAACGAATTTGGGCAGGTGGGTGCTTTCAAAGATAGTCAGATAACGGTTTTTCTCGTTGACTAATACCCGGTTAACAGCCTGTAGTTCTTCGATTTCCTTGGGGTGGGATTTTAGATTCCACTCAGTGATGAACGATATCTCCAAACGGTCAAAGAATCTATTGATATAGCGCCAATAGTTACTGGCAATTATCGGATCGAGGGACACTTCCTCGATGAGATCATTATAGCTTTGCCGGTAGTATTTCATTAGCCCGAGAAACATTGGCAGCGGAACTCCGCGGGCTCGATGCAGGTTGGCCTCCATTACTCCGAATTTGGAGACTGGATCGACTGAGAAACTTTCGTCAGGATGGAATTCCAGAGGTTGTTTAGAATGATCCAAAGCCTTGGCAATTGAGCTGGTTAGGCCGGCGATCGAGGCGCGCCAAGCTTCTTCCAAAGTGGATGTATATTTGGTGTACTCATGTTCCTTTGCATAAAACAAGGTCCGACGCATGAGCCAATGTTCGTTGTTAAGAAGTAAATCCTTTAATTTATCCATATGGCACCTCCGGTAGTATAATGCAGACAGTTGATAAAGAAGGTTCATAGTGGATTTGGCTGCAAGATCAGCTATTGTTATGATACAGCAATTTGCTCAATAAGAAAACAGCAAAGAAACCGTCTCATAGCAGCTTCCATGTGGTGGACACAAGTGCTAATTGAAGGAAATGTTTTGGGGGCAGCGAATATTTAATACGGTCACGGACTTGCCATGATAAGTTCATTCTATCCTGGTGATAGTTTTGGATAAAGGAGAGTGCACAGGTGAAAGTAAGGGAAAGAATGACCCGGAATCCAATAACAGTTGATTTAGAAACAATGGTCTCGGAAGCGTTTCAGATAATGCGGGAGAATAATATACGTCGGGTTCCAGTTATGGATAAGGGGAAGTTGGTAAATATTGTTACTTTAAGGGATCTAGCTGAGGTGTCGCCTTCCTCCGCTGCTTCGCTCAGTATTTTAGAAATCAACTATATGCTAGCCAAAACTACTATTGGTAGCATTGTAGACTCTCAGCGTAAGCTTATAACCATTAAAGCTGATGAGAACCTGGAACGGGTAGCCCTGGTCATGCGAGAAAACAAGATCGGTGCGGTACCGGTGCTGGAAGGCGAAAAACTAGTGGGTATCATTACCGAGACTGATATTTTCGATGCCTTTATCGATATTCTAGGTGTAAACAGGCCAGGAACCAGGATCGATATGGAGGTAGGCGATAGGGTGGGCTTGGTAGCCCAGATAACTGGAATCATCGCTGGCCTGGGTATCAGTATTGAAAACATCGTGCTGCTGCAAAAACCGGACAGCTCAAAATATGAGTTGATCTTGCGGGTAGACACTCTGGAGCCAGACGCTATTGTTAAAGAACTGGAGCATGAAGGCTTCAAAGTAACCGCCAAACTACGGCGTTGATGACTGTAGGTACTCGGTAATTACCTCTGGTCGACTACAACGGGTGTGCAGCAGGCAAGCGACTTTACAGGGAATTATAACATTACCTCGCAAAGTCGCTTGCCTGAGTTATAACCATTTTCGAGTGTTTTAGTTATCCAGCATTACATCGAGCCTTATATAGGCCTTACAGACTATAGCTATGCAGCTAATTGTTTAGCATCTAAACCTTTTCCAAAGGGAAGATGATCTCAGTGATCAGCTCCTCTGGTGGTGTCACAGAAGGGTCGTTGGGATAGACTTCACGCATGGGGCAGAGAGTCTTGTAACCGTTTTCCACAATCCAGCCCATTAAGGCATTGTACACAGGTTCCAGTGTAGTGTAGGGCCCAACATGGACATAGCGCATAGCGTGCACAGCAGGCAGAGTAGTGGTCGCCAGTGCCGGGTCATCTACTGGCCAGGCACACTCGACATCCACATTTTGAGGGTCATAATTCTCATCATGATAAAGAAGTACTGGCGGTCCGGCAGGCATTTTCCCTGCCGCTTGTATTTCTCCGAATATCCCACCCATCAGACTAGCTAATCCCATCGGGAAATCAGTCATTACTACCCGTTTGGAACGTACTGATAGAGCCGGAATATCAAGGATCTCGGGAGCACCTTGTAAAATCTCACTCATTCTAACACCTCCATATTTATGGTTCAATGCGAACCTATGTTTGTATTATAATTATACAAACATGACAACTGTATGTCATATTTTATAATCTAGGAATATATTTTTTGTATACGTACCGCTTTCTCTTTGACCTTCTGCCTTAATTCAGGGGGCTGCAGGACCTCCACCCCGTCGCTGTAGCTCAGGATCAGGCCGTAAAGCCACTCCTCATCTGGCATTCGTGACTTAACGATAACTGAGCCGTCTGTTTCGATCGAAATTTGTGAATGGGTAAAGTACTCTTCCACTAGAGTCTTCATTTCAGGAATGAAGCGCAGGGTGACATCGATCATTTGGATATGCGGCCAAAGCTGTTCCCACGGTAGATCAGAAGCTTCGCTAGGCTTGCGAGTGTAGTGGCCTTCTAGGACGCTTATTTCCCGCATCCGTGATACTTTGAAAAGACGGAAATCTTCCCGCAGCCTGCAATATCCGTAAAGATACCAGTTATGCATTTTAAGCAGTAAACAGTCCGGTTCCACTGAGCGCTGGGTGACTGGTCCTTCCGGACTAGTGTAGGCAAATGCGATGGGGCGGTTATCTGCAATAGCTTGTTTGATCAGACTGACTTGTTTTTTTAAAGGTTCATTTCCGCCCCAAGGTGATAGATCGATAATGACCTGACTGGACTTATCCATAAATTCTGAGGTGCGGGCGTGGGGGACTAGACCTTCGATTTTCTCAATGGTTTGATTAAGCTGGGTATCATTGAATGCTGATTGAACACCTTTAAGGGCCTGTAGAACGGCAATGATGTCATCCATTGCCAAAAGATTCTGTTCGATACGGTAATTCTCAGTCAATCCGATGCCGCCACCTGCACCCTGGTATGTAATGATTGGAATTCCAGCTTGGTTTATGGTGTTAATGTCGCGAAGGATAGTTCTTTCCGAGACTTCGAAGATCCTCGCTAGATCTCGAGCTTTTACCGTTTTACGGTTGACCAGGAGTACCACGATCCCTAAAAGGCGGTCCAGGCGCATGATAATCACCTCAGTACTAATAACTACATGTTACCAATACACCAGCGGGTAAAATTTTCCTTCAAATGAATAGTAAAATATCAGGAGTTGTTTTTCAGCCAATCAATGATATCTTGAAATCCGTGGAATTCGGTAGCAGGAATGTCGTTTTCTCGGCAAAATCTGAGCAGGCTGCTTGTGGCAAAAACAATATCCGTCTCCTTGGCGGCACATCTGTCAGAATAACCATCGCCGATGTACACGGTCATACATCCCGGAGATGTAAGCTTTTGCACCAGGGTTGTTTTACAGGTGCCGCATTTACCGCATTCGGGGTTGTGATTAGGGGACTCGATATCATAATTGTTGTTCGAACAGAGAAGTTTATTGGAGTAGTAGGGGAGATGACCTAGGTTGTTTAAGCCGAGGATAGTATTGATGTTGGTATCATAGCCGTCGCTTAAGATATATAGACTGTCGTTATTGATTTCCACCAGGTCCACAAAGTCCTTGAAATGCGGATCGATGGGCACCGCGGATAAAAAGCGCAGTAATTCATCATACTCGACATCCATCAGGGCAAATGTTCGGCGGGCACATTCGGTGGTGCCGATCTCGCCGCGCTCCCACTGCTGATTGAGCTCTTTCCAGCCCGGACGGCAGTAAGTAGCCACCATGGTATAGCATGTATCTCTGAGAGTGATAGTGCCGTCAAAATCGACGAAAAAACAGCGCTTCACGCTAAAGCTCCTTCCAGGCTTTTAACAGGCTTTGACTGGCTTTCTTAATATTAGCCTGACCCAAAATGGCGGAGATCACAGATATCCCATCGGCACCGGCTGATTTGACCCTGGCCAGATTGCCCAGGTTAATACCGCCGATAGCTACAACCGGTATGTTGGCGGAGGAGGCTATAGCGTTTAGCCCGTCAGTGCCGATCGGGTCTCCGGCATCGGCTTTGCTGCCGGTAGGGAATACAACTCCTGCCCCCAGATAGTCGGCGAAGGTTTGCCCATATAATGCCTTCTCGACATTGGATACCGAATAACCCAGCACCTTCTGCGGACCGATCAATTGACGTGCTATCTCCAATGGGATATCGTCCTGGCCGATATGCAGGCCGTCCGCGTCCACTGCCAGCATGATATCGAGCCGGTCGTTGATTATCAGTGGAATATTGTAACGAGCACACAGATGTTTGACCTGAACAGCGGCATTATAAAAGTCCCGACTGCCGAGGTTCTTCTCTCGCAACTGCAGTAATGTGACTCCTCCTGCCAGCGCTTCTTCGATGCCGACTAGAAAATCACGTCCCCGCAGTATGTCGCGGTCAGTGACAAGATATAATGAGTAATCGATCTCGTTTTTGCTTATAGCCATGTTACCTTACCTGCATTGATGATATCTTGTTCGGTTATATAATGCATGCTGTCCATCAATCGCACGCGGAAAGTTCCCGGGCCCATGTCGATGCCATGGCCAGCCGCTATCTCGCTGGCCAGGTTGAATGCCAGTACAGCCGACGCTGCTGCCAAAAAAAAGTCGCCTTCCACTGCCGCTGTAGCCGCGGCTACAGCTCCCAGCATGCACCCGGTTCCGGTAACTCGAGTCAGTAATGGATGTCCGTGCTGGATCTGCACTACTCGTGTACCGTCGCTGATGGTGTCGGTTTCACCGGTAGCAACGGCTACGGTTTCATACTTGTTAGCCAGTTCTTTGCAGGCTTCGATTATGTTTTCCCCGTCATCAGCTGAATCGACCCCCCGCACGTTGCCCGCAAATCCTGCTAGAGCCTTTATTTCGCCGGAATTACCTTTCACAATAGATATCTTCTGCTTCTCCAGTAAGACACGGGCATAATCGGTCTTACCGCTGATGCCGCCCGCAGCCACAGGGTCCAGCACGATGGGGGTGCCTTTGAAAGAAGCAATGCGGGCAGCTTTTACCATAGCCTCTCTCTGTTCTGTAATGAGGGTGCCGATATTTAGGTACACTGCGTTGGCTACCCCGGCAAATTCCTCCACCTCTTCGCTTGCCTCACACATAGCAGGTGAGGCTCCAAAGCTCAGCAGGGCATTAGCACAATCATTAATTGTGACATAGTTGGTGATGGCTTGGATCAACGGGCGCTGGGCCCGAACATGAGTTATTATCTTTGCCAATTTATCGTTCATTTGCTAGTCTCCTCCTGCTGATCATGGTTGCTATAATATGTATGAAAATGGTGAGTGGGACCGCAGCCTTTTCCGATAGCGAAGGAATGGGTAATGGCCATGGTGATATATTCTTTAGCCGCTCTAACGGCGTCCGTCAGGCTTAGATGCTTAGCCAGCCCTACCGCAATGGCAGATGAAAACGTGCAGCCGGTTCCATGAGTGTTGACTGTTTCGATGCGCAGGCTGTCAAAGCTTGTGAATTCAGTTCCGTCATACAGAACATCAATAGAGTCTGTGGTTAAGTGTCCGCCTTTGACCAGTACATTAAGTGCCCCCATTTGGTGAATAACCAAGGCAGCTTGTTTCATATCGTCGATGTCTTTGATGTTGATGCCCGTTATAGCCTTGGCTTCCGGAATATTGGGAGTTACGACCAGTGAGCGTGGTATCAGTTCCTTTATCAAAGCCTGACGAGCGCTAGACTGCAGCAGTGCGTCGCCGCTCTTGGCAAACATGACCGGGTCTAATACTACGTTGGAGACCGAGTATTTATCCAAGCCCGCGGCTATGGTGTTTATTATACCCGTGCTGAATACCATGCCGATTTTGACGGCGTCGATCCGAATATCACTAAAAATGGCGTCGATCTGAGCCGCCACGATCTCCTGGCTGATTTCCTGAACCCCTGAAACGCCGCATGTGTTTTGGGCGGTCACAGCAGTGATCACGCTCATTCCGTAAACACCGAGGGCGGCAAATGTCTTAAGATCGGCCTGGATTCCGGCTCCGCCGCAGGAATCTGAACCGGCTATGGTCAAAACATGTCTCATTATTCGATCACCTCGTTATAATGTTTAGCAGCTTCCGGTAATGGTTCGGCCCAGGTACTGGCTGACTACTTTATAGGCACAGAATTGGCCGCACATGGTACAGCATTCTTGAACATCATCATTTCTTCGCTGCCGGATCCGCGATGCCTTTTCAGGATCGATGGCCAGCTTGATTTGACTGTCCCAATCCAAGTTCTTCCTGGCTTCGGCCATTTTTAGGTCGTGATCCCAGGCTCCCTTCACGCCTTTGACCAGGTCAGCAGCATGGGCGGCGATGCGGGCGGCGATCACGCCTTCCTTGACATCCTCAACATCCGGCAGTCCCAGATGTTCAGCAGGTGTTACATAGCACAAGAAATCAGCACCAGCCGAAGCTGCGATAGCTCCGCCAATGGCTGATGTGATATGGTCATAGCCAGGTGCAATGTCAGTCACCAGTGGGCCTAATACGTAAAACGGAGCGCCGAAACACAGGCGTTTGGCCAGGGTCACATTAGCCTCTATCTGGTTAAGCGGTACATGCCCGGGGCCTTCCACCATGACCTGAACCCCGGCTGCGCGGGCTCTGCGCACTAATGTGCCTAGGATCATCAGTTCCGCTATCTGCGGATTATCAGTAGCATCTCTAATACAGCCCGGTCTTAGTCCATCACCCAGGCTCAGAGTGACATCATATTTGTGGGCGATCTTCAGCAGCCGACCGAAGTCTTCATATAATGGGTTTTCCCGGCCATGGTGCAGCATCCAGGCCATCATAAAGGCTCCGCCTCGAGACACGATGTCCATGGTGCGGCCGGTAGCCTTGAGCTGCTCGATGACCTTAGCGGTCACTCCGCAATGAACGGTAATGAAGTCAGCACCATCTTCACAGTGCTTTTCGATCGCTTCAAACAGGTCGTCTTCCGTCATCTCGACCATGGTCCGCCCTTGCTGGCTGGTATCCACCAGGGCCTGGTATATGGGCACTGTGCCCACCATTACCGGGCAGCGCTCGATTATGGTCCTGCGTGTCTTATCAATGTCGCCACCTGTGCTGAGATCCATCACTGAATGAGCCCCGGCCTTAAGTGCGGCCTCCAGCTTGGCCAACTCGCTCTCCAGGTCGGGAAAGGCCTCCGAGGTTCCGATATTGGCATTGACCTTGGTCAGAAGACCCTTGCCAACCGCCATATATACAAGGTTATTATGATTGATATTGCCAGGCAGCACGATCTCGCCGCTGGCGATGCCCTGACACATGAGCTCCGGCGCTATGCCCTCAAATTCTGCGGCTGCCCGCATCTGCTCGGTTATTGTGCCCTGCAGGGCGTACTCATACTGGGTCATAGAATTTCCTCCTTCAAGACAAGCAAGCCGTAATCCACCTGATGGATTACGGCTCTAAAATGCCACTCTTCCCTCCGCTGGAATTACCCAGATCAGGTTACAAGGGTCGAAAGTTCCACTTTCCTCTCAGCCGGTCACACCGGCTCCCCTAGAGATATATTCAGTTGCTTTGTTAAAAGAATAGTATGACCGGTTCATTTTGTAAATAAGAATTTATCGATTCTATTGCCTTGGTAGAATCACACGGAATGTGGTGCCTTGGCCTGGGTGGCTAACTACCTTGATGGTGCCGTGGTGTTCCGCAACGATCCACTGGGCAATGGAAAGACCCAGACCGCTTCCTCCGCTGTGGCGGCTGCGGGCTTTATCGATCCGGTAAAACCGCTCGAAAACTCGACCCAAATGCTCCTGTTCTATACCTTCTCCGGTATCGGATACTATGATTTCTAGATTTCTATCAGTTTCTTTTAATTCAAACTCGACTTTGCCTCCTGCCGGGGTATATTTAATAGCATTATCGACCAGTATTACGGCTAGTTGCTTAATGCGAGTCTCATCCCCATTGAACTCGATTTCTGGTTCTATAGATATGATGAACTCGATTTCTTGACTGGCGGCAACCGCTTCCAGAGGCTGCAGGGCATCCTTAAGAGCTGTATGGAGCGGGAACGACCGCATATCTAGCATTTCCTGATCGGAATCAGCTCGGGCCAGAAACAGCAGGTCGTCGACCAGCTTGGTCATGCGCTGACCTTCAGCCTGGATATTTTTAAGCCAGCGGATTTGACTTTCCACTGAATCCTCCGGATTGCCTATAACCAGGTCTAAGTTGGTCTGCATAGATGCCAGCGGCGTGCGCAGCTCATGTGAAGCATCGGCTACGAAGTCTCTCTGTCTTTGCCATGAGTACCTGATGGGGATCAGGGAACGTTCGGCCAGGAACATGCCTCCGAAGAACGCGAGGGCTAAGGCTATAATAGCGGCCAAAATCAGTGTGATCAGCAGATGACCAAGAATAGATTCTTCCATTTCATTATTAACGAATACTATTGTTGATTGACCGAATATATCAGGAGGAGTCCTTAAGAAGCGATATGTTTCGTTGTCGAGTTCCACGGCACCTCTAGCATTAGATTTTTCGAGAGCGCTTTTTACCAGTGATACCAGTTGTTTATCGGTAACTGGCAGATCTGACGAAAACTCCATGATCAGGCCGGGAGGCAGGATTTTAGCATAAAAATAATTGAAATGGCGTCTTCTGCGTTCCGCGTTATGATCAGGACCGCCAGTATCCGGCTGTCCGACGATAATTCGCATCATCTGGTCGGACTGCATAAACATATTTCTGGAGGTCATGGAATAAATGCCGGAGAAGACCACCAGCAATATCACAGCCACAACCGCCATGTTTATTAATGTTAATCTAAGCTTGAGATCACGAAACATTGTTGTTCTCCTTAAGACTATAGCCGATGCCACGCACTGTCTCTATCTGAATGCCACCTGCCGCAAGATCAAGTTTTTTGCGCAGGTAATGAACATATATTTCTACATTATTGATCTCGACTTCAGTATCGAGGCCCCAAACTCGGCACAAAATCTGTTCTTTGGTGATCACTTGTCCCTTGTTGCGAATAAGCAGTTCCAGAAGCTGTGATTCTTTTAAGGTTAGTTTGATACTCTCGCCATCACTGATGACCTCGCAGCGCTGAGGGTCGAGCGCTAGTGAACCGATTTGCAGAGTTTCTCCTACATATTGTTCTGTCAGACGGCGGCTCAAAGCTCCCAGGCGCGCCAACAGTTCTTCAGTGGCAAAAGGTTTTATCAAATAATCGTCAGCGCCTGAATTTAGGCCTTCGACTCGGTCTTCAACCGCATCGCGGGCAGTCAGCAACAGCACCGGCGTCGTGATCCCTTTATTCCGTAGGGTCTTTAAAACTGCTACCCCTTCCTTGCCAGGCAGCATACGGTCGAGAATGATTATATCGTAAATGCCCGTTTCGGCCATTTCCTCACCGCTTATCCCGTCATGAGCCAGGTCTACCGCATATTTATTTTTCTTCAATATATAGGCCAGCGCATCGGCCAACCTGACCTCGTCTTCTACCAACAGGACCCGCAAGAAAATCACCTCAAGTCTATAATAGACAATAATCCTTAAGAAATCATTTGAAAAAATATTTTAATTCTAAGGTAATTCTAAGTCTTAACCATCAGAATGAGAATAAGTTAACTGTGAATAATTCACAAAGTGAAAGGAAGGACCGATATGAACAAGAAATGGATTTATGGAATTGGGGCAGCTCTGGTTGTCGTTGTGGCAATTGCTCTCATAGCAGGCGCATGTTTCCATCATCGTTTTGACGGCAGATTTAGCGATCGGAACGCGAGCTTGGCAAGTCCGGTATTATCTGACCTTATGTACGTGGGAACCAGTCCTGACCTGAAATTGACCCCGGAACAGGCCAAAGCCATTCTTCCACTAGTTGAGAAATTGAACAAATTATCAGCAACCAAGGTAACCGATGAGACCAAAGAAGAGGCCAATCAAAAGGCTATTGCCGACTTAAATAAACAGATTTATGCTCAGCTAACAGTTCAGCAGTACCAAGCCTTGAATTCTAAAGACAAAATTGCAGCCAACGGTAACATGCCTCCACAGTTCCTCGGAAAAGTGAAAATGGATAAACGTGGACATGGAGAAGAAAGAGAATTTAGGGGTAAAGATGAATTCAGCGGCTGCGGAAATATGTGCGGATATGGTCAGGGGTCAGCCCGGACCCAGGCAATGCCTGACATAGTCATCAAAATGCTGAAAGATATCAGTGCAGGCAAAGTGGTAGCTCCCGCTCCATCACCAAGCGCCGCAGTACCGGCTCCGGCTCCCAATGCGGCAGCGCCGGCACCGAAAAATACACCTGTTCAATAAAGAATATAAATATAACCCGAACCCTCGATCCATTCCCCGACTTAACAGTGAGGCGGGAGATAACATCTCCTTGCCTCAACTGTTTGTTTAAGAAGAAATGTTAATAGAAATTAAAGGTTAATTAAAGAAATGTCTGGTACTTTTAGTTAGAAAAGATGTACTTTCCAGGGGCTTTACATAATTTGTGGCTTAACAAGGTAATAAGGTTGCTGCAGCAGCTTAAATAGGGGGATTGCATAATGGCAGGCACTGATATGGATCTTATGAACCCGGAATTAACCAAGAAATCTTGGACAGGGCCAGGAAAAATCGTTATTGGCATTATTGTTTTGGCTATTTGTATTGCTGGGTACTTTATCTACGGCTCGTTCGGAAAGAAAGACACTACATATTTGACCATGCCAGTGAGCACCGGGGACATAGTGGATCAAGTCCAGGCAACAGGAACCATTAAGCCGTTGCATGAAGTTGATCTATACTTTAAAAATAAAGGCACACTCAAGAGTCTCAATGTCCGCAATGGCGATGCGGTAAAAACGGGCCAGATTCTGGCCGTACAGGATGATGCCGCGTTACAGGCTTCGGTGGAGCAGGCCAAGAGTAATCTAATGCAGGCTGAATATAAGCTTAAACAAGCTCAGCTCGAAAATGACAAGCTTATGGCAACTGCTCAGCAGCAGCAGGCGCTGTACGATCAAGGTGGTGTCTCGGAAACCGATTACAAGCAATCACAGCGTGATGCGGAAAACGCATCTGTTGTTGTAGATGCTGCTAAAGCATCGATTCAGACTTCCAAAGCGCAATTGGTTATTGCCCAGAATGACTTGAAGAATGCGGTTCTAACAGCTCCTTTCGCAGGAATTGCAACCCAGGTCAATGGCGAAGTAGGGCAGGATACAGGCAACTCAACTTCTTCCATAATTCATATTATCAGTAATGATCTGCAGATACCCTCAATGGTTAATGAAGTGGATGTTGGACGGGTCAAAGAAGGCCAGGAGGTCGAATTTACTGTTACTAGCTATCCTAACCGTCCGTTTAAGGGAACGGTTTCACGTATAAGCCGCCAGGCAACAACAACCAACAACGTACAGCTTTACGAAGTCGACATTGCTACAAACGATATGTCCAAGCAGCTTCTGGCTGGGATGTCAGTAACGGCGAACATTATTGTTGAAAAGCGGGAGAACGTTGTATCGGTCCCGGCCATAGCTTTCTCTTATGTACCGACCTACATGAGCAGTATACGGCAAAATTCTAATGGTACAACCACTCGGCGTTTTAAAATTGATACAGGACAGGGGACTAATCAGGGATCCAATAGCGGTTCCGGTCAGACATCAGCACAGAATTCTGATCATATGCAGTCTTTCGATCAGCAAACACTAGTCAATGGGGCAGACCAGAAGGGGAGAACACGGCGGGTAGTTGTACTAGAAAACTATAAGCCGGTTCTGAAACAGGTTAAAGTCGGGCTAAGTGATGGCCAGAATACTGAAATCATTACAGGTCTTTCAGAAGGAGATCAGGTAATTGTAGGAACTAATGACTCAACACAGAGCTCAACCTCCGGCGGCAGCAATAACAGCAGTCAACGTCAGGGCAATCAGCAGCGTCAGTTGGGGGGCGGAGGTCGTGGCGGATTTGAACTCCACTAGTGCCGCAAAGAAGGGAGAAACCAATGAGCACTGTTAACATCAGGATTCAGGACATTACCAAAACCTATTACGGCACGGAGACCCCGGTCCAGGCTTTGCGTGGGGTATCCCTGACACTGGACAAACCTGAAATGGTAGCGATTATGGGGCCGTCAGGATCAGGTAAGTCAACTATGATGAATGTTTTAGGTTGTCTAGATAAACCAGATAGTGGTACATATACCTTTGCTGGGTACGATGTGATGCGAATGAACCGTGATCAACTGGCTTACCTGCGCAACCGACGTATAGGCTTTGTTTTTCAAAGCTTTAACCTGCTGGCCCGCACCAGCGCGCTGGAAAATGTTATTCTTCCGCTCAATTATGCAGGTGTGAGCGGCAAAAATGCGATCAAGCGCGGAAGAGATATGCTGGCACTTATGGGATTAGCGGGACGTGAAGAGCACCGCTCTACCCAGCTTTCAGGGGGACAGCAGCAGCGTGTGGCTATAGCGAGAGCATTAGTCAATGAACCCGATTTGCTTCTGGCTGATGAACCTACTGGTGCGCTGGATACCCATACCAGCCATGAAATCATGACCCTTTTACAGCAATTGAATCGCGAGCAATCATTGTCGATAGTAATCGTTACACACGAACCCGATGTGGCCAAATATTGTGAACGTGTGGTGCGGTTGCGGGATGGTCTGGTTGTCAGTGAAGAATATCAAAAGAATGAAGCAGAGGTACTATCTTCTGGGAAGGGTGGTTCACAGAGATGAATTTCTTGATGATATTCAGAACCGCCTGGCGCAGCCTGGCTGTGAATAAAATGCGTTCTCTCCTGACTGCTTTGGGAATTATCATTGGGGTAGCCTCAGTCATCATGGTGGTTGCCTTAAGTCAGGGCGCCACTGCCGGAATCACGGAACGGATCTCCAGCATGGGGACTAATGTGCTGACTATTCGTCCCAGCGGTGGAATGGGCGCCATGCGCGGCTCCGGTGGGGCAGCAATGAGAATGGAGGATGTTGCGGCTATCGCCCAATTACCCTATGTGAAATACATTGCACCATCTGCTGATACCAGTGTAACGGTTACAGCTGGCAACCTGACTTGGAGTGCATCAGTCAGCGGTACGACCCCAGCTTTACAGCAGATCAGGAGTTGGAAACTGAACGAAGGCGGGTTCTTTTCTCAGGAAGATGTTGACGGTGCATCCGCCGTCGCAGTGATTGGCAGCACTGTGGCAGATAGTTTGTTTCCATCGGAATCGCCTGTCGGGAAGACGATACGACTGAATGGTATTACATTTACGGTAATAGGATTGCTTCCGACTCAAGGAGCAATGGGGATGGGTTCCGATCAGGATAATGCTATTTATGTGCCGCTTACAACTGCGCAAATGCGCTTATTAGGAGGCACAGGAGTTAGGAACGTTATAGTTCAAGCTGAAAATTCGGAATCGCTCACTTTTCTCAAGGATACTATTACCACTCTACTCAGGCAGAGGCACCGCCTGGCTGCTGATGCGGAAGATGATTTTCGCATTATGGATTCTGCTGAATTGCTGGCTACCGTTCAGGATACGTCACGTATTCTAAGTCTGTTGCTAGGCGGAATCGCAGCAGTTTCTCTGGTTGTGGGTGGTATTGGCGTTATGAATATCATGCTGGTTTCGGTTACCGAGCGTACCCGTGAAATAGGTATCCGCATGGCGGTCGGAGCCACAACTAACGTAATATTGAGCCAATTCCTCGTTGAAGCTGTGATGCTCTGCATCATTGGAGGTGCCCTCGGTACCCTGCTGGGTTGGGGTCTCTCTAAGATATTTGCATCGGTTGCAGGATGGCCGACGGTGGTGCCGGTCTGGGCAGTAGTAATGGCCATAGCCTTTTCCATGGTGATCGGGGTGATATTCGGGTACTATCCGGCGCGCAAAGCAGCCCATTCAGATCCTATAGAAGCTTTGCGTTATGAATAATTTTTCCAGGTGAAATTTTCTGCTGCTTTTTAACGTCTAAAGAATAAAGACTCTTGATGGAGAACCATAAAGAGGTGTAGATATGAGTTGGAAAGTTGAATTGGGTCCTTTGGCTGCTGAACACGCCAGCCTTGGCTGCGATGATGGTACTATCAAAGATATCGCAAATGGCCGAGGATGGGTCTCTGCTAATAAAGGCCGGAATAATACCACGATGACATTACATACACACATTAATAAAAACGGCCGTTTGGAAAAAGAAGATGCTTCAAAGTCCAAAAAATCTAAGGAAACCAACGTGGATAAGGAACAATTAGACCTTGGGATCATATGCTTAATGCTGTTTTAGGTAGTCCTCCGCATGGGGATGCCTGAAATATACCTCGTCATTCCTCCAAAAGTCCTGTATAATCAACATTCCCCAACTATCTGGGAGCTTTCAGACAAGCTCCTGTTTTTTTGTCTAAATATAGTTGACTCCTGCAGGGATTCTCGATAGTTGAGAGTCCCTTAATGTTTATACTGTTGGCATAGTAATATGGTCCTGCAAAATACGTCAGTTTTGAGAGCGTTTTTGTATCCGTGCTCACAGATTCCCGCTTCACTTTACGTTAGTATTATGACATTGAAGTTGTGAAGGGGCGATCTATTATGCACCTATGTTGATTAGATGACTGGAAATGGTATATATTTTGTACAACCGGGATTTATCTGATTAACTATTATTTTTCTGTTGTGATCGTGTAGGATCACAATTATTTCATAATCATAAGATAGGAGTGTTTTGAGTGATTAGTCTTATAAAAAAAGGACTGGCGGCTATTTCGATTACGACCCTCATGTGTTTCAGCATGACTGCAATCGCGGTTTGTGCTCCGGCAACAAACAACAATTCGGCCACGGTACCAACAACCAATCAACAACCTCAAACAGCCACAACCAATGCGGCTACAATGGAGGTTAAAAAGCCCTCCAACTTGGCTGCAGCATATGATTCATATTGTGTGGTCAAGCTGACCTGGACTGACAATTCTACAAATGAAACAGGCTTTGCCATTGAGCGCAAGACAGGACCTGTGAACAGCAGTAACAACTTTGCTGTTATCGCACAGGTTCCGGCTAATTCTACTTCTTATATTAATAATGATTCCGGAAGCTATCCGGTGGGAGCTGAATGCAGCTATACATATAGAGTAAAAGCGACTGGCATCGACTCTGACTCTTTGTACAGCAACACTGTTACATTAGACACTCATCTTACTGTAACTGCACCAAAGGCTCCGGAACATGTAAAGGCGACCACCAATGATGGCAAATCTGTATCACTCGTATGGGATGATAAATCCAATAACGAGGATAGTTTTTCAATTCTGCGCAAGAAACAGGGAGGAGCTTATACATCTGTTGCAACGGCTGCGGCTAACAGTACCCACTACACTGACTTTTTCAATATGGAGAACGATGTTAAGTATTACTATAGAGTTCAGTCGGTCAACAGCGGAGGCTCGACCTCTTCCTGGGAAACAAGTGTTACCTACCATACCAGCGGACCGTCAGCCCCTGCCATCATACACGTTGATGCCATTTCTACGACCAGCCTCAAAGTGAGCTGGAAGGATAATGCCAATAATGAGGATGAGTATTATGTGCTAAGAAAGGATAGTGCTGATGGTCAGTTCAATGCGGCGGCTCCGGTGCATATTATGCCAGCAAACGCTACCAATGTCACAGATAATGGGCTGAAGCCAGGAAAACGTTACTGGTATCAGGTCTGTGCCCGTAATAATAAAGCAGCCGCTTATAGCCAAACACTTAGCCAGGTAACGCAGCCGAATCCGCCCGTGTCATTTTCAGCCCAAGCTGTATCGACCACTCAAGTCAAACTGACATGGACTCAAAATAATCCGGAAATCGAAGGCTTCATGCTTTATCGCCAGAAGCAAGGAGGCGGTTTGGTCTATGTGTGTTCAATGTACTACACCACGACCTCATACACGGACAAAAACCTTGTTCCCGGGACAAATTATACTTATTCACTGAAATGTTTCAATCTTTCCGGTAAATCGTCGGTTTTTGCTCAATCAACGGTCAAAACTCCAGCAAAAGTATATGCTAAACCGGTCAAGAAAGGGATAATGGTGCCCGCCAAACCAAAGACTTACAATAAGAATTAGTATTAACAAAAGGCCAATATTGTTTGATTATGTGAGACATTTCAAATCACCGGCTGAAAAGGAGTTTTTAACGTGAGGACATACATAACTGCAGTTTTTCTGTGTGTCACAATAATGTGCTCCTGCCTAGGTCCGGCATGGGCTGCTGGATCACTCGCGGCGCCTACAAATCTGGTTGCTGAGCAGCCAGAGGTGGGCAATGTAGTACTGCACTGGACAGATAATTGCAGCCTGGAAAGCGGCTATGCAATTGAACGGAAATCTGGAGCGAACGATAGTTACTTTCAAATCGGGAGTGTTGGCGCCAATGTGACAAGCTTTGATCAGAATGAACTCAGTACATATCCAATATTTCCTGGAGAAAAGTACTACTATCGAGTTAAAGCTTTTAAGGGAACCGCTGCTTCGGATTACAGCAATGAAGTCTATGTCGAGGTCGGCAGTCATACGTCAACCCCCAAATCGCCCGAGGCTTTGCGGGTGAAAGCTGTTAATGAAATCAAATATCCTACCGTTAACCTTTTCTGGGAAGATCGAGCGGACAATGAGACCAAATACCTGGTGCAGAGGAAAAAGAAAGACGGCGGGTCTTTTGTTACCGTAAAGGAGCTGCCGGCTAACAGCTTTTCCTATCACGATCAGGATAAGCTGGACCGGGATGTTTACTATACTTATAGGGTTCAAGCGATCAATGATGGTGGAGCCGGGACTTCCAATACAGCAGATGTCATACTCTGGAGCACACGTCCCCAAGGCCCCGGAAACTTCTGGAGTCAATCGCTGGGTACGTCGAAAATCAAGCTGACTTGGACAGACATGTCCAATAACGAGGATGGTTTTGTAGTCCAAAGAGTAATCCCGGGTACCGAGAATTCCTGGACAGGTGTTCAATTTGAAGTGGTCCACCGCTCATGGCCTAATGAAACATCCTGGACAGACACGGGTGTCAAACCCAATAGCATGTACGCTTACAAGTTACATTCATTCAACATTGCTGGAGAAAGCCAATACGGTTGTTACGCCTCATCAGGCACGGGACCGCCAGCACCAAAGATTACAAGGGTCGCCAAGATCCGAAAAACTAAACTGAAGATCACTTGGACCTCACAATATGCGGGTGCCAGCTATTTTATCGAACGAAAAATGGCAGGCGGCAGCTATATTAAGATAGCCGAAGTTGGTTCCAGCAACCGTTCATATATCGATTCTGGTCTGCGGCCTGGCATCACCTATAAATACAGGATAAAGACCAGTATGCAGAATCAGTGGGGCAAGTATTATTCGGATTATTCAAATGAATCCGGGATGACGATGCCCAGGTAGAAATGGTGATTGTGAAGGCTGAAAGCGTAATATGAAAATTTGGGAGGTGACCTTTTTGAAAAGGATTCTATTAGCATTCTTTTTGTGTACAACAATTATGTGTTCTTCGCTGGTTCCAGCATTGGCGTCTGGGCCAGTAGCTGCTCCTGCCAACCTAACTGCCGAGTCTCCAGAGATAGGCAAAGTTGTTCTGCACTGGACAGATAATTCCACGACAGAGACGGGATTTGCCATTGAACGCAAATCCGGATCCGACGACACTTACTTTCAGATTGACAGTGTTGGTTCCAATGTTACCAGCTATGAGCAGTCTGAAATGAGTACATATGCTGTTTTTCCTGGAGAGAAGTACTACTATCGGGTCAAAGCATACAATGACAGTGGATCTTCTGGATACAGCAATGAGGTCAATATCGAGGTCAAAAATTATGCCGCTACACCTGCCGTTCCTGCTGAACTGCGTGTTAAATGGATGACGAAAGATGGGGTTTTTGGCATCCAGCTGTTCTGGGCTGACAAGGCCGACAATGAAGACAAGTATTTAGTGCAGCGGAAGAAGGCCGGAGGTACTTTTGAAGTGATCGAGGAACTTCCAGCTGACTCATTCAAATACTTCGATACGGATCCACTGGTTAAAGATGTGATATATACATATAGAGTAATGGCTCATAATAATGGAGGCGTGGGAACTTCCAACACTGCAGATATCATGATCGCCAGCACCATGCCCAACATTCCTTGGAACTTCAAGTCTATATCCAAGGGATCGAGCAGCATCCAGCTTACCTGGGAAGACAAGGCTAATAATGAAGATGGATATAAGATTTGGCGAGCCAAGTATAATCCATTTTGGGGAACGACATATGATGTAGTGGCATCTACCCAACCTAACGTAACAACATGGACAGATACCGGACTGGCTCCCGACCGTTTTTACGAATACTACATCACGGTTTATAATGCTGCCGGCGAAAATAACAGTGTCAAACCTATTACTCAGACCAGGACTGGGCCCAAAGCACCTAAGATCACTTTGCTGACTAAAATCTCGTCACACGAGATCAAGGTTTCCTGGAGCATGGACACTACTGTAAAGGGTTTTGTAATTGAACGCAAGAAATCAGGCGGCTCCTGGGCTCAGATAGCAGAAGTCGGACCAAACCAGCGAACCTATAATGATGCCGCACTGCAGCCTAATGCCCAGTATTATTACCGCATTCGTACTTGGAATACTGATGCCTATAACGTTCGCTGCTATTCTGACTATTCTACGGTGGTAGGGCAGAAGACAATGGGACAGACCACCTATTCAGCGAAAAGTAAAATCCCTTTCAAGAAACCGGCTATAAAGATAACAAACAATGTAGTTCCTAAAATTAAGCCGGTCGTGCCTAAACCCTAAAAATATTGACTATATTAGTAAAGATAAAAGGGATTCCGCATTTTCACGGAATCCCTTTTGCTGTCGAGCGTGTGTTAGATATTATATGCGATTCCCTACGTGGTATCCATCATGCACTGCGTCCATTATTTTGCGCGGTTTCTGAGCATCGCCTATCAGATGGACCTCTGGTGAAGCATCTTTCAGTTTTTCGTATAAATCATTAACTGATCGCGATCCAACTGCCATGACCACCATATGGGCAGCGATCTTGCTTTGCTGTCCATCCTTTTCTACCACTACTCTATCATCCTCAATGGCGACAACCTTGGTCGAGGTCATCACATTGATGCCGAAGGCGGGCATGTCGATGGAAATGACCCACTTAGTAGAACGGCCTATATCAGCGCCGATTTTTGGTCTTTGTTCGATCACTGTAACATTCTTGATGCCGCGGGTTATGAGTTCATACAATCTTTCGGGTGTTTCTACCTTGTGTGTCATCAAGAAACGCAAGGTTTCAGGATCAATAGTTCCTACATGGGCTAAATACATGGCAGTTTCCGCACCTGTCGCACCTCCGCCGATGACCACTATATTATTCCCGAGATCCATGTCCTGAGCCAGCAGGTCCCAGGCTTGGACAACGATCTTCTTATTTACACCAGGAATCGGCGGTGTGATCGGCAAGGCACCGGTGGCCACTACAATTACGTCTGGCTTCATTTCATTTACGGTTGCCAAATCCGCAGCTTTGCCCATTGTAACCTCAACCCCTAGAACTCTTAGGCTTTCGGATAAATACTCGCCGAGCAGCAGAAAATCTTCTCTTCCTGGAGGGGCTGCCGCCAGGTGCAGTTGGCCGCCCAGTCGATCGGAAGCTTCCCATAGGGTAACAGTATGTCCGCGCGTTGCAGCGACTCGGGCGGCTTCCATGCCTGCTGCGCCGCCGCCGATCACCAGCACTCTTTTCTTATCCGTAGTAGGTCTCATCTCGACTTCACACTCATGGCCAGCCTCCGCGTTAACTAGGCATTCTACGATCCTGCCTTCGAAAACGTGATCCATACAGCCCTGATTACAGGCCACACACTTGCGGATCTCTTTGAAGCGGCCTTCCTGAGCTTTGCGAGGCAGTTCAGGGTCAGCTAGTAGACCACGGGCCATGGTGATTAAGTCAGCCTGACCGTTGAGGAGGATTTTTTCGGCCATTAGGGGGTCGTTGATGCGATTGCTGGCAGCTACCGGAATGCCCACTGCCTGTTTGATAGCTTGGGCCATGTAAACGAAAGCTCCGTTGGGAACATTCATAGTTATTTGGGGTACACTGCTTTCATGCCAGCCACCGGTAACGTTTATTACATCAGCGCCCGCTTTTTCGATTTCACGTGCAAAGGTCAATAGTTCTTGATGGGATGTGCCTCCGGGCATAAGCTCATTGCCAGGGAAACGTACTCCAACCGGGTAATCCTGTCCTACCTGGCGCCGCACTTCCTTGACAACTTCGAGGCCGAACCGCATACGGTTTTCCAGGCTGCCCCCGAATTCATCCGTGCGCAGGTTAGTTAGGGGAGATAGGAACTGGCCGATCAGGTAACCGGCGCTGCAGATGATTTCTGCTATGTCAAAACCAGCTTCGCGCGCTCGGCGTGCTCCCTGGCCAAAGGTCTTAATCATTTCGTAAGTTTCTTCGGTGGTAAGGGCCCTAGGCATTTCGCGGGTCAGAGGTGACACGATTTCCGAAGCCGAAACTGCTTTATGGCCGGTCAATATGGAAAAAGAGTAGCGGCCGGCCTGGAAGAGCTGGCAGCCTAACTTGGCTCCGTATTTCTTGACTCTGGTTGTAAGCTCCTGCAAGCCAGAAATGTATTTATCGTCACTGATCGACAACATGGTGGCATAGGCGTGTTCGTCGATATCGATGCCGCCTACCATGATCAGCCCGGCTCCGCCTTTTGAGCGTTCCTCATAAAACCGGACAAAGCGCTCGGTTACATAGCCTTCGTCGGCATAACCTAGGTGCATGGCCGCCATGACGATACGGTTTCTAAGCTCCATGTTTCTGATAGTGATAGGTGTAAAAAGCTTCATATAAACCCTCCTCCATACCTTATTAGTATTCTAGGATTTTGGCTGTTCTCCTTTTGAAATTGCGGAGTAAAGGCTGTTTTTCAATTGTTTAATTTTGGTTGAATCAAAAAAATAATAAGTAGGTGGATGCTGGTTAATCCTCATACTCAAACACGTCCTCAATACTAACCCGGAAAATACGGGCAATGCGAAAGGCCAGGTCAAGGGAGGGTACATATTTATTCTTCTCGATTGATATTATGGTTTGCCGTACAACGCCGGCTTTTTCGGCTAGTTCTTCCTGGGTCATGTCATTCTTAGCCCGAAAGACCTTGATCTGGTTTTTCATGACTGCCTCCTTAATACTTATGATTAAAATAAGCATAAAAGGCCAGGTAAAGGCACATAAGAACAGTCACAGCCAGCGATATGGTTACTCCTGTGGTATACATACTGCTACCGGGTTTGTCATTAGCTGCCAAAACCGCACCTAGGATCGAAGCCCCTACACCGAAAACCACAAAACTAGCCCGACTGGCTTTCCCTACAATGAGCAGAATACGCTCATCCTGACGCATCGTAGTGGGCTGCCTTCCGAAGAGATAGATCAGAACCGAGCCTGCAGAAGCAGCAGCTACTACAATCAACGGTTTTTTGGCTACGACGGAAGAACTGATAGCGGCAGCCATAATCATTACAATAAATAGGCGAAAGAACTTGGCTTTTTTGTCATCCATGTTAAAGCACATCCTTTGCGATATTCTAATCATAATGTAACTTATAAATTACAATATGTCCAACACAAATTACATCAACCCGCACATTTATTTGGCCAGCATGGATGAAAGGTGCCCAAGATAAGATCATCTATCAATGTCGATTATTACTGTGAGGAAGTCTCCAATAGTCTCTGCAATGTCTTCCAATAAACGTTTGTCTTCTTCCATAGTAGTTGTTGAAGTGATGTTTTTGGGGGGCTTAGGCCTGGTATAACCGCAACTGTTGCAGGTGGCCGCAGACCTCATTTTTGGCTGTCCGCATTTATGGCAGGTTATTATGTTGCAGACCAGAAGGCCGCAGCGGCAGCTCTCATCCTGATCAGAGACTTCCTGCCCGCAATTGGGACACTTTATCATAGACATACGGAAGCTCCTTTTCGAGTTATACGATTATTGATTCTATCTTTGGACAAATTTCTCCTCCAGGAATTTCTAGATAAGCAGGCTTTGCAGGATATTGGGAAATACTAACGAATAGTGCTTGAAAACGGTTTCGTAGATGGAAAGGAGAACTGTCAGGTGAAAATCGAAAAGAAAGCGGCTACTATCCTATATCCTGTTCCTACAGTGCTGGTATCCTGTGTGGATGAAGCTGGCAAACCCAATATGATCACCCTGGCCTGGGTTGGTACTGTTTGTTCAGAGCCTCCGATGCTCAGTATCAGTGTTCGGCCTTCCCGTTATTCGCATAAACTTATCACAATGACCGGGGACTTCGTGGTTAATATTCCCAGTATAGACCAGCTCAAGCAGACCGATTATTGCGGTGTAGTATCGGGTGCAGATGTTGATAAGTTTGCAGCTACAGGTTTTACAGCGATTCCTGCAACCAAAGTGAAAGCACCGCTTATTAAAGAATGTCCGGTGAATATTGAGTGCGTAGTTCGTCAAACCCTGAATCTGGGGGCCCACGATATGTTCATCGGGGAAATCGTAGCTACTCATTATAATGAAGAAGTGCTGGATGCAAAGGGGAGGCTTGATGTTAATAAGGTTAAGCCATTTGTTTATAATGGGGCTGGTGAATACTGGGGTATAGATTCGGAAGTGGGTTTTTACGGGTTCTCAAAAGCGAAATAGTCGCATTGGATCGAGAAACGAAATTAAAAAAGGGCTTCGATTATGAAGCCCTTTTTTAGGCTGATTTTTACGTGTTCTCGAAGCTCAGGTGAGATTCCAGAATGGCCATAAAATCTATTTGTTCTTCCTCGCTGCGAAACGCTCGTTTGGGAATTATTTTGGCATGGTTTCTGTCGGTGTATAGGAATATATACTGGTTATCTTCTTTCAAATCAATAAAAGCTGGCCAGGAGATAAGAGTCTCGCTGTTCACATTTTTGATCATCAATCCAGCTCCGTCGGCGCTAACAGACACATCCCCCAGCATTGAAGGTGGGACCGATCGTTTGGCAAATTCCATCTGGGCCATGATCAATGCAGGAATCATGACGATCGCTGTGCCCAAGACTATCCAGACCAAATCAAGTGTTTCGACCGTATAACCATTGCTTTCCTGCCAGATAACAAAACAGTATGCGGCTAGAAGGCATAGAGCGCTCGTTTCAATGGCCAAGGCTAACCAATGCCAAAACGAATGCTTCATTATGAATTTTTCCAGGCGGCCGTAATCGGAGCGTTCCAGTTTGACCTTCAACTCCATCAAATCACCTCGAATCTAAGAAATGCCAAGTAAAGACTTTGGTCTTTGTAAGCATCTAATAATCACATTACATGATTGGTTCACTTTCCCATTCGCTTTTTCCTGCTTATATTCTGTAAATATCGATCAATTCATAAAATTAATATATCGGGTTATGTTTCAGATTAGATTTTAATTGAACAAAGGCTCAGCTTATGCGGTTGTGAGGGAACGCGAAAGCATGGTAAACTTTATAGTAACAAAATACGGCAAAATGTACTATTATAACCGCCAGTGCCGACCAGCGACGCACCCGCCTGCAAATGCTTTCGCTGGTAAGAAAAAATTGTGGGAGGAGTAGATATGAGCATACGGATTCTTACAGACAGTACATCCTACATTCCGCAGGATTTGCGGAATGAACTGGGCATAACGGTTATTCCCCTAAGTGTTCAGTTTCCCGATGAGTCTTTTAAGGAGACAGAAGTCGATTACGATTATTTTTATTCAAAGATCGCCAAAGAGGGGGTCATACCCACATCATCACAACCTTCTCAGGCTGCCATTTACGGCGAGTTTCTTAGTGCTGCTGCCAAGGGTGATGAGACGGTGGCAATCTTCATATCTTCCGATATGAGCGGAACCTACGAAACGGCTGTTGCGGCACGGCGTATGGCGATAGAAAAATATCCGGAGACTAAGATAGCGATTTTGGACTCTCGTACCAATTGTATGTCACTAGGGCTGCCGGTCATTGAAGCCGCCAAAGCGGTCAAGGAAGGTCGGTCTTTTGATGAAGTCATCGATATTGCTAATCAAACCATAAAAAGAGTCAACTTTTACTTCATTCCTGCTAATCTAGAATATCTCAAAAAGGGTGGGCGAATCGGCGGGGCAGCGGCCTTGCTGGGGGCACTCTTAAAGATCACTCCGATACTGACTGTAACCCATGGAAAAACTGATGTTCTGAAACGTGCCCGCGGAACTCAAGCAGCCATCAACGACATGCTGGCTAGATTGGATGATGATGCTAAAGAATATGGATTGAGCCACTTAGTAGTACATCACATTCAATGTGAGCAAAAAGGGCTTGAGCTGGCGGGTAAACTAAAAGAGAAATATGGAATGGATATCCCGGTCGTCTCGATCGGTCCGGTTATTGGTCTTCATGTCGGCCCTGGGGCGATAGGGTTTGTTTACTGCACGATCAAAGACCTCAGATGATTATTGATTGAGGACATGGTGAAAGATGTTTAGGCGAAGATTAAAGACGGTCGTGTTTTTGGGATTGATTATTGCTCTCATTACAATTGTTCCTGTTTCGGCATATGGCCAGAGCGATATTGTGGTACATATCTGCGATCCACGCCACCCAGGTACTGAGAGTTACGAAGGAACGACCATATATAGCGCTATATCCGTTCCATCTGTCCCATACGGGGCGAACCGAGAATTAGGGACACTAAGAGTAACCGGTAAGAATGGAAAAAACCTGTCGTTAAAGCAGGGAGATAGGATAATGGTGGTTCTGCCAATAGGTACGTCGTATATGCGGATTCCGGATTCATGGAATTATCGCAAGTACGTTGAATGGCCTACCGAAGTGGATGGCTTAAGTAATCAGTTGTGCGATACTCCTGAACAGCCTGCTGTTAAGTTCATTTCGGCTACTCCAAGATCTATCACTATTGAAATCGTTCGGGTTGATGGATCCAGGAAAAAGGCGGTGCTTGATTTCATATTCAATAAAAATGATTTTAGTATGATCCGACTCAGCCAGCTCATCGAAAGAGTGCCGTACAGCGGCGCACATGGCAATGCACCGATCAGCAGGATAGAGTTCCTTACTATGCTTTCGGAAGTAACAAACTTTTTTAGTCCTCGTGTCTTAACAGCTGATAACCAACGTCCGCCTGGGCAATCATTTATTGACGGTGGCAGCGTATCTGCGGCGGATATGGGCAAGATCGAGCCATTATTAAATGCGGGAATCATCAATGGTTCCCCTGATGGACGATTAAATCCAGGTCAGACCATGACCAGACTGCAGGCCATCGCGATTATCGGCAGTTTATTGGCGGATAGCAGCGTGGAGATACCATTTGATGAAAAGATTCCGGCCTGGGCAGAGAAGGGAATCAGAAATGCGATGGGCGCAGGCGTTATTCAAGGATATACGGACGGAACGATGCGCGGGCAGAAGGCGCTAACTCGGGGAGAGGCACTTATAATGCTGCAGAAGCTTTTTGAATCTTATAGTTACACTAGTTATTAGTAGTATCCAAATACAGATCATTGTGATTGCTTAGTCGCCCAAAAAAAGGTAATAAAGGGTTGCTGGAGAATAAATCAATTTAAAATATTGTAAGGGGGGTAGTTTGTTCTGGAAGAACAAAGCAGCGGTTTTGGCAAAACTTTAGCCCTTATCATAGTTGCGCTGGTAATAGCTGTGTCGGTCAACAAGTATGTAATACAGAGTAAGGTGGTAATGAGCGGGTCTATGGAGCCTACTTTACATGTTGGCGAGAGAATCCTTATCAACCGGTTAGCTTACCAAAGCCAGTCACCGGCCCGCGGTGATGTAATAGAGTTTGTTGTTCCGAGTGGTCAGGATTTTATGAAAAGGGTTATTGGGGTCGCCGGAGATACGGTTGAGGTGAGACAGGGCATGGTATATATCAACGATCAACCGACTTCCGAACCATATGTGACCATCCCCGCAAACTACGCTTATGGGCCTGTTACCGTCCCTGAGGGTGATTTATTTGTCCTGGGGGACAATCGTAATGAAAGCGATGACAGCCACAGCTGGGGATTTTTAGAGACTAAAAAGGTTGAAGGTAAGGTTATAGCCGTTTATATGCCAATCAGCAGTGCGCGCTTGGTTAAGGTTAACAACTAGTAGTTGGCTGTTAGACCCAAGAACACTAGTTGATTTTGAGCAAGCTTGCTCTTTTCTGAAGCCGCGAGGCTTGAGCCGCAAATTGTTCCATAAGTTCTTTGACACGGGCGATCGATTGGCTTTGATCGTCCGTTATTATTTTTACCTCGTTAGAGAAATCAGCAGTCTGTTCTGTCGTAGTGGCAATGTACTCGGTCTTATCCGCTATTTGGCGGGTGGCATCGAGAATCATCCTGGCGCCTCCAGCAACCTCTTGAGTTTGCCTGCTAATGGGCATTATCAGCTCATGGATTTGTTCCAGGATCTGTTGGCTGGCGAATACCGCCTGAGTCTGATTGTCCAGGGTACTGCGTGCTTTCTCCATATCGTGGACTACCAGATTGGTGCCTGACTGGAATTCTCCGATAATGCCATATATCTTACTGGCTGCGGAGGAGGTTTCATCTGCCAACTTGCGCACTTCTTCGGCGACAACGGCGAAGCCTCTGCCTAATTCACCCGCCTTGGCAGCTTCGATCGCTGCATTTAAAGCAAGTAAATTTGTTTGACCGGCTATGTCTGTAATTACTTTGACGATTTCCCCGATCAAAAGCGATTTTTCTTCCAATTGAGCGATCCGTTTAGCCACTTTCTGCACAGAACCCATGTTCTCCTGGACCTTGTTTCTCTGATCGACTGAAGCAGCTAATCCTCTTCCAACTACTTCTTCTGTGTCCGCCGCATACGTGGCGACTCCGATAACATTGGCGGTGATATTGTCAACTGCCTCCGCCATTTTGTGCACTGCTAGCTTTGTGTCATGAGTTTGCTCTGCCAACCGTTCAGTGCCAACAGCTATTTCGCCCATCATGTCTACCATAGAATGAGAGTCGATGATAGCCGATTCTGCATCCTTTAAAGATTCTCTGGCCGCATTTACCATAGTGTTGCCGCTTTCGGCGGTTCCGGCGGAAATGCCCTTCAATTCATGGACCATGCGATTGAATCCATCGCGTATCTGCGAGATATTGCCCATATTCTCTGTGCTCGAAATGTCATTTCGCAGGTCTCCTTCAGCTACTTTTTGGGCATACTCCACCAAGATCCCGGTGGGATAAACGATGCGAAACGTGTTATACAGTGATGAACCCAATGCTATAACGACACCACTTAAGGTTATCCAGAATTCACTGAGCATCCATGCCCGAGGGTCACGTGCGTTGGCAACGATGGCTATAATCGGGCCTACAACCAGGATGCCACCAAAAAAGCCTGTCATCGTGGCGGTTTTTAAATAATGGCTAGCTACTTTTTTCACGTCTTCACGGGTAAAATGGGTCACTATTCGGGTTTGTTTGAAATCAAGACTTTCGGGAGCTAGTTTGAATGTCTCGTTCTGCTGGCGCAGGCTGCTTACTGTAACCCTAAACTTAGCGGCAATGTCGTTGAGTGTATTCATAAAACCAGCCTGACTTTCAGCTTTCGCTGCTATTTCATTCGCGCTGTAAAGGTTCTGTTCGGATTGACTGCTGATGCCTTTGACTGCATCATAAATCTGTTGGATAGACTGGAGCAGCATATCCCCAGCTACACCGAATTTGCTCATTTCTTCAATGATCCGGCTAAAGCTTTCGGTGATTTGGCTGATAGCTTTTTCATTCTCGTCAACAGATTTTTCTTGCTCTAATACAGTGCCTTCTGCTTGTATCATTTCAGCTACGACCAAATCGATACTGGTTTGAATATCGGATACGAGTTCGGCGATCTTTTTAGCCGCCTTAGAAGATTCTTCAGCCAACAGTCGTACTTCTTCAGATACGACCTGGAAGCCGCGGCCGCTCTCCCCAGCTCGGGCGGCTTCTATTGATGCATTTAATGCTAGAAGGTTGGTCTGCCCGGCAATATTGCTTATTGCCTGCATTATTTCCCCGATCTCATTAGATTTATTGGCCAAGATGCGTATGTCTTCGCTGATTCTGGCTACTGCTTGCCGGTTTTCAGCCATCGTGGCTCTCTGTTCACTGACTGATGATGAACCGGCTTGGAAAAGCGTTTCTACTTTTTCTAACATTGGTTTGACTGCATCGGTATGAGCGGACGTCTGCTTGATTTTTTCCGCAACTGTCTCTACATTGGAGAGGATGCCGTCGATGGCTGAGGCATTTTCGACATTGCTGTGGGCTACCTGCATGACTTTAATAGCCATTTCTCGGGCCTTGATGCTGGTCTGCTCAGTCTCCTTGCTCAAAATCTGGGTGGACTGTTCGATACTGCCGGTCATAGCCACGATCACAGTATGTAAATGGTTGACTTCTTCTCTCATATGTTCAAATGCTAGGCGAAGAGTGTCTAGGGTGCCGAATTTCTTTTCCTTTAATGATTCACTGCTGTCCCCACTGGCGATTTTGTTGACCCAGCCAATCATCTGGCCGATCGGATTGAAGAATCTTTTGCGGTTCATTAAAATGCCTACTAAACCGATGACAAAACCGCCAAACATCCCGATGCTAAGCTCAATGAGGATTTCATGTGGTAGTAAATGACCATAGAAGTAACAGAATGCCCAGGCAAATGGCAAAGGACAGAAAGTGGTAATAATAATGGTTTTTATAGTATAACTGCGGGTCAGATCATCTTTGTGCTGGGTTTGGTCAGACATGTTCTACCCCCTATATCTTTCTCTAGAATATATTTAGCCTGTTAACAAAGGAAGGCAATCGATGCATTATTACAAAATTCTCCACAGTATACCAATAAACCTTCCGAAAATTCAAAAAACGACCCAATGACTAAAACGATTTTTGATGATCTTTGTGGGTACAATAATGATGCGAAATAGCATTGTAGCAAATAAAAAGGGCTCCAGATATAAGAGCCCAAAATGCTTAAAAGATCTTTAGATAGATCTACAGACCCAGTGAACTCTGGCTGATCCTTATCCACACTTCTTTGCCATCGATCACAAACAGGTATTCCATTGACAGCCTCCTTCCAAAATAAAAACAAATCTCTCTTTATAAAGGCATTATTTTATCTCTATGCAAAAGTATACAACATTGTTTCTGGAAAACAAGAAAAAATATGGTTATGCATTTTGGAGACCATGCTGAAACCCAAAGCATAGACTATACTAAAACAGAGGGATAATGCTATGGCTGTTGGTCAGGAAGTACAAACATTATTAGCAATGGCACCCATGCGAACATTATTCAGTGGTTTAGGGGTAACCTTGGTCGAAATATCGGCAGCTATTACGCTACTAGTAACAGCTGCTATTCCCTTTGACCTTACATATTCACCTGGGACCCGGCGAATAGCACCTGCCTTCGAAATGATAGTTTACATTAATCCCACAACCACATTGAACCTTACTATTCCCTTAACCGGGGGTACCACTTTATTTACGACTCCGCCATCTTCGGGCTGATACGATAAGGAACATATTACTAGTCCTTTTTTGTAGGAGATTTATCGTGTATGTCGTATTGGATAATAAGGTGTCTTCAATTTGCAGACAAGCCTGGTAATTACATGAAGGAGTAGAAGCTATGAAGAAAATATTGATAGTCTTAGTAATAGCCGCACTGATTGGTACAGTCAGTTTCGTACATAGTCCGGTCCAGGCAGCAGGCCTCAAACTGGGCGATGACCGCTTGGTGGGTGAATACCACAACCTGATAGTAGGTAAACGGGTCGGTCTGGTGACCAATCAAACTGGGGTCAACAGCCAGGGACAGAGTATTATCAGCATATTAGCTGCCGACAAGTCGATCAATTTAAACGCGCTTTATGGCCCTGAACACGGAATCGACGGCAAGGCTTCAGCCGGAGCCTATGTAAAATCTTATACCCACCCAACATTAAAGATTCCGGTATATAGTCTGTATGGTGACACCCGTATGCCGACAGCTGAAATGCTTAAAAATATCGATGTTTTGGTATTTGACATTCAGGACATTGGGGCTCGAAGCTACACTTTTATATCTACACTGAATTATTGTATGGTAGCCGCCCAAAAATATGGCAAAGCTGTAGTGGTTTTAGACCGGCCTAATCCTGTAGGCGGGACGGTTGTTGATGGTCCGGTGCTGGAAGAACCTTTTAAGAGCTTTGTGGGTATTGATAACCTGCCTGTGGCCCATGGAATGACAGCGGGAGAGTTGGCTAAATTCTACAACCGTAAAATCGGAGCTAACCTCACTGTAGTGCCAATGGAAGGTTATGAGCGGACTATGATATGGCAGGACACAGGATTGAGATGGGTCCAGAGTTCGCCTATGATCCCGGATATTGATTCGGTTTTTGGGTATATGGCGACCGGGATGGGCGAAGGAACAGGTATCTTCATGGCCGATTACTTCAAGTGGGTAGGTGGCAAGGGGATCGATAGTCAGAGATTCGCCAGTCTGATGAATTCGGCAGGTCTTCCTGGTGTACAGTTTGTGCCGGAGAAGAGGGGTTCTTCGGGAGGAGTGAGACTGAAAATAACTGATTACCATACATTTGATCCGGCACGGACCGGTTTCTATGCTTTGGGCTATGCTCATTCGCTTATTCACTTCAAAGTGCCCAAAAGCGGCAAAACAGTCGTTATGTTCGATAAAATAATGGGTACCAATAAGATAGGACAGTACCTTGAGCAGGGCCTTACCCCCCAGCAAATAGAAGCTAAATACGCGTCTGGTCTCAATGCTTTTAAGAACGAACGAGGCAAATATCTGATTTATGGTGGGGGAAATGTCACAAATCCTCCGCCTGCACCCCCGAAAGATATCACTGTACAGGTGAATGGCAGCAAGATCACTTTTGATGTTGCCCCCTATATCGATAAGAACAGCCGTGTTATGGTGCCTCTGAGGGCTATTGCTGAATCGTTAGGAGCTGACGCAATGTGGGACAATAATAAGCGTCAGGCCATAATCACCAAAAGCAGTAAACGCAGTGTTTTTACAATTGGTAGTAGCTATGCAACGTATAACGGAGTGCGTACGAAGATGGATACCTATCCGGTCATCAGGAATGGACGGACTATGATGCCAGCTCGTTTTGTGGTTGAGTCAGTAGGTGCATCAACATACTGGGTCAACGAGACCCGCACGGTGGTTGTGAATTCACAGTAACTACTAGTATATCCGGAATTTAAGGGCTGCCATTGGCAGTCCTTATTCAAATCTGCCTCTTACGTGCTGGCTTCATCCAATTCCTGTTCTGTCAATTCATCATCGACTCCTAATTGATACATCTGATAGTTGTTCTTGCCTATCTTCTTAGCTTCATACATAGCGGCATCGGCTCTTCGCAGTAGTTCTTCACCATCACTGCCGTGAATTGGATAAATGCTTATGCCGATACTGCATGTTATATCTAATTCAAGGTCATCAAATCTAACCGGAGGGGACATGACCTTAAACATACGGTTTGCTACAACGAAGGCTTTTTCTGGATCGGCTAAATCTACTAGGACAGCTGTAAACTCATCACCGCCCAGCCGTGAGACGATGTCGACTTTTCTAACGGCTGTCTTAAGCCTGTTTGCTACTTCACACAACAATTTGTCACCCACCTCATGGCCATAGGTATCATTAACACTCTTGAACCAATCCAGGTCAATGAACATGACGCCTAAGCAATGTTTGAGTCGTTCGGCACGCGATAACTCCTGATCCAGTCGCTCTTGGAAATGCTTGCGATTGGGCAACCCTGTCAGAACATCGTGATAGGCCATATGGCGAATTGTTTCTTCTGCTTTTTTGCGTTGCTCGATCTCTTCTCTAAGAGTATCATTGGCATCCGCCAGTTCTTTGGTTCGTTCGATCACCAAATCCTCCAAGTGATCCTTATGCTTCTTCAATTCTTCTTCCGCCCGCTTACGGTCAGAAATATCTTTCATTGTTCCCTGAATCGCCGGACGTCCCTGATAATTAATAATATTTATACTGACAAGAACATTGACTATATGACCGTTCTTGTGAAGCATGTCAATTTCATAATCACTAACCACATCTTCCCCGGCCAATCTGCGCATATGGGTGTCCATAACAAGATTCAACTGCTCAGGATCTAGGAATTCGACAAAATCATGTCCTAGAACTTCATCACTGGTGTATCCCATAGTAGACTCGAGTGTGCGATTAATGTACACGATTTTCTGATCCTGGATGATGATTATATAGTCCAGCATATTATCGATGAGGGACCTATATTTGGCCTCCGAACGCTCTAGAGTCATATATAAGCTGGAATTCTCGATTGAAATGGCTATTTGTGTTGATAAGAGCTTCAATAATTCAACCCTATCTGGGGTGAAAGCATGGGTCGTGAGATTATTCTCCAGGTAAATAATGCCGATCAGATCGCCATGGTGGATCATAGGTAAGCAGAGTATAGAACGGGGCTTGTTTTGGGAAATATAGGGATCGGCGATAAAGCGCTCTTCAATAATCGCGTCGTTGATTACCAGCGGAGCCCGTTTGCGGGCTGCATAATTGACTATGGACCGGGAGAGGAAATGCGCATCTTCTAAGGAGATCGGCTCAAGTGTCACCTCGTCGGATTCCACGTTGCGCTGAGCCGCTACCGTCAATCGCCCATCGTGATTTAGAACGACAATGCCTTTTTGAGCTCCAGCATTTTCAACAATGATGTGTACTAGCTTGTCAAGAAGTTTATCCAGAATCATCTCTTCAGCTAGAGACTGGGCAGCTTTCATGATGGAATTGAAATCGAGGTCATCAACGCTAGAATGAGCTCCCGTCCCGGGCGTAACAGCATTATGAGTTGATGGGGCCAGGAAGGGGAATTCCTTTTCCAGATCGTTGGCCTTGGCAGTAGCATTCCATCTATCGTAAGAGTCGCGTGCATTTTTGAGATAGGTCACTGCTTGCTGGGTATGACTTTGTCCCAGGTGAAAACGTCCAGCCAGTTCGTTGGCTATGGCCTGTATCTGCACAAAACCATTGTTGCGTGCTGATTCGATTCCTTGGTCATATAGGAGTTCGGCTTGTCTGGGTTTGCCCAGAATGCGCATATTTTCGGCTTCGGCGATCAGGTATCGCGAGAGATAGTTTTCCGGACAAGAAGCAGCCCACAGTTTCATTTGTTTCTGATTTCGTTTAATTTTTCTCAGCAGGCCCTTTTTCGCAGCGGCTGAGGCTTCGGGATATCTAGAGGCAGAGGTCAGGGTGTGTATGAAATTGCACTCAGGAATCGAGCAAGATGAGTATAAAACACCGCGGGAAATCTGTGCTCGAACCAGTGAAGCATATTCGTGTGCCGCTTCGGAATGCCCCAGTATATATAGGGCTATGGCCTGATAGAGCTGCATGCTGGCTAGGTTTTGATCAGGTCCTTTTTGTTCTAACTCATGCAGTAGTTTTGAGCCTTCCAATTCTATCTGGCCAGTATCGTCTTGGATGCCGTGCTGAAGCAAATTTGCATAATGGGTGGTGATCTTCATGAAGTCACCGGACGCAGGATGCTTGACCTTTTGTACTGAATCATAAAAGTCTGATGCCTTGGATCGAATTTGATTCAATGGCAATCCAGACATAAGGTAATTGCGCATGGTTGTGGTGGCGGAATTGCCGAACCATACGATGGTGCCGGCTTCCATCGCTGATTCATAAGCCTTATTCAAGTATTCAAAGGATTTATAGATTGGCTCTACCCAGTGAAAAGCAAAAGCCCCCAGTATATAATTGACCTGGCAGACATACTTGATTTCTGGGAATCTTGAACAAAGGTCCAGAGCTAATAATGCATAAGCATGGCCTTCCTGGAATCGATTGAATGTAGAACACAAAATAAGGCTCATTGCGGCGTAAGCCACCGATGATTCAGGAGCATTTCCATGAAGAATAGATAGATTTACAGTGACTAACTGAGACAGAACGACCGTGGCTGAATCACCGTAGTAAGCTGCTACCTGAAGATTACCGAGAATGCGGACGGCGGTCAGCAGTTTGGGATCTCGCATATCTGGAAGATTCACCAGATCACGCACTTTACGACGTCCTCGGATCACTCGATTTCTCAATATCTGCCACAAAATGTGGGCTTTATTGGGTTTGTTAGCTAGGAACACACCGCAGAGTTTCAGGCCGATTTTAGCGCTTTCGATAGCTTCCTTATAGCGGCCCATGTTAGTTAGAGCAATTACTTGCATGTCATACGCTTTGGCCTTGTCCAGATCAGTATGGGCACGTTTTAGAATTACCCCGAAAGTCCTTTCGGCTTCTGTAGCCATACCGTTGACCAATTCGCATTCCATGCGTTCCATATGGATGTCTAGAGTTAAATCATAATCAGTGTCCCATGAATCAGGGTCAAGTAGTTCGTTCGATATCACAATGTGCCGTAGGGCAAGAGCAAAGGCTACGGAGGATTTAGCCTTCTTGCAAGCCTGGAGATTAAGCGAAGCAAGTTGAGTTTTAGCATTTTTTACCGTATATAGTTCAATGGCTAGATTAAGATGGTTGACCACCTCGAAAATACGATCCTTGAGTGATTCAGGGTCAATGTAATCCAATAGCAATTCACCGATCCTAAAATGGATAGTGGCTTGTTCATTTTCAGGGATAAGATTGTAGGCCGCTTGTTGTACACGGTCATGTAAGAATCTGAATGCGGGGTTGTCGATCATCTTTGACGGGTCTGCCATATTCAGGTTAAACGGGGGCATGCTGGACTCTGACAGAACCAGGCCTTCTGTGATACAGGAGTTCAGCAATCTTAATGTAGTGTCCTTTTGTTGTTTGCTGATAACAGACAGGGTCTGCAGGTCGAATCGATTTCCAATACAAGACGCCAACCTGAGACATTCCTGAGAAGCTGGGGGCAACCTTTTGATTCTGGTTGTCATTAAGTCAACAATGTTATCGGTAACCCCCAGTCGTTCTACAAGCTCAAGGTTCCAAACCCAAGCCGCTGAACTGGGATCATAGGATAGGTAGTTTTCATTATGCAGCATCCACAAGAATTGCCGGGCGAAAAAAGGGTTGCCACCAGTTTTCTTATGTACTAAATAAGCCAGCGGCTCAACGTCTGCCGGGCTATGGTTCAAGCTTTCAGCTAATAACTGGGCGATATCGTATTGAGTTAAAGGATTAAGATAGATTTGGTCCAAGCTTAATGAAGATCGACCCACTACGTCCAGCATCGAGTATGCTGGATGCCCTGGAAAAACTTCGTTGTCCCGGTAGGCGCAGATAACTAAAAAATATTTAAAACTCTCATCGCCGTGGGAAGTCATCAGTTTAAGTAGATGAAGGGATGCAGAATCTGCCCACTGCAGGTCATCGAGAAACATGACCAGGGGATGACCTTTTCGACAGAAGACCCCTATAAACCTCTCAAATAGCGTGGAGAATCGGGTGAGTGCCTCAGAAGCATCTACAACCGGAACTGGTGGCTGCTTGCCGATTATCAGTTCCAGATCGGGGATAACATCGATCAGCACCTGCCCGCCGGAACCCAGAGCCTGCAGCAGGCGTTCCCGCCAGAGTTGTATTCGATCCTCGTTCTCCATCAAGAGCTGACGAGTCAGATCCTGAAAGGCCTGTACCAGAGCACTATAGGGGACATCCAGTTTGTTCTGGTCATACTTCCCTGAGATAAAATAGCTTCTTTGTTTGATAATAGGTTTTTGCATTTCATTGACAAACGCTGACTTTCCAACCCCTGCTGTGCCTGATATCAGGAGTATTTCCGAACGTCCTTGACTGACCCTTTCAACGGCACTGGTCAGGCGTCCGAGTTCCTTATCTCGGCCGTACAATCTTTTAGGGATCAGGAAGCGCCCCGATATGTCCATGGATCCCAGGTGGAAATCCTCAATAGATCCATTTTCTTCCCATTGGTCTAAGCATTCTCTTAAATCCAGTGCCAGACCAAATGCCGTTTGATAGCGATCGTCTGGATTCTTGGCCAGCAAACGCATGACGATATCCGAAACGATCGGCGGCACATTAAGATTTACATCAGCAGGGGAAATCGGTGTCTTGGCTATATGGGCGTGCACCATCTCCATAGGATCCAACAATGTAAATGGAGGCCTCCCTACTAACATCTCGTAAAAACTGATGCCAAGTGAATATAGATCTGAGCGAATGTCGATAGCCAGGTTCATTCGACCGGTTTGTTCCGGGGACATGTAGGGCAGGCTTCCTTCAAGCAAACCGGAATGTAATAGTGTCTTATCACCTATGCGGGCGGCAATACCGAAATCAGTAATGCTTACACTGCCAGAAAAGCGGTCAATGAGAATGTTTTGGGGCTTTATATCACGATGAATGATCCCTTGTTTATGGATTTCGCCAACAATCCTTGATGTTTGAATGGCGTAATGAAGAAAGGTGCCAAGATCATTATTGGTAGCCGAGATTTCCGACACCAAAGTGCCGCTCCCGCTGTATTCCAAGACTAAAAAAGGTACTTCCGCGTGAGAGACGAACTCCAAAGGACGGGCAACCCCTGAAATGCTTATGGCCCGGGTGACCTCGTAATCGTTTCTTAGTCTGTTGATATCGTCGGGTAGGGGATTATTGGCGGCAGGAGTTCTAATGGCCACAAGTGTTCCATCCTGCTCTCTTTCGGCTAGGTATAGTGTGGTGTTGTTTCCATGACAAATGAGGCTTTTTATTCTATAACCGCTGTAAACAGGCATAAATACAACCCCTCACTTCCGGCAGAGCATAAAATGCATCTTTGCTTGACAAGGGGACAAGTACTGGGTCAATAGCTCTGGTATGTTACTCATATTTTGATATAGCTGTAAACATTCTCCGAGAGGGGCAATAATCCCTTTTTTGAACATGACCGAAGTCGCTTAATCAGATGTGTTGAATAGTTGAATCGGGAGCGGTCCCGGCTTCTGTTAATGTGAGAGTGGGGACAAATGATACTGGGCGAAATGGCGTATATTGCCACTTGGGACAGGGCAAACTTGACTCGAGGTGATAAGTTGGAACACTCGGTTAAACATAACTTAGGAACAATAGACAGGCTCATTCGTGCTGCTGTGGGGCTAACCGCATTTCTTATCGCAGCAATCAAACCGATCGCGATAAAGGAGATCTGGGTGATCGTGCTATGGGCAGCCGGTGTGTTTTTGATAGCTGAAGCAGCAACGGGATACTGACTGTTTTATGATCTGCTGGGTTGGTCGACCCGGGAAAAGTTAGAATAGGTTCATATTAGTTAAAGGCCGGGGCAAAGCTCCGGTTTTTTGATGGTAAAAAATAGATTGGCGAGAACTCAACAATAGGTCAAAATAAGTATAGGTCGCGGGGTGCCCGCGGAGTAGTTTCATAAACATTGGAGGTGCATCATGAGTACAATCTTATTCGACATAGGTATCATCGGATGTGGGCCAGCCGGACTTTCCGCGGCTATCAATGCTAAGAGCAAGAATCGCGAGATAGTAGTATTTGGGACAGAGCTGTGCAGCCCGCCGCTGCATAAGGCGCCGATGATCGTAAACTATTTGGGCTTTCCTTCGATAACCGGGGAAGAATTGCGGCAAAAATTCCTGGGACATGCCAGCGTCATGGGCATCGATATTTTGAAATCCAAAGCCGACAATATATATCAGGATGGCAATGAATTCTTGATCATAACGGGTGGTGATATGGTGCGGGCTAAAACTATCATTATCGCTTCGGGCATTCCTTATCGATCGACGTTGAAGAACGAAGCTGATTTTGTTGGTAAAGGGCTCGGTTACTGTGCCACCTGCGACGGTCCGCTTTACCGCGACAAAGTGGTGGCACTGGTAGCCTACAGTCCGGAGGCGGAGCCCGAGGCAAATTATCTGGACGAGATATGCTCAAAAGTCTATTATGTACCGCTGTATAAAGAAGAACCGAATCTGCGGCCTAATATAGAAGTAATACGCGAACGGCCTAAAGAAGTCAACGGGGAAGCCGTGGTAAAAAGCCTGCAGCTAAATAATCGTGAATTGACCATAGACGGTGTCTTCATAGTGGGCGCGGAAACGGCCCCTGACAGGTTGATGCCGGGATTGGAAATGGAAGAGAATCACATTATCGTGAATCAGGATATGGAAACCAGTATCAAGGGCATTTTTGCAGCAGGCGACTGCACAGGGCCGCCATATCAGCTGGCCAAGTCGATCGGACAAGGACAGGTGGCAGGGCTGAATGCATCTAAAATGGTGTTGAAGTCCAGCTAGTATAGCCGGATATGAGGTGATGCAGGTGATCAAAGCCAGGCAGCGCTCAGGATTAGCCCGCTTCTTCACAGTGGTGGGACTTTTCTGGGGGATACTCTGGGCTTTCTACTCACTGAAATACAAAAAGCTTTGGCATACACGTGGGTGGCTTGATGATAAGCTGGCCGAGCTTTACCTGACCCAGGCCCGGCGTTTCAGGGAAACTGCTGTCCAATTAGGCGGATTGCTGATCAAGCTGGGCCAATTTTTCAGCAGTCGGGTGGACATCCTGCCTAAAGCCACCATTGAGGAACTTGCTCTGTTGCAGGATGAAGTGCAACCGGTTTCATTTGACCTGGTGAAGCAGGTCGTTGAGAATGAATTCGGGCAATCGGTAAGCGAAGTGTTCGCCGAGCTAGAAGAAATGCCGTTGGCATCGGCTTCGTTGGGACAGGTACACATCGGTCGGCTCACGACCGGAGAAACGGTTGCGGTCAAGATACAGCGTCCGGGTATTGAAAGACTGGTGCGTATCGACCTGCTGGCTATCCGCCGCTTTTTGGGCATCATGAAGGTTCTGCTGGACTTAGAACGTTTCATGGATATCGACAAGATCTATCAGGAGTTCGCTGAGACGGTTAGCGATGAGTTGGATTACATAAAAGAGGGTAATAACGCCGAGACCATTGCCTGCAACGCTGGCAGCGACGGACCGCTTATCCCTGCTATCCACTGGGACCATACCACCCGCAAAGTCCTTACTATGGAGTATGTTCAGGGAATCAAGATCACTGATTATCAAGCCATCGAGGCCGCCGGTTTGAACCGCGCTGACATAGTTAGAAAAGTCCTGCATGCCTATGTGCGGCAGGTGTTGGACCATGGATTCTTTCATGCTGATCCACATCCCGGCAATCTTTTTGTGACGCCCGAGGGGCGTCTGGTCATGGTCGATTTCGGTATGGTGGGCACCATCAGCCCGCGTCTGCGAGATTCGCTGGAGAAAATGGCAGTTGCTCTGGTCAAACGTGATCACTTCCAGGTTGTTGAACTCCTGCAGCGCATAGGGTTTCTCCGCTATGATGCCGACAATGAGGTCGTAGCCCGAGCAGTAGGTATGGCCACTGAACAATTCTTAGGCAGCGGTGGAGGTTTTACCGAGGCGGATGCGTTTCGTTTGCTGGAGGACATTGAACAGCTTGTTTTCGAGCAGCCGTTTCAAATACCAGCCCATTTCACATTCCTGGGCCGTGCGCTTGCCACCCTGTACGGCTTATGTATAGGCTTGGATCCCAACTTCAATTTCTTAGATGAGTTAAAACCTTACTTGAATGAAATGACCAAAGGCAAGATCAGTGTGTGGAGTGTTATCAAGGATAAGGGAGCCACTCTGGGTGCATCCCTGTTGGAACTGCCGCCACTGGCAGAGCGGGTACTAGTCAAAGCCGAACGTGGGGACCTGACAATCCGCGTGCCGCTGACACAGCTCAATGAAGCTTTGCTGCGCAACACGCGGGCTATCGCCAGCCTTGCCTGGGCGGTGGTTTTTGGCGTGACGCTTGGTTCCTCTGCTTATCTGATGGTCAATCACCTGGTGCTCGAAGCTCGCATCGGCTTTTGCGTGTGTGCCGCGGTCTTCATAATCCTGCTATTCAAAAGCCGTATTCCTGGCCGCAAGCATGCTCCCCATCCCTCGATCATGATCAAGCGGGGGAAGGAGTGAAAAACCCCACCTATTCAGGCTGATGACAAAAGCGAATATCTTCGTATTTCGGAAATCCCGCTCAATCAACGTACGTCAAGTACGCCTCAATCACGGGCTTTCCTCACGCCTTGATCTTCACTCCCGTCATACGCCTGCGACTTTGTCTACAATCTGTATTAGCGGGGTTTTATTCCTGTCTCATGTTTCTTATTTCGATTTCTTGATATTCTCTAATGCCTCTTTGGCGACCTGCCGCACTACTTCGTTGTGGTCCTTAGCTGTAAATTTCAATATTTCACAGGCCCAATCACTGCGCATGGTCTCTAGGGCCTTAATGGCCAGGATGCGGCGATGCAGTTTCATGGGATACATCCGGTATACTGCGTTTTGTTCCGGTACATAGCCATTGATAAAGCGGCTTCCCCTTTTGCCGTAGGCATGTACCGATAAAGCAGGCAGTGAACCATGACACATCATACGGTGAATGCCTTTTTCATAGGGTAGGACAAAGGTTGTGTCGTTAGCTCGCAGAACAGCCTCGGCCTGGACAGCAAGATCGGCATAACCGCCCTTAGAGCCGTCATCTAGGCGGCGATATTTGGTTTCCCGTAATTCGTTTTTCAAGCAGCCCATTATGCCCCAGGAACTATGGTCGTGTACCGGGTACTGAACATGTGGTTCCCAGACAAATAACCTGATTGACAGGTGACCCAGAGGGTCCCGATATATCGTTATATCATTGATATCTATCGGCAAATAATCGTCATCCTGCGGACTCTCAGTCAATGCTGACATGTTGTCCAGCAGGAAGTCCGGGTTTGCCAGAAGCTCGGCCAACAGCAATTGCCCCTCAATTACTGTCTCCTCTGGCTCTTTGCCTGATAAAGCCAGGACTCTTCCAGCTTCACAGAAATCCTTCAAGCTCATTTTCGACATTGTCAAATCCCCCTAATCCCCTAACAGCTTACTTTCTGCGGCATATTTGCATAACTCTTATAATCTCGCGGCTTGATGTCGCTCTATCTCCCTGAGGAAAGAGTCAACAATATACAAAAGTTGACAAATTCAATCCCCGAATCGCTGCTGCATACATCCTGGCGGCCAGGGGTTGATCAGGGCTGGTTTGCTCAATGCCTTTTCCGCTAAATTATAACACAACTATTGTACGTTTGTTCAACATAGTCCTGCATTGAAAACACTTAGTACCAGTGGTAAAATTACACTAGATGAGGTGGTTAGCTGTGAAGCAGGAAAATATTATTTTTATAGCCTTGATCGTAGCAGCCGCCGTGGTTCTGGGGACGACGATCGGCGTTGCCAATAGCTATTCAACTATTAAAGAGCTGAAAATCGAGCATAAAACACCGGTCAAAACTCAGGACAAGGACTCTTCCGATACTGAAAATGAGAAAAAAGCTGATGAAGCTGCAAAAAAGACTGAAGCAGAAGCTGCCAAAACTATCGCAGATACCAGTTCGGAAACCGGCACGGCCAATACTTTGACCTCAGCTGAGGCGCGGGAGATAAACCGTATGTTGGCTCAGCTTGGCTATGAACAAAAGGATATTACTAATTCTGTGCGGTCATATCAAACGGGAAATAATATAAAAGCAACCGGACAAATTGACGGATCGACACTGGAATCTATAGTTCGGGAGGTAACCTTGAAAAAAGCCCAAGCACTAACTCAATAAATCGGTATAGAAAAACAGTAATTCGGCGGGCTTATCAAAGGCTCGCCGTTAATTCAACATTGACTCAGTTATAGCAGGATTTTTTCTTTTAATAATGAATATAATTATACACAATCGATAACCTAGCATAATATGGAATAACGTCTTAGATTTGTTGATGTATTCGAAGCCATTATAAACTGGTTCTGGCACAAACTGTATCAATGTGCGGCGGTTTTGAATGGGCGTATTGTTCAAACTGTCGAGTTATAGTTGGTTTGTAAATTTAATCAGTTTTCGACCGGGATGAACGGGTCAAGCCCGGCCGTATATTTTTTGTTCACTATTGCTATGGCTGTTGGCACGTCATTTGCATTTAGTATTCTTTGTTCTGTTCTTTCTATGGGAGGTGGTTATTGGAACATTGGTGATTATATGATAGTTAGTTTAATTCCAACTTTTAATAGGGCTCAATCGGACTAGAGCCGATCAAAAATAAGGGAGGTTATTATCTTAATGGATGTTCAAAAAGTTGCTGTTTTAGGCGCAGGGACCATGGGACTGGGAATTTGCCAGGTATTTGCACAGGCTGGTATTCCGACAGTTCTGTATGACATCAAACAGGAGTTTGTTGACAAAGCAATCGCACGCATCGAAAAGCTCGTCACCAAGGCTATCGAAAAGGGCCAGGCCCCGGAAGGCGCCAAAGATTTTATACTTGGCAACATCAAGGGCAGTACCGATATTAAAGATGTAGCTGATGTAGATGTTGTTGTTGAGAGTATCGTCGAGAATATGGAAATCAAGCGCCAGGTTTATAAGCAGTTGAGCGAAGTCTGCAAACCTGAAGCTATTTTTGCTACCAACACTTCTTCACTGTCCATCACCGAAATGGCATCCGTAACCAACCGCCCGGATAAGGTCGTTGGTATGCACTTCTTCAACCCGGCACAAGTCATGCAGCTGATCGAAGTTATTCCCTGCCTGCAGACAGCACCGGAAGTTGTAGATACTATTTTCGAACTTTCAAAGAAAATTGGCAAAAAGCCGATTACTGTTAAAGAAGGCCCAGGCTTTGTTGTTAACCGCATCCTGATCCCTGGCCTGAACGAAGCTGTCTTCATTCTCATGGAAGGACTGGCAACTCCGAAGGATATCGACACTGCTATGAAACTAGGCGCAGGCTGGCCGATGGGTCCGTTCACCCTGGCTGACATGGTCGGACTCGACATCGCTCTCGAAGTTTGCAACGTTCTGTATAAAGAAACCGGCGATCCGAAGTATCGTCCGGCTCCACTTCTCAAACAATATTGCAGAGCTGGTTGGCTCGGTAGAAAAACTGGCCGCGGTATCTACGACTATTCCGAACAGAAGTAGTCGTCATATACAATCAAATTAATTAATTAAAGAGGGGGATCTCACTAATGACCTATGAAACCATTCTGTACGAAGTAGAAGAAGGTATTGGCATTCTCACTATCAATCGTCCCAAAGCCATGAATGCCGTCAATGCACAACTATTGATCGACACCTATGACGCTCTGGAGAAAATGGAAAAGGATCCAGATGTAAAAGCTATTATCATCACCGGTGGCGACAAAGTATTCGCAGCTGGTGCTGACATCAAAGCGGTTATGAATTTTACAGCTTTCGAAGCCCGCGAGTTTATCGAGCTGGTCCATAAGACCATCTTTAAGCTGGAAGATAACTGGAAACCGGTTATTGCTGCTGTTAACGGCTTTGCGCTAGGTGGCGGCACCGAGATGTGCCTAGCTGCTGATATCCGTGTAGCTGCCGACAACGCAACCTTCGGTCTGCCGGAAATCAATATCGGTATCTATCCTGGTGGCGGCGGAACGCAGAGAATGCCCCGCTTGGTCAACATGGGCCGTGCGAAGGAACTGGTTTTCACCGGTGATTTCTTTGATGCAAAGAAAGCTTATGAAATGGGTCTCGTAAACCATATCGTTCCTGCTGAAGAAGTTATGGCAACTGCCAAGAAGATTGCCAAGAAACTCAGTAAGAAGCCTTCTCTCGCTCTGAGATTGGCAAAGAGCGCCTGCAACGCTTCCATGAACACCGACATCAAGACTGGCAGTAAGCTTGAGCAGGAAGGTTTCGCTATGCTGTTTGCTTCCGAAGATCAGAAAGAGTGCATGGCAGCTTTCGCAGAAGGCCGCAAAGCTACCCTCAAAGGCAAATAGAAAACAGTTCTATATCTTTCGAGACAACTGGGTATCGGGTGCGGAGAAAAAGACGCCTGGTTGTTTTCGGATCACAGGTCATTTTGAGCATGGACTGATTAGAAGCATACCGGGTGCGGCTTGTTGGGGGACCGCACCCGGTTTATAAAGATCATGCAGATTTTCAGGATTTACTGGTAGCAAGTGATCGGACTATTGGCCTCGATGTTTATGGGAGGTAGATGGATCCAGACCGTTCGGCAGCATTCCTGGATTCGTAGAATAGTTCTTAATAGACCCTGGCTTGAGACAAACAAAGTTGTATTGGGCCGCGTTATTAGTCATTTGATCGGATTGGAGTATAAGAAGCGGGTTTAAATTACAACTGACAGAAATATGATGCAGGCCTAGTTTATCTGACAGACCAGTAACGGGCGATCCTGAAACGGCAGCAGAGAAATTGGATACTAGCGCTTAAGCTGGTATGAACAAGACTGCACCCTTTGTAGTGAAGGGTGTTTTTATTTGGGCTATAGAGGTTTATACTCCATGGCCGGTACATGCACATGTTTATTTTTCTATCCATAGAGTAAAACGTACGCTAATGGATAGGAGAGTCCACAGAATGCATATGTTTGCTATTATATTGTTTGCTGCAGCTTTGAGTGCTGACGGATTTGGGGTAGGAGTATCGTACGGAACGAAAAAAATCAGTATTCCATGGGGGCCGTTGATGGTGATGTGCTGTTGTTCTATGCTGGCAGTAGCTGTTGCCATGGTAATTGGGGCCCAGGTTTCCCAATACTTTAGCCCGGTGACTGGACGCACTATAGGAGCTCTGGTGCTGGTGGTCATCGGTCTGTGGTTTCTGATCAAAGCACTTTTAGACCTAAAAACAGGGAATGACTATGCAAATTGTGATAATTCCCTATTGGCAGTTTTTCGTATCAAGTTCTTGGGAATTATCGTACAGATATTACGGGAACCGGCCAAGGCCGATATCGATGAATCTGGTGAGATCGGATTGACCGAAGCTTTTTTGCTCGGTACCGCTTTAGCTCTTGATGGCCTAGGGGCCGGTATTGGTGCTTCAATGGCGGAGTTCAACCTTTGGGTTACTGTTATGATGGTGGGTATATGTGAAATAGTAATGGTAAAAGCCGGTATGATCATCGGTGTTAGGCTGCAGGAAAGTATGCTCAAAAACTATGCACCTGTTCTGTCTGGAACGGTGCTGTTGCTGCTTGGTATTCTCCATTTCTAAAGGCCAGAGCCCGTCTTCAAGGTATAGCCCAGAATCTACTCGTTGGTTGTTTGCGATGCAGCCTGAGTGGGGGCTTGTTCTTTACCTGCCTCTTCAACGATCCGGCTCATATCTTCGCGGATGCCCTCGGCTGCTTGTTTGAATTCGCGAATGGATTGTCCGAGAGCTTTTCCAAGCTGCGGAATTTTACCGGGACCGAAAACGATCAAAGCGACAAATAGGATAATGAGGAGTTCCATAGTGCCAATGTTACTAAACACGATATAACCTCCAATTATAGTATGAATAAATAATAGTGACTCAAATAATAGCCAAAATATTATCTGTTAGGATTATACACCGGTAGTTGTGAATGTACAACAAGACAAATAGCCTCGCCATATTAGGCGAGGCTATTCGAGTTTGTTAGTTGTGAAGAGAGTATGGGTAAGGTTATCACTTGGGCGAAAAAACATTGCCGCAGGATCTCCTTGGTTGTGAAAGTGGAACCAAATACTATGCGGTGTGGGGAGACGCCGCTTATTAGTTCACACCCTGGCAGACACAACGTGAAATACCGAAACAATGTTGATAACCCCTTAATAAAGCATAAAGGTTACTTTTAAAACGCGTATAAACTTATTGTAAAATATTTGTAACTTTTGGCAGGTGCAGAGTGAAGGTGGACCCTTTGCCAATAGCGCTTTCGACGCTGATGCGACCGTTGTGAGCTTCAGCTAGTAGACGTGATATAGTCAAGCCCAAACCTGTGCCAGATGCTGAGTTCTTTTTCCCCCTATAGAAGCGCTCGAACAGGTATGCTAATTCTTCATGGGCAATGCCCGGGCCCTGATCTGAAATATGAATTAGGTATTCCTCGTTGATTTCACCTTGAATAGTAATAGTCCCTCCTGCTGTAGTATATTTAACCGCGTTGTCAAGGAGGTTGACAAGTATTTGTGATATACGGCACTGGTCCACAGAAGTAATCGCTTCCTGAAGGGGGAGATTTATGTCCAGCGTGATCGATTTTTCATGTGCCAGAGGCTCCACGCCTTCAACGACCTCGCGGCATATTCCCCATAAATCGGAGCTTTCGGGCTTGATTTCAAATTTGCCCGAACTAAGAGATGCAATGTCTAGTAAGTCCCCCACAATATACGACAAACGCTGGGCTTCTGAGTAAATTCGAGATAAGTATTGCCCTTGTTGGGATGCAGGTATTGTTTCGTCCAATAAAGCTTGAACAAAACCCTTGATTGAAGTTAGGGGAGTTCGCAGTTCGTGTGATACATTAGCTAAAAACTCTTGTCGCTGCAGTTCGACGCGTGCCAAATCGGCAGCCATGTTGTTAAATGATTGGGCAAGACGGCCTACTTCATCAAAGCGATTGACCTCCATTTGACAGTCCAGGTTGCCGGTGGACATCTCTCGTGCTAGGGTTTCCATGCGCTGCAGGGGCTTAGTTATATAAAGCGTGAGCCAGTAAACGGCGGGTATAGTAAGCAGCAGTACGAAAAGTGGTATCCACCAGATCAACTGTACGATTTTACCCATCCATACAGCGATTTCTGTCGTTTTATGGTAGGTGACAAGTATCAGCCGGTTCTTTGTGCCGATTTCCCGGCCAACCATGGTGTAGGAAATGTCAGGACGTTGGGAATCTTTAACCGTTGTTGTGAGGATACTCTCATTATTCCATACAGTGTTGTACTCTTTGATGGTTTGGATGAATGGGGTGGGATTCATATTGGAGGAGTTGTATATTACTAAGCCATACTGGTTTACCAGGCATACATTGACCTGTGATTTACTCTGAACAATGCTGACTAGAGATGTAAGACGATCTACTGTCCATGATTTTTCAGGCATTATACCGATCAAATTGGTGATTTGGTTTGAGCTGGATAATAGATCTTGGTAGTTTTTCTCGGTGGAATAGCTTTGATAATACCAAATCACAGCCGTATTTAGCCCGGCCACCATTACAAATGCCGATATGAGATGGATCATGAGGATTTTGGCAAACAGGCTTTCTTTGAAAACCAACTACTTCACCTCGAATTTGTAGCCTACTCCCCATACTGTGCGAATGTGCCAAGCATGACTTTCATCTTCAACTTTATCACGAAGGCGATTGATATGCACGTCAACTGTTCGTGTGCCGCCTGGGTAATCATACCCCCAGATTTCTTGCAGAAGGTACTCGCGGGTAAATACCTTCTCCGGGTGTGATGCAAGAAAGAAAAGGAGCTGTGCTTCTCGGCGTGTTAGATCTACAGGCTGCTCCTTGACTGTTACTGAGAAAGTAGCTAAATCCACAACTAGTCCTGGGAACACGACCTTTTGCTCATTATCTGGAACATCACGGCCTCGCCGGCGCAGTACGGCCCCGATTCGGGCCAATAGTTCCAGAGGATCAAATGGCTTGACCACATAATCATCGATACCGAGATCAAAACCATGCAATTTATCAGGCAAAGCTCCCTTTGCTGTTACTACTATTATTGGAACGTCCTCAATTTTCCGGATCTGCTGGCAGATTTCCCAGCCGTCCATACCAGGCAGCATAAGGTCCAGCAGCGCAAGATCAGGTTTTATATCATCCCATTTTTCCAGGGCAGAAGGTCCATTGTTAAATATAAATACCGTATAACCTTGTTTATCTAGGTAAAGCTTGATTAAATCAGCAATACTCTGGTCGTCTTCAATGACAAGTATTCTACCGGCCATTCGCTATCCCTCCCAATCTATTAAACAAAGTTTAATCCATATTTACCATCAGGTATAGATGTTTGGCAAAATTACATTTTATTGAAACGTGGTCTGGGCAAATTATTAGGACCTTTGCAGGAGGTACTTAAAACATTGTAGAAGTAATCTGTTTAGAAGCTGAGCCTAACGTGAAGAGTCAGGAGTTGCCAATGGAACAGGTAAACATCGATGAACTTCTACCAGGTATGATATTGGGTTATACCGTTGTCGATAAGGATGGCGAGCCTTTATTTGTTAAGAATACCATGCTCACGCTGCAGAACATTACCAACCTATCAAAAAGCGGTATAAAAAATGTGTTTATCAAGAAAAGTTTTGCGGACATTACTCTGCCAGAAGCCTTAGCGACCCGTGTACAGTCCACGGCAACTAAAAACATTGAAGCCATATTCCGTGAGGTCCACGCCAAGGGTGCCATTAATATCGAGTTATTGAAAAGAAGTATGGCATTGTTGTTGGAACACGCTATGAAGAACACGGACGTTTTGATCAGCTTGGCAGGAATAGAGACTTACGGCGATTATCTTATTAAGCACTCCCTTGATGTAGCTATTCTTTCGTTGTCAATTGGTTTGTCTTTGGGACTTAGTGAAGCCAGCCTGGTGGATCTAGCGATAGGCGCCGTACTGCACGATATCGGAATGACCTATGTTGATCCAGGCATCGTGAATAAGCCGGATAAGCTGAGTAACCATGAAATGGCGTTAGTACAGAAACATGCCGAGATAGGTTATTCAATTCTTAGGACGTACAATGAGTTTACCATCGGCATTTCTAATATTGCCCTGCAGCATCATGAAAGATGGGATGGAACAGGTTATCCCAAGGGTCTGGAAAGAACCAAGATCCAGGATTATGCGCGGATCATTGCTATTGCTGATGTTTTCGATGCTTTGATATCGGACCGGCCATATCGTAAGGGGTTTTCCATCGAGGAAGCTCTGATAATTATGGAGAAGCTCGAAGGCAACTACTTTGAAACCGAAGCGTTTGGGGCTTTCCTTTCGGGGATAGTGCAGTATCCGGTCGGCAGCATGGTATGCCTGAACAATGGCCAGACAGCAACCGTAATCCGGTCGGCGGACAGACTCTCAAACCGGCCTGTAGTTGCCTCGGTCTTGGATGAGCAGGGCAAACCCTTTGATTCCCCAGAAGTAGTCAACCTAGAAGATGTCCCCAGTATAGCGATCATTAAGAAACTCAGTGAGTCTGAAACAGAAATGACCCTCAAATTGAGCGAGAAGATAGAACAACTCCGCAAGAACTTTCCAACCACTTAACAACAAGGTATTAGAAAAAATGAATGATTCTATGGCTCCCTGGAGGGAGTTGTTTTATTTTATGTCAGTCAACGCCTGAAAATGGTTATTTAGATTAGTTCGTCAGCTTTTCGCAATTTTCGGAAGGTGTTCTCAAATGGTTATAGAACTAATAATTATCCCAGAAATAATAAGAACAATAAATTGAATTAGTATGGTGGGGGCAATGGAACGAATAAGTATCAATGAGTTAAGACCGGGAATGATTGTCGGTCATACCATCGTGGCCAACAGCGGTCGGCCTTTGTTTATTAAGAACACTATGTTGAATGAAACGAATATTGACCAGGTTAGATCGACCGGGGTGAAAACTGTCTATATAAAACGCAGTTTATCTGATATTACGCTGCCGCAAACGGTTTCAAGTAAAGTGTTTGAGGCGGTGGAGAAGAACCTTAAGCAGATATTTGACACCATTAAATCGAGACGCGGTCTTAATATGAAAGTTATCAAACGCAGTACAACGATCTTAGTCGAAGAGGTGTCGGCTAATCCTGATATCTTAATTACAATGGAAGAGATGTGCGATTACGGAGATTACTTGTTCAATCACTGCATCAATGTTGCGATACTATCGATAATGACCGGAATTTCGATGGGATATAGTGAAGAAACTTTGATGGAATTGGGGACTGGGGCTCTTCTGCATGATATTGGAATGACATTTGTGGACCCGCAGATCGTCTACAAACAAGGAGCCTTAAGCACCTATGAGATGTCGCTGGTGCGACAGCATACCGAAGTCGGTTACAATATTCTAAAAACCATTGGCGATTTCTCGGCCTCAACTCCGCATATCGCCTTTCAGCATCATGAGCGAGTCGACGGCACAGGATATCCACGCGGTTTAGAGAAAGATAGGATTGCTGATTATGCCAAGATAGTTTCTATGGCAGATGTCTTTGAGGCGCTAGCTTCTGACCGTCCCTATCGTAAAGGGCATACACTGGATGAATGCATATATATACTAGAGAAGCTGGAGGGGACCTACTTTGAGTCCGATTTGTTAAATGTTTTTATGTCTAATATTGCGGTCTACCCGATAGGTACTTTGGTCAAATTAACCAACAACCAAATCGCAGTTGTAATGTCAGATAAGCAAACGATTCCTCAGAGGCCGATGGTTACAGTGATTCTCGATGACGAACGAAATGTACTCAATCCGGCGGTATTGCTTGATCTCAGTTTGAATCCAGAAATCAGCATCTCTAAAAAGCTGAGTAAAGCTGAAGCCAGGATGATCGTTAATCTGCTGGATAATACCGAGCATAAGAATAAAGCTATGGAGTAAACAGCCGATTCCATTATACTTCGGCTGTCAACCGGTAGAGATACCGGTTTTTTTGCGGCTTTTTCTGTGCTCATTCATGGGTGTGATTTGAACAAATCCTCAGGGAAATGATATAGTTGGGCGTTGTTTCTATTTTTCATTGATTATCTTAGATTAGGTTATAATTGAATAGAGTTTAACAACCAACCGCAGTGAGAGGGGCAGATTTATGGACAAACAACCTAGTTCTCGGTCGTGCTTTTTATGCGGGCGGGAAAATGAGATCGGATTAAAGATGACTTGGTTCAACGATACTGATGCCGAGCAGGTTAGGGCTGTTGTTGCCGTTCCCAAACATTTCTGTGGTTATCCGGGAGTTGTTCACGGAGGGATCGTATCAGCCTTGCTGGATGAGACCTCCGGCCGAGCGATAATGATGGGCGGCGGTACCGATAATCTTTTTGTGACAGCCCGTTTGGAGGTTACATATCGGCATCCTACACCGACCGAACAGCCTTTGACGATCATAGGCTGGGTGGACCGGCAGGGCAAAAATCGAGCTCGGGTCAGAGGCGAAATCAGGCTGGCTGATGGAACGGTTACTGCCGAGTGCCAAGCAACTGTGTTAAGGCCGCCCAAATCTTTCTTAGAAGACTCAAATTGGGCAGATGAAGCCAAATATTGGCGTGTTTATGAAGACTAATACGGAGAGGGGATAGGATTGTATGGCGTATGAAAGATATGAAACTTTAAAAATTGAGATGACTGATTCCAAAATCATGATCTTGACCTTGAACAGGCCGGAGCGCCTTAATTCGGTTACCTACAAGATGTTAGGCGAATTGGAGGATTTGTGGGGAAAACTACGCCATGATCGGGAAACCAGGGTGGTCATTTTGCAGGGCGCCGGAGAGAAAGGTTTCTGTGGTGGTATCGATATGAAGGAAGGTCCGCCCCCTGAAGCCGGTACGGATGGAGCCAACTTCATGTATGAGTGGCAGAGTCGTTTAGGCAATCTTCAGCTGGCCATGAGGCAGATCCCGCAACCCATAATATGTCTAGTGCAAGGTTCTGCGGCTGGAGCCGGTTTTAGCTTTTCTATGGCGTCAGATATCAGGATCATTTCACCGGAGGCCCGTTTCTCGGCATTTTATATTAATGTTGGACTGGGAGGAGCCGACATGGGCTCCAGTTACTTGCTGCCGCGTTTGATCGGAACAGGCCGAGCTTTCGAATTTCTATTGACCGGCCGTTTTATGAGTGCCGAAGAAGCTATTAACTTGGGGTTTGCATCGCGTTGTGTTGAACGGGAAAAGCTGATGGATACAGCAATGGAATTGGCTCAAATGATCGTGCAGAAGGATTATTTGGCGATTCGCCTGACCAAAGAAGCTATCAACCAGAATATAGATTGTTCGGGATTTGAGGCGGCTTTGAAGATGGAGGATCGCAATCAAGTTCTCATGATCATGCATAACATGGCTCGAGGCAGAGCGGCTATTGGTAAATAGCATCCTGAATACTATTTTGTTAGGCTTTGAATCGGCGCAAGAGAGGTAGATATATGGATAGTAAACTGCTCAAAATACTAATTGTATGCACCCTAGCCTCGTTCTTGACTCCGTTTATGGGAAGTTCTATTGGATTGGCTATTCCAAGCATTGCCCGGGATCTCAACAGCAATGCGGTGGCTGTGAACTGGGTCCTGACCTCCTTTTTGTTGGCCTCAGCTGCTTGTCTGCTGCCATTTGGCCGGTTAGCTGACATGAAAGGGCGCCGCTCGATTTTTATGACGGGTCTAGTGGTTTTTTCGGTGGCATCGGTTCTGTGCGGAATTGCTTCATCACTGGTCCTGCTGGTCATAGTACGGGTCATACAGGGAATCGGTGGGGCTATGATGTTTTCTACCGGAATGGCTATACTTACTGCGTCATTTCCATTAGAGAAAAGGGGTATGGTACTAGGTTTTAACGCGGGTACTGTTTATGTGGGTCTTGCGCTGGGCCCGGTGCTGGGTGGCTTGATGACCGATCAACTAGGCTGGCGCAGTATATTCCTGACTGTTGGCATATTGGCAGTCGGAGTGGTGGGAGCCGCCTGGAGATGGCTGCCGGATGACACCCGTGAGTTCAGTTTTAAGGATTACGATATTTTTGGAGCACTGCTGATAACATTTAGTATAGTAGCTATAATATTTGGTGCGGAACAAGAATCATGGTGGATTGCAGTGGCTGGTATAGCAGGCTTGGTCTTGTTCTGGATGCATGAGAAAAAGACGGTTACCCCGCTGCTTGATGTAAGGGTATTTGCCAATAACAGCGCCTTTGCTTTATCAAATATTGCAGCATTGATCAATTACGCAGCTACCTACTCCAACACCTACCTAATGTCCATGTATCTACAAATGGTGCGCGGAATGAAGCCGCAGCATGCGGGCATGATACTGCTAATCCAACCGGTATTCATGGCTGTTCTGTCTCCGGTGACCGGATATTTGTCAGATAAGATGAAGCCCCGTTTGGTGGCCAGCATAGGCATGGGAATAACTGCGGTGGGAATGTTCTTAATGGCATTTGTAGGCCCTCGGACTAGTATTGGACTGATCTTAGTTTACCTGGCGGTGTTGGGTATCGGCTTTGCTCTGTTTGCCAGTCCCAATAATAACGCTATCATGAGTTCGGTGGAGAAAAGATTCTTCGGAGTAGCCTCCTCGACCCTCGGCACTGCCAGGCTGGTGGGGCAGGCCATGAGTATGGCGCTGGTTGCCTTTATCTTTGCCCAATATATTGGGCGGGTCAAGATCACTCCAGCCCTAGCTCCTGGATTATTGGCCAGCAACCGCATAGCATTCCTTCTATTCGGCACTCTTTGTGTAATTGGGATAATAGCCTCTATACCCCGAGGCAAGGTAGGGCAGGGGAGCCAAGCGACTTCTTAAGCTGGTCGATAATGAAAGTAAGCCTGGCCTCAAAGGACCAGGCTTTCAACAATTCTACCGATTCGTCCAACTGATTTGTAAATCACCATCCTGATGATCTACCGTTATAGTCGCTCCATTCAAAATCTCGCCGCCAATTAGTGCCCGCCCGACCAGGGTTTCTAACCTTCTTTGCAGGAAACGCTTTAATGGTCGTGCTCCATATACCGGATCATAGCCTTCACTGGCGATGAACTTCCTGGCTTGTTCAGTAAGTTCAAGGCTGATTTGCCGGTCGGCTAAGCGTTGACGCAGATCATCGACCAGCAACTCCACAATGTTTTCAATTTCGTTCAGGCTGAGTGGTTTGAACAATACTATTTCATCCACCCGGTTGATAAACTCAGGCCGGAAATGAATACGCATTTCACTCATTACCATATCTCTTGTTTGCTCTCCAAGATGCCCGTCAGAGGTTATACCCTCCAGCAGGTACTGGCTGCCGATGTTGGATGTCATGATTATTATTGTGTTTTTGAAATCTATCGTGCGCCCATGGGAATCGGTCACCCGGCCATCGTCCAATACCTGCAGCAGTACGTTGAAGACATCATTGTGGGCTTTTTCTATTTCATCAAACAGTATTACAGCATAAGGTTTGCGGCGCACGGCTTCGGTCAGTTGGCCGCCTTCTTCATAACCCACGTATCCCGGTGGAGCTCCAATCATCCTTGAGACGGTGTGTTTTTCCATATATTCACTCATATCTATGCGGATCATATTACTATCACTATCAAATAAAGCCTCAGCCAAAGTCTTGGCTAATTCGGTCTTCCCGACTCCAGTTGGCCCCAGGAAGATAAAGCTGCCGATGGGGCGGCGCGGATCCTTGATGCCGGCCCGGGAGCGAATTATTGAATCCGCTACCAAGTTAACTGCTTCATCCTGGCCGACCACTCGTTGGTGCAGGATATCATCAAGATGCAGGAGCTTGTCTCGCTCGCCTTCCATCAGGCGCGTAAGCGGGATCCCGGTCCAACGCGAAATAATGCGGGCTATCTCATCCTCGGTCACTTCTTCCCGTAGTAAACTGCTTTCATTCTGGTTAGAGATATTTTCTTCCTCTTCCCGCAGCCTACGCTCCAGATCAGGCAGTTTGCCGTATTTTAGCTCAGCGGCCTTATTAAGATCATAGTCGCGTTCCGCTTTCTCTATCTCCAGGCGGGCCTTTTCCAGTTCCTCGCGGAGCTGGCGTACATTCTGAATGCCATGTTTCTCTGATTCCCACTTGGCTCGCATGGAATCTGCACGGTTCTTGAGATCCGCCAATTCTTTCTGCAGATCCTGCAGGCGGCCTTTGCTGGCCTGGTCATGCTCTTTCTTAAGAGCTGCTTCTTCGATCTCCAGCTGCATTATGCGCCGTGAGATCTCATCTAGTTCGCCGGGCATGGAATCGATCTCGGTCCGAACCATGGCACATGCCTGGTCTACCAGATCGATAGCTTTGTCGGGGAGAAATCGATCTGAAATATAGCGGTTAGACAGAACCGCTGCTGCCACCAGGGAACTGTCATGTATTTTCACCCCATGAAAGACCTCGTAACGTTCGCGGAGGCCCCGCAGGATCGATATTGTATCCTCGACGCCCGGCTCATCTACCATAACCAGCTGGAAACGACGTTCCAGGGCGGCATCCTTTTCAATGTATTTGCGGTATTCATCCAGTGTAGTAGCCCCTATGCAGTGCAGCTCGCCACGCGCCAGCATTGGCTTAAGCATATTGCCAGCATCGATAGCCCCTTCGGCTTTGCCGGCACCCACGATAGTATGCAGTTCATCGATAAACATTATGATGCGTCCTTCACTCTGCTTGACCTCCTGAAGGACGGCTTTGAGGCGTTCCTCGAACTCGCCCCGGTATTTGGCACCGGCTAATAAAGCCCCCATATCCAATTCGAATATAGTTTTGTTCTTCAAACCTTCGGGAACATCACCCCGCACGATGCGGTGGGCCAAGCCCTCGACGATGGCGGTTTTGCCAACTCCTGGCTCACCGATCAAAACCGGATTATTCTTGCTTTTGCGTGACAGGATCAATATGATATCCCGTATCTCTGTGTCCCTGCCGATGACCGGGTCCAGCTTCCCATTGCTGGCCAGTTCTGTAATATCACGCCCATAACGCTCCAAAACTTCGTATGTTGTTTCGGGGGTGGGGCTAGTTACCCGCTGGTTGCCTCTAATCGCGGTCAATTCCTTCAAAAAGCGATCTTTGCTTATTCCTGTCTGCTTCAGAATGCGCCCAGAGGCTCCGCTGTCCTCAAAAATGGCCAGAACCAGATGCTCCACCGACACATAGTCATCCTTCAATCTTTTGGCTTCCTGTTCCGAAGCGGCCAAAAGCTGGTTTAAACGTCCAGTAACATAGACTTTACCCTGTTCTACTGCAGTGCCTGTAACTTTAGGGCGCTTATTGAGGCTCTCCTCCAGATGAGAGATGACCCGCGTCGGTGCGATCTCCAGTCGTTCCAAAAGGCGGGGGATAAGTCCCTCATCCTGTTCTAGAAGCGCCAGAAATAAATGTTCTACATCGATTTCTTGATGGCTTGATCGAACAGCCCTAGTTTCTGCATCGTGTAATGCTTCCCTTGATTTTTCCGTCAGTTTGTTGATGTCCATTTATCTGACCTCCTTACGTGGATTGAAATTTGAGATCTTTTTAAGTTCTTCAAACAGCTCGGTTTCTTGATGACTGAGTTTCTTGGGTACCATGATTTTTATAACTACGAACATATCCCCGAATCCACCTGGCTTAGCTGGCATTCCTTTGCCCTTCAGGCGCAGTTTTTGGCCGGTTTGGATGCCGGGGGGGATAGTTAGACTCACTGTCCCGGTCATTGTCTCAACATCGGTCTTTGCTCCTAATGCGGCTTCCCAGGGGCTTACGGGCAGTTCCATGAGTAGATCATGACCCTCGGTTGTAAAATGAGCATGGGGCAGGTATTTTACGATCAGATATAGATCCCCTGCCTGGCCACCGCCATAACCCGCTGAGCCTTGTCCTGCCAAACGAATGCGATTACCTTCAGCTATACCCGGGGGAATACTTACGTTGTATTCCTTAACACTGGAACCGGGGTTTCCAGCCGCATCTAGATCACTACGCTGCAGTCTGATAGACTTTTTGCCGCCTTGATATGCCTCTTCCAAAGTGAGGCCGATCTCAACCTCCTGGTCCTGACCGCGGGAACTTAAGTCCCGGGCCATGCGCGAGGAGCGGGAACGTCCGCCCCTGCCTGCTCCGCCAAAAAGCGATTGGAAGAAATCACTGAAATCACCCAGGTCGCCGTTAACATACTCATAACTGCCAGAACGACCGCCAAAATCGAAGTTTGCATTTTCCCAACCCGGAGGTGGTGAATAATGCTCGCCAGCCTGCCAGTTGGCACCCAGTGCGTCATACTTCTTGCGCTTGTCAGGGTCTTTTAGAACCTCGTATGACTCGTTGATGGTCTTGAACTTCTCTTCGGCATTAGGCTCCTTGTTGACGTCCGGGTGGAACTTACGCGCCAGCTTGCGGTACGCCGATTGTATTTCTTTTTGGGTAGCAGTTTTTGCAACACCCAGTGTTTCATAATAGTCCTGGTATTTCACATTTAACACCAGCCTTCCGGGTAATACCTATACCAAATGTTACCTCAATTTGCGTCTGTCCGCGAGTGGTGCTGAATTATTTGCGAGCCCTTAACTTGCGCAAACTGATATAATAATAAAGGATTAACCCAACAATCTATTTTGATTATATCAATGGCTGTTGATAATAACAAGAAAAATTGATACGATAACTTTAGGAGTTGATTCACGATGGACCCTCATAGAATTGCCAAAGCTTTATCAGATCCGATACGATGGGAAATATTAAGGCTGATATTCAGAATGGAGGTCGATTGCCAGAAGGCATCGCCGCGTGAACCGGGTGAGATCGGGTTATGTGTTAATGAACTGGTAGAACACCTCGGGCTCATCCAGTCTAAAGTTTCCTATCACATGAGAGAACTCAAATCAGCCGAGCTGGTCAAGGAAGAAGCCCGCGGCCGTTGGATCATATATACGGTCCGGGAAGAAACACTCAAGTCATATATGGAATGGATGAGTTCAGAATTTGAACTATAGTAAATAAAAGCCCGCTGCGGCTTGATCAGCGGGCTTTAGGCTGCAATTCTAATCTGTTGTTATTTAGACAGGGTGTTGTGGTCAACCCTGGTGATATCGAACTGCTGCGTCTTATCCCAACCCGAACGGAGAACGGTCAAGCTAACTTGGCTGCCTATGGGGCCTCTTATACGGGTGCCCACTTCGCCGACCCTCATCTTATTCACCGCTACCCCATTAACTTCAGCGATCATATCTCCATCTTTGAGACCGGCTTTTTCCGCAGGAGAACCGATTTTTATTTGTGCTATGAAGCAACGACCCTTTGTTTCATTAGGAACAATGCCTATCACGCCTGCTTGTTTTTGCATATATGATGCTTTATCCTGCTGGTTGATTTCTAGTACAAATCTGTTGATCTGACCGTTATATACTGTGCACTCGCAATGTGAACGTAGCTTTTCTAGGCCCATTATCGCTAGCTGATCGTCATATTCGTTGACAGTGGTTATGGCCGTGTTGCCTTTGACATTGATCGGAGCCGCGATAACCAACTTGTGGTTCCAGACCCGATAGTTTTCGAGAAATGTCTCGATCTCATTAATGCCGGATATTTTAAGACCCGAATTTTTGGACTCGATCTGGGCGTTGACAGCGAATAGTGCCACGCAATCCTTAACATTGCCGTTATTCAAGGAGTCGGTAAACCTTTTGAGTACTTCGGCGGGATCGCTTGTGCCCGCGGGACTGCAGCCAGCTGTGACAAGCATAATTACAAGAACCAGTATTATGCTTTTTATGTACCGGATATTTCTCACGACTTACCCTCCAGTTCAGTAAAAATATACCTAACCATACTAACACGAAAAAACTAAAATGATAACAAATAACAGAAGGTTGGAGGATTAGCTGCGACCCATATTAGAGATCTTTTTATATATCTTCTCCAGCACCAGCCCCGTGGTATCGGTGTCGATTTTCACCAGTGCGGCATGATCGAGCTGGGTGTAGCCCTTATTGATTATCACTAGATCCTGATAAAATGTGCTGAACTCTTTAACAAAACCAGCCAATGGATACACAGTCAAAGAAGAACCGATAACTATAAGCAGTCGGGCCGCCAGAATGGTATCCCGGGCATCCATTGCGTTTTGAATAGGCTCGCCGAATAGTACCACATCAGGCTTGATGACCCCTCTGCATTTGTCACAGAGGGGTACGACTTCAGGGTAGTTTTTGACGTATTCTTCCTCAAACTCGGCTTGGCATTTAATATTGGTGCATAAGAAACGATTGGCCGTGCCATGCACAGGGATCACTTTCTTACTGCCAGCTCTTTGATGAAGGTCGTCGATATTTTGCGTAACAACGGCGCGTACAAGACCGTTCTGCTCTAGTTGCGCCAGCATATAGTGAGCCTTGCTGGGTTCCACCGGAGGAAAAGAAAAATACTGACGATATAATTCGTAAAAGAGCTCTGGGCTGCGGCGAAAGGCGTGGATATTGATTATGCTCATCACCCGTTCCTCGCCCAGTTCGCGGTAGATGCCCTTATCCCCACGAAAGTCTGGAATTCCAGCTTCGGTGCTGATGCCGGCACCGGTAACTACCACCGTATTATTGGAACTGGCCATGAGGTTGGCTACTTTATCTATTGCCTGCATATCCATTTTTGCTGTCTCCTTACTCACCCATTACTTTAAATAGAAGCCGCTTTTTACGCTGGCCGTCAAATTCGGCGTAAAACACCTGCTGCCAGGGTCCCAGATCCAACCTGCCGTCGGTAACCGGAACCATTACCTGATGATGAAACAAAATGCTTTTTAAGTGAGCGTCTCCATTGGCCTCGCCGGTGAAGTGGTGGCGATAGTCTTTGCGAAACGGTGCCAGGTTTTCAGCCCATTCCATAAAGTCAGCCTTGATCCCTTCCTCTTCATCATTTACGAAGACCCCGGAAGTAATATGCATGGCACTTACCAGAACCATTCCTTCCTTGATACCCGCTTTTTGTACGGACTCAGCGACCAGGTCAGTTATATTAATGAATTCCCTATGATTTCTGGTGTTGATCCAATGGTGTTCAGTATGCCAGATCATCCAGCAGCCTCCTTTAAAAACTTATCCCTAGGTTATATGATAGTGCCTAATGTTGCTGCTTACAAATGTTTGCAATGCTTCGTCCTGCCACCAACAAAATTTATTAGCCGTAAAGAGGGTCTTGAGTATATAATGATTTCTAGAGATTGGAACGTATCTGACCTCGGTGATCGCTGAATAATCAAATATCAATCGATGGGGGGGAGCCTTCGTGTCAGAGGGAGAAATCAATATTGACGATATCAATGACCGGGAATTTTACCGTACTCTTGAGGAGCTTATCGAGGGTCACAAACTAGGAGTTAAAGTTACCGATCTATTGGATACCACAGCTATCAAGTTTGTATTGAGAAAACGGGTTGTGGAATTGGAACGGATGAAAGGAAGGCAGCGCGACCTTAAAGTATGTCAGATATTTATCGACATCATCGAGAAGGAAGCTGCCGAGAAAGAAGGCAAGTAAACTAAAGCCCGACCTACTAGATAGGCCGGGCTTTTTACTTATTATTAGCGGTATATTATTGTCGACAAAATATGAAAAATTAGAGCAAAAAATGGTATAATTATTGAATACAATGCAAAGGGGTGATCACAATAGGTTTAATGGATTTTGTCAAAAAGCAATTCCTCGATATTATCCAATGGGAAGACGATTCACAGGATGTTTTGGTCTACAAGTTTCCAATGCAGGATAATGAGATCCAAAATGGCGGTAAATTGGTCGTTCGACCGGGCCAGACAGCAGTCTTTGTCAATGAAGGTAAGATTGCCGATGTGTTTGGCGAGGGCACACATAATTTGACGACCCAGAACCTACCTGTTTTAGGCGACCTGAAAGGCTGGGCTTTTGGTTTTGAATCACCATTCAAAGCTGATGTTTATTTTGTTAGTTCCAAACAGTTTATTGACCAAAAATGGGGAACACCGGCTCCGGTACTGGTTCCCGACCCCAAATTCGAGCAGGTTGAAGTAAAGGCTTTTGGATCATTTGCGTTCCAGGTCACAGACCCCCGCCGATTTGTTACGAATGTTTCCAGCACTAATCGTACATATTCAGTCAAAGAGATCGCTGACCAGTTGAAAGCATTTATTATTTCGGATTTTGTCCCGGTCATTGTACAGCAGAAGTTGACAGTAGCTGAGTTAGCGGCTAACTATCAAATAATCAATAAGGCCATGATGGAAGCTTCCGCTGAGGAGTTCGACAGCCTTGGTCTAGCCCTTGTCCAATTCCAGATCGTAAGCCTGACTTTACAAGAAGAATACCAAGAAATGATGCGTAAACGCAGTGCGGTCAATATTATGGGCGGTATGCAGAATTACGCACAGGTCAAGACCCTTGATGTGATGGAAAAATCAGTGGAAAACCCGGGCATGAACGCCATGAACCAGGCCGGTATGGGCATTGGGATGGGGCTTGGTGTTGGTCAGGTGTTTGCTCAGAACATGCAGGGTTCTTTCCAAGCGCCCCAGCCACCACCGATGGGAGCACCTGGAGCAGCTACGGCAGCTCCGGCAGCAACGGCTCCGGCTGCAGCTGCAGCCGCAGGTATGATAATATGTGCCGGTTGTCAGGGTCAACTGCCCGCCGGATCGAAGTTCTGCAGCAGCTGCGGGGCGAAGGTAGAACAAGCTCCAGCTAAGAAGTTTTGTACCGAATGCGGCACCCAGGTTGCGGGCACTGATGCATTCTGCAACAACTGCGGAACCAAAGTGCAATAAATATCGAAGGGGAAAAGGGGGATTTTATGCCAAGGTCTAGTTCTAATTTATGGGCTACGCTTATTCTGGCAGTTATAATGGTTTTTGTCTTATCAGCGGTTTCGGCTGAAGCCCGCATGGGACATTCTTATTCCCATTCGAGCGGCTCCAGCAGTAGTCACTCTTCGTCGAGCAGCAGCAGTCATTCATCCAGCGGCTCTTCTACTCATTATGGCGGCAGCAGCGGAGCTGTCTGCTTTCCCTGTGGTTCAATAGGTGGAATAATTGTCGTAATTATAGTTATTCTGATCCTATATGCCGTTATGAAGGGCGGGGGTTCTGGTAACGACGGAGTATATGAGGATGATGAAGACTCGCCACCTATGGCAGCCAGTTACGATGTAAATCCCAATGCATTGGAAAAGATCCTGCAGAGTGATCCGAACTTTACGGAGAGCGCGTTTTTATCCAAAGTGTCCAATATGTATGTCCAGCTTCAGGAAGCCTGGATGCAGAAGGATTGGAAAAAGGCCCGGCCATTTATGACCAATGAGATGTTCAGCACTGTCCAGAAACAAATGCAGGACTTGATAGATAGCAAGACGACCAATATGATCACAGATCTGGCAGTTCTGCAGACCAAGATTACAGATTTCTATCAGGACGGGCAGCATGACATAATCAAGGTATATTTAAAGACCAGAGCCAAAGATTATGTTGTTCGTGATGACAACAAAGAACTGGTTGAGGGTGATCCTGAACTTGATACATATGTTGAATACATATGGAATCTTATTCGCAAGAAAGGCTCAGTGACCGACCTTACCAAAGATCGCGGCTCAGTTACCTCCTGCCCGAACTGCGGTGCCAATATGAGTATAGCGGCTTCGGGTGAGTGTGAATACTGCGGCAGCGTAGTCACCACAGGTGATCATGACTGGGTTCTTTCTTCCTACACTGTTTTAGGGCAGTTTGAAGATTAAGAGATTGCTTATGCATTAAAAGGGAGAAGGCCGTGGATTAAACCGCGGCCTTCTCTTTTTTGCTGAGGTCTGGGGAAAAGTGGTTTTTCTATATGAATCGGGGGGAGGGGTTGCACCCCCCAAGTCACATCTCGTTTATGTCGTTGTACACTATTAACATAAAGCCTAAATGTTACCAGATTGTTACCATTATGTAAAAAGAATATGTCGGGGCTAATAATATCACTTGAAGGGAAAGTGCCAATTAACCGGAACAAAGTTGCGATATCGATTATTTTTTAGATAAATGTCGATTCATTATGTTTTCCCAACGGCTGTAATTGGAGCCTGTGAATTCATAAAACCCGGGTTCCCCTTGCACTGAGAACATTCCACTGAAGTATACAGTGCAGTCCAGCACTTCACCAGTTTTAAGCCGTATCATTCCCAGTGCCCTTGGTGTACCCATTAAAACTTTGGTAGTGTAGCGCGCTCGATGGACAATGGTGTTTATGGTTGACTGGTCTAAATCGAAGGCTTTTATGGGCATGACAAATTCCTTAGTACCAATAATCTTATCAGCATACATCTTATGTACAATTACACGCTTACTGTCTATGGGATGCCGGTTCTCGATTTTGTAAACAAGGCTGGTCACAGCGCTGGATGCACTAAAGTGAAGAGTAGGGTCTTCAAAGGCTGGAGAATGATCAAGGGGACGATTTACTGCGATATCCCGATGGTCTACAGGGTTCCAGTCAGTGGTGTCATAGATGGTGAATGCTACGATCTCTCTCTGCAGTTGAACAGGATCGATCTTCCTGAGAACTAACTGAGGATGAAGTTCGTTATAGTAAACCACATAACCGGCTACTCCGATGAATAAAAAGACCGGTATGATTAGTAGGATTCGCACCAACCGACGCATCATATGTATAAATACCTCCTATAAATGTATTGGATAACTCTTTCAACATATTATAATATGTTCCTTTTGTTAATGTGATCTAAATAATAAACCCCCGGCCTGCCTTGCGGCTAGACCGAGGGTTTCGTGGTTGTGTATGGTTATAAAGTTGAATTAATTGGCAGCTGGTATAGTTGGAGCCGGTGTGGTTTTAGCATTTTTCTTAACCTTCGGTTCTTTCACTGGAGCGTTCTGCAAATCCAGCAGCAGCTTATCTTGAGCGGTTTTGATCTCGATCAACTTGGCATTGATGGCCTGTCTAGTTGTTAGAATCTTGGACATGACCGCCTGCATTTGGGCTTTGTCTTTAGCTTGACGTGCAGCTTTCATTGCCGCCCAATTCGCCTTTTGGGTTGTCCAAAGTGACTTTAGATCAGTGGCCAGTTGTTTGTGCTGGGTCCTATAAGCTTTTACGATAGTATTAATATCCTTCTTAGCTAGTCTGGCTTGCTTTTCGGCACTTTTGATCTTGGCTTGGTTAGCGCGGATCTGTTCACGGGTAGCTTTACCTTCGGCTCTAAGTTTCAGCAGTTCGGCATATCCGGTGAGGTTTTTAACACTGTACAGGCCGATTTGTCTGCTCTCTGTGTTGTCATTCGCCTGAACTTCATTCACTACCGCCTGTGTATCGGGCAGTGTAGTTTCTTCAGCCAGGGCGGTGCTTGTCAATCCCAAAAGCATAAGACTGGCGAGCATTAATGCGATGAGTTTCTTTTTCATGATACATTCCTCCTAAGTTAATTTAAGACCAAAATGAACCTTTGCTTAAGTCATTCATTCTCGATCCCTATGCCACTACTTTATAGGACAAATGTTTCAAATTTATTAACGAGGTGTAAAAATAAACTGCATGGTTCAGGCAACGAAAGCCTATTTTTTCTTGTTTTTGGAATCCCCGTACTTTTCAGATAGATGACTGCCCAGATTCCTCCTCTTCTCTAGGTCGCCATCCGATAGCAAAGCATTACCGCGGATTTTTTCTAATTCCTGCAGGTCGCTTACACTGTCCTGCAGCTGCAAATATTCTGGAGTGTTTTCTGGATCGAGCCGAGTTAAATGCAAGAAAAGAAGTACAGCACCCAACGGGGATTCATCATCAAAGGCTGGTGAAATACTGAGCCTGACTAGATATTGGCTGGAATCACGCCTGACCACTATACTTTCACACGTTGCGGGGTATCTGTCAGCTATACCCTGTAAGATGCGATCAGCCAAGGCTTCCCTGTGACTGGGATGGATGAAATCGGTTATCTTTTTATTCAGCATCGACCACGGCTGATAGCCCATGAAAAATGAAGCCGGTCCAGATATAAAAGTTACAGCCAATTCTTTGTCACAGGTACACAGATAGCCGCTGATGGCTGAGATGGCCTCATCCTGAGAACTGTCGTGATTAGGGTGTTTGCCGATTAGATCAATGGCCTGTGTTAAAACACGTATTATATCTATATTTAGCTGAGTGTCTTTAGGACCGGAGCCTTTGATAGCAGCACCCATTTTGCGTGAAACATAAGTTGGAGGCAGACGATTGAGGGTATACGTCATGATATCAGTTATGCATATATCGCAAGTACAAGCACATTGCTCTTTGGCGATGGCTTGTCTTAGATGGACCCAGATCATTTCTTCGGTTATATTGATTATTTCCCGCATATGATCAGCTCCAAATGATTATTTTGCTGGGAATTTCTTGACTTTATCCAGTTCTCTCGACTTGTCGACCAGATTGCTGGTCAGGCTCTTTTTGCGGTCCATATCGGCATCAGATAGTCTATTTTTAGTTCGGAACCTTTCCATCTCCTCAAGACTGGAAAACAAATCGGTATAATCAACAACTTCCGGGGTATGTCTAGAGATATCGAGCAAAACGATGACTACCCCCACCGGCTGTGAAGTGCGAGTTATGGGGGTTATACACATATTCACCTGAAATTCCTCTTTATCCCGGCGAATGAAAACACACTCGAAATTAAGGGGGGTGAGTCTGGAAATAGTCTCGCTTACTACAGTAAGCAATTCCTGATGGTAGTCCGTATGAATCAGATTGGTTAAGGGAAATCCGATCACGGATTGCGGCTGAAATCCGGTAAACAGTGAGGCTCGGGTCGAGACATATGTTACGCTTAGTTCGGTGTTGCAGGCGTAAATATAGCCATCGATATCGGTAGGAACGAATGATTCATTTTCATGTTTGGGGCTGGCTCCGATTTCATAGATGGCTTGGGTCATTACGGTAAGTACATCGACCTTAAACTGGCTGTCTTCAGCTCGTGAACCTCTGATTATAGCTCCGACTTTTTGTGCGACATAATTAGGGGGGAGGCGGTTAAGTGCATAAGTCATTATATCAGCCAGGCAGGTGGTGCAGGCACATTTAACTTGACCCTGAACAACTGCCTGGGCTAGCTGGTTCCACAATACTTCTTTTGTTATATTGGTTATTTCGCGCATTGAATCCACCCTGCCCTTGTTAGCTCTTGGAGTCATGAGGTAAACCCATCATATCTGACCCGTCACAAGATGGTCAAATGCTCAAGCATATTTATTTTTCATCAAAATCAAAGGTTCCATCCCAATGCTCCGGGTGCTCACCTTTTTTCATCTTGTCGCATTTATCCAGGTACAGCAATATCGCCTTGTCGTGAGGGCTGGTGTGCGACATCTCTTTGAACATCTTGTGTGCAGTTGTCACATCGCCCTTGATAAAGCTGTTGACCGCAGCTTCGAAGGCATGTCGGTTTTCGAGCTTGGCCTTATCTGTCTCGTCTCCGCTAGCTTCAAATAACTCGTAGATAGGCACCCACTGGTTCTTACCTTTGACTCGCACCCGGCCCAGGAAGCGTCTTTCACAGTTGGGCAGTGAACTTGCTTTATTTAGGGTAACTTCACTCACAATAATTGATGCACCGAAATGCTTTGTCAGGCTCTCCAGGCGTGAAGCTAGGTTTACGGCATCGGATATTACAGTGCCGTCAATGCGTTCCTTTTCGCCCACTACCCCTAGCATCAGGTTGCCGGCATGAATCCCAATGCCGATATTGATCGGCTTTTCTTTCAGGGGTATACGTCGTAGGTTAAATGCTTTCAGGGCTTTGACCATCTTCAATGCCGCATGTAAGGAATTAGAGGGATCGCCAGGGAATAAGCCCATGATGGCATCTCCGATGTATTTGTCTATAAAACCACCGTTTTCTCGAATAACCGGCCCCATTACTCCCAGATAGGTGTTGATGAAATTAAAGTTTTCCTCAGGAGTCATTGCTTCCGATATGGTGGTGAAGGAACGGATATCAGAGAACAATACGGACATCTCGCAAGTCACCTGGTCGCCCAGGCCAATCTCAGTAACACTTCTTTTGCCCAGGAATTTAAGAAATTCCTCAGGAACAAATCGATAGTATGATTTGCTGAGGGATGTTATTTCATTAACATAGTTCTTGATATGCTCTGCCATGACATTGAAACGCTGACCGAGGTCGGCTACCTCATCGCGGGTATTGATGGCCACCTGCACCTCCCAGTTTCCAGCTGCCATTTCATCCACACTAGTGCTTAATTTGCGCAGGGAAGCCAACAACAGGTAGGTAGTGATCAACAGAATCAAAACCACTACCAGGGTCATTACAGCTATACCAGTAGCTACACTGCGGAAAAGTATGTTCTTGTTCTCGGTAAAGGCGGTCCGGTCCACCCCGGTCTCATATATGCCCACGATATTGTTGTGAGCATCGTAAAGAGGGCCCATGGCAAACATCCAGGTGCCATTTTCGTCGGTATTAGTGCTAGTAATAATGGAACGGTTCTGGAGAACATCATTGAATTCGTATTGGATATCGATAGGCTTGTACATATTTACACTGTTGTCAAAGTCCATGATGGCGTACAATTTGCCATTTTCCAGCTTATACATAGCACTGTAGAGACCGTAATCATCAGTCCGGTAATCCCCGCCATAGATCTGGCTGCCATGACGGTACATATTCATCTGGGCTTCGATAGTAGCTTTTCTTAGTGCCTTATAATCGGTGTTCATGTAATCACGTGGAGAAGTGATGTTTTGAAGATGCTGTACATCGATCATGTTTTGTCCGATGCGGGTCAGCTGAGTCAATTTAGTATAAGTATCACGTTCCTGGCGGTCCGAAAAGTTATTGTAAACCATAAACAATAGAATTACCATGAAGGCGATAATGACTGGTACGAAAATGGCTACTTGTTTTATGATTAATGAGACCTTGCGGTCCAGTAAATCAACATATACCATTTTTATGGCATAAGCTAGCAATCCGATTATGATCAGCAGCAGACACCAAATAGTCATGTTAAAAGCGGTGTGGGACCCCTTGTAATCTGCCCCGGCGTAGACCTTGCCGATTTTCGAACCAGGTTCAACGATGATCAGACGGTCAGCAACGGCGACCACCATTTTGCCGCTGCCCATCAAGGTTACATCTTTCAGGGATTTCAAAGGCTGATCAAGATTATGCTTACTCAGATCGCCGACCGGGAACAGCAACTTGCGTTGTATCGTGCGCTCGCCAAATATCAGACCTGTCACTTGATTCTTAAGGGAATCGACAAAGTAGAGGTTGTTATCAGCACCCAATCTAATATGACTGGGGAATGATCGGTCGTTATTATCCGTGTTTTCTGGAGGGTAAATAGGTACTGGCGCTGTGTCCTGGCCCAACCAGTATATTTCACCGCGATCGGTCGAATAGAACAGCTCATCTGGCAGGGTTCCGACTATCTCCGCCAAATAGGTTTCGGGGGGCAGGGTTGCTACTAGCTGTGATGATATTTGATCTTGGCCGGCTGGAAGATTTTTGAGCCACAGTTGTTCACCGCTGACATATATAAATGAAAAGTTATCACTCTTGATCTGTAGATTTTTGATCCGGCCCAGGCGTAATGGGCGTTCAGAGCCTTTGTATTGGATATTATATAGATTTTGATCAAGCTTGCCTTTCGCAGTATAGCGAAGGATAGATTCTCCAACCACATATATTGCGTGTGCATCGAGGTCAGTGCGCAGCACATACAGACGGCCCTGGGTGTCTACCGCCACATCGGTGAAGAGACTGATTAGCCCCGGAGCCGAGTCCTCGATCTTGATCTGATACAAGCATAAACCGGTAGGGTCAACTTTGGATATTTGCTGACGGGCATCGGAGATAACGTACAGGTTGTTCTTCGTATCAGCTGCTACCCGGGAGATAGTGTTGAATTCAAAGCTGGATTTAAAAGGCGACTCAGCTAGAGAATCGCGAAAAACATACACGGAGGAACTCAGTAAGAGAATCACCAGCATAACAGTTATAAGGGGTTTGTATTTGATGTTCATTCATTTTCCTCCGTCAGAAAAGTGGTTGACCCTTTGCGGGCCTTCTAATGGATATACTCTGTTTGGGGGTGCATTTCCTGCTTGATCGGCAATATGAAATATTACCAAAATAGTTGTATTAAGAATAAAAAGGCCTGCAACTCGCGCGGAGTGCAGGCTTGATGTGTGATATGTCTATTCTTTTAGAAGAACAATTGCTCCATGTCACAACTGGTCTTGACTCCGATGTTGTTATAGTTTTCTTTAAGCCATTCATCGGCCTTTGAGCGGCCAATATCTCGCTGGTAGGTAAGCCAATCCCAGGAGACATTTAATTTACTGGTGTTGTTATAATCATTGTAGAAATCGCCGGTGCCGATGTGATGAACAAAGGTTCTCAGCAATTTGCCATTGTCATCGAAACCTTTATCGATGATGTTGGTGACGAATTGGATGGCCCGCATTTCCCTCATGAGACTGGAATTGAAGCTAAGGTCGGTGGCACGGTCCATTATTTCGTGAGCCTCGGCTGGCTTTTTATTGTAGTTGGTAGAATCGATTTGAACCAACATCAAATCTGTACAATCGGTGTTGTCAAACAAGGGGAACATAGCCGGATTGCCTAGGTATCCGCCATCCCAGTAGATTTCTCCATCGATCTCGATGCCTTGGAACAAGCGTGGCAGGCAGGCCGAGGCTAGAACTGCGTCGGCTGTGATCTCGGAAATCGGAAAGATTTTGACTTTGGAAGTTCTCACGGTAGTTGCTGATAGATAGAGCTTTATCTTTTTACTTTTTTGTAGAGCCTCAAAGTCCACAGCCCCATTCAGTAAATCCCTTAGAGGATTGAAGTTTTTGGGGTTCCATTGGTATGGTGATAGGCTAGTGGTCATAGCATTTACCATCTTCAATAGAGGGTTATAGTCCACATTACCTCGGCTAAACATCTTATCTATAATAGTTGGCTGTAAGGGTGAAAACATCTGGGAATCGGAGTTGCTTTTCCAGAAGTCATGAAGGACCTGCCGGGTGGTATCAAAATCACCTATAGTCAGACCATATGCCAGCAGAGTGCCATTGACAGCACCGGCGCTGGTACCGGAAATGCCTACGAATTCCAGATCTTTTTCCTCCAGCAAACGGTCTAGAACTCCCCAGGTAAATGCGCCGTGAGCGCCGCCTCCCTGAAGTGCCAGATTAAGTCGCTTTTTCTTTGCCATAGGTTTACCTCCCTTAAATCAAACATACATAACCTTTCGACAGAATGCGGCAAAATCCTCTGGGTAATCAATAGTATATAAATACAGTATTTGTAACGGTATAAACGATGGGACATAACCCAAACTAAGACAAACCTTGATAACGGAGTTGAAATCATGACAGAACATAGCAATCGGTTAAGCCGGGAGAGTTCACCGTTTCTGTTGCAGCATGCACATGATTTGGTTGAGTGGCTGCCCTGGAGCGATGAGGCTTTTACCTATGCGCACCGAGAAGATAAACCAGTTTTCCTCCACATTGGCAGTTCTACTTGTCATATATGCCATGTGATGCAGAGGGAAGTTTTCGGCAATGTTGAGGTGGCTGGATTTGTAAACGAAAATTTGGTGCCGGTCCTGGTGGACCGTGATGAACGACCTGATGTAGATATGATATATATAGAAGCATGTAGGGTCATGACGGGTACCGCAGGCTGGCCGCTGAACGTCATTCTGACTCCTTCGCAGGAACCATTTATAGCTCAGAGCATCGGGCGGGTGGATATCGAACAGACTTTGGAAAGACTGATGGAAATGCTGGGACAGGCTGTGCAAATGTGGTCCAAACGGAGAACCGATGCTATAGATAAAGGGCGTCGGGCAGCAGACATAATCAGGGAAAAGAAGCATCCGCGAGAAAATGAACAAATCACGGACGAAATATTGCATCAAGCCCAGCGCCAAGCTTTAATAGATCATAATGATGCGCTGCAAGGATTTCAAGGTCGGACAAGCGTGCTACTGCCGCACCAACTGATGTTTTTGCTGAATTACTCACAAGCCTATAACAGCCAGGATGCATTGGCAGCCGTTGAACACACGCTTGATACAATGTATCGCAGTGCGATATATGATCATATCGGACATGGATTTATGAATTTCCCGGCCCCAAGCGGGCCATTGATACCTAGCTTTGAGAAGACTCTTTACCAAAACGCGATCATTGCTATGGTCTACATGGATGCTTATCAGGCCATGGGACATCCCTTGTATGCTATGGTTGCCCGCGATGTTCTGGATTATGTGGTGCGTGAACTGCTGTCACCGCAAGGAGGCTTTTACTCGGCTCAGGATTCCGAGTGGAAGGAAGCAGCAGGGAGCTACTACTTCTGGTCCTGGAAAGAAATAGAATCGATTCTGGGACCTGAAGCAGTGGCTTTTGGGCGGGCTTATGGGATCGCTGAAGAGGGCAGCTATGACGAGCGAAGCATACCAAATCTCAACGAGTGGCAGGATTACAGCACCGCGGCGGTGGCTTTCCAAGATGAGATTCAGCGATTGTACGCGAAACGCAATGAAAGAACAGGACTTTTCAAGGATACTTCGATCTATGCCAAATGGAACGGGTTGATAATTGCCGCACTGGCCCAAGCCGCCATAGTGCTTGATGAACCCAGCTATCTGGAACAAGCGGAAAAAGCCGCAGAATTTGTGCTGCACAGCCTGCGCCGCCTGGATGGTCGGCTGCTGACCTGCAGCCGGGATGGTGAAGCACGATATGCTGCGTGTGCTAACGATTATGCATATTTAGTATGGGGGCTGCTTGAATTGGTCGAGGCTAATTCTTATCAAAAGTACCTTATTCATGCCGTTGAGTTGAGTAAAGATATGGTTCAACTGTTTTGGGATGAAGAATATGATGGATTCTTCTTTTATGGCAAGGACGCTGAGGAGCTGCTGCGCAGGCCGCGGGAATCGCTGGACGGCATCCTCCCTTCCAGCAATGCGGTGGCGGCTATGAATCTACTGCGGCTGGCGCGCTTGACTGGCCAGCGTAAGTTTCAAGACTGGGCTGATCAGATGCTGCAGGCTTTTGCGGGCAGCATCTCTGATGATCCACTGGGGCACACGTTTTGGCTATCTGCGAAAATGTACGATATGCATGTTCCAATACCAGAGCATGCTCCCCATCCGGTAAAGGAAAAGAAGAAGGATGACGACGAAGGACGTGTGGAGTTTGTGGAGGTCATTCCAGCTTCCATGAGTAAAGAAAAAGCCCGTGCCGGCTTAGATGGAAATCTTATTGAGTTTCCTGATTGGCAGCCGCCTAGTGGCTTATAGCCAGCTCTGGCCTTGTGATATAATTGGGGAGGAAAGGGGATTGGTGTGCTATGCGTGGAGGTATTCCAATCGCGGAAATGGAGGCCCTTATTGATACTGCCCGCGGCGAATCGGAAGCTGATCTGCTATTGGTAAATGGGCAGGTGGTCAATGTTTTCAGCGGCGAGATCCAGACCCTCAATGTGGCGATAAAAGGGAATAGGATTGCTGGTATAGGCGACTACCAGCAGGGGCTAAATGTTCTGGACCTGGACGGGCGTTATATTATTCCGGGCCTGATCGACAGCCACATTCACATTGAAAGCTCACTTCTGACACCAGCAGCCTTTGCTGCTGCAGCAGTTCCTCACGGTACCACAGCGATCATCGCTGACCCCCATGAAATAGTCAACGTAGGCGGTCTTGCTGCTTGGGATTACATGGTAAAGGCGGCTCGCGATCTGCCTCTCGATATTTTCTATAATGTACCTTCCTGCGTTCCGGCCACACACATGGAAACTGCCGGGGCGACAATGGGCCTTGCCGAAGTGGCCCAGGCTTTTGAGATTTTTCCCGCTTCGCCCGGTTTGGCTGAATTAATGAATTACCCGGGAGTCCTTTATAAGAACCCGGTAGTTCTGGAAATGATCAAGCAGACCCTGGCCGATGGCCGCCGTATTGATGGCCATGCTCCGGCCTTAAACCTCAAGGAGCTTAATGCATACATGAGCACCGGGATAAGCTCTGATCACGAATGCACCTCCCGCGAAGATGCCTTGGAGAAGATGCGGCGCGGCCTG
>JBLNAX010000026.1:0-28699 GCA_050259595.1 Acidobacteriota bacterium | reverse complement strand
ATGCTGGCCAATCACACTGTAATTAAGAATATTGATAGTACCATTGTTGAATTAGCCAGTAAGTCCCATGAGATCGGCAGTATTATGGAGGTCATCAGCGACATTGCAGGACAGACCAACCTGCTAGCCTTGAATGCTTCCATTGAAGCTGCTCGTACAGGTGAACACGGGCGTGGGTTCCAGGTGGTATCCCAACAGGTGCGCAAGCTAGCTGAGGAATCGTCACAGGCGGCGGTTGAAACCGGCCAATTGATAATGAGTATCCAGCAGAGTATTGGGCTGGTGGCCAGCGAAATGGGCACAGCAGAGAAAGCCCTCTCTGGCCAGGAGGCAGCTATTGAAAGCAATGGTGAGGTATTAGGTGCAGTCATCGATGATGTGGCACTGGTCATTGAACAACTAGAGAAGCTGGAGCTAGATGTCACTCAAATCATCGAATTTGTCCGGCGTATGCGGGACTCGATCAGCACTATTAGCTCGATTGCCGAGAAAAATGCTCAAGGATCAACAGACATTGCCAAAACCGCTGAGCTCCAGGCGTCGGCTATTGAATCTATCCGGAATATTTCAACGCAAATGGGAATTTTAGCCCAGGAACTGCAGGAGCAAACCAGCTCATTTAAGCTGCCCAAGCCCGCTGGTCCCAAAAAGGATATAGCACCAGCTCTTGATCCTGAGCAGATAACTGCCATGGTGAAGAAAATGTATCGTGTACGTACCCTGAAGTTTGCTACACCGGTGGCCGCTGTTCTTCCATTTGTCTTCGTATTTGCTTCGATTCGAGGATGGGAATCTCACTGGTTTGTAAAATCCTTGCTGACCATAGCGTTTATGGCTCTAGATGGATTTGTTACAGGGTGGATATCTACTCATTTAAATATAGAAAGGTTTATCATTCCGGCTGGAGTGTTGATGAAACATTCGAATCTAGTCGTTGATGGAGATTTAACTTCAGTAATTGGTACGGCCGAAAAAATGGGCCGATTGGAGATGATGAAGGAAGTCTTCAACCAGATGGTAAATCGTTTAGCCCGCATTTCGTCCAATGTGAAATCCAGCTGTGAGAAGCTGGATAAGGAAGCGACCACTGTCAAACAGATGGGCGATGAGGTGGAAGAGAATGCCCGCTTGGTAGCCCACACTATCAACGAGATAGCGCAGAGAGCGACCGATCAGGCGACCGAGATGACGGAAGCATCTAATAATGTCCATCAAGTGTTTGCGCTGTTAGAAGGAGTTACTGATGTTACATCGGAACTGGCAGCGCGTTCTGCAGAAATGGAGGATATGATCAATCGCGGATCAGCCACTGCTACTCTGCAGAGAAGCAAGGTGCAGGACAATATCGGGGCTATCACTCGCATGGCTGATGCTATAAGTGAGCTGGATCATAAATCAGCAGTAATTGGCCAGATCGTAGAGGTTATTACGTCGATTGCCGGCGATACTAATCTGCTGGCACTAAATGCTGCCATCGAAGCCGCCCGCGCCGGTGAAGAAGGCCGTGGTTTTGCTGTAGTAGCCGGTGAAGTCAAGAAATTGGCCGAGGACACTCTGGAGGCTGCTGAAAAGATCTATGCTTTGATCGGTGATATTCAGTCCAGCACCCAAGATATTGTGTCCGATATGGATAAGGTCCGCAGCGGTCTGGAGAATCAAACCAGCGCCGTATTCCATAGCGAGCAGGTGCTGGAGCAGTTTGACAAGTATCTGGCTCCTATAAACAAGCAGACCCGGCAAATCGTAAGTGATGCTCAGAATATGATCCAGGCGACCAATAGGATCGCTCGTGATATCGAAGGCATTGCTGCCGCCAGTGAGGAAATGGCTGCTTCATCACAGCAGATCCTAGCTTCGACCGAAGAGCAGGAGCACTCTGTCGAGTCAATGAACAAACGAATGGATAATCTAGCAGGATTAGCCCAGAAACTGCAGAAGAGAGTCGGTCAGTTAAAGGTATCCTAGTCTGGCATTCGCTAATGTCATTATCCTGACGCGATTATCTAGAGAATAAACAGCCGGTGATTTCACCGGCTGTTTTGCGTCATTATAAAACATTTTGCTGCTTATGTTAATTAACGATTATAAACTTCTGTGCCTTTGATCGCGCCTGATCTTCGAGGTATATGTTTTGTTAGCGGGCTAGCATGAAGGCAGTCATATTTTAGTGTTACAGTATCCAATCACTGCCGAACAATAAATCGCGTTTGATCGAGAAAGACTCAGTAAGCGGTAAATCTTTGCCGAGCTTTGCAGATTCATATAGTCCGAAATCGATCCAGGACAATAAATTTTTTATTATAGTATCCCAATCACTGCGGGAGCGCAGACTGAGGCCTTCACTTTTTAATCTGGTTGCTAACTGATTGTTCAAATCGATCTCAAAATCAGCGATCTCATCGAAGTAGTTCTTCCAAAGCTCCAGCTCGGGTTCCTGCCACCAGCCAATGCCCGGGCACACAAAATGGCGGCATACTGACTCCCGCAGCTCCATATCCAGCAGACAACCTTTATCACGAGTATGGAATTGGCAGTGAAAAGCATTCGGCCCTTCAGGCACACTATTAACAGTGATCGAAGCATCAAGCACCGTTAATCGAGGCAGATCCGTTATATAATTTATAAGTTCAGGCTTCTTGCGTGCAATATAGGCCAGATCGGTGGGATAGAAGACCGGAGAATAATAACCACAGCAGCCTTTGTCATCCTGCCGTGGACAATCTCTGCAGAGGTCGACTTCAATATAGCTTCTTAGTGCTTTCTTATGGAAAACGAGTTTTATTTCCGATTGCATCGTGTTTACTCCCTTGCCGAGTGTCACAAATATTATAGCGGTTTTGGGTAGTAGCAGTAAATGATCTACTGGTCCATATCATGTACTTTATCTTCACGAAGCATATCGGCAATGGCGTCGGCGGGCAGTGGGCGGCTGAACAGGAAACCCTGTATTTTGTCACAGCGCAGGTCTTTTAGAATCGCTAATTGTTCTGGTTCTTCGACTCCTTCAGCGGTGACCTTGAGGTTGAGGTTCTTACCCAGCGATATAACTGCCTGAGAAATGGCGACATTGCTGTTATCGTCGGTCAAATCACGAATGAAGGTGCGGTCTATCTTCAAAGAATCCAGAGGCAAGTTTTTGAGATAACTTAGCGAGGAATAACCGGTGCCAAAATCGTCAAGGGCAATCTGTACACCAAGGTCCCGCAGTCCCTGGAGGACCTTGGCCGCTCTTTCGGGGTTTTGCATGGCTACGCTCTCGGTTATTTCCAGTTCCAGATATCGGGGATTGAGCTGGGTCTCTTCTAAGATCTCCTGTACCGTTTCCTGAAGATCCTGCTGCCAGAAGTGATGACCGGAAATATTGACTGCAATGCGCTGCGGTGTCAATCCTTTATCCTGCCAGGATTTATTCTGTGTACAAGCAGTGCGCAGCACCCATTTCTCAAGAGGAATGATGATGCCAGTTTCCTCGGCTATAAATATAAAAGTACCCGGCAGTTTTAAGCCTTCTGTGGGATGATTCCATCTTACGAGAGCCTCTAAACCCACAATTTTGCCGGAACCAACATCCACCAGAGGTTGGTAATGCAAGACGAATTCTTGCTTGATGAGAGCGTCACGCAGGCTTTTTTCAAAGGATAGGCGTTCCAAGAAGGATACATTCATTTCCGGTGCAAACAGCTTGTATGTATTGCGCCCTTTCTCCTTAGCATGATAAAGGGCGGCATCGGCATTCTTCATCAGTGTGGCTACATCCTGTCCGTCAGTAGGGTACAGGCTTATCCCGATACTGGCCGAGACTCTTAATTCAGTGGAATCCACTTCAAATGGCTGGGTGAAGCTTTCCACGATCTTCTTGGCTAAGCCAAGCGCTCCTTGCGACTGAGAAATACCGGGGAAGAGGAATACAAACTCATCGCCGCCCATTCTGGATATGGTGTCTCCAGCCCTGACCAGGCCTGTGAGACGGCGCGATACCTCCTGCAGCAGGCGGTCGCCTACGGAATGACCTAGAGTGTCATTTATTAGTTTGAAGTTATCCAGATCAAGGAACATGATCGAGAGCGATTCATTGTTGCGTTGAGCATGCGATAAGGCCAGGCTCAAACGGTCATAGAACAACAAGCGGTTAGGCAGACCAGTCAGGGCATCATGGTAGGCTAGATGCCGAATAGTTTCCTCATATTCTTTGCGTTCGGTTACATCGGCTACGATCCCCACCCCGCCGAGGAAGATCCCGGTTTCTGACATTACCGGTGCAAACTGAGCTTCAAGAGGTATCCCTTTGTTGGAAGACGGAAGTGTATATTCTCCCTCGAAGATGCCTATTTTTCCGGCCAGAGCTTTCTTAACTGCATGGACCAGTTTGGTATCACTCATTGATAGTAGGTTCGTGCCCATCATGAAATCTTTGCTGGCTTCAAAAATCTTACACAAGTTTTCATTACAGGCTGTGATCTGGCCCTTTTTATCAAAGTGAAGGATTCCCAAGGGTGAGTTTTCAAAGACCAGACGGTATTTATTTTCGCTCTGGCGTAGAGCTTCCTCGGCTTCCTTGCGAATGGTAATGTCCCTGACTATGCCCCGGAAACCGACCACTACACCATGGGAGCTGAGTATCGGTGATATCGATGCCTCGACATATAGTTTTTCCCCGTCTTTTCTAATTACCTGCCAGTCCAGTTCTTCAATAGATTCAAGGGTTCGAAAGACGCGGTTGAAGGCAGTATATACCCGTTCAGCGTTTTCATCATCCATATATTCACGATAGTTCATGCCGAGAAGTTCTTTTTCAGTACAGCCTACAGTTCTTAGCACCCAGTTGTTAAAAAATGTAAAGTTGCCGGCTAGATCGACTTCAAAACACCCGTCTTCGATCGTTTCTAAAATATTACGGTATCTTTCTTCTTTGAGACGGAGGGTGTCTTCGTTTTCCTTGCGCTGGGTAACATCACGGAAGCTTTCAACAGCACCGGCGACTTCGCCGTTCTCATCGTAGATAGGCGAGGCTTTGGCCCATAAAAAGGCACCGCCGTCACCGATAGCCGGACAGAATCGCTCGACTACCAGTGTATTTGTATTATGCTTGACCGCTAGTGGACTCTTAGCCAGCTCTTTGCCAAGCATTAGGGCTTGATCTATCAACATCGATCTCTTAAAGCCGTAGAAGTGGATAGAGTAATCCTGGTCACCACGACCGATTACATCCTGAGCTTGGATCCGGGTAAGCTCCACCATTGCCTTATTCCAACGGATGACCCTGCCCTCCAGATCGATCATAAAGGTGGCATCAGGCAGTAGATCAAATGCATCGAAGTTGTTGTCTGTGGGAGATATCGAGCGTGCACTCAAGGATTCGGGGTTAATTTTTTCATTGATAAAAAGACAGTATCCGGGAATGCCTTCGATTTCCATAAGATAGGCCAAAACTTCAACGGCCCGAATATCGCCGGATTTGGTCATGTATTCTTTTTCAAAGCGCTGTGGTATCTTTGTGGTGCGCAGTTCTTCCAAGATGCGATTTTGTTCAGCCCACCAGCTTTCGGGGGTGAGCTCTCTATCGGAGGTCACCTTTTCAAGTTCGGGAATAGTATAGCCAATAAAACTTATGAAAGCAGAATTGAACTGGATGATATGCCCATCAGGAGACAACAGGACTGAAGGGTGAGGGTAATTATCTAGAACATTCATCAGTACTGACGGAGATTGATTGGGTTCATTATTGATATTCGTTAGGCCACCGCTTATATTCATTTACCGCAACCTACCTTTCGATGCGGATAATGCAATATCTATAACTTATAGCAAAATTCGACAAATGTAACAAAATGGTCGAAATGCCACAAACCCACGTACTATCAGTTTACACTAAGTACTAACGTTAGGAAAAGCCCCAAAATCAAAAAAAGGAGCCGAATGGCTCCGATAATTTGTAGTATATGTAAGCATAATGACGTTAATTGGATCCTAGTAGCATTTACACTCGATTTCGTAATAAGACTGAGGATGCTTGCAGAGTGGGCACAAATCCGGAGCTTCCGGGCCTTCGTGGATAAATCCGCAATTCCGGCATTTCCATACTGTAGTCTTATCTTTCTTGAAAACCTGTCCACTTTCGACAAGTTTCAGCAATTCTAAATAACGCTTCTCATGTTCTTTTTCTACAGCAGCTAATCTTTCGAACATCTCGGCGATCTCAATAAAACCTTCTTCTCTAGCGACTTTAGCAAAACCGGGGTACATTTGCGTGTGCTCCCAGTTCTCTCCAGCTGCAGCTTCTTTCAGGTTTTCAATAGTGTTGCCGATTCCGTCCAGTAAGCGGAATTCCAGCTTAGCGTGTTCCTTTTCGTTGGTAGCTGTTTCTTCGAAAATGGCGGCTATTTGCTCATAACCTTCTTTGCGGGCAACACTGGCAAAATAGGTGTACTTGTTACGAGCTTGGGATTCACCGGCAAATGCTTCTTTCAAATTGGTTTCGGTTTGTGAACCTTTCAATTCCATGCTGTCCCTCCTATTCAATAACTTATCAGATTGATCCGGTACTCATTATTTACCACATTTGCGTATCAAGAATCAACAGTAAGATCAGTTGACGACCTGCCCGATTCTCGAAGCTTCTTTAATGTACCTGGTTAGTTCGGCACTCATTCCATGATATGAAAAAGGAGTAATGAGATATAAGCCATTAAAACATGGAAGTGCTGCGTCGATCAGTTCCTGGGCCATAACGATGCCTTCCCGGCGAGCTGTTTCACCGGCTGGGTGTTCAGCCATTCTCTGTAAAGCACTGTCTGATAGCCTGATGCCAGGCACCTCGTTGTGCAGGTACTCAGCATTGCGCAGGCTGGTCAGCGGCATGACGCCCAGGAATATAGGGACTGGCAGGTGGCGGGTCCGCTCATAGATCAACTCTATGGCAGCTTGGTCATAAACCGGCTGGGTCATTATGAAGTCGGCACCGGCTTCGATTTTCTTTTCCAGGCGCGAGATGGCGTTGTCTATCTTGGCTGCGTGTGGGTTAAATGCAGCCCCGACTATGAAGTGGGCTTTCTGCTTAAGCGGCGCACCGGCAAATGATACACCATTGTTAAGCTGCTTAACCATCCTGATCAGATCAAACGATGAGACATCAAAGACCGAACTGGCGCCGGGCAGGTCGCCAAACCGAGTAGGATCACCGGTCACCACCAGCACATGATCGATACCCAGTGCATGCAGACCCATCAGATGCGACTGCTGTCCGATCAAGTTACGATCCCGGCAGGTTATATGTACTAGCGGGTTGATTCCTAATTTATTCTTGATGATAGCACCCAGGGCTAGGTTGCTCATGCGCGTCTGGGCTAATGAGTTATCAGCCATCGTTATAGCATCGGCGCCTGCTTCCTGGATCAAAGCCGCTCCCTGCAGGTAGTTCTCTATATCCAGATCCTTGGGCGGATCAAACTCAACCAGCACCACACACTCGGTTTTTACCTTTTCCACGATGGTCGTTGGCCTATCCAGGGTGATCGAGGGTCTGGGTTCGATTATCTCAATAGCATCCAGCGGAGGATTGATTCTGGCTAGCGGCGGCAGGTCTGCCAGCGCCGCGGCTATTGCTTGAATATGTTCGGGGGTAGTCCCGCAGCAGCCGCCAATGATCCGCACCCCCTGCTCGCGAAAGAGCAGAGCGCGGCTGGCAAAGTACTGGGCAGAGGATGTGTAAGCGAATTCGCCCTCGGTCACTCCCAGTCGGCCGGCATTGGGGAAGACAGATATCGGCAGGTTTTCAGGAATAGTGGCTTGGGTCACTGCTCGTAGGATCTCCCCTGGACCTAGGCGACAGTTGAGGCCGGCAATATCGGCACCGGCCTTCTGCAGGGCGGCAAAAGCTTCAGTCAAGGTAAAGCCATCGCGGGTGCGTCCGGCTTCGATACAGGCTATTTCAGCAATGATGGTCTGCGTGGTAAGCGGCCGCAGGGTTTCCATGGCCAGCAGGAGTTCTTCCAGATCACTAAAAGTCTCCAGCATCAGGCCATCGACTCCGCCTGCCAGCAGAGCTTCCGCTTGCTCGACAAACAGGTCGCGGTACCCCTGCATCTTAAAATCATGAAGGCGTCCACCGCTGATCGATGTAATGCTGCCCACTATATAGGCATCTTCGCCCACTGCTTCCCGGGCCAGATTAGCGGCTTTCCAATTGATGCGATAGACTTGGTCTTCCAAACCATAGCGGGCTAGTGCTTCGCGATTGGCGCCAAAGGTATTGGTTTCGATCAGACGAGCGCCCGCATCATAGTATTGTTTGTGTACAGTGGCTATTAGGTCGGGGTTGGATAAACATAATTCCTCGTAGCATATCCCCATAGTCACACCATGCTGGTACAGCCAGGTGGCCGTAGCACCGTCGCCAACCAGCAAGTGATCTTGCACATGATCCTTTAAAAGGGGTTTAGTGGCCATTCTATCTCTCCTCCCCGGTACTCTTCAGTTCATATTACAATCTTGGAACTGGCTTGTAAACATATTGGATCCGGCTAAGTGTACCTAATTGTACAGAACTTGGTTATAATTATAGTCAGGCAATAAAGTCATTTTTATATTGTGAGGGGTGCAGAATGGGAAGATTGGGTGTTTTCGGCGGAACTTTCGATCCCATACATATTGGGCATTTGGCGGCGGCAGAGCGCACATTGAGTGACTTTGATCTGGACCGCATAATATTTGTGCCGGCTAATGTACCGCCCCATAAACCAGACCATGTTGTAACGCCTCCCGAACACCGAATGAACATGGTGCTGGTCGCGACCGCAGAAAATCCATGTTTTAATGTCAGCAATGTAGAAATGGTGCGCGGCGGGCGCAGTTTCACCGTAGATACGATGGTTTATTTCCGGGAGATGCACCCGGAAGATGAGCTGTTTTTTATAATGGGCATGGACAGCCTGTTGGAACTGGATACCTGGCATGATGTCGAGGGATTGGTAGCCCTATGCCGCCTGGTGGTGGTGGCGCGTCCCGGATATGAACTGGACAAGACCGACAGCCGGTTGGTCAACCTACCGCCTATTGTGTGGGACCGTATCGATTATTTGCAGGTGCCGGGATTGGACATATCAGCAACAGATATTAGGAGCCGCCTGAAGGAGGGCAAATCAGTGCGATACCTGCTGATCCCTCAAGTATATGATTATATTCAGGATCATGGACTTTTTGGAGGTGGCTATGGAGGCTGAACAGGCACGAGTTCTAATCGAAAGCATGCTTTCCGAGCCGAGGTATCGGCATTCGTTGGGCGTTGCGGAGACCGCCCGGGAACTGGCACGTGTTTTTGGGATCGATGAGGAAAAAGCCTATTTGACTGGTTTGCTGCATGATTACGCCAAGGGAGTGTCAGGGTCGACACTGCTGGAAATTGCCGCTGCCAAAGGCCTGGTGGAGGATGATATCGAACGGCAGGCACCTGACCTGCTGCATGCCGCAGTGGGGGCCTGGATGCTGGAACACGAGTTGGGTATAAATGACGCTGATATTTTAAACGCAGTACGCTTTCATACCCTCGGCGATGCCAACATGTCGGTGCTGGATAAGATCATCTATCTAGCCGACATGATCGAGCCGGGGCGGGATTATCCTGGAATCGAGCGCATCCGCTGCCTGGCTCAGCGCAATCTCGATACAGCCATGTTAGCCGCTATTGACACAACCATCAAATACTGCCTGGATCATGGGCGGCTCATTCATCCCCGGGGAATCACGGTAAGAAATGCTCTGATCGTCTCTTTGCCAGAGAATCCGGAATTATGCTAAAATATACCCATAATATGTAGAGGGGGACTGGAATGTCTACAGGTTATTCTGATCTTGCTAACATGATTGCAGCAACAGCTAATGATGAAAATGCCAGCAACGTAGTCATATTGGATCTGCGCGAGCTGACAGTTTTAACAGATTTCTTTGTCATCGCCAGTGGCAGGAGCTCGGTTCAAGTAAGAGGGATTGCTGACAGTATTGCCAAGGTGATGGAACAGTCAGGCGAAAAACTGCTGCGGCGGGAAGGCTATAATGAAGGACGCTGGCTGATCCTCGATTATAACGGAGTTATCGTACATGTATTTAAGCAAGAAGACCGTGAATTCTACCAGATCGAAAAGCTGTGGGGCGATGCGCCGGTAACGGCAGTCACCAGCTAAAGAGATCGGGAGAATAGAGCATGGCATTGCTGAGTTTGATAGGCTTTATTGCCGGGATTGCGATCCCGGTGATCATCATTTATGAATTGATTAACATTCATAAGCGACTGGCTGAGATCGAGACCATTCTCATCGAATGGCACAAGAAGCTGGATAATCAATAAAGTTATTGAAAGCACCTGGAAACGGGTGCTTTTTTAATGTATAGAATGTTACAAAGGAAAAAGTCATCCGCTTTGAAGCTTGTTCAGAAGATGCCTCCATCCATTTATTACCACGGCTTATTTTTGATAGATTTCCAATAATACATAAGTATAACAAGACATTTCTTTGCTTTATTGGCCATTTAATAAAGGTGGATTTATGCGCAAGATAACATTCAAAAAGACATCCAACAGGAATAATGATATTGGTGCTACTCAAGATGATGCGCCAAAATCGGCTTTATCCAGTTCTCTAGAATCAAACATTAAAACGATGCAAGAAATCCTGAGCGATGATGACACGCTCATTATTAGATTTATCGAAAACCAGGCTAATAACGATATCAAAGGATGCCTGCTATTTTTTGATGGGATGGTAAGCAATGAAATAATTAATGAATATGTTATACAGCCAATGGTAGGAAATACCGAGATGCTGAGTAATTCAAGCACAATTGACATTATTAAGAATCAAGTGCTTTTCATCAATAATGTTGAAAAAACTTCGGATATCAATAGACTTATTGATGCGGTTTATGACGGAGATGCAATTTTTCTGCTTGAGGGTTCTTCGGAAGCTTTGGTACTATCATCAAAAGGCTGGCAAACCCGTGCGATCGAAGAACCGGAAGCCGAAAGAGCATTGCGCGGCCCAAGAGAAGGATTCACAGAGTCTTTGCTCACCAATCTTACAATGATCAGAAGAAAGTTAAAGACTCCGGATTTAAAGCTTAAGATGCGGGTTCTGGGTAAGAAATCGCATACTAACATATGTGTGTGTTATATCAAAGGAATAGTAAACGAAAAGATTCTTAATGAGTTATATACAAGGCTCGATAATATTGAAATTGATGGAGTTCTAGATTCAGGTTACATCCAGGAAATAATAAGGGACTCACCCTACACACTATTTAAAACACTGGGAAGTACCGAAAGACCAGATGTTGTAGCGTCAAAATTGCTGGAAGGGCGAATTGCCGTCATTGTAGACGGTTCACCGACCGCTTTGACTGTTCCGCATATTTTCATCGAATACTTTCAATCCAATGATGATTACTATTTGAATTTCTATTTTTCATCGATCGGAAGAATGTTGAGAATTTTGGGATTTATCTCCACAATAAGCATTCCTCCAATATATGTGGCAATAACGACATTTCACCAAGAGATTATACCCACACCGCTTCTTATTAGCATATCTGCCGCTAGAAGCGCAGTACCCTTTCCAACAATTTTTGAAGTATTATTAATGCTGTTTGTTTTTGAACTCCTTCGCGAAACAGGATTACGCATGCCGATGTCTATGGGGCAAGCCGTAAGCATTGTAGGTGCCCTGGTCATGGGCACGGCAGCAGTTGATGCAAGATTAGTAAGTGCGCCCATGGTTATAGTAACGGCGTTTACCGGCATTACAGGCTTGATAATACCCAGGCTGAAAGGTGCTGTTATTGTTCTAAGACTGGTTTTTTTATTACTTGCAAGTTTTCTAGGTTTATATGGATATGTTTTTGGCATTTCAGGACTGTTAATACATCTATTTGAGCTCCGCACCTTTGGCGTACCCTATATGTACAGACTTATGTTTATAAACCCGGCTGAGGATATTAAAGATACGGCGATTCGGGCACCTTGGTGGCATTTGAAATACCGTCAAAGGTTATTCGCGTCGAATATACGTAAAAACAAAACTTATTGGGAAGATAAGGCATGAAAAAGATAGATACAATATTTCTATTTATATTTGTTTTAGTAAGTCTGGTTACAATACCAGGATGCTGGGACTATAGGGAGATTAATAACCTGGCCATAGTATCTGGTGTAGCTATTGATAAAAGCAGTGATGGCAATGGATATTTATTAACTGCAGAAATAGTTGACGTAAGAGGTGGAGCAAAGGAAGTGAATATACTGTCCAAAAGAATTCAATCAGAAGGTAAAACAATTTTTGACGCCACAAGAAATATGATAAGAATTTCTGCAAAAATGTTGTATTGGGGTCATGTAGACATTGTAGTAATTAGCCAGGATGTTGCAAGAAAGGGTATTTTACCGATAATTGATTTCTTACTTAGAGAACGTGAACCAAGGCTATTCTTGCACATTTTGGTTTCAAAAGAAAAGACCGCCAAAGAAATGCTTTCACAGCAGAGTATTACAACAGACATACGGTCGATGGAAATGAAAGAAATGATAGAAACGGAAAGAAGATTTGTAGGGAAATCGCCCCATGTTGATCTGCGTAATTTTATCAATACATTGGCAGGGGAAGGCCAAGCCCCCGTCTTAGCGACCGTAGGTATTGTCAACAATGAAGGAAACAGGACTTCAGAACTTTCAGGCAGTGCAGTATTTAAAGGTGATAAACTAGTAGGATTTTTAAATGGAGAGGATACTAAGTTTTTACTATTTGTATTAAATCAGATTCACGATACATTGCTCACGCTAAACGAAAATGGAGAAGATGTTTATAACGGTACTACATTGGAAATTCATGAAAATAAAACAAAAATAACTCCAATTTATTCGAATGGGAATTTATCCGTAGATGTAGATATAAAGGCCAAAGCGAACCTCGGGGAATTGGGTGTCCGTAATAACCTAATCGATGAAAAAGGTGTAGAAATATTGAAAAGAGAGGCAGAGAAAACTTTGAAATCAAATGTGGAAAAAGTTATTCGTAAAGTAAAATCAGAATACGACTTGGATATTTTGGGGTTTGGAAATACGATAAAGCGTGAAATGCCTTCTCTATGGAAAAGTATGGATGCAAATTGGAATGAGATGTTCCGGGATCTGGATGTAAATGTCCATGTGACAATAGACATTAGAGGAAGTGGACTTTCACAAATGCCGATCAAAGTAGGAGAATAAATATGATCTTGATTCTATTATGCTCCTTTGTGTACGCATTCTTTGTATTTACCGACCTTATTCCTTTGTATCAAAATAAGCTCTGGAAATCATTCTGGACATATGCAGCGTTATTGCTGACATCTTATATACTACTATTTTTAATTGTGCTGGAGATAAGAATACCCAGCCCCGTTGTGCCAATCAAAAAAGCAGTCTGTGCCATATTTGGTTTACCAGAGTAGATTTAGATTTCAAAGTTGAGGTTATATGAATACAGAAATAATAACGGGCAGACAAGGAATCATAATAATGGTCTCATATATCATAGGAAGCGCAATTGTGCTAAATCCTGGCCGTGAAGCTAAACAGGATATATGGATTGCTGCTTTGTTGGCATTGTTAATGGCATTGCCTGCGATCCTTATTTATGCAAGAATTCTTTCCATTTTCCCGGGTAAGGATTTGTTTGATATATTGAACGAGGTTTTTGGAAAGATATTAGGGAAAATTATTGCTATGGCATTTATTTGGTATGCTTTTCATCTTGGAGCTCTGGTAATTAGAAATTTCTCAGAGTTTATTCAAGTGGTATCCCTTCCCGAAACGCCTCAATTGATTATTGTTTTTTTCACAGGATTTATTTGCATCTGGATTGTTAATGCTGGAATTGAAGTTATAGGCAGATGGACTGGATTTTTCTTCCCAATCCTATTGTTTATACTTTTAATTCTCGCAGGGTTGGCATTCACCGAATTTGATATGAACAACATAAAACCGGTTTTGTACAACGGCATTAAACCGGTTATAAGAAGTGCATATTCTGTTTTTTCTTTCCCGTTTGCAGAGACAGTAGTTTTTATGATGGCTTTTTGTTCCTTGAAACATAAATTCAATATATAAAAAGTATATACTTTCGGGTTGCTCATTGGGGCTGCGATCTTATCGTATTTATTTATAAGAAATATCCTTGTTTTAGGCGCGGATACCGAGCACGTATTATATTTTCCATCTTATTCCACAATCGGCTTGATACAAGTCGGAACTTTTATCGAGAGAATAGAGATCATTGTTGCTGTAGTTTATTTGCTGACAGGCATTATTAAAATAGGTATTTGCCTCTATGCGGTCAGTAATGGCATAGCTAAGGTTTTCAACTTTGGCAGCTATAGGACGCTAGTCGCTCCTATTGGTTTACTAATGATGAATCTGTCATGCTTCATATATACTAATACAATGGAAATGTTTACATGGGCTTCGAAGATTTATCCATACTATGCAATTCCATTTCAGATAATTCTCCCTGTGGTTATATTGATTGCTTCTGAAATTACTGTGCGTATGGTAAAGCGAGAACAATACGCAAAAATACCATAAATGCATTTCAATCCAAGGAAAATTAGCTCACCATTAAGGGTGAGCTATCAATCTAATCTTGAACTCCTCTGAATTTGGGAAAATGAAAGGAAAGCTAGGGACGGCTTTCCTTGCTTAATAGGGAGATGAGAAGAAATGTATAAAACGAACGAGCGACTTTCTGATGAGGCGTAGCAACTTGATGGCGAGGTTGAGGGCTATGCAACGAGCTGCACAATAGGATGTTGGGCAGCCCGGATACTGAGGCACGGATGCCCAAAAATCGCGGCTTGTGCCCTGTGGGTATTCCTCGATTCATACCGAAACGAGTCAATGAAGTTACAGCCGAGGAAGTCTGGAGTGAGTGGTTTTATACATCTCTGAGAGAGGGAACGTTTGCCCCTTCCAACCTTAGCATAGCCTTCTTTGTGTCCAATCCTCCAGGCGCGGTAAACCCGCCCAGGCTACCTGCGGCCAGGACCCGATGGCATGGGATAATTAGTGGTATCGGATTGCGGCTCATGGCCTGTCCTGCGGCTCGCGCGGCACTGGGGCGTTCGCACATGCCCGCCAGCTGGCCATAAGTAACAACCTTGCCATAGGGGATTTCTTGCGCTTTGGTCAATATCTGACGGGTGAAAGCAGGCAGGGAAGCCAGGTCGATCTGGCAATCCCAGTTCTCAACCCTCTTACCGGCATAGTAATCACATATTTGCCTCTGCAGCGCGGCCAGGAACAAAGAATCCTCAGCTAGATGAATCTTGATATCTTCATGCAAAATCGCGTGAACAGTCTCAAGAACGGAGCAAGGCAGGACCACCCGGCTCACCTTGTCTCCATCACCGGCCAGTCCTGCCCAGCCCCACGCTGTCTGAAAGACTGCGTATCTCATTATTTTACTACGATGTTTATCAGCTTTTGCGGAACCACGATGACTTTGACGATTTGCTTGCCATCCAGATGCTCCATTATTCTTTCCTGACTCAAGGCTATCTTTTCCACTTCCTCGCGGGTGCTCTCGGTCGGCACTGTTACTCGGTCGCGAACCTTGCCGTTGACCTGTACTACCAGCTCTACTTCATCGAGCTTCAGAGCTTCTTCGTCCCATTTTGGCCAGGGCTGCAGGTGCACACTGCCAGCCTGATGTCCAATGGCTTCCCATAGTTCCTCAGTGATATGCGGGGCAAACGGAGCCATCAGTAACAACAGGGCATCAAGTGCTTCCTTGACTACATCTGGATTCATATTGCCAGCTTCGCGGTACTGGTACATGGTATTGACCAGTTCCATGATAGCCGAAATCGCGGTGTTGAAGTTAAAGCGCTTATCTACATCATCGTTGACTTTCTTGATGGTGTAATGGGTCTTGTAGCGCATATCGCGGTCAGCCGGTGTTAGTTCGCCAGCAGAACCAGCTTGTTTTTGCCACTCGACTAGATCAGCAGTGATCCTCCATATCCGGTTGAGGAAGCGGTAGCAGCCTTCGACTCCTTGATCGCTCCACTCCAGGTCGCGTTCTGGTGGGGAAGCAAACAAGATAAACAGACGTGCTGTATCAGCACCAAATTTATCGATGATCTCCTCAGGACTTACCACGTTGCCCTTGGTCTTGGACATCTTGGCACTGTCCTTCAGCACCATACCCTGGGTCAGCAGGTTAGTGAAAGGCTCCTGAACAGAGACCAGACCTGCGTCATACAAGACCTTGGTGAAGAAACGGGCATACATCAGGTGCAGGATAGCATGCTCTACACCGCCGATATATTGGTCGACTGCCATCCAGTAGTCGACCGCCGCTTTATCAAACGGCTTGTCATCCGGGTCCGGGCTGGCAAAGCGTAGGAAGTACCAGGACGAGCATACGAAGGTGTCCATGGTGTCGGTCTCCCGGCGAGCTGGGCCGCCGCAATTCGGACAGGTTGTATCTACGAACTCTTTTACATAATTAAGCGGTGATTCACCTGTGGGTTTGAATTCCACATTATCCGGCAGATAAACCGGCAGCTGGTCGTACGCAACCGGCAGCGGACCACATTTTTCGCAGTACACGATGGGGATCGGTGCGCCCCAGTAACGCTGGCGTGAGATCAGCCAGTCGCGCAGGCGGTAATTTACTGTGCCATTACCGATGCCTTTTTCATCCATGAACTTTACAATAGCTTTCTTGCCATCGTCGTTTGGCAGACCGCTAAACTCCTGTGAATTGACCATGACTCCAGTCTCCTCATAGGCTTCGGTCATCTCGTCAGCGGTGGCCGGGCTGTCATCACTCTTGATAACTACTTTTATAGGTAAGTTATACTTCTTAGCAAATTCAAAGTCGCGCTGGTCATGCGCTGGAACTGCCATAATAGCTCCAGTTCCGTATTCCATCAATACATAGTTGGCGATCCAGATGGGGACTTCTTCACCGGTCATAGGGTTGATGGCGTACTGGCCGGTGAAAACGCCTTCTTTGATAGCTTCGGTGGAGGTGCGGGCCAGTTCGTTCAGATATTTCATGCGGTCTACAAAGTCCGCTACTTCTTTCTCCTGCGGTGTGCCCTTGGCCAGCTTAGCCACCAGCGGGTGCTCGGGAGCTAAAACCATATAAGTAATGCCGAATACAGTATCCGGGCGGGTGGTATATACAGGGATGCTTTCATCACTACCCTTGACTTTCAGTGTGAACTGGCAGCCTTCACTGCGGCCGATCCAGTTGCGCTGCATGATCTTTACTTTATCAGGCCAGCCGGGCAGCATTTCTAGGTCGTTTAGTAAGCGCTCAGCATATGCGGTAGTCTTGAAGAACCACTGTTCCAGGTTCTTGCGCTCAACTGCTGATTCACACCGTTCACAGGCTCCGTCGACAACTTGCTCGTTGGCTAGTACTGTAGCACAGGACGGGCACCAGTTAACCGCTGCTTCCTTTTTATAAGCCAGACCCATATCATAGAGCTTTAGGAACAGCCACTGCGTGAACTTGTAATAGTCCGGCTTACAGGTGGCTACTTCGCGCCGCCAGTCGTAGCTGATGCCCATGGTCTTTAGCTGGGTCTTCATGTTTTCTATGTTTGAGTAGGTCCATTTGGCAGGCTGTACACCGCGTTTGATGGCCGCGTTTTCGGCAGGCAGTCCAAAAGCATCCCAGCCCATCGGGTGCAGTACATTGAAGCCCTGCATGGCCTTAAAGCGTGCTACCACATCGCCGATCGAATAATTGCGCACATGGCCCATATGCAGGTTGCCCGAAGGATATGGGAACATCTCCAGACAGTAGAACTTCTGCTTGGAGTCATCCTCCCGTACCTGATAATAGTTGTTGTCCTCCCAGTACTTTTGCCACTTCGGCTCAATACTTCTTGCATCATACCTAGCTTCCACGGTCATCCCCCTAAAAAACAAAATAACCCCTCATCTTAAAGGACGAGAGGTTGCTCGCGGTACCACCTTTATTGACAGGAATTTAATGGTGGAGCTGACGGGATTCGAACCCGTGGCCTCTTCCATGCCAAGGAAGCGCGCTCCCTCTGCGCCACAGCCCCATGTATTCCTATCCACTCGATGATTGTAACGTAATCAACGGCGCCGGCTATTCAGTTTCACCGGCACAGCTCCCCGGTGAGTTCAGCCGCTTGTCCTACTGCCTCGCACCATCCGGCAGCTACCTGAAAGGTCAAAACTGGCTTACTGCTCCGGTTCTTCGCTCATAATATGAACTTGCGCCAACGCCTATTATATGATATTCAGTGGCCAAAAGTCAACCGGGGGAGGGCCGGATACCTTTAGAAGCGAAAGCTTTTGCTTGACAAAATGGTTTAGCTGCTAAACAATATAATTATGAGTGGTCATATCAAGAACATGAATGTGCTAATTGAATTATTTATCCGGCTGGCCAACAAGGTCAATGAACTGGAAAAGACCCCACGCAGTTTCGGAACTGATATGGTACTGCATCCCTCTGAGATCCATTCGGTGGATGTGATCGGCCGTAATCAGGGTATCAATGTTACTGAGCTGGCTAAAAAGCTGGGGGTCACTAAGGGGGCGGTGTCACAGATGCTGTCCAAACTGACTCGTAAAGGGCTGGTCAAGAAGGCCAGAGATGCGGGTAATGACAAGGAAGTAATCCTGGAGCTGACGGATGATGGGCGGATAGCTTTTGCGGGGCATCAGGAATTTCACCGCGAGATGTTTGAGAGCATAATCCACCGGCTGGGACATGTCTCTCCCGAGCAGATGGGCCTACTGATCAAGGTCCTGGACGGCATCGATGAACACTTGAGCCTTTATCTTGAAGATGTATAAACGACCCGGTATTTTTTTGACTGGATGGTTTAGCAGCTAAACAATAATGGGTTTTGAAGTACAAATTCTAAAGTGGTAAGCGCAAGCCGAGAGGGCTAGCGATAATAAGGAGGTAATGGAAATGGGTTTTGACATTTGTCCATACTGGTTGGCATCTGCATTGGAGGGTGGGCTGCGCAGGTCACTGCACGATCCGCAGGAGATCCTGGCTCCCTATGTAAACTCGGGTGACACGGCGGTGGATATTGGCTGTGGGCCGGGCTTTTTCACCATGAAAATGGCCGAATTAGTTGGGAATAACGGCAGAGTTATTGCAGTCGATGTGCAGGAGAAGATGCTGCAGCGAATGATGGGCACTGCCGAGAAGCAGGGATTAGATTCCCGTATAGTGCCACATAAATGCAAGGAAACCCAGGTGGGATTAATGGAAAAGGCCGATTTTGTGCTAACCTTCTGGATGGTTCATGAAGTGCCTGATGCTAAAAAGCTGATAATGGAGATAGCCTCTATGCTCAAGCCGGGAGGCAAGTTTCTGTTGGTGGAACATGTTTTTGTACCGAAATCAATATATAAAAAGTTTCTGAGATATGCAGAGGAAGCTGGATTGAAGCCAGTTGCCGAAGTAAAGGCAAAGTTCAGCCGGGGTATGCTTTTTGATCTGCCAGCAAACAATTGATTGTTTTGGTTGTGCACTATTGGTCAGAACGGTAGAATATGGACAAGATGAATTGTTCCCCTAAAGCTCTAAACCGATATTAAAGAGGAGGTTTTCGGCAATGAAAAAGGGATTAGTATTCTACTGTGTCAACACTTGAAAGACCTGTCAAAAGGCGAAAGCGTGGCTTTCCGATAACAATATCGAGTACGAATATCGTGATCTTCTCAAAGAACAGCCGCCCCTGGCCGAACTACAGAAGCTAGCCAAATTGGGCAAATTGTCACCAGCCCAGCTGGTCAATACTAAGAGCCAGGACTTTAAGAAGCTGCAGCCTGAATTGACTAAAATGAGTGAACAGGAAATCGCCGACCTGATCAAAACCAACCCCAGGATAATGGTCAGGCCTGTTTTTACCGACGGCAAAGCTCTGGTTACAGGTTTTGACGAGGCGAAGTACAGTGGCTTGATAAAGTAATACGGTTCAGGAGGATAGGGAATGAACCATTTCTATGCTCTGATCGAAGATAACACGGAATTCTTGGTGAAGCGAGTTTTGAAATATGCCAAACTCGGTGATTATGTCAAGTACACTTCGACTCTGGAGGAGGCGTGGCTGACCTCCATTACTGGTCTGTCAGAAGCCCTTCTGGACGCTATCAAGACCTATGGAAAAGTGCCGGAATTGAATGTTGACGAGAATTACGCGGAAGATCCGATTGCGGCTTTTGGCATTTTGGAGGCTCAACGGCACCGTTATCGCGGCGTTTCCCTGGAGATGTTTCTGGGGCTGATGAAGTATTATCGACAGGCTTATGTGGACCTGGTGCAGGAGAGGGACATAGAAGCACCTAGGCAGTTGATCTATACACAATTTATAAATCGTTTCTTTGATCGAACAGAGATCGGCTTTTGCTCGGAATGGAACCAGGGGACCATCAGTGCTAAGGTGGAAGAGTTACAGACTCGAAATCGAGATATGACCAATGAAAAAAACAAATTCCTGACCATTTTTGAGAGCATCCCCACACCTGTCATTCTATTAGATGGCGACAACCTGCTCAACAGCATGAATCTAGCGGCTGCGGAGTTTATTCATGGCATCAAAATGACACCGGGTGTGAACTACTATGGAGAACCCAGAGAGGTGCAGAGCATGGAGGATATGCTGCCCTGGCTGATTCAAGAGTTTGGGGATTTCATTACCCGCGACGAGCTGGATGCCACTCTGGAAAAGGATGTGGTCATTCCTGGCTTAGGCATCCGAAACCTGGTCATTAAGCTGCACCGAATGATGGATGTAAGTGACAAATTCAAAGGCACGGTGATCATATTTACCGATCTTACGGAGCGCAAACAAGCCGAAGAACGCCTGCGCTACATAAGCTTCCATGATATCCTGACCGATCTATATAATCGTTCCTATTTTGAAGAGGAACTGCTGAGGGTGGGTAACGGCCGCTTTGATCCGGTGGGCTATATAACTTTTGATGCCGATGGACTTAAGCTAGTCAATGATACTCTGGGTCACATGGCTGGAGACCTGCTCCTGGTCACGGCAGCCAATCTTATACAGGGTTGTTTTCGCGACAGTGACCCGGTAGCCCGTATTGGCGGTGACGAATTCGCCGTATTGATGGCAGCGGCTAGTGAACAGATCGTGAAGGAGGCTTGCCGGCGGGTAAGGTCGGCAGTGTCTGAGCACAATGATCAGAACCCCCTGATACCCCTCAGCTTATCGATGGGTTGGTCAGTTGGTGAGGCGCGAGATATTGGTATGGGGGTAATTATGAAAGAGGCTGATGATAATATGTACAATGAAAAGACCACTAACCGCAGAAAATACCATGAGCTGTTCGAGGAAAGACTGGCTCAGTACGGGGAGAGCTTGTTTGCTGCCGGGTTGGGTTCAAGAGAACGTATTTAGGGGGATCAAGATAATGATCGTCACAGCAGTCACGATTATTGTGAAAGAAGAACACATCGATGATTTTATCCAGGCAACCATCGAGAATCACCGAAATTCAGTGCAGGAAGCGGGCAACTATAGATTTGATTTCCTGCGGTGCAAGGACGATCCCAACCGGTTTTTGCTTTATGAAGCATATGCTTCGGACGAAGCGGCAGCTGCCCACCGGGAAACGCCTCACTACCTGAAATGGCGGGAGACGGTAGCCGATTGGATGGCCAAGCCGCGGGAAGGGATCGCTCACCGGGTCATAATGCCTGAAGAAAAGAATGGGTGGTAGATAAGAATGTACGTACGAGATGCAAAAAATGCTGAGACCGGCGAAACCAGTGAAATCACTGTGGCAAGTGTTTTTGGCAATGCTGTTTCCGCAAAAGGATATATCGATTACCAGTCAGGTTCTGTTGTGAGCAAGACTCTGATCAACCAGCCTACCGGCACCGTGACCCTGTTTGCCTTTGACCAGGGACAGGGCTTGAGTGAGCATACAGCACCCTTTGACGCCCTGGTCCAGGTGCTTGATGGTAAGGCTGAGATCATTATCGAGGGGCAGTCGCACCAGGTAGCGGAAGGTGATATGATCATCATGCCGGCTCATAAACCACATGCTTTGAAGGCTAATGAGCGCTTCAAAATGATGCTAGTCATGATCAAATCAACATCTATCGGTTAATTAGATCTGAACAAAAATGGAGTTTTCCAATGAGTGAAGCTGTCACCATACGCAAAGCTGTGGCAGAAGATATGCCGCAAATTAAGTGGGTCTTTCAGGAGTTTGCGCGCTTTCATGAAATGCGGGACTCCTCGTTTACCCACGTGGATGAATGTGCCGATATTTGGGGCAACTTTGTGGAGGGACACCTTTCATCAGATGATGCTCTAGTCGTTGTAGCGGAAGTTGATGGACAGATCGCGGGCTACTGTGTGGCGATGATCCAGACCAAACCTCCGGTCTACCGGGACACCATACACGGCTATGTGGATAATCTCGGGGTTCTGGAGGAGTATCAAAGAAAAGGAATCGGTGAGTCGTTATACAAACGAGTCAAGGAATGGTTCGATAAGCGTGGCATCCGGCGGATCGAGCTTTTTGCCGCTACTGCCAATGAGCGTTCCACCGCTTTCTGGCGCAAAATGGGATTTCAACCCTTTATGGAGAACATGTTCAGCGAATCATGATCATTTGGGGGCAGCCAGACCCCTTTTCAGCCTTTCTATCCGGCTCTGCAGCTTTCGTATTACCCACTGTTTGTCGCGATTGAATGGGGGCATCCCTTCCCATAATTCTTCGAAATAGGCCGCAAAAGCGTGGACAATGGCGGTTTCGCTGATCGATAGCACCAGCGGCTGTGTCACCTGTTCATTCCAACTGGCTACTATCATAGCGGTGTCCTCTTTGATACTGCAGTACATCCTGTAGATCTCGGGGATCTCGTCCCTTCGTACCAGAGCGATCTGATAGTTCTCATATCTCTGCAAAAGCTCTACCGTATAAGACAAATGCTCCAGGATGTCCTGGGGCTCAGCTTTAAGGCCGACAGGGCTGAAACTGTCGACTGCGGGATACATATAACCGGTCAGGCTGACCATTTCATCGATTGCTTCAAGTGTGCATATATCCATGACCGGGGAGAACCTTACATTTGACTCGAATGCTTTAATACGCTGGCGCTGGTACTCCAGATAATGATCTGTTTCCTGCGGCGTTGATCCGCTTGTAGGCAACAGTCTTTCATATAAGGATATAGGCAGAGTAGTGGCACTAAGGCCATCTTTGAATATATAGCGATATCCAGGCTGGCTGTCAAGAACTGCTTGCTGCTGGCAGACCTGGCTGGCATCATCGGTAGGAAGCTTTGTTATTACATGGTTGCATGAAGCCAGCAGGTATTCGAATTTGGCCTGTAATAAGGAGATCGTTGCCGGGTCTTTGAATAGCAGAGTCAAGACCCCCTGATCATCCTGACCAGTGGCCATGGACAGCATAGCCGCGATGCCTGGGACTGTATATATGGTAATGCCTACCGGGTCTTGTTTGTGCTGGGGGAGTGAGAATGTTTCCAGCTTACAGGTCACCAAAAAAGGCATCCACATCCTGGCCAGCATGACGGTCTGCGATAGGTCGCGGTCCATCTTATCTATGATCTGCACGCTATGCCCGCGGTTCAACATATCATTTAGTGAACTTATCCAAAACAGAACAAATTCTGGGTCTCCGGTCATCCATTCATGGTCACCCTGGCTCAGCATCATCAGTGTTCGATCCGGGCACATATCATTCATTAAAACGTTGATCAGTTGGGAAGCGGCTTGCCTTCTACCTTCCATACCCAGGAATACTTCGTGACTGTTGACATCTCCAACCAGCGGTCTTTTCCATTTGTTCGAGCTAGGGTCCGGGAATTGCAGGATGTTCGGGTTTTCTGAGTAATCACGAACACTAGTCAGGAGATCCCGTATGTCCTGAGCGGGGAATGTTCCTGCGCTTGAATACGCTTGAGTTGATGGAGCCTTAGTCGATAATAACCATTCTTTTAGTGCATTATGTATTTCGCTGGCGGGGACTGGATTCCCGGAGTCGATCAACAAACCGAGTCGCTCCAGAAGGATATCTCTTTGGAAATCGTAGGCTCTCAATTCTGTGAAAAAATTGGATATCTGATCTATATGCGGTGAATTGCTGTTTGGTATGCGATTTCCAGTGACCCATTTGCTGACCAATGAAGGATCCACATGAAGAGCTTTGGCTAGCTGACGGCCCTGTATATCAAAGTTTTTAAGCAGAAAGCCCAGTTTTTCTCCAAATTCCATGTTGCCCCCTACATCTAGTGAATTGATCATATCCATTATATCCCACTATAACTTTGACATCATAGACTGTCAATTTTTTGTCAATTAACTGTCATTGACAATTATCCCAATACTATGGAAAAAAGAGCAATAAAACTATAACATTTGACTATGGAGTGTTAGGGTCATCTGAATATTCCGTAACATTGGCGGATGGGGGTGTTGGTTCAAGAGCACTTGCGAACTATTCTAGCAGTTATTAAGGGAGGTTAAGATCAAGATGGGCAATAAAGAATATATCAAATCATTTTTAACGTTGTTCCTGATCATCGCTATGATGATGCCTGTGCCAGCTGGGGTGGCGGCAACTGGAGGTTATTACTGGGAAACCACATTTGATTGTAATGAATGGCAAGAACCAGACAATAACTTTGACCCTAACTGCAACGGTATCGTATTAGGTCAGACCCCTGACTCTGAGCATTATGGGACACAGATTACTGCAGACGCCAACTATCCCAGCGGGGGCGGTGGGAACGGATGGAGATGTTGGAAATACGATGGCTGGGCAATAAACAGTGGCTTGTATGCACTGCCCTTTGAGCCGGGCGTTAAAGAAATCTGGGTACGATGGTATATGCGCTATCAGAACGGGTTTTCATGGGATCCAGTTGAGGGGTTGAACAGTGATAAATGGCTGTACTTGAAAACAACCGAGTTGGCTAACAATGGTGGCGTGGAGTTCAATGGAAATAACGGTGTCAGGATCTGGGGAGCGGATGGGAGCTCACTCGTTGCAAATGATAACTACGGTTGGCAGTCGATAATGGGTGGAGCGCGCTCCGATGGGTCATGGCATTGTTATGAAGCTCACTTCAAAATGGACACCAATAGTGCTGATGGTATTGCGGAGTTATGGATCGACGGCATACCAAGAATTCAAAATTACACATTTGATTACAGCGGCGGCAATGCGATGATCAGGTCTCAGGGCTGGGGTGCCATGTTTTTTGCCAATAATCAGGGCGTGCCGGCAAATGCCACGGGACCGATCGGGTCGGATCATGCCTATGTAGACTGGGATGACATGGTGATTAGCACGACTGGGTACATACCCTTATTATCAGAGTCTGACACTATACCCCCAATTGGCAACGTCAGTATCAATGGTGTATCAGCGTTTACAAACTCTGAGGCTGTGAATCTCACGTTGGATGCGAGTGATCCAGCAGGAGTTTCCGAAATGAAGGTGGCCAATACCCCCAACTTTGCTGGCACGATCGCAGAACCTTATGTCTCGGCAAAGACTTGGACGTTGACAACTAGCGAAGGAACTAAGAATGTTTATGTTTGGTTCAAGGATTCACTGGGAAATTGGACTGCATCCGAGAGTCCGCTCACAGCAAGCATAAACCTTGACACTACCGCCCCAACGATCGTTGGCACAGTTCCGGTAAACAATGCGACTGGTGTGTCGATTGATAAGATCATTAGAGTGACCTTTAGTGAAGCGATAACTGCAGGTTCTTACTATACCAGTATCTTGTTGAAAGACCCGAACGGATTAGTGGTACCTGTGTCAGTTTCCACAAGCTTAAATAAGCTTACCGTTAGTCCGCTATCCAGTTTGGCTGGGAATAAAAAATACACACTTGCGATCCCCGCTGGAGCTGCAAAAGATTTAGCTGGTAATGCAGTGAAGGCAAATTTGACACTTGGTTTTACAACTGCCACTACAGATGGCGGACCAGTCATCACGGCCACGAACCCGGCTGCCGGTGCGGTCAATGTTCCGCGAAGCAGCTCTATAACAGTCAGTTTCAATAGAAATGTCCTGCGCGGACCTAATTACAGCGGCATAATTCTTAGAGATGGTTTAGGTCGACTCGTACCCAAGTCGCTTAGCATCTCAGGTGGTATTTTGAAAATCGTCCCTGGTCGGAGGTTATTGGCAAACACCAGATATACAGTGACCATCCCCGCTGGTGCGGTCAAAGACGCCATAGGGACTGCTCTTCAGTCGCAGTTGACTTTCAACTTCACTACAGGAAGCAGTTGAAAGTTAGGCTTGCGCTAACAACGCGCAAATAAGTCGAGTCTATATTGATAACAAGAGAAAAATTTTATTGGATTTGAGGAGGCAGTTTTCTTAATGAGAGAGAAGCGTTTACGCAGCCTGATGGCATGCATTTTATTGGGCTGTTTTATGTTGATGTGTGCGGCTCCGGCCATGGCATATACCGATGAACAGATCACGAATGATTTTGGTAGTCGAGTGAATGGAGTTCTTAATGACTACAACATTCCATCTCTGCAGGCTTGCATCATCAAGAAAGACCCGCAGGATGGTGCCTGGTATCCAGCCTGGCGTGCAGTCTACGGTATTAGCGATAACCTGAACGGAACTGGTCAGAAACAATTAGCCAATGAAGATACCATATATCCAATATGTTCGCTTACCAAGAGTATTGTCGCGGCGGCTATTATGAAGCTCACGGAACCGACTGGTGTCACTGGAAAGGTTTACCTGAACCTTGATGAAGATGTGAATGACATCTTGTTTCCCAATGTTGCCAAAGTAATATATAACCCAGATTATAACCCCGTGGATAATCCGGCTTACAAGATAACCGTTAGGCAGCTCTTGACCCACAGATCTGGTATTGTAGATGATAAGGACCTGCTGCTCTTCTGCACTGACTATACGCCTTACTCTCCTTACGGAATCAAGGTAGAAAAGGAGTATGGAGTTCTCCATGATGACAATACTATTCGAATGTATTTCACGGCTGCGGATAGCAATGGAAAACTAAAAGCATGGAGACATTTGAAAATCAACAACAGACCGGCGCCTAATCCTTTCACTGGCTGGGTAAACTTTGCGGGCAATGGAAATTCTAGCTACAGCTCTGATCCGCCAAACAGCGTTTTCTGCTATTCAGATGTCAACTATATGCTGTTGGGAAGTATCATTGAGAAGAAGACCGGCATACCCTGGCAGCAGTATATTAAAGACAATATTCTTGAGCCTTTGCATATGCATAATACCAGATTCTACTGGCGCGAATATCCAGCCGGAAATTTAAGCCTGGGGTATATGGAGAAGCAATTCAGATCCAGTGCTGAAGGGTTGGAATCACAGGGATGTACCGGATATGTTGGGATATTTGGTGATTGGCGCTATACGCAATTTGGAGCCGGTGGAAACATGAAGAGCACAGCCAATGACATGGCACATTTTATGTCCATGATGATAAATAGTGGTGAATTCTATTACAAGACATCGAAAACTGGCGAACTTGTGGAAAACAAATCTGTGCCAATCCTAACACGCCAGAGCGTCGCTATGATGAAGAGCTATAATGTCGTGGGAGGCCCTGAAGAAGATCGAATAAGCATCAACGAGTATCCAAACTATATGAGTGCCAGTGGTCTGTGCCGGATCACGAACTACGGTCTTGGGTGGCAGCGCGTCAACTGGGGAGGTCGCTATTGGAGCAACATGCAGGCAGATTCTGAAGGCCCGAAGTATAGTGTTTGGAATAATAACATGGATAAAAACGTTAACTGGACAGCTCTTGAGGACAAAGGGGTAAAACGAACTATAACCAATCCTTGGGGGAACGTAGGTGGTCTTTATGTAGACGGTCATTATGGCGATCAGCCTGGCTGGCATTGTGGAATGTACCGTATCAACATCGGAGAGGACCAAAACGAAAGTAATGATGTTGCAATGATTTATATGATGAATGAAAGCGCCGGCTCAGAATTTCGAGACCAATCGAACATGAGAGGTTCAACATCCGTTCAGTTCAACAGCAGCACAGCGAAGTTCTCCGGTGAATATGATCTTAAGATGTTTACGATCAATCCGGACCAAAAACCGATGAGCTCCATACCTCAAGATCTTTGGCTTGCAGAAAACGCTATTCAGCAGCAGACAGGGATGTCGATGATGAATGTGGATGGTGCTCTATCGCACTGGGCATTGGGTAAATACTGCGAGATAGAACACCTGCTTGTTCACAAAGCAGCAATCATAGCCGCAGACATAAATCTATAACATACTGATTTACAAATGGAGGATAAAAACCAAAACAATAAAAGCTCCCGGTTTTATACCGGGAGCTTTCAACTTCTAGGTTCTGGACAATTCTAGCCCTTGCTAAGTGTGACCAGCTTATCGCGCAGATCCTTTTCGATCTTGACCAGTTCCACTTCTGCTTCCTGGCGCTTGACCCGGCCGTCCTGCTGGATCTTCAGGGTATCTTCGATGGTGCTGACCAGGTCAGCGTTGACCTTCTTCAGTGTCTCAATGTCAACAATACCACGTTCTGTTTCTTTGGCGATCTCGACCGCGTTTTCTTTGAGCAGTTCGGAGTTCTTCTTCAATAGATCGTTAGTGGTATCAGTA
>JBLNAX010000025.1:0-6194 GCA_050259595.1 Acidobacteriota bacterium | reverse complement strand
CGCTATAAAGGGGTCGAATGAAGCAGAGTTGCGAGAATTTATAGCCGTATCTCCCAGACAGGATTTCTATTAGATCCTTAACTCTTTGTTCTTCTTTTACTTCCAAGGTCTCGTATAGCTTACTTGTCACTGTAGAGAAAAAGCCATAATATCGAACAGTCACCTGCATTTTTACCTAGCCTCATGAGTTCAGACTGCCTTTAAGTGTTTTACAGCTTTTCCGCCATTTGCACTTCCATCTGCAATTTTTTCTGATATTCTTCCCTGCAGGGCTCCAGATCTCTGGCAACGTCTTCCAGACCATATTCCATCAGGACGTCTGGAAGAGGAAAACCTGTCTTTCTATCCCAACCACGCACATCATAGTAGCGAGGAATCAGATCCGCCTCTGGAAAGACCACGCCTTTGTTAGGGCCGTCAGGCATGGGTTCTTGTGTGAACCTCTTTGGACATCGGTCTTCCATACACCCTACGAGGAGGCGATTCCAGTAGGCCCTCTCCAGATGTACTATCCTTCCGCCGATCCTGAGCAGGTCATCTGCAGAGATGTCCATGCCCGTAGCCGCAGATAGTAGCCGCACCATGTCTTCGGGCTGAACGGCAAAAGACCAGTTGTGCGTGAAGGTGCACTGCGTAAGGCTATCCCCCACTGCCTTGAGATCCTCGGAGTATTTCTCCATTTCCGGCTTTTTAATTGGCGACAAACGGTCCTCTGCTTCCCTGGTTCCCAGGATCCTCTCTACCAGGCCGGGATAAAAGGGACCAGTCAGCTCCAGGCAGGGCAGGCCCTGGAGATGGTCACCGCCCCTGCGGCCAGTGGCAAACCCTATTCCAAAGGCGAAGCCAAGCCCACGAGGATCGTCCTGGGACATATCGTGGCCTTTTACAGAGATGGAAAAATCTGCACCTCGGTTCATCAGCTCTGCTGCCCGACTGGATCCCTCAGCCAGGATGTTACCAAAGCCCTCTCGGAAGGCGATCATTCTGATGAGTCGGTCGATTAAAGTCTGATCTCCCCAATCAAGGACAAGGCCGTTCGTGTCTTCCTGGGTCAACAAGCCTTTCTCCCAGCATTCCATAGCCCAGGCAATAGCCCCCCCACAGGAACACGAATCGAGGCCCAACTCATTAACCAGTTTACTGTTATGCACTACCTTGTCCATATCTAGGAGGCCGATGCGCGGCCCTACGGCTGTCAGAGTCTCGTACTCCGGTCCGCCTGTTATTTCGCCTGCATACTTGCCTTCCCTTATTTTACTGAACCTGCCGCATGATATAGAGCAGGCAAAGCAGCCTTCCCGGTGAGAAAGGAAATTGTCCCTATGGTTCTCGCCACTGAGTTTATTGGCATCTGGATGGAAGCCTTTCTGAAAGTTGTGCCAGCAGAACCAGCCCTGCTCGTAGTTAGCGGGCATTGTTAGAAGCCAGGTGCCCTGATCATAGAGCATCTGAGCCATCAAATCTCGCTTCAGTCTTTCACGGATGTCAGCACAGACCTGGTAAAACTCGCCGGGGCGGGAAACTGTCACAGGTCTGGTGCCTCGAACGGCTACGGCCTTCAAATTCTTGGAGCCCATTACAGCGCCAATTCCTGCCCTTGCGGCCGCTCTATATACGTCATTTAGGATGCAAGCATATCTGACAAGGTTCTCTCCGGCCGGGCCAATCAAAGCGATATGGATATCCTTTGATCCCAGATCCTCTTTAATAATCGCGTCCGACTCCGGGATGGTCTTGCCCCAAAGGTGCCCAGCATCCCTGATCTCCACATGCTCATCATCTATCCAGAGGTAAACAGGTTTGGTTGCTTTTCCTTCTATTACCAGTTGGTCGTAGCCTGCAAACTTTAGCTCCGGACCCCAATGGCCGCCCATATTCGCATCCCCAAAGCCACCACCTAATGGTGATTTGGCAGTCACTGTAGTCCGGCCGCTCGAAGGTGAGAAGGTTCCAGTCAATGGTCCAACGCCGAAGATCAGCTTGTTCTCCGGACTGATAGGGTCTACATCTGGTCCCACTTCACGGTATAGAAGTTCGGAGTTAAAACCGCGCCCTCCAAGCCATTTTTCCCTATAAGATTTCTCGATCTCCTCAACCTTAACTGTACCCTTGCTCAGGTCTACTCGCAGCCTTCTGCCCGTCCAACCATCGACCATTTTTCTCACTCCTGGGCGGTTAGAATTACTTTATCTGCCATTTCACGACGCTTTTCCATGAGGAATTCATCCACATTCCTGAAAGTAAGGGCTCCGGATGGGCAGAATCTGGCGCACTGAGGATCTCCGCCACATAGATCACATTTGAAGGCCACCTTTTTCACAGGATGGAAACCCATAGCAGGACAGGCCACTATACAGGAACGGCATCCCGTGCAAAGGGATTCCTCCACAAAAACTGCTCCAGTACTTTCGTTCAGTCTTATGGCCCCCTGGTCACAGGCTTCCAAACACTGGGGCTTATTGCACTGAGAGCACACTGAGGGAAAGTTCCTTCCCAAAGCCTCGTATTTTACTACCCTCATGCGTGATAGCACTGGACTGCACTCACCCTCGTGGAATAAGGAGCAAGCCATCTCACAGCTCCTGCAGCCTGTACACCGGGAAGGGTCTGTCAGCAATGACTTTGAACTCGTAGTAATCACCAACTTTGTTCTATAATGCTTTATTTTGTACCTTGTCTATTTATTTGTACATCTTATATAACACTTTTTACGTTACGTTAATGAGCGACATTACAAAAAGAGGCAGAGTCAACTGAAATGTTTGCAGGTTCACTCTTGAGGCATTTTTAAACTTTAGGGTCACTCTATACATATACAACAAAAGTTCAACAGTGAGCCTGAAAAATAAGCCATGTGAAAAATTTGATAGTATTACGGAAATTTATATGCAATTCGTGATACTATCAAATTTTCCAGCCAAAAACACAGAATACCGCTAAAAAACCTGCAGTTTTGAGCTACGGTCTTAACTTTATCAAACCTTCAACCCGTGAACTTAAAAAATAGTTTGAATTCTTTAAATTCTGGCACATTTTTGCAGGGCACGAGACTATCCTATTCTACCAGGTATCCATATTTCGAGGCACTTGCGTATTTTATAAACTCACTAAAGAACACATGTGAAGTAAGCCCTGTTTCACGTTGCTTTTGATGTGTTTTCGCAAGCAGTAGATAAACAATACTAAAGGCTCTTTTTCTATACTTGCTATGTGCCGAAAGAATATTTTTGCATTTCATGGGAAGGTTATCGGCAGGAACTTGGATATTCCTATATGTTGTAGAATAATCATGTTTGGAAAAGTACAGTTAAGAAGAAAAATCTTCAATAAATAAATCCAGAAAGTCTTATGATTATATATTAAAAGAGTCATAAGCTTGGTGGAACAGAGTAAGCTTTCGGACTCTTTGCTGTAAAGGAGGTATTCAGTACTTCCAGTTTCTTTTTATCGGAGTTTTTGTAGCTGCTGTCCTGATGATCTCAGAATATTTCCGAAGATCTTTCCATAATCTGGTTTGTTCTGGAAGGTAATACGAAAGTGACTGCATTAGAGGCTCTTGGATCAAAAAACTTCCAGTTTTGAAGGGGGGTTATATCTGCCAATCACCGAAAAACGTGGGAGCAGCTCACCTATTGGGGCAGGCTCATGCAATAGTTTGTCATGAAGTCGGCTCTGGGCAATTTAAACACCTTTAATATATGCATGTGTGGATAATATTTATTTTTAATCTGTTAGTGTAGGTATGAGCATTAAAAACAGCATCAGTTGTTACGTCTTTCCTGAAAATAAGACATTACCAGAACTTCCACCATCTCTTTTTATTCCTGGTGCTTCAAGGCCTTCTGATTAATCAATCTCTGAACTTAATCAATCTTTGAACTGCAATAAGTAATCATTGCGTATATTTATGAGTTGTATGTTTTGATAATCTCAAGATTTCTTTTATCATAGAAAGGGTAAAAATAACATAAAAATTAATTTATAAATTAGAAAAAAATATACTTTTTATTTTATTATTCTTCTTTATATAGACAGAAGGATTTATGTAATATAGCGTTTTCAACCATTTTTCGTTATAAATTAAACATTGATATACTGAGGTACTACGCGCTAGAGAAAGTAAGGGGTTAACGTACTTTATGTACTGGTAACTATCCTAGAATAATTGCATAGAAAGTGCCCTAACCACGGTACAGCCTGAGTAACAATGAATCGAAAACGAGGCATACTATTGACGAAAGTTATAGAAATCTCTCCAACTACGAGACATGAAGGCCACTCTAAGCTCACCCTGAAGGTAGATGATCAGGGTATTGTCGAGCGAGGAGACTGGCTCTCCATCACCCCGGTCAGGGGTATTGAGAAGCTCGCAATAGGTAAGACGATGGAACAGGTCCCGAAGATTGCCTCTCGGGTCTGCGGTATCTGTCCCATCGCCCACACCCTGGCAAGTATTGAGGCCATGGAGGCCTCGATAGGCTGCGAAATCCCCACAGATGCGAAGCTCCTGAGGGTCATTCTGCATGCCGCGAACCGCCTCCACAGCATCGCCCTGCACAACATCCTGATCCTGCCGGACTTTTACGTTCCAGGAACGGAGACAAAGTTCAACCCGTTCATCAAGGAGGAGCCTTTCAGGAGCGTTGCAGCGAGGATCATCCGCATCCGCGAGATCGGACAGACCATTGGAGCCATCGCAGGCGGCGAGGCAATTCACCCCTCTAACCCAAGGATAGGCGGGATGTACCGCAACGTGAGCCCCCTGGCAAAGCAGAAGATGGCCGACCTGGCGAAGGAAGGTCTTGTCCTTGCCCACGAGCAGATGGAGTTCATGCTTGAGGTCATAAGGGACATGCAGAACCGGGAGTTCATCGACGTCGCAGGCAAGAAGATCCCGATTCCCAAGACGCTCGGGTACCACAACCAGGGGGTCATGGCCACATCCCCGATGTACGGCTCATCCAGCCTGGACGAGAAGCCCACGTGGGACTTCGCCCGGTGGAAGGAGACCCGGCCATGGGACTGGTATATGGGTGAGGTAACCATCGATCTTGAGGACCCGAGCTACCCAATCGGCGGCACCACGAAGGTCGGCACCAGGGCCAATCCCCAGATGGAGGCCTGCAACAGTGTTCCGACCTACGACGGCCAGCCGGTTGAGGTCGGCCCGAGGGCAAGGCTCGCCGCCTTCAAGAACTTCACCGAGAAGGGTACCTTCGCCCAGCACATCGCCAGGCAGATGGAGTACCCCGACTGCTGCTACACCATTCTCAAGTGCCTTGACAACCTGGATACCTCGGGCAAAGTCCTCGCCGACCACATCCCCCAGGGTGACGGATCCATGGGCTGGGCCGCTAACGAGGCCCCGCGCGGGACCGATGTCCACCTTGCACGGGTGAAGGACGGGCGGGTGCTGTGGTACGAGATGCTTGTGCCCACCACCTGGAACTTCCCAACATGCAGCCGCGCTCTGACGGGAACTCCCTGGCAGATCGCCGAGATGGTCGTCCGGGCCTATGACCCGTGCGTCTCATGTGCAACCCACATGATAGTGGTGAACGAGGAGAACAAGATAGTCGCTCAGAAGCTCATGCAGTGGTGAAGGGAATGGAAACGCTGTACTCCGAGATAGTGGTGGCAGGCTGCGGCAACCCGCTCTATGCGGATGACGGGTTCGGACCCGCAGTCGTGGAGAGTCTCAAGGGCCTCGAGCTCCCCGAGAACGTCACGGTCGTTGACGCGGGACTCGGGGGCCCCCATTTCGTCTTTACCCTTCTCAATCCCGAGTCCACGAAGACTCTTATCATCGTAGACATCGCGGACTTCGGGGGGGAACCCGGTGAGCTCAGGTGGCTCGCCGTTGACGAGCTCCCTGTGGGGAGCTACCGGGACGCCCACTCCTGGGATCTGACCGAGCCGCTTCAGCTCATCAAAGACGATATCCGGATCCAAGTCCTTGCGTGCCAGAAGAAGTACGTTTCTGCCCCCGAGATGGTCATCGGGATTACAGACGAGGTACAGAGATCCATTCCAGATGCTGTATCCGAGATACTGAACGAAATCGGAATAAACTATGGAACTGCTTAACTCCATCAAGAAAACCACGGGCGGGGAAGCCAAGCCTGCTCAGGTTGCGACGGAGAAAAAGGTGGAAGCTACAAAGGAGACAAAACCAGTGGCAAATAAGATCAAGC
>JBLNAX010000024.1:0-88595 GCA_050259595.1 Acidobacteriota bacterium | reverse complement strand
CAAACTCTCCAAAAAGTTTTTATCCCAGCTAATAACTTAGCTGATCATCGTTTTGTCACCAAAATTACTTGGCTTTTAAGCACAATGCTTAATGTTTCTATAAGCACTAGGCTTCCCTGTTCAGTTCTCTAAGATCAATCGCGCTTACTGCGCGCGAGATTTATCTTAGCATGCTCGCACACCCCGTGTCAAGGGAGTATGTCGATTTTTCTTGGGTTTTTTTCAGTTTTTTTAAACCTGTAAAACCCAGATCAGCCTGCTAAGTTTTGTAAGATCCTTTGCTGGCCGCCGTTTCGGGCGGCTGAAGCGCACAAACGTTATCTTAACATTTTTCCGAAGCCCTCGTCAAAGGTACTTGCTGGAAGCTTCTTTAAGATTTCGTTTGCTCTTGTTTAAGATCCTCAGAGCCTTGCGGCTCTCAGTGCTCGTCGCCGCTGTTACCCGGCTGAAGCGCACAAACGTTATCTTATCATCTTTCCGAAGCCCTCGTCAAAGGTACTTGTTGGAAGCATCTTTAAGATTTCGTTTGCTCTTGATTAAGATCCTCAGAGCCTTGCGGCTCTCAGTGCTCGTCGCCGCTGTTACCCGGCTGAAGCGCACAAACGTTATCTTATCATCTTTCCGAAGCCCTCGTCAAAGGTACTTGCTGGAAGCTTCTCTAAGATTTCGTTTGCTCTTGTTTAAGATCATCGAGCCTTGCGGCTCTTGGCGCTCGTCGCCGGTGTTACCCGGCTGAAGCGCACAAACGTTATCTTATCATCTTTCCGAAGCCCTCGTCAAAGGTGCTTTTTGGAACCTTCTTTAAGATTTCGTCTGCATTTGTTTAAGATCATCGAGCCTCGCGGCTCTTGGCGCTCATAGCCGCTGTTATCCAGCCGAAGCGCAACGGAAGTAATCTTAACATGGTTCACACAGTCCCGTCAAAAGGGATCTGCTGGAATTTATCTTATTACATTATAGTTTAAGACTGTGGCTCGCCCTTTAGGTATTCATCGACCAGCGACTTAACGTCTTCATAATTGATAGCACCGGCTAACCTTGGCAAGCCATTGAACGATATAACAGGGAAGCCATAGCCCCGGCCAATGATCTGCTGGACATCGGGGTAATCAGCTAGTCCCTTTTCTGCTGTATCTATATATATGATGTCGATCTCCTGATCATGATACACGCTATTGATTTTTTCAGTGATTTGCTCAGTCGCAGCTTTAACACCGATACCACCGGCGCCACATCCGCTTCAACCAGAGCAGGCAGCTTGTTCTTTGCCATCATAGACTTCGATTTTGATCTTGCTCATCTTACTACCTCCATTATCAAAAATAACTTGAGATAAATAAGACCCCGCCAATAGCGGGGCCACCCAATCAATTCTAGCTTGGTTTCTTCTTATCCTTCTTTTCGATCAGTATCGCACAGTCAGGGCATGTTATCTGGCATATACCGCAGGCGATACAGCTTTCTTTATCCTTCGGGATAACGGTAGGCGTTCCGTATAAGCCCAGCTTATCGGACCACACCAGACAATCCTTGGGGCATTTTTCTTTGCACAGGCCGCAGCCTTTGCAAAGCTCGGGGAACAGGTGAAAATGGGCCTTATTAGTATCTTCGGTAACTACTTCGAACTTGCGCAAGCCTTTTCCCCTCCTTCCGAGCGTTCTAAGACCATTTGTTTGCCGACCTCCATGGCCTGAAAGTTCATTTCCTTCAATGCCGGGTTCTTTTCGAATTTATAGCCTAACTTTTTCACCAGTGCATTCTGGGCAGCTTCAAAGCTAACCATATGAGTAAGCTCCAGCACTGCTCCCATTATAATAATGTTGAATACTCGGGTGCTGATCTCCTTAGACTTCTCAATGGCCGGGATACCGAGAATCCTCTTCGATACTTTCGGCAAATCTTCGTCAGTTATCTGGTTTGAAGAGTCATAAACAAATGTAGTGTCAGGTCCTGAATACATATGGGTCCTGATCATAGCCCTCTGGCTCAATGCTACAACCACATCAGCCTTGTTGAACTTGGGAGCACCAATGCGCTTATTGCTGACCTGTAAGAAAGCAATGGATACCCCGCCCCTCTGCTCAAGACCAAAATTGGGAATATAAATAGCCTGTTTGTTTTCATTGTAAGCTGCTTCAGCGAGGATCTCAGCAATCGACTGTACGCCCTGTCCACCTTCACCGGCTAAAGCCAATCTAATCAATTCCATCTATTTTTCCCCCTTTCCAAAAGGGCTCTTCAATTCGCCCACGGGGAAGTACGGCTCCATTTTGTCTTCTAGCCAATCCCAGGTCTGTTTGGCATTGGTGCGCCAGTTGGTAGGACAAAGCGCCAAAGCTTCTACAAACGAGAAACCATTGCCTTCCATCTGGTTCTGCAGTGCTTTCTTGATATAGCCTTTGAGTTGACGGTACTTGGAAACCGTGCCGCGAGCCACATAGGCTCCGTCGCCAGTAATAGCGGCTAACATTTCCGGCCCCTTAGTCGGGTAACCGGTCACTTCGGGATCTCTACCGTAAGGTGTAGTCTCAGTTTTCTGGCCAGGCAGGCTGGTCGGTGCCAGCTGACCGCCGGTCATTGCATAGTTGGTGTTATTCGCCAGGATCAGGGTGATCTTCTCATTGCGCACTGCGGAGTTCACTAGATGCTGTGAGCCAATGGAATATCCACCACCGTCTCCCATGTAACCAATTACGATCAGTTCAGGACGAGCCCGCTTCATACCTACCATAACAGGAGTAGTTCTACCATGATGAGTTTGCGTGCTGTCACAGGCAAAAAAGTCCCATGACAATAACGAACATCCGATATCACAGCCGAATACGACTCGATCCTGGATACCTAATTCTTCAATAGCTTCACCTAAAGCTTTTAAAATCAACGGGTGTCCGCAGCCGGGACAAAATTTATGCGGTTTGCTCGGCTCATACCACGTTTTGGGCATTGCCGGTCTGATTATTGCGGCTTCTGTCATCGTGCTAGCCCTCCTCTCAATTAAATAAGGCTTTTAACTTTATCTACGATATCGGCGTCGATGATTCCGACACCGGGCTTATACAGGGTTTCGATCGGTACTGTCTCGCCATAGATCTCCGGACCGATGTGTCTGTATAGCTGGCCATATGCTGATTCTACGATCAGTAGTTTCTTAATACCATTCTGCATGACACCACGCAGCTGCTCGGTCGGGAACGGCCGCAGGGTGATCGGTCTGAAATAGCCAGCCTTGATGCCTTGAGATCTCAGAATGGCCACCGCATCCGAAGCCGAACGCGATACAACTCCATGGGAGAGGATCACTATATCGGCATCTTCACATTGCTGAGCATCATATTCAACTAATTCTTTGCTTATGCTTTCGTATTCTGCCTGCACTTCTAGAACTACTTCGTAGAGTTCTTCTTCCATGCTGTAGATATTACATAAGTGCTGGGGCTCTCTGTCCACGCCGATACTTCCTGGTTTACCAACCAACGGCGTAGTTGGAACCATTGGAATACCTCTTTCCTCTGGGTCATATAAATCTAATGGTTCACGCATTTTAGCTTGATAACCATCACCTAAAATAAAGGTGGGGAATCTATACTTCCAGGCGCTATTGAAACCTTTTATAACATAATCATATAGTTCCTGATTGCCAGCGGTAGAATATACGATGCGGTGTCCCTCACCGTTACCGCCGAAAGTAGTCAGGGTCACTTCCTGCTGAGAATAAATAACGGTCCCCGAAGATGGGCCGCCGCGCTGCTGAATGACCGCCAGGGTGGGCAGCCGCATTGCTTCAGCCATGCTGAAAGGCTCCTGCATCAGCGTATTTCCAGGTCCGGCGGTCGCAGTAAATGATTTCTTGCCCGCGATCACGGCTCCACATACAGTGAATCCAGCCGAGATCTCATCTTCTGTCTGAAGAAAACCCCGGTTGTACTTAGGTGCCAGTCGCGTCCAATAGTGCATGATCTCATTCTGGGGTGTGATCGGGTAGCCAAACATTATGTCTACACCAGCAGCCAGTGCTGCCCAGGCAACAGTTTCATTCCCGGTCATGAACGCCTTTCTGGTTCCGGTAACTGGCTTTTCCATGAAAGCACCTCCTACATCTTATTTTGATTTACAACTGACAAATATAATCACCACATGGCACCAGGCATGTAACGTTTTATAAATTTAAACTCGCCTGCAGCCAAATCAGCCGTTGTTACTTGGTCTCTGAGGTCTTCGTTGATTGCAGTATAGATCAAGGGAATTTCTACTATTTTAGAGGCTTCACTTATAAGATGCAACCCACTTAACACAAACTTAATATCGGTCTCATCGCCAAGGTGGGTATTATTGATGATCGCGTCAACCCTCCCTAGGCTTTTAATATATTCAACCATCAGCGGAACTGTCGACGTCATGGGACGAGCGGCATTGATCACCACTGCGACCTTAAGCTCGGTAGATTCGTAGGCACCTTCCACCAGGTTTAGAGTAGCCGCACCATGTACACCATATCCAATATCCATAATTATGTGACCGGTACGCCTTAAAACCCACCGGGCGGCAGGCTTAACATAGCTTCCCGCTTCACCCAGGCCAAAACTATCCTCTCGGCCCCAACCGACCACAGTCAGGCCTTTCTGCTGCAGCATGGTGACCAGCGGTCTTAGTGTGTAAAAAGGCTCAACATAATCCAGATCGACGATGGTCACTTCGTCTCCCGTGGCATGTAACTCCAGGGCGCGATTGATGGCCAGTTCACTCTTACCGCTGGCATATTCTCCTATGAAAGCTTCAACGACTCTTGGCTGCATTAGATGCTTTGCCCCCTGAAAATAAACATACCAATCAGTATAGAAACTACCAATAAAAGCAGTCAATAATTATTGACAGTAGAAATAGTATATCATATTTGTGAATTGTGTGTCATATTCAAGGAAAAAAAATAACCTACTGGATGGAGATCCAGCAGGTCAGCAGATGCCGGAGTATTTGAAGTAGGCCAGCAGCACCAATCCAGGAACCCCCAGCAGTCCCGTAATGAATGCGGAGACTGCATTGACAGGCAGCGCAACATGGAGAAACGCGCCTATGTAATTGGTGGCCAGTAAAAGCAGGAGCCCGATGATCGTTTTTACACACAGCTTTTTCAGCAGGTCAACAGGCCGTCCGGGGTATACCGAAGCAATGAATACCACAATGATAAAAGCCAGGACTATCCATAAAAATGATGCCATCTACCTCGCCTCCATCCTGCTCAAGCACTGAATGATCGGGCTGAAGCCGGGGTATCTGAACATAGTTTGCCGGTTCGCATTCGGTTTATGTGGTATTGGAACTTTTTTTCGGCCGCCTGCAGGTTGTACACAGCATACTCGATCAACTCCGGATCGGTGGTCTCCTCGAAAATCTTCATGGCTGTCTGCCATTCCTTCTTAGCATCCTCGACGATCCTGTCCTCAGACCACTCCCCCGTCACCGATTTTTCCTCTTCGCTGAAAATGAGGTCTCTAAAAAGTTTTTTCAAACAATCTACAAAACTCAATACTATCCCCCCTGGCTATCATATGCCGGGCTGGATAGATTTAGACTTGCAAATAGTGCCAGCAAGAAATGCAAAATCCGTGAACAAAACGCCCACGGATAAAAACTTATATCTACTAGATTTGACTTGCCTACTTGCGGTACACGGCCGATCTAGTTCTCTGCTAGATCACATCACTCCGCCCATCGATGGCGCGTTTGAGGGTGATCTCATCGATATATTCGATATCCCCGCCCACGGGCAGGCCATAAGCCAGCTTGGTCACCGCAATGCCGAGTTCCTTAGATGCCTCGGCAATATAGCGGGCTACCACCTCACCGTCGATGGTGGGATTAGTAGCGACGATTATTTCTTTGACCTGCCGTTCTTTCACAAGATCAAATAGTTTGGGAAAGTTTATCTTGCGTAGATCGAGCCCGTCCATCAGTTGAAAATTGCTGTTCAGCACAAAATACTTGCCTTTGAACCCGGCCCGTTCGATGGCCATAACGTCTTTGGCCTCTTCTACCAGGCATAGTAAGGCATTGTCCCGGTGCTCATCCGAACAGATAAGACAGGGGTTGCGATCGGTCAGATACCCGCATATCTCACACGGGGCCACTTTATCCCGCGCCTCGGTAATGGCCCGAGCTAAGCTATCGGCTTCCTCCCGCGAAACTTTCATAATGTAGAGTGCGAGTCGCTGCGCGGTCTTAGGCCCGACTCCGGGGAGTTTGGCCATCTCGTCCACCAGCCGCTCCAGGGGCAGTGCCAATCGCATATGTTCCTCCTAGAATCCAGGTATATTAAGGTTCATGCCGCCGGTGATCTTACCCATCTCATCACTGGCCATATCCTGGCTCTTCTTAATGCCTTCATTTACTGCTGCCAGCACCAGATCCTGCAGCATTTCAACGTCTTCCGGGTCAACTGCTTCGGGCTTGATGCGGATCGCCATCAGCTCCTGTTTGCCATTGACCGTGACCTCGACCACGCCGCCGCCTGCCGAAGCATCGACTGTCTTGTTCTTAAGTTCGTCCTGCAGCTTGGCCATATCCTCCTGCATTTTCTTGGCTTGCTTCATCATCTTTTGAATGTTGCCAAAACCCACTTTAACGTCCTCCTTAATCTATGATTTCCACCTTATCTTTGCCAAATATCTCAAGGGCTTTGCTCACCGCCGGTGACTGCTCGTTCTTGCCTTCCAGGCTCACCAACTGGATATTCATATCGTGTCCCAGGACCTCTTTCAATACTGTCTGCAGTATCGCCTGGTTGGTCTTTTCCTGCATCTTTTCCCGGTGAAACTTCAGTTCCGGTTTGTAGCCGAGAATCAGCTCATCACCCTCGAATTGTATGACTTTAGCCGGTACGAGCAGGGCATGGGTCGTCACTTTATTACCTTTGACCTTTTCTAAGATATCGTCCCAGACTCCACCGCCGCCACTGCTTTCCTTCTCTGCAGGCTCGGATTTAGCTGCTGCCTCCACTGGCTTAGGGGTTTCCTTGCGCTTCTGCTCCTTGATTGCTGTATCAGTCGTGGGTGCAGGTGCAGAAGTCGTTGTCTGAGCCGGCGCTGTTACTTTCGCAGTGGGAGCTGCCTTGACCACTGTTTCCACAGTACCGGTCATCATTTCCATCAGGTCAAGAAAGCCCACTTCCAGAAGAAAGCGCTGGCCCTCATTGAACCTTAGGCTGTCAGCTAGGCTCAACAATGATTTTACCCCATTTGACAGCTTTGCAGGCGAAAGATTTTTATTTCCTGCCAGCAAACCTTTTAGGGCTTCGACCGTCAGCATCATGGGCTCGGCACTATCTTTCAATACTGCTACATGCAGCAGGTCACGCATGCCCAGTGCCGCATCGCGGGCGATCTGGATCGGTTCCTTGCCCTGGCTAATTATCTTATCAAGATTTTGGATCAAAGCTTCTATATTACCGATAAAGGCGGCTTCAAACAATGCGATCAACACTTCGTTGTCCACCAAGCCCAGCACGTCTTCGACTACCGCTACCGCTACATTGCCGCCGCTGAAAGACACACACTGGTCCAGAGTGCTGAGAGCATCGCGCAGACTACCGTTAGCCCGACGGGCAATTATCTCTAGTGCCGCATCATCGACGGTCAGCCCGATCTCACCCGCTATTTCCTGCATGCGTTCCACGATCTCGACGGTGGTCAGGCGCACGAAGGCATAGCGCTGACAGCGTGACAGCACGGTAGCTGGGATCTTCTGCGATTCGGTGGTGGCCAATACAAACATTACCGAGTCAGGCGGCTCCTCCAGGGTCTTCAACAGTGCGTTGAAGGCTTCTGTGGTCAACATATGCACTTCATCTATAATGTAAACTTTTTTCTTGCCCTGAGCCGGCATTACCCGCACCTTCTCGCGCAGGTCGCGGATCTCATCGATCCCGCGGTTGGAAGCGGCATCGATCTCGATGACATCCATAAAAGCCCCGCTGTTGATATCTTTGCAGCTGGAGCACTCATTGCAGGGCTCACCCTCGGTTTGGTTCGGGCAGTTCACGGCCTTGGAGAGGATCTTGGCCACACTGGTCTTGCCGGTGCCGCGCGGGCCGGAAAACAGGTAAGCATGTGACAGCTTGCCCTCCTTCACAGCATTAGTCAAGCCGGTTATGGTGCTTTTCTGTCCGACCACTTCGCCGAACTTCTGGGGCCGCCACTGGCGGTATAGTGCCAGGTAATCCATGAGCTTCACCTCAAAAGAAATTAGTTATTTGAATCTGAATAATTGTTATGTACAGCTACTAACTTAATTGGCAGCCAGGGCAATATATAATCCATGCCTTTATATAAACACAAATAGACTGAAGTAAAAAATACTAATGTAGAAATAACATATTCACTATTAAAGCTTATACCCTTAAAGTAAAGATGAATGTAGTCGGTAACAAAACCCACAACAATACAGCTACAGATAAATGGGAGAATAAAAATTAAAGATATTGCTATATTGAATCTGATTCTGGAGCTACAATACTTACAAAGAAAATAGTGTTTTCGATCATCACTGGTAAACCTGGATATAAAATCCGATAATTTGTAACAGCTTGTATTTCCGCAAATTGGGCACTTCACCTTCGATATACCAAAACTAGTCTTCTTATTTTGTACATCTTCAAATCGAAGCGGTAAAACCCATATCAATAGCACTCCCCCAACATACCCAACTACTGCATAAGCCGCCAAGAAAACCAAACAAACCAGGAAAACTAGCCTCCCCGAATCCTTTATCCAACTATTTATGAAACCTACCGTCGGCAATGCAATGAAGGGAATTAACGCCAGAATGTATCCTAAAACCCACGCTAAATCCCAAGCCCAATTAATAATCAACGTGCTCTCACAATTATCGCATTCGTACTGATCAAAACTTGTGTATCCCATTATGTCTTTTAATGAGAATATGTACTCCTGCCCACAATTGGGGCATGCCAACTTAAACATCCCGTTTTCTTCTCCTCAGGTCATTCCCCAAAGCTATGTAAACATTCTCTATATAAAGATGGTTTCCCTTTTTGCTTATCGGATGCCCGGTAGACTAGGATATACATATATAATACAATTGAGCTAGGCTGATTACTATTCTGGAAAGGGGCGGATGCCGGTGCTGCCAATGGCAGATAAGGAGTTTTTCGAAACCATTTCCGTGTTGATCAAGGCTAAACTGGAAAAGGCTTATCAGATGGGAGACCTCGTCGACATTACCGGCATATATGGCATCGGTACGTCTTTCACCCTGACCGCTTTTGCCAAGGAAAAGGGCTTCGGCGTGATAGTCGCCTCCAATGACTCAGCATCTCATCTACGGTCTTCATTTAATTATCCTCACGTATACAGCGTCTATGACACCCCGGATCCCAATGTCGTAAAAAATGTAGTTATCGATGCCGGGATCACCAAAGTATTCGTGGAACAGCAGAACCTGACCGTACAGACTGGGTATCATCGAAAGGAAAGCCGAAGGATATAAATCGCTTCGCTCAAGCGATTTCCCCAAGTCTCACACCCTAAATAGTCAGGCGAATGACGGGAGCGAAGATCAAGCCGCTGCTCATCTGCCGCAAACGCCAGATTCGATTCCATCGGCATTTGGCGATACAGTTCGCCGTCAGGCGATTGGAAAGCCCGTGATTGAGGCGTACTCCGGTACGTTGATTGAACGGGGTTTTGGAACAACGCAGATATTCGTTGTTGTCATCAGCCTAATACAAACGAAAATAACCGGGATAAAAATCCCGGTTATAATTTTTATACCGCGCACCTGGCTTTGAATTTACCTTCCGAGCGTAACTGAAGCAGTTAACTCCACCCAGGTAACCCTACGGCACACGAGATTAATCCCTTAGTGCTGCTTCCTTCCGGATCTGACACGGTTCAGAACGTCCCGTTGCGTAGGCCCCAAGCATCAACATCACTTACTACAGCCAGACCTCACAAGATAAACCCGGGGCCAGGAATTCGACCCTGCTACAGCGGGTTGCAGGTACAGGGCACCGCTACCTCCCCATCTAGCGCGGTAAATATAGAGAAACCTGGCAAAAGCCGTGGTTTCTGATTAATCATCAACTTAAGCGCCTATTCTATTATGAACAATTGTCGCGGTTCTTATTCTGCTAAAAAAACCCTGCCCGGCTAGCCGAGAAGGGATCAATATCTGGCGGAGAGAGTGGGATTTGAACCCACGAGACGCTATTAACGTCTACTCGATTTCCAGTCGAGCGCCTTCGGCCACTCAGCCATCTCTCCGCGCTGTTCAACAACATATAAAAATTGTGACTATAATAGATTACATTAATTCTATTTGAATCGCAAGCGGGTCTTGTCAATCCCGCCCCAACTATTTTATCCACGATGCTTATTAATATCAACCTTATTTCAATGCCAGTTCGGGTTAAATGAGGAAATATCGTTTCGCATGCAGGGAAACTCCCCATCAATGCGGAATTCATTTGCAGATATCGATCACAATCCAACTGGAGGATTTCCATGCAGATTCATGTTTTGGCCAGCGGCAGCACTGGCAATGCTATACTATTTGATTTCGAAGGCACCCGCATCCTAATCGATGCCGGGATCAGCAACCGCCGCATCGAGCATGGCCTGGCCGAAGTGGGCATCAAGCTGGGTGAAATTGACGCTGTTCTGGTCACTCACGAACACATCGATCATATTAAAGGCCTGGAGGTCATGGCCCGTCGGCATCGCCTGCCTATCTATGCCCGGCCTGCAGCCTGGGAAGCCATCGAATTCAGCGGCCAATTACCTGCAGACTGCGTCAACGAACTGAATGACTGCCTGAATATCGGTAATGTACGAGTCGAGCCTTTCAGCATCTCTCATGATGCTGTAGACCCGGTTGGATTCTGTTTTTACTATAAGAACCTCAAATGTGTGCTCGCCACCGACCTGGGCATCGTGACCGAGACGGTCGAGGAGGCGCTATCTTTGGCCGATTTGGCGGTCTTTGAATCGAATCACGATATCAAGATGCTGGATACCGGTCCATACCCGCACTTTCTTAAGAAGCGTATCCGCAGCAATGTCGGGCACTTGTCCAACCTGGACGCCGCCCGGGTGCTGGCCCGAATCAATAAAAAACCAGGCATGCGTGTCTTTCTAGCCCATCTCAGTCAACAGAACAACCATCCCGAAGTAGCAGAAAAAACCGTAGCTTCCTTCTTAGAGAACTACGGCTACGCTGTGGGCAGCGATATACACCTGCACATGACTTATCATAATCGCAGAACCAGTCTGCTCAAGTAGTACTATTCAAAAACCTCATGGTTGATACGGTCTTTGCCTTCATTCTTTGCCAAATACATTAATGAATCAGCATCATGCAGCATAGCCTCAATATTCTCAGGAATATTTCTGAAGCTAGCCGACCCAACACTAAAGGTAACCGGCCATCCATTTTTTATCATTGTTTCGTTCAATCTATTCAAAAGTCTCCGCACTACTGCCATGCTTTCGTCAGGGTCGGTTTCCGGTATTAGCAGAACAAATTCGTCTCCCCCCAGACGAGCCCCCAAATCAGTACTTCTTAGCTCTTCCTGCATTTTTTGGGCTACTGTCTGCAGTACCTGATCACCAACTGCGTGGCCGTATTTATCATTAATTTGTTTGAAGTTATCGCAGTCAATATACGCAATAGAAAAGACTCTACCGTGGCGTTTGCTCCGGGCCACCTCCTGGGTTACCGCTTCATAAAAAGCTTTTCAATTATTCAAACCTGTTAGATAATCTATCCTGGCAAACGTAGATTCTTTCTCTAGAAGGGTTTTCATAGTGGATACAAGAGCTACAAATGCTATGTAGATAAGAAGACTAGTGCAGACATTCCACATCAACATAACATGAGTTGGAATTGAATTCACTGAAATATAGTCAGCCAGTGCCTCAAAAATAACGGCAACGAGGGCAATTATTATTCCTTCCCGGTTCCCCAAAGCAAGCGCCAAAATCATAATTGGCACTAAATAAAGAACAGCCAAGTCTAAGCCAAATCCGGTATAGTAATCCAGTACGGCGATCAATACTAGAACTATATAGGCGGCTACCGTTAACTTTATGCGATAATTGACTTCGGCATTTTTATTAACGAATTTTTCTTGGAAAAACTGTTCGATGTTAAACAACCTCAGGCCCCCCAGTCATTTAAATCTCAGGGAAAGCACCTGACCTTCGTTACCATCATCTTACATCATTTTTCATCAATTCTTCCAGAGTTATGAATTTGTATCCTTCCTTTTGATATGCCTCAATAATGAATGGCAAAGCCTCAACCGTACGGGTCCGGTCTAAACGGCCGTCATGGGCTAAAATAATCATGCCCGGATGTGCATCGTCAATGACTCTTTGAGCCATATCTTCAATAGTCTTAGAGCCATTGTGTTCCACCCCTATACTCCATAGAATGGTTTGATACCCATTCAAATCAGCCAGATCAATGATTTCTTTATTGAATAGTTTTTTAGGGGGGCGAAAGTAGACAGGCCGACGGTGAGTTAGATCTTCGATAGTAAACTGGCATTCTAGGATTTCCTCGTCGATACGGAACCCGTTGTCTTTTTGAAGGTCTGGATGAGTATAAGTATGATTCTCAATCTCATGTCCTTCCTTGATTTGGCGGCTAATCAGGGAAGGGTTTTTCTCAGCGGACTGTCCGATCACAAAGAAGGTGGCCTTAATATTGTACTTTTTCAATATATCCAGTACCTTGGGTGTGAAGCGAGGGTCCGGCCCGTCGTCAAAAGTAAGGGCAACAAGCTTTTTGCCATCCGTATCGACTGTTGTTACTAATTTGGGAGTAAAATTTGTTTTAATTAGAAATACGATCTTTCCGAGTTCCGAATCGTCGGGCAATTTCTGGTCCAACTGTAAAAAGCTCAAACCGATCAAGACAAAAATAACAACTATGGTTGCTGACCATTTAACAAATCTCCCCATATTATCCGCTCCCCAGAAATCAATTACTGCTTCTGTTTAGTCTCGGTTGCTTTTCCGCTTGATAAAACACACTTCGATAATACTAGATTTGATCCCAGCCCTCTTCACCAATCAACGGTACAAACCGCACTGCTGTCAAATGCTCCTTTATCACCGTTCCATCTTCCTGTTTGCGAAACCTTAGCAGTTCCTGAGAATACCTATCTCCCACCGGGATGACCATACGTCCTCCGGGAGCCAGCTGGGTAAGCAAAGATTCTGGAACCACTGGAGCACCAGCCGATACTATAATACCGTCAAAGGGGGCTTCTTCCGGCCAGCCTCTAGTCCCATCGGCAATGCGTAAGACTATATTATCATATCTTAACTCCTGCCAGACTTTGTCTGCTCCATTGGCCAGAACTTCCAGCCGCTCAATCGTATAGACCCGGCTCACTATCCTGCTTAGGATTGCAGCTGCATAGCCAGACCCAGCCCCTATTTCCAGCATCCGTTCGCTTTCCTTTGGCTCCAGGGCATCTATCATATAGGCAACGATAAACGGCTGGCTGATCGTCTGGCCCTCTTCTATCGGAAGCGGTCGGTCATCGTAGGCAAAAGACCGCAGATCAGCCGAAACAAAACAATGCCGCGGCACTTCCAACATGGCCTGAATGATATTCTCCGCAGTAAGTCCCCGGTCCACTATCTGTGTTGTCACCATATCTTGGCGCTCCGCCCAGCGGCTGTCGGGCTTTGTCTTCTCAGAAAACCACATTTGATCCGCCTCTTTCTAGCTTTTTAGAAAACCCACGGAAATTATATTTAACAATATTCCAATACTATTCTGCACACATAAATACCTCTTAATTATAACTGGTCACGTTTTCCATTCGAGGCGGCTTTTTTAGCTAGATAATCGGAAGGATTTATAACTGGTATAAGCGAATAGTTGATAATTGCGGTATTTTATCGCAATTTGGCGAAACAGCCTGTAAATTCTACTGCAAAATTATCCAGATAACATGGATAGATTCAATATTTTACGAGGGAGAGATAGGGTTATGAATATGACCGGAAAGAGAATTCAGTCTCGTATTATGGGGTCCGTACTCCTCGCTGCTTCCATAGTCTTCCTAATATTTGTGGGGGCTATTGCCTATAACTCATACATAACAGCCCATCGTGATGCTGAGCGAATCACAGAGGCTCAGGCTGCTCAGTATTCTAATGAGATCCACGCTGAACTGGAAGGAGCCCTTGACTCCGCCCGCATCCTGGCGCAGGTGTTTGAAGGCTATGAAACCGTTCCTGTCAACGAACGGCGAATTTATTTCAATCAGGATCTGTCTAGGGTCCTCAAAGAAAGTCCGCAATTGACCGGGGTATGGACCGCCTGGGAACCTAATGCTCTGGATGGTCTTGATGCCAAATACCGCAACACACCTGGACATGATTGGACGGGACGTTTTGTTCCTTACTGGTCACGCAATGCTGATAAGATCAACCCCGTTACTCCACTAACTGATTATGATAAACCTGGAGCAGGCGATTATTATCTATTAGCCAGAAATTCGGGGCAGGAGACCATCATCGAACCATACTCATACCCTGTAAATGGACACACCGTATACATGACCTCTCTAGTCGTACCAATACACAGTAACGGCAAGATCGTTGGGGTAGCCGGAGTAGATGTTGATTTGAATAATGTAAGCAAAATCATTGATGATGTTCATCCGTACAAGGACCAACAGAAAGAGATAGACCAGGGTTATGGATTCCTCATCTCTAATTCAGGCATGATTGCTGCTTATCCCGATCTCCAAGAAACCATCGGGCACAAGCTGACCTCCATCAAAGGTATAACACAAGGCTCCAATATAATGGACTTCATGAAGCGTCTTAGCTCTGATAATAACCAGAATTTCTTTACAACATACGATAATTCTCCATACAACAAAATGAACAACTATCAGGTTTTCTACAAAGTCAAGGTCGGGGCGACCACCACCCCCTGGTATTTTGCTATCTCGGTGCCGGATAAAGTGATACTCAAAAATGTTTACAGCACAATTTATATGATGCTGGGCCTTGGTTTGGTTGCATTATTGTTAATGGTTCTGGCCGTATGGAGGACCGCCCGCAGCATATCAGCACCGATAATTGCTGCCAGTCAGCACCTGGATCGTCTAGGTCGGGACGATTTCTCCGCAGATGTGCCCCCAGACATGCTGTCTGAGGGTGGCGAAATAGGTGTCATGGCAGCCTCTATGGATAAGCTGACCCGATCAGTGCGAGAGTTGATTGGGCAGATCACCAAAACCTCTAAAGAAGTCGGCTCCTCCAGCCAGGAGCTGTCCAATAATGCGCAGACCGTATCATCAGAGATGCAGGGAGTTACAGCCTCTACTGAAGAGATCTCAGCCGGGCTCGAAGAGGTATCTGCCACTGCCGAAGAATTGACCGCATCCACCGAAGAAGCCACTGCGGCACTACACGAAATGGCTTCCGAAGCAGAAAAAAGTTCACAGAAAACCAAAGAAATCGAAGGCAAAGCCCTTAGAATACGAGACAATGCACACGCAGCCGGCGTAGCCACGGTCAATCTGATAGGCGAGCTTAAGACCAGGATGGCCCAGGCTATTGAAGACGCTAAGATCGTAGATGAGATCTCCACTCTAGCGGCCAATATTTCTGGAATTGCCGCACAGACCAATCTGCTGGCTCTTAATGCTGCGATCGAGGCGGCTCGCGCCGGCGAACAGGGTCGAGGCTTTGCCGTGGTGGCCGACGAAGTAAGAAAACTGGCTGAGGACTCAGCTAACTCTGTAGGCAGTATCCAACAGCTTACTCACCAGGTCCAGAATTCGATAGGCACCCTGGTCAACACCAGCCAGGAACTGATGTCCTTCATTAACGACACCGTTTTGCGAGACTACGGAATTATGGAAAAGACCGGCCAGCGATATGCCAATGATGTCTCTACGTTTGCAGAGATCTCGGCTAAAACCAGCGAGATGAGCGATCAGATCCTCAGAGCCGTAGATGAAATCAATCGTGCTATCGAAGCAGTCGCGGCTACCATCTCCCAAAGTGCTGCTGGATCACAGGAAATCGCCCGCAGTGCGGGAATAACCAGTCAGTCTCTGGAAGGCATCACCCAAACATCGGCCAAGATGGAGGAGACTGCAGAAATATTGAATGAGCTGGTATCACAATTCAAGATATAATCTCAGATAATCACGAAAGCGGATCTCAACGTCATTCGCCTGATTGACTTCCTAATTCAACTCACTGTGTGACCCCGTCCAACGACGGGGTTTTATATTTGCAGGCTTGATTTGTCGACGTAATTAAGACCCTATTCTCATCTCTTCACAGAACTTTCACTTCATGTTCACCAAACGGACACATTCAGCCCCTAAAATCAAATCATAGCTAATTCGAGAGGAGATGTTTTTATGTTAGGGAATATTAACAAATTGCTAGCCAGTGTACTCATCAGCACCATAATTATGGCCGTCCCCGGTATGGCTCTTGCTAAGAATGCAAAGAGCAATAATTTCCAGCCTCAAACCGGCCCGCAAGTCACCAATAACCAAACTCAGCCGCCCGGGCAGCAGGGCAAAGGCCAGCAGTCACAGGCTCCTGAAACGAGACTGCACAACGATCTAAAAATGCTGGTAAAAGCCGGAACCATTGACCAGAAAACAGCTAATACAATATTGGCGTATGTAAAAAAGAATCATCCTGATAAACAAGATCAAACACAGCAGAAGACTGAAATATTTACATATCTTGTTGGCAATGGAATAATCACGCAAGAACAATGTGATGCCATTCATACCAAACTGCAGCAGCTTAGGGCAGAACAGAGAAAACAGGAGCTTGCCACCGCATTGGCTACTCTGGTTAAGAAGAATATCATAACCGAAGACCTGGCCAGGCAAATCACCAGTTACTTCGATCAGGAGGCCGCGAAAGTTGCCAGTATGACTGAAGAAGAGCGCCAGGAATACCTGGAAGCTAATCGCGCTCCGGGCAAAGGCCCAATAAATGACCTGGTTACACAGGGTGTTATTTCTAAGGAACAAGCCCAAGCCTTAGTCAGGCTGCTTCCTAAACCGGAACCGCCTCCGGGGCCCACACAGGGTAGACAAAATCCAGACAAAACAGACTCTATTTATGGCACAAATCAAGATATTGAACTACCGGAGCAGAATCAAAGCATAGAACCACAGAACAACGATGAGAACATGTCCCCTCCGGATCAGGGTCAAGGTATGGAACCGCAGAATGATGGCCAGGGCATGTTTCCTCCTGGCCAGGCTAATGGCGTAAGACCTCAGAACAATGGCCAAGGTAATTTCCCTCCCGGCCAGGCCAATGGCGTAAGACCACAGGACAATGGCCAGGGTAATTTCCCTCCCGGCCAGGCCAATGGGGTAAGACCCCAGAACAATGGCCAGAATAATTTCCCTCCCGGCCAGGCCAATGGGGTAAGACCCCAGAACAACGGCCAGGGCAATTTCCCTCCCGGCCAGGCAAATGGTGTAAGACCGCAGAACAATGGCCAGGGCAACTTCCCTCCCGGCCAGGCTAACGGGGTAAGACCTCAGAATAATGGCCAGGGTAATTTCCCTCCCGGCCAAGCCAATGGGGTAAGACCACAGAATAATGGCCAGGGTAATTTCCCTCCTGGCCAGACTAAGAACAGAGGACCACAGTCTGGTACTGGCGGACCTCGCCCCAGATAATGCATAACTTTTCGGGTAAGCAATGCTCCTTTTACTAAAAGGGGCATTGTTACCTTGTTTGTTGTGAGTGGCAGAACCACTAATGTTCAATTTATGTATTTATCAAGCCCCTGTTTTCTAAAATCGAGGGATTTTGACTGCCCAGGTCGAATTTGAAATAAAACGATCCTCCCGGGAGGTTGTACGCTTGAAGGTTAAAAAAGTACTAGTGGCTGATGATGAATCGCGCATGAGAAAGTTGATAACCGACTTTCTCAAACATGCCGGATTTGAAACGATCGAAGCGGCGGATGGGCGTCAAGCTATAGATTTGTTCTTTGAAACCAAGGGAATCGACCTGGTTCTGCTGGATGTAATGATGCCGGAATTCGACGGCTGGGCAGTTTGCCGGGAGATCCGCAAGAATTCCCATGTCCCCATCATAATGCTCACAGCTCGAGGCGAGGAATCTGATCAGTTGTTTGGTTTTGATCTAGGCGCCGACGAATACATAACCAAACCCTTCAGTCCCCGGCTGCTGGTAGCCCGGGTGCAGGCACTATTGCGAAGAACAGAAGCCCCTGAAAAACAGGTTAAATCATTCAATGGATTGGAGATCGACGAAGTAAAACATTGTGTATATATAGACAGCCAGCAGCTAGAGTTAAGCCCTAAAGAATTTGAATTGCTGACTTATCTAGCGGAAAATGAAGGCCGCGCTCTGACTAGAGAACAGATCCTGACTGCCGTCTGGGATTACAACTTTTACGGCGATGCCCGCACCGTTGACACCCATATAAAGAAGCTCCGCATCAAACTAGGCGATAAGGAAGATTACATACAGACCGTACGAGGTCTCGGGTACAGATTTGAGGTGCCAAAATGATCAGTTCGCTTAGAATCAAGCTTTTTTTAGGTATGACCGGCATTATAGTGCTCTTTGTCGTTTTGTCTTATCTGCTGAACACATTTTATTTGGGACAGTATTATATGGCGCAAAAAAAAGAAACCCTCACTCAAAGTTACAATATGCTTAATACTCATTACCGGGGCAGTCTCGATGATATAACCATAGACATTGAAAAGCTGGAACGGCTATCGGGGATAAACGTGACTCTATCCAGTGCCAACTTTCAAGTAAAATATTCTACTCAAGCACGGCCGCCGCTGCCAATAATAAGCACGGAGGATTCTCAGCCCGTTTTTGCACCACTCCAGGATCCATACGATCCAAGGCCGGGTCAACCTCCGGCAGGGCAGAATACAGCTCAGAGGCCACCTAGAGGCAATGGCCAGCCACCTCGACCTGCTGATGCACAAAATCAACTCCAGCCAGGCCAAAATCCTTTTCCCGTAAGGCCTCCTAATGGTAATGGCCAGCCGCCTCGACCTGCCAATGCACAGAATCAACCACCACCAAGGCTAAATCCAGAGCCTGTAAACCAAGCCGTTATTAACAAACAAAATCAAACTCCGGTAAAACAAAATACTACTCCTTCAGTTCCGATAACTGTCTACGTGCAGCAGACCGGAGCTTCAACAGCTCAGAACCAATCAGATAAAAGACAAACCGACCAGGATCCGATCACGAATAATATGCGCTTGATCCGGGCCGATTCCCTACAGCTTAAGAACACACCTATTGTTTTTGAGACAACCAGCGATCCCCGGCTTAAAAACAATTTCCTGAATCTAATCGCCCGTCTGAATAATGGTGATTACCTACTGTTAAGTACATCTATATCCGCTATTGAGGAAAGCGCAGCCATCGCCAATCGTTTCTCGTTGTTTACCGGTTTATTGACCATCATATTAGGCGGAGTGATCGTTTACCTTTTTGCCCGGCGCACCACCTCACCCATTCTTGAATTGAAAGCGATCGCCCAGCGCATGGCATTGCTCGACTTCAGCAAAAAGTATGAAGGCCGTTCCAATGATGAAATAAGTGAGCTGGGCAGCAGTATCAATGTCTTGTCCGACCAGTTGGACCACTCTATCTCTGCCCTGCGCCAAGCCAATGAAAAACTCCAGCAGGATATCGAGCAAAAACGCCAGATCGATGAAATGCGCAAAGAATTCGTAAGCAGCGTATCTCACGAATTAAAGACCCCTATTTCCCTGATCCAGGGTTATGCCGAAGGACTCAAAACCGATGTGATCACTGACGAAGAGAATAAAAACTATTACTGCGATGTTATTATCGATGAAGCCGCCAAAATGGATAAAACTGTCCGCCAGCTCCTTGATCTAACCCAGATCGAGAGTGGACATATGCAGCTGGAACGTACAAATTTTGATATTTCGGCCTTTCTGGATCACGTTCTGGAAAAATACACCCCCGTTTTGTCTGAGAAGAAAGCTGCTTTGATCATGGAAAAAGATGAATCAGTAATAGTTAATGCTGATCCGGTTAGAACTGAACAGGTTCTGGTAAATTATATTACCAATGCTATTGATCATATTGATCAAGCAGGCACTATTAGAATTAAGATCGCGACTGATAATCGTCATGCCCGAATTTCAGTGTATAATTCTGGCCCGAGGATCCCCGATGATTCTTTGGATATGATCTGGACTAGTTTCTACAAAGTAGACAAAGCCCGAACCAGAGCCTATGGAGGCACCGGCCTCGGCCTGTCGATCGTGAAGGCTATTCAGGAACTACAAGGTAATGTATACGGAGCAATGAACCTGAAGGATGGCGTGGAATTCTGGTTCGAACTGGATAAGGCATAAGCGGCTATACATCCCTTGTTTGCCAAAGATGACTACGTTTAATTACCTCCAATGATGAAAATCCTATCGTTTGGAGGTGATTTATTTTGGTGAACAATAAACTCGGAGTACATGAGCAGCTCGAACTACATGAGCTTTTGAACATGAAAGCTACATGTGTCAGCAAATCCGCCAGCATGGCCAACCTGGCCTCTGACAATGATCTCAAGCAACTGTTACAGCAAGATGTCAAGGCTGGCCAACAGCACTTAAACGACCTGCAGAGCATACTGAAAACTAGCATGTAGAAAGGATGTGTACTATATGACGATTATGAGCAGCATGGCTGGAATGGGCGGAATGAACGACGAAGTGATTGCCAATGATCTTCTGCAGTCGGCCAAATCAGCTATCAAGGGCACTGCCGCTGCCCTATCCGAAACAGCTTCCCCCGACGTAAGAAATGCATTGCGCAGACAGTTAGATGATGCGGTATCGTTTCATGAACAGGTAGCCAATTATGCTATGAGCAATGGTTATTACCACCCGCATAACATCAACGAACAAATGCGCACAGATATGAAATACGCTCAGAATGCCATGAATCTAGGAGACTAGTAATAGGTGGTTTAAAAGTTAAAAAGTCAGGCTAATGACTACGTTTGTCATCAGCTGAAAAACGATGTAGCTCAAAAAGGTTACATCGTTTTTATACACATACTAGTTTAGAATCGCCAGTAATTCGATTTCGTATGAGGTTATATAGTTCGCACTAAATTGGTAATCCTCGCGGCCTTCCTGGCTCAATCGAGCTAGCTCCTGAAAGACTTGGACACGATTTTCGGCAGGTGTTGCGATGGTATCAAACCACAGCGGCAGTTCATATTCCGTTCTCGTGACCACGGAGTATTCTACCCTAAACCCAGCCTTCGATAGCATCTTACCCCATGCATTCTCCGAATACAGGCATATATGTGAATTATCCCGCAGTATCTCAGCCTGATTAACTACAGCCTGTGTCTCTTCATCACCCACAACCGTACAATCCAGGATATATAGCTGGCCGCCGGGTTTCAGAACCCTGCTCATCTCATTGATCGCACTGCAGATATCGCTGAAGTGATGTGCCGCATAACGGCAGGTGACCACATCAAAGGAATTGTCGGTGAAAGAAATATTATGCACATCGTCGATAATGAAGTCTATGTTCGCCAAACATCGGGCAGCTGCCTCCGCTCGAGCCTGAGCCAGCATTTGCTCGGTGATATCGATCGCCGCTACTCTATTCACCATAGGGGCTAGGGCCAGAGCGGTATGTCCGGCGCCGGTAGCAATATCCAGCCCTGAGAAATGGCTCTTTGGTTCGAGCAAGCTAACCATGTGAGCTAGTTTTTCTGCATTGCCATGAATGGCACTCTTTCTATAATTTGCCGCTGTCTGCCCGAAATTGTTTATCACCATTTCTCGGTGATCCATATTTCTCACTTCCAATCGAGGTTCTACTTTTCGGCTATCAAGTAGATACGGGTGAACTCCAACATGACCATGCCATTAGCATCAGTCAGTTCCTGGATCGCTTCCCTGACCAGCCGGCGGAAATTTTCAATATATTCAGCGGTCAAAGGAACCGAATAGAATTCCTGGTTCAGGTACCCGTTTTCAGCCCCTGATCGGAACACTCCAAATACCTGCTCAGCACTAAAATGGTTGTATTCCGTATGCAGGCGGCTGTAGACAACTTTAAAACCGGCATCTGTAAATAGCTTTGAATAATCATCATCACTATTCAAGAATACCCAGGGATTCTGCCAACACTTAAAGGTATCGCTAGTAGCCGGATCATGGCTTACCTTATCAATGGCGGCCAGGAAAGTCGGGCAGTAGTTAGCCGTCGCCGGAGCTTGGATCGCCATGCGCCCACCGGCCTTCAGCGCGGTGTAGCATTCTCGCACCGCCCTTTCTGGGCTCTGAAACCACTGAAAAGCTGAATTGCAGAATATAACATCGAAACAATCGGAAAAGCCAAGATCACATGCATCTTTAACATAGAAAGAAAGGTTTGGCACATCCCTATGATTTCGGGCGGCTTCTTTTATCATTCCTGTTGAAACATCCACTCCCACCACACTGCCGCCAGTCATTTCCGTTATCTTTCGGGTAACACCGCCTGGCCCACAGCCCAAATCCAGCACATCCTCACCGTCATTGATGAATGCTAGATTTAGAAGAATATCCGAGGTCAGCTTCTGCACCAGACCCAACTGTTCATAAGTAGCCGCGTTGCTGTTAAAGTTGATATCACTCATCACTAATCCTCCCAACTATTATTTGCTGATACCCAAAAAGGTATCGCACGTTATTGGCAGCTCTAACCCGTATTCATTAGCCAATCGAAGAATGGTTCCCCCAAAAAGATCTCCTTCGTTGCACTTCCTGCCGCTTTCTATGTCCCGTTGATACGAGGTACGGGCTTCAAAAGGGAAATTGCCAGCTTTCTGTAGAGACTTCTCGATTATGTCAACCGGGAGATTGATTCCCTTGGCCTTCGATAATTCCAGTACTTCCGCCATGACTCCCCGAACCTGTTCTTTCAACTCCGCGTCCGCGATAACCTCACCAATCGACCGGCCATGACAAGCAGTAATCAGTCCAAATGCAGAAATAAACAAAAACTTTTCCCATATGGCTGGCTGGGGGTCGGATTGCCAGCGGTATTTAACATCTGTAAAATCGAACAAATCTAATAATTGCTCCGGAACAAACTCTTCATAATGCGGGTCCAGCCCCATTAAGAGCAACCCATCACCACCTGCCTGGGTAACGACTCCTGGTTTCTCAATGTGGGTCCCGACATAAACACAAGCTGGCAGAACGATTCCTGTTTTGATTATATTTCTTACGCGGTCATAGATATCGACCCCGTTAAGAAGCGGTAATATTATTGTTTCGTCTTTTATATTAAGAGCGATCTGCCGCAGCGAATGGTCAAGATCATAGCTTTTGACACAGACCAATACCAGGTCAGGCGGTGACAGCTCAGTTATGTCCGAAGTCGCAGAATGGGGTACACATACCAATGATTCTTCAGAGGTGTTTAACAATAATCCTTTATCTTTGATTTCCTGGAGGTGCTCGCCTCGAGCTACAAAGTGGATTTGGTACTGGTCCGATTTTGATCTGTGTAATCCATGGGCGATTTTTCCACCAAAATAGCCACCCACACCACCAACTCCATAGACACAAATATTCAGCAAGAAAAAGACCTCCCGTTTATCTTAGATTAAAACCGTTTCTTCGCAGGAAACACGATAGGTATAAAATTAAGCCGCTTCATTTACGACTTAACGAGTACAGATTACGAACACATTACTGATAGATACTTGACCTTCTTCCCTCTTATGGGCAAAGGACCATGCAGGTTACCGGCATCAAAGTATACCGCGTCACCCTCTGACAAGGTAAACTCCTGGTTATTGTAGTAATAGTTCATACTGCCCTCGAGGATCAGTATAAACTCCTGGCCAGGATGATTGTACTGCTTAACCTTATATTTAGCCGGGTCATCGATCGTTATTATGATCGGCTCCATTTTTTGCTTCTGAAAACCGCTGATGAGAGTCTCTACACTTTGCCCGCCAGGGAAATTCTCCGGATGATAATGCTGGCGTTCACCCTGGCGCACTATTTTAATAGGCTGGGCGTCAGCCGTGCTGAATAGATCACCCAGCGAAACATCTAATGCACGGGCGATTTTGGCCAGCGTCGAAACCGGCGGGGATACTTTGTTGTTTTCTATTTTCGAAAGTAGACCCTTGGTAAACCCAGTGCGCCGTGCCACATCCTCCAGGGTAAGGTCCTTTTCATTGCGGATTTGGCGGATTCGCTGGGCAATTATCTGCTCTTCCATTTTCCAGCTCCTGTTTCCTGATATGATACATAGTAGCACGCCGCGAAACTCATGTCAACTGTCAGGAAACTAAAGCCCTATTTGATCTCACAAACTGCCTGGGCCAGCTGGTCCAGGTTGGAGCATTCAAAGGCTCTAGTGCAGTACTTCTTATAAACATTCATACTGCTGTCACCAGTGCTCCATTCATGGATTCCCTCCGGGTTGAACCAGTAGATATGCCGGACTCGTTTCTGAAGGTCCTGCAATATGTCAGTTCGAGACGAGAACCAGTTGGTACGGGCATCTCCGAAAATCAGGACACTGCTTTTATGATTAAGATCCCGGCCATACTTATCACAAAATGTTTCCAGCGCTCGGCCATAATCAGTATAGCCAGAACCGGTCGAAACTGCGGCCTGGCTGAATACCTCTTTACGCAGCCGGTAATATGGCTCCCTCTTCACGATATTGGTTATTTCATCGGTTTCGTCGATAAAGGCGAAACTGCGTACCTGGCGAAAGAATTTTTCCAGTGAGTGGACCATAGCCAGCGAGAAATAGCTGAAATATAAACAAGACCGGGATACATCGCAAAGGGTAAATATCACCGGCTTTTCTCTCTGCTTTCTTTTGACGAAAATATCTACCGGCACCCCACCAGTGCTCATACTGTGCCGCACCGTACGACGAAAGTCCAGTTTGCCAGCTTCTTCGCACTTCTTCTTCATTATCATGCGCGAAGCCAGACGCTTGCCCAGCAGAGGGATCAGCTGTTCCATACGGCGCAAATCCTCCTGGGAAGCCGAATAATTGGCTTCATAGAAGTCCATGGCCAACAGACTCTTTTGTTTGATTGGGGATTTAGCCTGCTTTTGGCGGCGGGAAAAATCGATCTCCTGATCAGCCTTCTGCACCAGAAAGGCCATGCCCTGGCCACCTATCGCATCCATAGTGATACCCCGAGCATTTTCCTCTTCTTCTGCGATAACTTGCTTTAATTCACCATTTAGAAAGTGTTTCTGATATATCTCATTGAACACTGGTATAAAGGCCGACTCTTTGAGCAGGGTGGAAAAAAGCGTGGCATAAAACACCGGCTGGACTGACCAATCGATCATGAGCAATCCCCGCAGGCAGTCCTCAGCATCTCCCGGGCTGACCGGAATACCGGCGTCCCGCAGGTCAATTATGAAATCCTGAACCTTGTTAAAAATACTCATCATATCACCATTCTTAACGGGGAGCAGCATATCTGGCTTTGGCCTTTTCAATATCATCCCGGTGTTTCAGGACCACATTCAATGTTTGTATCAAAATTTCATGTTCCAGCTGATTTACCCCCAGAGCTACCAATGCCAGCGCCCAATCAATGCTCTCAGCTATGCTGGGTGGCTTGCGCAGCGGCAAACTGCGCAGTTGGCTCAATGCGGCTGTCAGCTGTACAGCCAGACTCGTCTCTAGGGAGGAGACTTTCAACTCTAATATCCGCTGCTCGACCTCGGGTACGGGAAAGTCCAGGTAAACATAGAGACAGCGACGTTTCAAGGCCTCTGACAACTCACGGGTGGCATTCGATGTCAAAAATACTATAGGAATGTGCCGAGCCTTTACAGTCCCCAGCTCGGGAAGGGTCACTTGATATTCTGACAGCAATTCCAACAGCATGGCTTCGAATTCGAAGTCTACCTTGTCTATCTCATCAATAAGCAAGCAGCTCGGCTGCTCGCTGGTTATCGCCTGCAGCAGGGGCCGGGTCAGCAGAAATTCTTCCGAAAAAATCTGCTTTTCTACTTCTTCTACATCTACCTGCTGGTTGGACACAGCCTGAATATGTAGCAGCTGCTTTTTATAATTCCACTCGTATAGAGCCTTGGCCTCGTCGATCCCTTCATAACACTGAAGCCTGATCAGCGGCATGCTCTTCATAGCGGCAAAAGCCTGGGCAATAGCAGTTTTACCTACCCCAGCCGGCCCTTCCACCAGGATCGGCTTGTGCAGGGCTTGAGCCAAATATAACACCGTGGCTGTTCCTGGATCGCTAATATATCCCACCCGGTAGAGTTCGTCGATTATTTTCTGAACTTCAGTCAACATGACCATACCCCCGTTCAATAATCAATGAGGCAATCCCAAAATGCTGTGAATAGTGTGCTGTTTAGCAAAATGTCCGTTGGTCGCCCATTTCATCAATTCCTCAGAGCCCAGCAGCTTGTGCCTGATCTGAGCCGGAGCCATTCCTCGCTTGTATAACTCCCAGGTCCGGTTCCAAATATCCTGCATGAAACTGATCTTATTGCGCAGAGCTAGGCCGGCGTTATCCACGACTCCAGCCACACAGCAGAATAAGGTATTTACATCGAGTTCTCCTAGATACCGCAGGGAATATAACATCTGGGTGAAATCTTCATCCCGCCTCAGATACTTGACCCTTTCACCACAGAACAGGTCGCCTGTAAACAACCACTTCTGGTTCGGCTCATATAAACACACATGATCGTCCGTATGGCCCGGGGTCTTAATTACTTGAAAGCAGTACTCCTCAGTCTCAAAGATATCCCCCAGCACTTGCCCGTTTGAAGGCTCCGGGTAATCCCACACCGTCCGAATATAAAAGGGCTGTTTGACTCGCCGCGGGTTCTCCAAGTACGGCAGGGCATCCGAGTGAGCCAGTATCTGGGCTCCGAAACGCTCCTGAATTATCTTGTTATTGCCTGCGTGATCCTCATGGCCATGAGTATTGATAATAGCCGATATCTTACGACCTTGCAGAACTTTCAGCAGTTCATCCCGGCAAAGAACTGTACCGGTATCTATCAGAACATCTCCCACCAGAAAACAATGTGTATAATACAGTACGAATCCACCTATACTGCGCCCCATACGGATCACAGTAACCGGCCCTGCCTGCCGTGTGTCCAGCATAAACATCCCCACTTTGCCATATTATTGATCGCCCTACCACCAAGCCCCCCCCGAACTGGTGGTAATGTCAGTTTCCTACTTCTGTTTCTTGACCTCTTGCATAAAATCCATGAGCCAGGCTAATCGTGTCTCCTGACTGCGTATCCCGTACTCAAGAATACTGATCCGCAATGGGTCAACATGCTTCTTTACCATGCTCTGCCGAGCAGAATTAAGATCGGAAATGGTTTTCTCCACGGTTTTGATCTGCTGTTCGATCTTCGAAACAGCCACTGGTTTATCCAGATATCGAATGTAATTACAGCGCATGAAGAACAGGTCCTTACGGAAAAAATCGAATCTAAAAGACCTCTCCTCTCCCTCATCGCTAGCCAGCCAGTCTAAGAAATCCTGGCGCCCCTCTTCCGTGACCGTGTAAATATGCCGGCTGGGAGCGCCCTCCTGATGCTGGACGGTTTTGCTTACCAGACCTTCCTGCTCCAGCTTTTTTAGTGTGGGATACAGCTGGCCATCATTGATACCGAAATCGCCGAACATCTTTTTCATTCCACCTGCTCTAAGCAGGTAGCCATGACTGGATTCCTCCATCAAAAAGCCCAGAATGATATGTTTGACCGACATATGATCACCCACAACCTTATTTTAGTTATATCTTACTTGTAAGATATATTATTTGTCAAGTATTGCCTTCTTTCGATTGATGGTAGGGATGCCGTGCGGCTGGCTGCTGGAAAAGACATGATTGATGTAAGTGAGGATGCGCTTGGTCAATAAGAGCTGGAATACAGTATCACCATCTTTAAGACTGAGCCCCGTCATTTCAATGATCTTGCCCACGCGGTAGCTCATGGTATTGCGGTGGATAAACATTTTCTCAGCCGCCAGGTTGATATTCAGATCATTGCTGAGCAGCGCCCACAGTGTTTCTGCGTAACTGGTGCTATGTGCTTCATCCCAGTTGATCAACCGAAAAACTGCCGGGTGGCAGAAAGACATCAGATCTTCCCGCTCAGCAGCCAGGCTTAGCAGGTGATAAACTTTCAGTTTTTCGAAAAAGAACAGGCAGCCCTCTTTATCTAGAATAGTAGCTAATTTAAGGGTTTTCTGCGATTGCTCAAAGTGCTCCCGGAATTGGACCAGGCTGGAGAAACAGCGGCTGACCCCGGCCCGCAGATTATTCTTCTGCAGGAAGCTCTGCATGCGTTCGATCAAGGTCTCCTCCGACACCGATTGTGATTTGAGATCGAGCAGCACGACAATATTGTTTTTATATAGCACTGATTTACAGTCTAGAAATCGCTTCTCGACCGATTCACGGATATAATCCAAAAAATAATGATTGGCCTGATTCTGCTGGATATCGATGCTCATCACATACATCCGGTCCCCGGCCTGATAACCAGCACTGCGAGCCCGCTCCAGCACTAGATCGGCGCGATTTATCTTGTTTTCCAGGAGATCGACCAGCAGGTTCTCATACATAAGTCCGCGAGTATCGCTATAAAGCTTGTTCTTCCCCATCTCCGCAGCCACGACATCGCAGATCAGGCTGACCAGCTCAATATCTTTCTCGGTAAACTGCATTTGATTGGTCAGTACGATCACATAACCAACTACTTTATCGTTAATCGCAACCTTGCCGATTATTCGCTCCAGGTTGGTGTAGCGGCAGGAGTTGATGATGATGGGGCGCGGGCTCTTGACCGTATTCTCGATAATACCGGTGCTCTTGATGGTAGCCACAAATTCATGTGGACAATACCCTAGCTCCAGCAGCATCCCCCACATGGGTTCATCCAGGGGTTTGTTGTCCGAATAAGCCAGAATGTTAAAACCGGTATCGATAAGAATGAGCGGCTTGTCCAGGATCTCTGCACCGATCTGAATTATATATTTTAAGCCCCGGCCCTGAATTATCGAATTCAGCAGGGTGGCTGCGCTGGTAGCCACCTCATTGATAGACGCCAGTATCTCCTGTACTTCGTTAAAAATGAGCTCCAAATCCAGCTCGCCAGGTAAATGAATCGTGTTGGCCCCTTGGTTGTGAAAAACTTCAGGTAGATCATGGCCTCCCAGCAGCAGCAGGTTAGCCCCCTCTATCTTAATTGGCAGGCGAAGATTATCCACTCGGCCGACATACAAAATATCGGCTGCCAGTATCTGCTGGCCAGCCAGAAATCTGGCACTGCCGAGGCGTTGTGGCTGCTCACTGCCAATCTCTACTCGCGGCGAATAATGTTCGAGCCGGATGGCCATTTCTTCAATACCAAGTTTCATTTCGGTCCCCCTGGATTATTTTCTCATTCTATTTTCATTATAATGCATGATGCACAAATGTATAGGTGAATAATCGTGAGTCTTCATATTTATAGGCCGCCTCATTTGTGATAAATTACAATCAAGCAGATTATCACCCGTCACAAAGGGAGGAAATGACATGCTGACTAAGACAGACATTATCAATGAAGCCAATCGGCTGGGGTTTGCCGACATCGGGTTCACGACTGCCGAGCCTTTTGAGTCACAAGAGCAGCTGCTCAACGAGCGCGAAGCCAGCTATAACTGGACCCGCGAAAAGGGGATCGACCTCTGGGGAGGGACTGACCCACGGAAAACTATGCCAGAAGCCAAGTCTATTATCGTCCTGGTCGAAAACTATTATCGAGGGGCATTTCCTCCGTCTCTGGTGGGTAAATTCGGGCGCTGTTACCTGGATGATGATCGGGTGACCCGCGACGGTTTAGCCGTGCGGCTTAAGGAGTTTCGCAAATACTTGCGAGCCAATGGGATCGATTCGAAGGTACCCTTTTACCTGCCGCATCGTCTGGCGGCCGCCCGTGCTGGCCTGGGCACCTTCGGTAAAAACTGCCTTTTCTATTCAAGAAAAGCCGTTCGGCAAGGCTCCTGGGTCTCGCCCGTGACTATTGTCGTAGACCAGGAGTTTGAACCCGACAGCTCAACCATTGCGATCGCCTGCCCTAGCTGGTGTAAGAATGCCTGTATTGCCGCCTGCCCCACTGGAGCTTTGCGGGGTCCGGCCAAGATAGATGCTACGCGCTGTATTTCATACCTCAGTTATTATGGGGATGGTCTGACACCGCTGGAACTGCGTGAACCTATGGGCATGTGGATCTACGGCTGTGACCGCTGTCAAAATGTATGCCCACGCAATGAAGCCTGGAATGCCCAGGAGCTGCCGGTAAATCAAGCTGTGGCAGCTAAGGCTGCCAACTTCGATCTGGTCAAGCTGCTGCACATGGATGTGGATTATTTCCAGAAAAACATCTGGCCGCATATGTTCTACATGTCGCCCGATGATATCTGGCGGTGGAAAATGAATGTATCCCGGGTCATGGGCAATAGCCGCGATGTGGTGTATGTTCCGGAATTGATAAAAGCTTTCGGAAACAACTCCGACGAGCGTATCACATTTATGATCGCCTGGGCCCTGGGCCGAATAGGTGGTAATGAAGCACGTCTGGCCTTGACAGATTTTGCTGCCCAGAGCAGCGGCCAGCTACTAGAAGAGATAGAAGCGGCACTGAAGATGTGTGAGTAGTTCTTTTAAAAAGGGGGATGAATATGAGCGACATATATCAACAGCTAAGAGAGAGAATCGATCAATATTCAGTGGGCATGGCGGCCACCGAATTGGGTAAAGAATTAAAAATCCTGAAAAACCTTTTTACCGAAGAGGAAGCGCGGATCTATCTCAGCATGACCCGCAGTCTGGAATCAGCGAAAGCCATTGCCCAACGCGCAGGAGTCGATGTAGATCATGCGGCTAATATACTAAAACACATGAACGAAAAGGGCCTGACGTTTCCCTTATCCCGCGATGGTGTCCGGTATTATGCCGCCGCCCCGCTCATGCATGGATTTTTCGAACATCAGGTTTTTCGGCACGAGCCGGACCCAGAACTGCCAGTCCTGATGGAAGATTATCTGCTCGATGGGTTCGTTCCTAAAACCTTTTCCTTAAGAACAGTTCCAGTCAAGGTCAACATTGAAGCTGATTTGCCTGTCCTTCCATATGACGACGTAAAAAGAATAATCGAGAGCAAAAACAAGATCGGCTTGTTCAAGTGCGCTTGCTCGCATCAAGTCGAGCAGGTAGGCAAGGGCTGCGGCCGCTCGCACGACATGTGCATTGCCTTTGATTTTTACGCCGAATATGTGATCGAGGAAATGAAATTCGGGCGCTACATCACTAAAGAAGAAGCCCTGCAGATCCTCGACGAAGCCGAAGCCATGGGCTTGGTCCATCAGACAGGCGGTGACACCCGCAATACCGAGTGTATCTGCAACTGCTGTTCTGAATGCTGCACCATCCTGCGCCGCCTGAAGATGCTGCCCGCACCCGGCTTACTTAAGTCATCGAACTATACAGTTTTCTATGATGCAGAAAAATGCAGCCACTGTCTCGCCTGTATAGACCGCTGTCCTATGGCAGCAATTACCGCCGACGAAGAAATGCCGGTCCTGAAACAGGAACGATGCATTGGCTGCGGACTATGTACCACCACCTGTCCCACCGGGGCCAAGACTCTGAAAACCAAGCCCGTGGGCGAGATCAAGCCCCCGCCTGAGACGTTTTCATTTATGCGCTCGACTATCGACCTAGAGCAGGAGTTAGCCGAGGAAATGGCCCGCAATAAATAATATATAGGTAAACCACATTAAAAAGGTCTTGCTGGTAAAGCAAGGCCTTTTTTATGTTAAAGAATTTTTTGTTGCATTAATGAAATATTTTCGCTCAGCTTTACGTCTAAATTTTATAAAACTTTTTTGGACTTTTTGTGTATAAGATATAAATAGTCCATATTTTTCACCAGTCTTTTCAATATCATAAATAATAAGCAATCAATAAAAATTATGTGAAGGGGGTACATATCCACTTACATAAGCTCAGGTAAAGTACCGAGCTGTCAAGTAAATGGATGTCAGACACTATGAAAAAAACTTCTCGATTACTCATCACAGCGATCTTTCTGATTATATTGACCATCATATCGGGCTGCGGCAGCGATCCCGTGGAGACTTTAACAAAAAATGAACAAAAGGTCGTCAAGACCTGGACCGTGACCGACGGCAAAGCAGCTCGCGTATCCATCCTATCAGGGGTCTTACAGCCGATCGAAGAAACTGCAGTGGGATTCGAAGTGAATGGCAGAATCTTGGATATGAACGGCAAAGAAGGTGACTCGGTTAAGACCGGGCAGGTACTGGGTCGAGTGGATGCTGCCGAATATGCAGTCCAAGTTGCCCAGGCCAAGACCAACCTGGAAAAAGCCCAGGTAGGCTACCAACAAGCCAAAGACTCCTATAATAGGGTCAAGGAGCTGCATGACAGTCAGGCCATCTCCCAAAGCGATTACGAAGGAGCCCGGGATCGGCTGACCATAACCGAACGCGATCTATCACTAGCCCAGCAGGCGTATGCCCTGGTTACCAAAGGTGGGTTGGGCTCGTCTGCAACATCTAAGGCGATTCTCACTTCCCCCATTAGCGGTACCATAATAGCCAAACTAGCATCGACCGGGCAAATGGTCAGTGCCGGAATGCCCGTGTATAAGGTTGGACAAATCAGCCAGCTTAAGGTCATTCTTCCGGTTCCCGACTACGAAATATCGTTCTGGAAAGCGGGAGACTCGGTAAAGATATCCCTTTATGATAAGGCCAGGGAGGGTAGTGTAACTAGAATTTATCCTGAGACTAATCAAGGCACAGGAACTATCAGTGTTGAGGTGACCCTGAATAATTCGGCTCGCGACTGGTTTCCTGGCCAGGTCGTGTCGATCACACGGAAGATTTCTGAACGCCAGGGCATTTTTGCTCCGGTCGAATCCGTTATTAATCGCGGTGAGAAGAACCCGTATGTCTTTGTTGTTGAAAATGGCAAGGCGGTCAAGCGCGAAGTACATATCGGCGGTCTTTATGATAACAACCGTTTAGAAATAACCTCTGGATTAAAAGCAGATGACCAGATCGTGACCCGGGGGGCAGACCTACTATTCGAAGGTGACCGTATCAAAGCCATTGGGGGGAACTAATCATGATCAAGTTCGCCCTGAAGGGCCGAAAAATCACTATACTCTTTTTTATTATGGCAATAATGGTAGGCTTATTGAGCTTCCTGCAGCTGCCGCGCCAGGAAAGTCCGGATGTCGTAGTCAATGTAGCCCTTGTAACTACGATATTTCCTGGTGCCTCACCCGAACGAATCGAACAAACGGTTACCCGCAAATTGGAGCAGAAAATCAAAGAACTGCAGGGCATCAAGACGATCACATCCACCTCCGGTTCGGGTTACAGCTCGATCGTGATCGATCTGAAGGATGGCGTTAAGCCCAAAGAAAAGTGGGATGAACTGCGTAAAAAGGTCAAGGATGCCGAAGCGGACCTGCCCAAGGATGCTAAACAGCCGGTGGTTTATGACGACCTGGCCAAAACCGTTTTCTATACAATTAATATTACCGCCCCTGATCGGGAAAGGCTTTATTCTCTACGGGATACTTTAAACAACTGGAAGGACCAGCTGCGGACTTTGCCCAATGTCGGCGAAATAACGCTTACCGGTCTGCCAGCCCAGGAAGTAAGAGTCGAGTTCGACCCCCGCAAGCTGCAGCATTACGGTATATCCTGGCCGCAGATCATGTTAGCCGTTCAGGCCGAAAATGAGCGTGTTCCTATCGGCGATCTCAAGGCCGGTGGCCGCATCTACCAGCTGCGCCTGCCTGATACATATAAAGTCGAAGACCTTAATCAGGTGGTAGTTTCGCGCACCCCCACCGGGGTTCCGGTATACCTGCGTGATGTCGGCCGGGCATTTTTGACCACCAAAGATACCAATGCTTACATTTACAGCAATGGCCAGCCAGCCATCGTGCTGGGAATTGGCGTTGAAAAAGGCAGTGACGTTCCCTCCACTCAAGTGGCAGTTAATGCGATGCTTAAAGAGCAGCAAAAGTCACTGCCTCCCTGGGCTCGGGTGGAACCAGTATATTCTCAAAGCGAAAAAGTAAACGACATGTTCGGCGACCTTATCCGCGAAATGATAATAGCCGTGGCCGCTGTATTGCTGGTTTGTGCGCTGGGGCTGAACTTCTCCACCGCAGTTATGGTAGCGCTGGCCATCCCCATATCAATGTCGGTTGGTCTTATTTGCCTGCCCTATTTCAATATCACCATCAATAACATCTCGATCTATGCCCTGATCATTGTGCTGGGCGTTCTGGTGGATGACGCGGTGGTTGTCAATGATAACATTGAGCGACGGCTCTACGTGCTTAACGAAACGCCCTATGAAGCATCTTTGAACGGGGCTAACGAAGTATCGGTATCGATCCTTACTGCCACCCTGGCCGCGGTATTTGCCTTCGGGCCACTGGCCTTTCTGCGAGGAGTTTCCGGTGAATTTATCAAGCCTATTCCAATAGTGATCACATTGACCATGCTGACTTCCATGATCATGTCACTGACGATTATTCCTATCTTCCGCAATTGGTATGAACATCGTAAAGGTTCTACGCATGGTGATGGGGATATTGAATTCCCAGGACTACTGGGCAAGCCACTTCATAGATTGACCGATTGGTACAGTGATAACCTGATGCCGCGCATATTAAAACGCCCGCTAAAGGTCGGGGTCATTGCCGTTCTCATTGCATCTTCGGCATACCTTTTGGTTCCCTTTACACCGGTCGAATTGTTCCCTGCCGCTGGACGTGAGGAACTTCCGATATTTATCACTCTGCCCCAGGGGTCAGACATCGATGAAACCCACCGGGTCGTTAATGAAATTCGAGATTGGTTGGCCAAGCAGCCGGGCGTTAAGGATGTATATGCTTCAGCGGGTGGTCAGATCCAGGGATGGTTCGGCGGCGGCATGGGTCTGGACAACACTTCCCCTAACAGTGGCTCTGTAACTGTGAGATTGGATCTGGACAAAGTAAATGGTACTGAAGTAACCGATAAATGGCGCGAGTATTTCACAGATAAATATCCCGGTGTCAGCATTTATCCCTTTGAACTGCAGACCGGCCCGCCGGTAGGCAAACCGATAACGGTTCATTTTTATGGCCAGGATATTACCCAACTGAGGGCCTTGACTCAGACTGCCAAAGATCATATTTCCAAGATACCCGGTGCTTACAAGGTCGAGGACAACTTCGGCCTCGATCTCTGCACTTTGGAGTTCCAGGTCAACAAGGATATGATGAAACAGCGTATGGTCAGCTATTCTGACCTTTCACGCACACTGAGGCTGGTCAGCGAGGGCATCCAGATCGGCCAGTATGATAATGGCAAAGATCTGGTCGACATGATCCTTTATTCCGAGAAATCGGGTATCGACAAACTAGCAGTATTTCAGAACCTATCAGTCCCCAATGCACGCGGTCAACAGGTACCTTTGTCAGAGATCGCCACCATCAAGCCGGCTTACACAGCTCAGGCCATACCGCACCGCAACATGTCGCGCGCGGTCACTATCACCGGGGATGTACGCGGCCGCACAGCAACAGAAGTAATGAATGACGTAACCACATACCTAGAGAATCTTAAACTACCTGCTGGCTATCGCTGGGAAGTCGGCGGAGAAATGACCGAGCAGACTGATATATTTGTGGATATGGGACGGCTCTCGATCATCGTATTCTTCCTGATCCTGATCCAGATCGCCATTCAGTTCTATTCATTGAGTCTGCCGCTACTGGTCATGAGCACTATCTATCTAGCAGGTTCCGGCAGTCTTATCGGGCTGTTTGTGACCCGTACTCCGCTGGGCTTCATGACTATGATGGGCATTATCTCTCTCTCAGGCATAGTCGTGCGAAACGGGATCGTATTTATCGACTTCATAGAAAAAGCCCGCAAATCGGGAACGGAGCTGACCGAAGCGGTTATTTCAGCGGGGAGGGCTCGCTTACGGCCTATATTACTTACATCCATGACAGCCATCGCGGGTCTTCTGCCTCTGACATTTGGCGGCGACCCCCTGTTTGAACCGCTTGCCATGACCATAATATCGGGGTTAGCTTTTTCCACCATATTGACCCTGGTGGTAGTTCCATCCTGGTATGTGGTTATTGCCCGATACAAAGAACGAAGAGATGAGAAGAAGCTTGCTCGGAGAGCGCTCAATGCAGGTATAAACGGATAACGAAAAAGGGGCTTCTTTCGAAGCCCCTTAATTATTGTAATCTTTATAAATGCCCTTGATTGGCCGTTGCTCATCAGTCGCAAGCGACTGATTCGATTCCACCGGCATTAGGCGCAACAGTGCGCCGTCAGGCGTTTTTGAGGCACGTTGATTGAACAGGGTTTCCTAAACAACGCAGAAATTCGCTTTTGTCATCAGCCTGGGTGGCTTCATGCGAAGCTCCCATTAATTACTCTTTTATTAGCTTCGGGCGGTGGTCCGAAAATGGTTGGGCAAATCTTTTGTCATACGCCCCGTTCTCCTTGAGCATCTTATCCCAGAAGGTCAGTCTGGCCAGCGGGAACATCATAGCCCGGTAAACAAAAAGCTTAAAAGCGCTCATTCTATCAGGTCCTGCCAGCTTATTTAACAACGATTTTTCCAACTGCCCCGTTTTACCGAAAACCTGGCCGATTTGATAGAATGAATTGAAAAGCTTGTTGGTCATGAAGGGCGGCTGCACGCTGATGCCCTCCACTCCGCCCTTAATGATTGTGCCTAGATAGCGGGCACCGAGGCGGCGGGCCAGCTTCTCGTGGTACTTTTCCACATACCGCGAGTGGATGGCTTCAGGAAAACCGGACTGGACCATGAAGGCTAGGGCCGGATTGCCCTCGCGCCCGCACAAAGGCTGCAGGGATTCGATAAAAAGCTTGACCTGTCCCGGCATGGAATCAGCATACAACGGATATGCTATCAGGACACAGTCATTAGCCGCAAAAGCCTTTACAAACTCATCCTGATGTTTGACCCTTCGCAGGTAGTGGATTTCATGAGTGTGGCCAGCCGTCTGCTCAAAACCTGTCAAAAAGTGGCTCAGCAGGATCGTGGTATTACTCTTATCGCCCCGTGGAGACCCGTTAAATATGGCTAATCGCATACGCCACCTCCTCCGCAGACCTGGTCGTCAGCTCAAACAACCCTAATCGGCTTTTAAAATTGATCGCATTGCGCAGGAAAATGTTATGGATGATTCTGATATCCTCGTCATCCGTGTCGCCGCTCTTTTCGAGTAGTGCACCCATCACCGGGTACTTTTCATACCGCTTGATATGATGGACTTCACCCTGAACGATTTCAAAATATGGATGGATCAAGGGAATCAATCGCTCGATCATATTTTTCGCAAGGGCACTGGGGAACCCCATTATCACCGGGGAAGCCATCAGCAGCAGATCACTGTTGATAACACGGCGCAAGACATCCCATGTATCGTCCTTGATCTCGCATTCGCCGGGGCTTTTGACCCAGCATCCGAAACAGCCGGTACAATACTTTATGTCCAGCTCGCGGAGATTAAAACGGTCGACATGATGTTTATCAGCTAGAAGTGTCTGGGTGAGCCGGTCAAGGTATTCGTCAAATGGACCTGGATTAGGATTACCGTTAAGCAAGGTAATTTTCACATGATCCCTCCCCTTAAATCGGCCTAATGTGAGTTATGAAAAATCATACGATGATGTGAAGAAGCAGATGATACTATTTCTAAGATTATATCACAAAAAAGTAGGGAGCTCCCTATACAGGATAGCCCCCATGACGAGGTATAAAACAGTTAAACCGATGTTGGCTTTGTAAGTAACCTTCTACAACCAATAAATTAAGTAAAGATAGACCGACGAAATGATGATCGACACGATCATCATTGGGAACCCGACCTTCAGGTAATCCATAAAACTGATCCTGGTCCCGTATCTTTCGGCGATCCCGGCTACGATCACATTGGCCGAAGCCCCCACCAGGGTGCCATTGCCGCCCAGGCAGGCTCCCAGAGCTAATGCCCACCAGATCGACTCCATCGGCATATGTGATATCTGCCCTACATCTTGCAGCAGTGGAATCATAGTAGCCACAAACGGAATGTTATCCACAAAGGCCGAAGCTATTGCAGACAGCCACAATACCAGCATCCCGGTAGCTGCAACACTTCCCTGAGTGAGCGCCACAGCCTTTTCCGCAACCGTCTTGATGACCCCGGTAGCTTCCATTCCGCCTACAATAATAAACAGTCCAATAAAGAAGAATATTGTAGGCCATTCCACCGTCAGCAGGGTTTCCTCAGGATCTTCCCTGCTAATCAACATCAATGCGGATGCCCCCACCAATGCAACAGTCGCCGCTTCCAGGTGTAAGACGAAGCCGAACAGACCTTTAATGATCTCGGGTAGCATAAACCCTACAACCGTTAACCCCAATACCAGCAATGATTTTCTGAGAAGTGCCCAGTCCTTCACCGCTTCAAATTCATTCAATTCCAGTATTTTATCCATATCCTCCTGCTCGGCGTGCAGCTGCTTACGATATATCAATATTAGTAGGCCTACGGTTACTAGCATAATTATCGCCACCGGCAGTGTCAGGTTGGCTATAAAGTCCATAAAACCAAACCCCACTGCGCTACCGATCATAATGTTTGGAGGATCTCCAATCAATGTTGCTGTGCCTCCTATGTTCGAAGTCAAGATTTCTGCGAACAAGAATGGTATTGGATTTACATTCAAGCGATCAGTGATGGCATAGGTAACTGGGACGATCAGGAGTACTACCGTTACATTATTTAGGAATGCCGATAATATGGCAGTAACAACCGATAAAACCACCAGTATGGCTAACGGCCTGCCGCCCACCACCTTGGCAGACTTAATGGCCAGATACTCAAATATCCCACTCTGCCGGGTTATCCCCACAATGATCATCATACCCACCAGCAGACCGATGGTGTTGAAGTCGATCGACTCTATTGCCTGTTCCTGACTTAGAACACCTATAGCAACCGCCAGAAATCCCGCACCCATGGCCACGATCGTATGATGTATTTTTCCTTGCACTATGAAACCATACGCAGCTATAAAGATAATAATTGAAAGCCAGAAGTAGACCATTATATCACCCCATTTCAAATTCAGCCTTATACACCAATTTAGTCAAGAAATAAAAAGGCAGATAGCCCTTATAAAGGCTACCCACCCTAGTAAACCTGCATCTCATGGCAAAGGCTCCATATCGATATGACTTAGGAGAAGCTTGCCCCACTCATCCAGCTTTCACCGGATTCGCTTTGACCGTACGATGTTATATGATTTTCAAATATTAATGTACCATTTTCTAATTAACGTTAAAAGCAAAATCGGATATCACTTCACTTCGGCAATCACCGCTACATAGTTTCTGTCATATTTCTTCGCACATTCTGGACAGGTAGTGTACCACATGAACCATTTATTAATCGAATAACCTTTTTCTTTGGTGATCTGCTCATAATCCTTACACCACTTGCCAGTTTCTTTAAAATCCCCTTCGTATACTTTACTAAAATACTTGCCGGATAGTGTGACATTGTTGGCGTCTGGTACTTCTTCATCGACCGCCAGGTATATATCCATATTCAACATTGAAGTGTGGTCTGAGAGGCACAGCCAGTCGGGGCATTGGGCTCCCGCCTGGTCGACCTTATTCATCATTCTGGTTATGACCTTTCCAAAGTTGATGGGTATATGAAAAAGTGTGAAGACTTTATCCTTGATGAACTTCTTGTCTTCCCATTGAAAAACTTTATCATCCCATGGCTCGGGGTCAAATCGTGGACAGCACTCCTGATTCTGAGTCGCGGTCACATTACCACTCCTTTCGGTTCTACTTTGATTTTAACAGATTTTGGCTCCACAGTTTCATTATTTGAGTTGTCTTTCCATTTTGGAACTACGGATGCCCAACTACTCGAGCCCTTTTGTATTTAGTTACGAAAAGCCCCTGTAATAGTGTTCGAATACTACCACAGGGGCTTTAATAGCTTTTCTTTGACCTTTGCTATGTCAGGGGTGTAAACATGAAAATGGGCGATCTGCCCTCTTTCACGGCTTCAGGCTTGTAGTCAAAATACTGGGGATCTTCATTTTCCATCTTATCAATGATGTGTTTGTATGTCCGTTTCTTCATTTCAGCAAGTGTAGTCCGGGATTTATTGAAAGTCCTGGCGAAAGCTACTGCTTCTTCGAGTGTTTTTTCTGCATTTTCGCAGGCTTTGTTGATGACATTATATTTTTCCAGTTCAGCAGCACCAACCTTTTCTGCTGACCATTTCATTCGGACAAACAGATGGTAAGGCATGATCCGCTTCATCCATTCGATCATTGAGGGAGCGAACTGAATGCCCAGATCTATTTCCGGGAAGCAAAAATATCCTCTATCGGCTCTCATGAATCTGAAGTCGCACGCACCGGCCAGCATAGCCCCGTTGCCGAAAGCATGGCCAGTTATAGCTGCGATAGTGGGAACCGGAGACATCAGCATCGCTTTGAACACGTCGCCCATTGTGTACAGCCATTTACTGATTTGGGGAAAATCTTTTTCTCCCTGTGCCTTCAGCATCCATTCGATATCCACCCCGAGGCAGAAGTTCTTCGGATCACTGGAAGTCAGCACTATGGCCTTGATCTCATTGTCAGCCAATATTTCCTCATATGTTGAGAGCATGGCTTCGGCCCAGGTAGGATTATGCCGATTCTCACCATTATTCATTATCATTATTGCAACAGTGCCGTCTTTTTTCCATTCTACGATAGCCATAAATCCTCCTTAAATGCTTTAAATTTTCGAAAGACCCGTTTCGTAATTTTTATTATATCATATTACGTGTCGTAATTGTTTTTGTGATATAATTCTATTAGCTACAAGTGAAAGGAGTCTGGTTATGAGCTTACTGCTTAATCCAAAACAGTACAAAGACAGGAATTATCCTGACGAGAGATCTAAAGAGATAATGCTGAAAACAATCGAGTGGTTTGAAAACAAGGGCTTAGCCGCTCAGAAAGAAAGCTTTCACAGCCATGAATTCTGCGAAGACTTCGCAAAGTTCGTGACTGAAGAAGGAATTTTCGAAACTCTGTTTCTCCCCAAGGGCTACGGTTCTGATCCCAACCAATATTACAGTACGTATAGAATGTACGAGTTCTCAGAAATCACGGGATTTTATGGTGCAGCTTACTGGTATGCCTACCATGTTTCCACATTGGGTCTCGACCCGGTTCTCCTGGGCGACAACGAAGAAGCCAAACACCTGGCAGCTAAAAAGATGAAGGATAATGCTCTCTGTGCTTTCGGTTTGTCCGAAAAAGAGCATGGCGCTGACATTTACTCCTCAGAAATGAAACTCTATCCCAAAGGCGACGGCACCTACCTAGCCAATGGAAGCAAGTATTATATCGGCAATGGGAATGTTGCTGCTACGGTAACAGTATTCGGCAAGATTGCTGATACTGACGAATATGTGTTCTTTATGGTAGATTCGCAGCACCCCAATTATAAATGCGTAAAGAACGTTGTTGAGTACAACCAGCAGTATGTAGCTGAATTTGAACTCCATGATTATCCTATAACCGATGCCGAGATACTCACTCGTGGTCCCAAAGCCTGGGACGATATGCTGAACACCATCAACATCTGCAAATTCAACATCGGCTCGGGTTCGACCGGGATCGTTACTCACTCTTTCTATGAAGCCTTGAATCATGCCTGTAAACGGGAACTGTACGGTAAAAAAGTAACTGATTTTGCACATGTTAAGAGACTATTCTCCGATTCTTGGCTTAGGATCATGGGCATGAAACTCTTTGGCCTCAGAGCTACTGACTACATGCGGGTAGCCAATGAAAACGATAAGAGATATCTCCTCTTTAACCCGATCATGAAGATGAAAGTTTCTATCCAGGGTGAACAGGTTCACGAACTTCTATGGGATATCATAGCCGCCAAGGGCTTTGAAAAAGACACGTACTTTGAGCAAGCAGTTGCCGAGCTTAGAGGTTTCCCGAAACTAGAAGGAACCCGTCATGTAAACATGGCTCTGATTGCCAAGCTCATCCCGAGCTATATGTTTATGCCTGCTCCGTTCGAGGAAATCGGCAGAATCACTGACAATCGGAATGATGACTTCATGTTCAAACAGGGCAAGACCAGCGGTTATGCCAAGACCAAGTTCCATGACCATATGCCGGCTTATAACAGCCTGGCTCACCTGCCAAATGTGAAAATATTCATGGATCAGATTGCTGCATATAAGGAATATCTGATGGTATCCGGAGCAGACCTGTCCAAGCAGATGATGGATTTCGATTACCTGCTGGCAGTTGGCGAACTATTCACCATGGTGGCTTATGGTGCCCTGATCATCGAAAGTGCAAAGATTGAGGGAATCAGCGACGAAGTCATGAACCAGATGTTTGATGTCTTTGTAAGAGACTTCTCGATGTATGCTCTGGAACTCTACGGCAAGCCGATCAACAGCGATGCCCAACTGGAGAAGATCATGAATATGGTCAAGCGCCCGGTTCCGAACCTTGATGAATTCAATAAGGTCCTCCAGGAAGAAGTGTACAGCCTGGTTGATGTTTACAGCCAGAATCCGTAAAACCTAATCTAATAGTTGCATAATAATCGAAAGGGCTCTCAATGTGAGAGCCCTTTAATTGTAGATAAAGTCGCAGGCGTATGACAGGAGTGAAGATCAAGGCGTGAGAAAAGCCCTTGATTGAGGCGTACTTGACGTACGTTGATTGAGCGGGATTTCCGAAACAACGAAGATATTCGCTTTTGTCATCAGCCTTAAGGGTTCTCGTTTTGAGAGCCCTCTTGTTTGGGCAAACAGAGTATGTAACCAGCAATCTTAATCCCAGTGTGCCGGCCGATCGATCGTAGGTGGCAATTTTGTGTTCTCATCCCCTTTAGCTGCATTGATTTGGGTCTGGGTTAAAAACATGCTGCGGCTAAGATCAGCCCCTTTGATGTTAGTATCACGGAAATCAGCCCCGATCAAATCAGTGCCGCTTAGGTCATTTCCTCTCAGGTCAGCAGCTATAAGATATGCTCCTCTAAAATTAGCTCCCCTCAGGTCGGCTTTTCTAAGATCCGCACCAATAAGATCAGCCCCTCGGCCAAATGTCTTCTGTCGCCCCTGATCTTTTTGGCCGCAGCAGACCTCATTCCTTACCAGTTCACTGGTCTTCAGAAGCAGGGTATTAACACGATCACGATGTTGTTCCACATCCAGCTGCAGAAGATGCCCGGGGCTCAGAAGAGTAAGTCGTTCAGTCTCAAGAAGCATGGATTTGAGCTCCCTATGAATGGGATGGGCTGGTTCATAGGTCAGCGCTTCGGTCAGATACCACAGCATCTCATGCAGCTGCTGCATAATTAAAAAGACTTCAAACATTTGATTGGCTGACTCTGGAACCTGGAGCCAGTCGTTCCTGCAGAAGCTGACCTGGGCCACCTTCTGTCCTGCACCAAAGCAGTCATAAGCCATGCATCCCTTATAACCCTTGTTTCTAAGACCCTCATGAACACCACAACGAAAGTCCGGCTGCAGGTCATCGCAAGGCTTCCCTGGTTCTTTATTGGCTGGAAAACCTTCCGAGGCAGAAAAGTAAAACACCACACAACACAGGCCGAAACACCTTGAACAGTCGGCTCGCAAATTGCAGAGGCTTATATCAGATAATTTTTCATGATTACTAGACAAGATCTGCATTCCTCTTTCTAATTCATCTACAGGGCTCTATCACTGCTCGTTATCCAATAATTCCTTTTGAGCCTTTTTGTTTAGTGACTCAAAAATTAGCCGGTGCGATTGATCCACCATACTCTTCACAACTTCACCCGGCACATTTCCATCCAAGTCAAGTGAATTCCAGTGGTCTTTATTCATATAGTATCCAGGCACAATGTCGGTATATTGTTGTCTTAGTGCCAGACCATGGGAAGGGTCCAGTTTAACCGTAAAAATCGCCTTACCCTCTTTGTCCCCACCCTGTAAGGCAAACATCTTCCCCTTAATCATATATCTTGTGGCATTCCATTCGGGCTTAAAATCCTTTTCCACAAAGCTTTTCGATAAGCAGTATTCATCCAACCATGGGTATTTCATTATATCCTCCACTCAACAGGTTCATATTTTTAATAATATCATGTCCACCAGTACAAGACTTACTTAACCGGCGGATATATTGATTTCATATCAGTTGAATATTAAGCTGGATGATGGCAACACGAAAAAAGCAATCATCAGCCTAAAGTCGAAACCACTTGCCAACAAAAGTTCTGGCTGTGATGCCAGGCCTTTCTGAATTTTGTTTGACGTCAACTAATTCTGGGAGGGAATATATGACTGGTGTAGAAATTCGAATAAAGCTGAGGCATCGATAACCCTTTCTATTTAGCTATTCAGGTTTACCTTTAGTAATATGGAGATGAGATGAGAGATCAGAATTATAATTCCCGCAAAAAGCAGTTGATGAAGGACCTAGACAAGTCTATTGCCTGTAGTAAAAGCATGCTCATATCCCTTTTCGGCTGTGAGCATACCGATTCATTGCTAGAAGAAATACGTTCTGAATACGAAATCATTATTCCACAGATACCGTTCATTGGTCATAAAAACCCTTCACTCGTTTTCTTAATTCCTAAGAGCCGATACCTGGCAATATACAGAGTGCTCCGCAGGAGAGGCATTACCTTTGAAGAAACCACTCAGATCATGTACCGAATGGGAGAAGCGGAATTAGATGCGATCCCGCTTCTCCTACGGCGTATCGTTGGCTTTTTCTGGTTTTCCTCCATCTACAAATGGCGCATAAAAAAGCGAGCACAGGAGTCTCAAGAACGCCAGTATCCCGGCGGTTATGTATTCGAATATGTAGAAGGAGATGGCCGGACATTCGATTATGGGATTGATTACACAGAGTGTGCGGGCTGTAAATTCTTCACCCAGCAAGGGGTACCTGAGCTGTCACCGCTTATGTGTGCGATCGATATTGCTGCCAGCGAGAGATTCGGGTGGGGATTAACAAGGACAATGACTATTGCTGACGGTCATCAAAAATGTGATTTTCGTTATAAGAAAGGCGGGAAGACCGCTATAGCCCTCTCGCCTGCAGTTAAGGAAGCCTGTAGGCTTTGATCATTATGATCTCTAGTACATCAGAAAACTGTAATCCAGTAAATAATTTAATTCATCCCTGTTGTTTAACTTGTCATATTTTTAGGAGTAATGCCTTGAAAGTATTCTTTCACTTGTTCCATATCTTGTTCATAGTCGCCTGTAGGATAAACACTAAACCCCACATAGGCAGTTTTCTTCTTATAATCCAGAGTCGCCAGAACAATTGGCACCTGTGCCTGCAGCGCCGCGTAATAGAAACCGGTTCTCCATTTACCGCTCGACTGTCTGCTCCCCTCCGGCGATAACAGGATACACATGTTTTCCGAACTCTCAAATAGCTCGACCATTCTAGCCACCATGTTCTGTGACTTGTCCCGCGACACGCCAATGGCGCCGGTTGCTTTAAAGAACCAGCCAAGAGGTGTTTGGAGAAGTTCTTCCTTGACAATATATTTGACCGGTCGGTCTATAATATAGAACAATCCGCGGGCATAGCCAAAATCATAATTGCTGGTATGTGGAACACCGATGATCATGCATCTTGGTATGTCTGAGGGGATTCTTCCTTCAACTCTCCATCCAGTGGCCCTATAGTAAGCTTTTGAAATCGACTTCATCAACCAATTGGGCAGTGAATTCATTATTGCTCCCTTTAAAACATATATGAATGCGGTAATTCAACATGGGTTTCCAAAAGCCTTCTTTTCTTATGATATGCAACAATCGCGAGCGTTACGCAGGTTCCTAGATTTGGCGCAAGCAGGCTGTGACTACGAAAAAGAGCTTCGCCAAATTGACTAAGCTCTACAGACTGAGGAGACCTACTATGTAGTTCACTTAAACAAACTGTGTTAATATATTCATGTAGTTAAATAATGGTTCCAGGTGCAAAGGAAAACTTTCAATGAAGAGACTGTTATCGTTACTAACAATATTATTAATCCTGTTATCTGGTGTATCTGGTTTTTCTACTGACGTCTCCGCACTTAACAGCTACCAGAATCAACACCAGGCAGGTATCCCTATCGATACCTCTCGTGCAAACATGGACGGCACGAGCTGGGCTTATCTTACGTCTGAAACGCAAAACAGTGCCATACTCCCAGTTATCGCAAGCAACATTTACGTAAAACAGCTACGGGAGACCTCAAATAAGCTTTCTATATTCGGAATTAACCTGTTTACAGCCGAAAGGGATTGGACTTATCTAGTCCACTTTGTCATACCAATATCGACCTTTCAAAATATCTACCATTCAATCCAACCTCGAGCCCCTAATTTTATTGCATTGGTCTAACCCAAAAGCCATTACAAAACCACATGTCAATGGTCGTGCTGGTCAGTGACTCATTGTCGACGCGCATTGAGAACGTGATAGTTGTGCTTGTCTTAGTATTGGCTTGCTAACAAGTGATCGTACGACATCTGGTTTATCTAAAAAGGAGGAAAACCAATGCTAAAACTGAATGCAAGCAGCCTGGTAAAACTGCTATTGGTGTTTTTAACCGTGGCTTTATTGGCTTGTTTCACTTACACCCCAATTCAGAACAATATGAACCTGGGATTGGATCTCAAAGGCGGGCTCCATGTTGTAATGGAGGCTAAAGAGAAGCCCGGCCAGGAGGTAACTTCCGATACTATGCAAAAAACCATCAGTGTACTACGCAACCGGATTGATAAATGGGGAGTTTCCGAGCCTATAATTCAAGCCCAGGGTAATCGTCGTGTAATTGTTGATTTGCCGGGCGTTAAAAACCCTGATCATGTCGCAGCCGTTATCGGCCAAACCGCCAAACTGGAATTCCAAGATAAGAATGGACGGATGATTGTAACCGGGGCAAACCTCAAGGATGCCCGGGCCGAGATCATACCCCAGAGCGGTGATCCCGGAATTGCACTGGAATTTGATAACGAAGGAGCCGCTAAGTTCGGCGAGTTCACCACCAACAACGTAGGTGAAAGCCTGTATATCTACCTCGACGGTATCATGCAGGGTTCCCCTTCCAGAATTGAAGAGCCAATTCCTAACGGTCAAGCCCTTATGCACGGAGGTGGGATCAAAACCATGGAGGAGGCTAATGAAACGGCTATCATGCTTAGATCCGGCGCCCTGCCGGTAACTTTGGATATTGTGGAAAAGCGTACGGTAGGCCCCACACTGGGCATGGACTCGCTGTTCAGCAGCGTAAAGGCTGGAATTGTAGGGCTTATGGCGATATCAATATTTATGGCCGGGTATTACCGGCTTCCGGGGGTCGTAGCTGATATCTCTCTAGTTCTTTACAGCATGCTTGTTTTAGGTACTATGGTCTTGCTGGGAGCAACACTTACGCTGCCAGGGATAGCCGCTTTTATTCTGTCCATCGGCATGGCCGTGGACTCCAACATAATCATTTTCGAAAGAATCAAAGAAGAGGTAAGAAGCGGCAAGACCCTGAAAGCAGCAATTGACGCGGGATTTCGCCGGGCGTTTTTAACTATTATCGATTCCCATGTTACTACCTTAATCACCGCACTGGTATTGATGTATTTCGGTACCGGTCCTATCAAGGGGTTTGCCGTTACATTGACGATCGGAATAATCGCCAGCCTGTTTACAGCCGTTACCTTCTCACAATCGGTTCTTAAACTGCTAGCCGATCTAGTCACCAAACCCAAATTCTACGGAGTATAAGGAGGGAGTAAGATGAGTTTTATCGCCTCAAGAAAGCTAATATATATACTTTCACTCTTAATAATCATTCCCGGACTTTTATCACTATGCTGGCCAGGGCGGGACGCGCTTAACTGCGGCATTGATTTCAAAGGTGGTTCAGTCATAGATGTGAAATTCAATAAGATGGTTCCGTCCAATGCTGTCAGAGATGTTCTGGAACAATTCAACCTTAACAAGGATGCCCAAATACAAAAGTGCGGCACGAATGAAATGATTATCAAAACTCGTGACCTATCCCCGAATGAAAGCAACTTGTTAACAAAGGCATTACAGCAGAAGTTCGGCAATGTTCAAATTCTCCGCAATGATAAGGTAGGACCGGTGTTCGGCAGAGAACTGGCCATGAAAGCCGTCTATTCAGTACTAATTGCCTGTGCTCTAACCTTAATCTACATCACTGTGCGTTTCGAATTCAAATTCGGAGTAGGCGCTATCATTGCTTTACTGCATGACGTTCTGGTTATTTTAGGTGTCTTCTCGATACTTAGACTAGAAATAGACAGTTCTTTTGTTGCTGCGGTATTGACGGTACTGGGCTACTCAGTGATGGATACCATTGTGGTATTTGACCGCATCAGGGAAAACATGAGCCAAGCACGAAAGGAATCATACGAAACTATCGTTGACCGCAGCATCATGCAAACTTTAAACAGGTCGATCAATACCGCACTCACAGTTGTGATCTGCCTGGCAGCACTGTTGATATTCGGCGGTGCGACTATTAAGACATTTATAATAGCTTTACTGATTGGTGTTATCAGCGGGTGTTACTCCTCGGTCTTTGTGGCCAGCCCCATCTGGTATGACTTGAAGATGCGGGATACAAACTAAATAGGTCAAAACGGGGTAGGAATTACTAAGTCCTGCCCCGCCCCAATTTCGATCCGAATGCAGAACACTGGGGCAAACCCCGGAACGGTCTTGTTATTGTGCATTTTGATTTATCAGCTCATCGATCTCACTTAAATGCAGCTTGAAGTGTCGCAAATAATCAATGATCATTGCCTTAAGCGACACATTTTTGTTAAGTGCTGTTGTCCATTCGTTGCTTAATTTAGCCTCGTTCACATTATTGATAACATGAGTAATATGAACATTTGAATACTTCCATAGCTGGACAAGTGTGTGCCAATCTTCAGCCTGATAATTCTGAATCGCAATCCACCTGTCGTTGTTACCGAGATTGGCATAGTCCGGAAAAATCAATGGGCTTGGTTGATATTGCATATGAACAATTCGATGCGTATTATTGGACGCTGAGTCAACCAAATGCCCGACAATCTGCTTAATGGTCCTATTCTGGCTATTATGTACTTTAGCTATTATATCCTCAGAGAGTGACAACAGTTTCGGTTCCCATTCTTCGATCAAGCTCAATAACTCTTGATTGTTTCTTTCAAATTCCACCATTCTATCTTTCTCCCTCCAATATAAACATATTAATTGGACCTTCTCGTAAAGACAAGGATATTTAGACACCGCGCTAAAGATAGCCAGTTAACCGTTTCAACAGGTTTCGTATACCAGCTCACCCGCTGCACCAGCTTGTCTAAAAACTACCGAGTTTCTGTTAATCAAAGTAACCCTTCACCCGCCATGCTTAGCACCCTATTTACCCTGTTTTTCTTATAAACATTAAACTTAATCACGAGCCCTGCATATAAATACTTATAGCCAAACTGGTGGTTGTAAGGAGGATCTTTTGATGGACGCAGATTTCCTAGAATTAATAAAAAAGGATCACCACGCCGGGAAAGGCGGGGCCTTTGAGGGTACCTTTTTAGAGTACTTGGAGTTAGTAAAAAATGATCCTGAAATAGCCATGTTAGCCCATGAGCGCATGTATAATGTTATCACTAGCCGTGGGCTAGAAACGATTGATACCGAAGCCGACCAGCGACTCAAAAGAATATACGGCAAAGACACAATAAAAAGGTATAAGTTTTTTGAAAACGACTTTTATGGTATAGACAAAACCATAATGGAGTTAGTCCGCTATTTTCATTCTGCATCCATGCGCGGGGAAGAGTCGAGACAGGTTCTTTACCTGGTAGGCCCGGTTGGGTCAGGTAAATCTTCAATAATGGAAAGCCTAAAAAGGGCACTTGAACAGCAGCCTCCCATATACGTGCTTAAGGACTGCCCCATGCGGGAGGAGCCCCTGCACCTGATTCCAAAGCATCTGAGAAGCCATTTTTCTGAAATTCTAGGGGTAAACATCGAGGGTGAGTTATGCCCGGTTTGCCGCTATCGGCTGATTAACGAATATAAGGGCGAATATGAAAATTTCAAGGTTGTAACCAAAGATTTTTCTATACGCTCCCGCAAAGGTATAGCCGTAGTACCGCCAGTAGATCCCAACAATCAAGATACATCAGTGCTGGTGGGGTCAGTCGATATTTCCAAAATGGACCTGTATCCTGAGGACGATCCGCGGGTCTTATCATTGAATGGAGCTTTCAACGTAGGCAATCGGGGCATTGTGGAGTTTATTGAAATCTTTAAAAACGACGTGGAGTATCTCCACACCATACTTACCGCGACCCAGGAAAAATCCATTCCCTCGCCGGGCAAGAATTCAATGATCTATTTTGATGGCATCATCCTGGCCCATTCCAACGAATCAGAATGGAACAAATTCAAATCAGATCATACCAACGAGGCCATATTGGACCGCATCGTCAAGATCGAGGTCCCTTACTGCCTGGAACTAGACGAAGAAGTTAAAATTTACCGTAAGATGCTGAAGAAGAGTAATTTCAAAACCCATATCGCGCCCCACACCATTGAGATGGCGTCTGTCTTTGCTATCATAAGCCGCCTCACTCCTTCGAACAAAGTAGATGTAATCACAAAAATGCACATATACAACGGCGAAGAGGTTTTACAGAAGGATACGACCCAGAGGATCGATATTAAAGAACTAAGGGAAGAAGCAGGCCGCGAGGGATTTCTGGGGGTCAGCACTCGTTTTATAATGAAGGCCATTGATAATGCCCTTTCAGAATCAGAATACGATTGTATCAATCCCATACTTCTCGCGGATTCGCTGGTTAAGTCGGTTAAGGCCAGTGATTTCAGCGAGGAAGAAAAGAAAAAGCTGCTCACCTTTCTACAGGATGTTCTCAAGAAAGAATACAACCGGATCCTGGAGAAAGAGGTTACTAAAGCGTTTATTCATGGGTTTAGAGAACAAGCCGAGGCTCTGTTCAACAACTATCTCGATCATGCGGAGGCCTTTGTCAACAAGGTCAAACTTAAAGACAGAAACACCGGTGAAGAGCTGGAACCCGATGAAAAATTTCTGGAATCGATTGAATCCCAGCTGGGCTTGACCGGCGTGGCAGCGAAAGGTTTCCGGCATGATGTTACCGCGTATATGTTCTCCTTATTAAGAAGCAATAAGAAAATTGACTATGACAGTTATGAACCTCTTAAAGAAGCCATTGAGAAAAAGCTGGCTTCCTCGGTCAGAGAATTATCCCGGATCATAACTCAAGCTCGCGTCAGAGATAGTGAACAAAGCGATAAATACAATCAAATGGTCGAAGAAATGAAGCTCAATGGCTATTGTGAGCATTGCTGCAATGTGATTCTGAAATATGCCGCCAATAATTTATGGAAAGATTGAGTTCGGAGTGATTAGTATGGCCATTTTCCATGATTACGACAGCGGAGGCCGGGATAGGAGCGCCGAAGATCGCCGGCGCCACCGGCAGTTGGTGGAGGACTCAATAAAGAAAAATATCGGCAGCATTATTGCTGAAGAAAGTATCATAGGCAAAAGTAAAGATAAGGTCATTAAGGTCCCTATCAGAGGAATAAAGGAATATCGCTTTGTTTACGGCGAAAACGGCCCTCAAGCTGCGACCGGTACTGGTAAAGAAAAACGCGGTGATATGATCAAGGGGAGAAGCGGTGCCAGCGGTCCGGGCAGCGGTGATGGAGCCGGTACAGCCGAAGGAGAAGAATATTACGAGACCGATATAACTCTGGAAGACCTGATTCAATACCTCTTCGAAGACCTGGAACTGCCTAATATGCAGAGAAAAAATCTCTCCTATGTAGAAACGAAAAAAACCAACAAACGCTGGGGAATACAAAAAAGGGGCATCCCTCCACGGCTCTCTAAAAAACGTTCTATGCATGAAAGGATCAAGCGGCGCAAATCCACGGAAAGATCATATAGTGAATTGAATATGGAAACAGATACCGAGCGTTTTCCTTTTCGCGAGGAAGATTTACGCTATCAGCGGGTTAAGGAGGAAACGCGACCGCAGTCCAATGCGGTAGTCTTGTGTATGATGGATAATTCGGGCTCTATGTACCAGAGCCGAAAATACCTGGCCCGAAGTTTTTTCTTCCTTTTGTATCAGTTTGTTAGATATAGATATATAAATGTGGAACTGGTCTTTATCAATCACACCACCACCGCCACAGAAGTGGATGAGGACGACTTCTTTCATCGCGGCGAAGCGGGCGGAACCTATATCAGCAGTGCTTATGAAAAAGCCCTGGAAATAATCAACGAACGCTATAACCCGGAAATCTGGAACATATATGCCTTCCACTGCAGCGACGGCGATAACTGGTCACAAGATATTGCAAAGGCCATCAGCAAAGCACAGGAATTGTGCTCACAATGCAACCTATTTGGCTATGGCGAGATAAAAGAACCGGGAACTGAACTTTACTTACACGTGAAAACAATGCTGGATGAATTTGAAGCCCATGTGAAAGCTGACAACTTTGTAGCAGTTTCTATAGGAAGCAAAGATGACATTTGGCCGGCATTTAAAAAGCTCTTAACCATCGCGGAAAAGGAGTGACTCAAGCTGGCGGAATATACAATAGCCGATTTGGAATATTACAACCGTCTTATTGAAGAGGCGGTCGATTATTTCGGACTCGATTGTTATCCTCAGGATTTTGAAATATGTAATTACAATGACATGATCAGCTATGAGGCTTATTCGGGCATGCCTTCCCGATATCCGCATTGGAGCTTCGGCAAGGCCTGGGAGCGGATAAAGACATACTATAGATACAATTTGACGGGATTACCGTACGAAATGGTTATCAACTCCAATCCCTGTCTGGCCTATCTAATGAAAGAGAACACCCTGCTGCTGCAGGTGCTGACGATGGCTCACGTGTACGGGCATAACGATTTCTTCAAGAACAACCGTTTATTCAAATTCGGAACCCGAGCTGAATATACCACCGAAACATTTAAATCTCATGCTAATCGGCTAAGGGAATATATCGCTGACCCCAGCATTGGTTACTCTAGAGTGGAAAGAATTCTGGATGCCGCGCATGGCCTGCGTTTTCAGGTTCATCGCATTACTGCTGAAAAACATCTTGCTCCTGAGGAACAAAAGAAACGCCTTATGGAAGCATATTATAAGCCATCTGAAGATCAGATTCTACCGACCGAAAAGAAGGAACCCGCACCTGATTGGAACCAGATCCCGCTGGAGCCGGAAGAGGATATTCTCATTATCCTGATGCGCTATGCTCATTTAGCCGAATGGGAAAAAGATATTATCAACATCGTCAGAGAAGAAGCACTTTATTTTATCCCGCAAATTGAAACCAAGATAATGAACGAAGGCTGGGCCAGCTTTTGGCACTATAAAATCCTGAATCATTTGGATCTGCCGCAATCGATGCATCTCGAATTTATTAAACGGCACAACCAAGTAATTGCCCCTCATGAAGGTTCACTGAACCCTTATCACCTGGGGTTTATGATGTGGAGCAAACTTGATCGTGAATCAGAAGATAAGCAGCGGATATTTACTATAAGAGAGCAGGAACGAGATTCTTCCTTTCTGCGCCGTTACCTGGATGAAGAGCTGTGCCGGGAATTGAACCTGTTCCAGTACCAAAAGCTCGGCAGCAACTATGTTATTAAAGAAATCTCCGATGAACCTGGTTGGCAGAAGATACGGGACACACTGGTGACCAACGTCGGCATGAACAGCATACCGGTCATTAAGGTCATTGATATTACTGCCGACAATATCCTGGATATGGCCCAGGAGCAGGATGGCCGGGAATTACTGCTGGAATATGCCCAGGAAACCTTAAAATACATTGCCCGTTTATGGGGTCACAAAGTAAGGCTGCACACCAAGGTCGGTGGTACTTATAAGACACTGGAGTATGAGGAGTGAGGGGGAGTTCTACAACCGTCTGATTTACTATGAGGAAATGCACCTGGAATCCTCAAGGAAACTGAGACTACTAGTAAACAATAATCCGATACCCTACCACTTTATCAGACCGGAGAAACCCGGTCTTTTTTACTTTAAGGGACAATTAAAGTAATTATACTCTTTTTCCGAATTATGCTAATAGGCGGAAGGGGGTACTCTTATGAACCATGAAGAATTGATCAAATTAATTGAAACGGCATACTGGGTTAAACAAACTGACATTAAGTATGAGGTTGATAAAGAGAAACAAAGGCAAATGGCCGATGCACAACAAAGAAATGTTTTAGCTGGTGGCATGAAAGACGGAATTGAACACAGAGCCATGGCTACATTAGTTGAGAGAAGCGCAATTGCGTATTGTGGATTAATCGCCGAATACTATATAAAATACGGAATAGAGTTTGATAAAGATGACGTTAAGAAACATAAGCAATTTGTTGATGGAATAATAACACCGATTAGCGAGATAGAAAGCCAATCTGTGGCTAAGGTAAAGGATAAAATCAACCAGTTATTCAAATTGACATGTGATGACACCAATCACACCATAGATAAGAACCGTTCTATTTATAGAAAAGATAAATTATGGGCCCTTGTACCAACCATTATCGGGTTCTTGCTTGGAATAATATCAAAACCATTATCGAATTATCTTTTGGCCAATTTGAAATAGAAAGATTAAGTTTAATCATTCAAAAACTATCGGAAAGAAGAAGAAGCATATGGATAATACCTATACTTATACGTATTTCGGAATAGAGAGCAATGGAGAGATTGGTAGCACTGGGCTAGTAGGTTACGAAAGAAGTATCTTTGATCCGGAGGAAATCACTAAAGCACTTAATATACAACCCTTTCGGTGCCACACAAAAGGTGATTTGATGAAGAATGGGACTAAATTCTTATTTTCTTCTTGGTATGCTGAAAAATCTGATATCAACAGAATGGATGTTGAAGCACAATGTGTGGAAACGATTAAGCGCCTTCGAAACAAGATACCTGCATTACTAGAGATTAAAGAAATGTATAATGTCAATTTTGTAATCATGGTTGTAAATCATATTTTCGGAGAACAAAAGCCGCTTATGAGTTTCAATAAAGATGTCATCAAGTTCTGCTATCTAACAGGCACAACCATTGAAGTGGATATGTATCTTTATCCAGATGATGATTAATAAATGAGCTATTGTCCTACTCGTGGGCACGTGAAAGAGCTCCGACAATAAAACTAAGTCTAACTTAATTCAAAAGGATGCTCGGCATCCGCCGAGAAAGCGATTCGCAAGTTGTCTCTTCGAGACAACTGCTCTCTGCTTCCGGAGAGAGTGGGACCTCGCAGAGGTTCTCGCGCCCAGTATGGGTGTTCGCTTGTGCCCTTAGGGTAAACCCACGGGACTATCACTAGCCCACACGATTATGGACCCCGGCTGGCTCCGCCACCGGGTAAGCGACTCGCACGAAATCTTCCAAGATTTCGGCTCCCTGCTTAACTCGTGCGCTTGCTCTACCCAATAAATAAAGCCCCGCTATCTCTAACGGGGCAGTCCTTTCAGTGGCGGAGAGAGTGGGATTTGAACCCACGGGACTATCACTAGCCCACACGATTTCGAGTCGTGCGCATTCAGCCGGACTCTGCCATCTCTCCACGTTTAAATATAAAGTTCTGTATTCTTTCAGAGCTCTTCGTTGCTTCGTACTTTTTTAAAAAAGGAACTCAGTAGTTCACTGCATTCTTTTTCAAGTACCCCCGATTTCACCCGTACTCGGTGGTTGATCCCCGGTACATCGAGCACATCCAGGAGCGAGCCTGCCGCTCCGGCTTTAGAGTCGTATGCCCCAAAGACTAATCGGCCTAATCGAGCCTGTACCATGGCCCCGGCACACATAGAACAGGGTTCCAACGTCACATAAAGTGTGGCATCGGTTATCCGCCATTTCTCTAGATGCCCAACTGCTCTTTTGATGGCCAGCATTTCCGCATGGTCGGTCGGATCGCCAGTGACCTCTTTTTCGTTACAAGCCCAGGCGATAACCTCGTCATTTACCACTACTATGGCCCCGACCGGAATGTCCCCAGTCGCTAGCGCCAAACGAGCTTTCTCAAGAGCTATTCTCATGAATTGTTCATCGGTTTGATGGGTAATCATTACGATCCTCCAAAACCTGCTCTTAAGATTTTAGGGTATGAACCCTCAAGTGTCAAGGAAAGGAACTGTTTTCCGGCCTTTCCTGCGAGAAGACTTAGTTTATCCTGGTGAGAAATGGAATAATCCCGCTGTGCTGCCAGAATTCCGGGCGATGCGGCCTTAGCAAGGTTAATGGATAGACAGGAATATTGCGCAGAACCCAGAAGGCAACGATTACTATCAACAGCCCGACAATTACTTTTGGACCCAATAAAGGCATGGGCAGTTTCTTTCCTGTCATATGGTAAAGCAATATGCCCGCTAACCTGTATAGAATAAAAGGCAGCAAAATAATCACAAAAGGATTATACCCCAGCGCATACAATAGATGCCCGTGCATAAGTTGGCTCACTGCCTGTCCACAACCACATCCTGGACATAAAAATCCAGTTAGCTCGTGAAACATACAGGGAGGATAAAATTTATTGATTTGTGGGTCAACAAAGAAAACCAGCCCAACAAGAAACAGCCCCCCGGCAGCAATTATCGCTGCTACAAGGGGCTTCCTTGGAGTCATGTCATCAATTTCTAACATATGAATCCTTTATTGCGGCATGTTACTCATCATTGCTAAAAATACTGGTAGTATTGAGAATACAGAAACTACGATGATCCAAACGATTCCCACGCCCAATGATACCCAGCTCCAAGTCTTAGCGTTCTTTGAAGCTTCCATGGCACCATTGATATCACCTGCCCGTACCAACCCATCGACTTTGGCTGCAAACACGATGGCTACAATGCCTGTGGGGATGCAGCAGCATCGCCCAAACCAGGTAATTAGGGATGTTGGGGACAGCTCCCCCAGGATACATCTGCTGCTGGCCCTGGTAGGCATTCTGCTGCTGCCCGACCTGGGTTGAACAGTTAGGACAGAAAGCCGCGCCATTTGGCACTTCTTGCCCGCAATTAGTACAAGTCACTCAACCGCCTCCTCAAAATATACAAACGAACATGTGGCATCGACCAGAAAAGACTGCACATGCTTTATTATATTTAACAACAATATTCTGCAGAAGCTATATCTTTCCTCCATAATTCACACAAATAATTCCGTATTCGTTTATAACTGCGTTTTTAACTGGACTTAGAGCTTCATAGCTCACTTAATGATTCCGGCATCTAGGCTTAATGACTGATTTCGTTTCACCCCGAAGAATGTTCGTTCTTACACAAGAAAACACAAAACCCCACTGCTTGATTAAAGTGGGGCATTTTCATTAAAATATGGTGCGCCTGGAGGGACTCGAACCCCCGGCCTGCGGTTTAGGAAACCGTCGCTCTGTCCTGCTGAGCTACAGGCGCCGAATCCTTATAAATAAGTAATGGCGCGCCCGGCAGGATTCGAACCTGCGACCTCCGGATTCGTAGTCCGTTACTCTATCCAGCTGAGCTACGAGCGCGCGTTTTATGGCGGAGAGAGTGGGATTCGAACCCACGATACGGGATTAACCGTATAATCGCTTAGCAGGCGACCGCCTTCGGCCTACTCGGCCATCTCTCCGTATATACAATTGTAATCTGGCGGAGGAGGTGGGATTCGAACCCACGGAACCCGCAAAGGTTCAACGGTTTTCAAGACCGCCTCCTTCAACCGCTCGGACACCCCTCCAGCAATTCTCCCAACGGGCGTGCACATAGAAGTATAGCACAGCCTAATTACTCCTGTCAATGAAGCCGGCAGGTCCGTCAATGCCCGATATACAGGCAAAAACAGCGACTTCCTCGACATTTTACATTATCTTCTTAAGACCACCCATGTACGGCTGCAGAGCTTCCGGAACCAGCACTGAACCATCGGCCTGCTGGTAGTTTTCCAGTATCGCTGCCACCGTTCTGCCTACCGCCACTCCTGAACCATTAAGAGTGTGGCAGTACTGTGGTTTGGACTGTGGGTCCGGCCTAAAGCGCAGGTTAGCGCGCCGAGCCTGAAAATCTTCACAATTGGAGCAGGAGGATATCTCTTTGTATGCGTTGTAACTGGGCAGCCAGACTTCCAAGTCATATGTCTTGGCCGAAGAAAAACCTATATCTCCACTGCATAGAGCTATTATCCGATATGGCAGACCCAGCAGCTGCAGGACTTCTTCCGCATCATTGGTCAGTTTCTCCAGCTCAGCGTATGATTGTTCAGGGGTCGTGACCTTCACTAATTCAACTTTGTTAAACTGGTGCTGGCGAATGACACCTTTTGTATCCTTGCCATAAGAGCCGGCTTCGCCCCGGAAACAGGCCGTGTATGCTGTAAGTTTTATCGGCATATCAGCTGCATTTAGAATCTCATCGCGATACAAGTTGGTCAACGGCACCTCGGCTGTCGGCACCAAGTACATTTCGCGACCTTCCACCTTAAACATATCTTCCGCAAACTTGGGCAGCTGCCCGGTTCCTTGCATACATTCAGCGGTTACCATAAACGGCGGAAATATCTCGCGATAGCCGTGTTTATCAGTGTGCAGATCAAGCATGAAATTAATCAATGCCCTTTCCAATCGCGCACCGGCTCCCTTGCAAACTGTAAAACGAGCCCCGGATAGCTTAGCCGCACGCTCGAAATCCAGAATATCTAAGCGAGTCCCAATATCCCAATGGGCCTGAGGTTCGAAATCAAATGATGGTGGTGTGCCCCACTTGCGAACCTCCACATTTTCGTCCTCACTGGCTCCCTGCGGTGTCAGATCACTCGGCAGGTTGGGCAGCGAAAGCAGTATATCTTGGATCTTATCGTCGATTGCTTTGATCTGGTCGTCCAATTCCTTGATCTCATTGCCGACCTCTTTGACCTGGGCCATCAGCTCTTCCGGATTTTGACCCTCTTTTTTCAACTTGCCAACTTCCTGCGAAGAGCGGTTGCGGAAGCCTTTTTTCTCTTCCACTTCCACCAGCAGTCGCCGTTTGGTCTCATCAAGGTTCAAAAACTCGTCCAGTCCTTGTTTCAGGCCCCGGCTAGCCAGTTTTTGTGCTACATACTCCGGTTTGGAGCGGATTAATTTCGGATCTAACATAGCCCCTCCTTATGCGAAGCGAAGTACTCTAACTGTTTTTATTCCATCTACCGATTTCAGCTTGGTCATGGTGTCATTATCGATTTTGGCATCAACATTGACCACCATCAACGCTATGTCACCCTTAACCTTGCGCGCAACTCTCATCATTGCAATATTGATACCGGCATCGCCCAGCACTGAAGTGAACGGTCCGATAACGCGCGGGCGGTCCTCATTTTCCGCCACTACCACATAACCAGTGGGGACAATATCAGTTTCATAACCGTTAAAGTCCACGATCATCGGCTCGCCAGCTCCGTTCAGAGTACCGGCAATACTAAGTTTGTAATTGTGGTTGTAAATAGTGACCCTCACCAGATTAGTATAACCTTTTTCAGCTTTGCCTTTCTTCTCCTGAACCGTAATGCCCCGCTCTTCGGCCATCAGTCGTGCGTTGACATAGTTTACTTTATCGGATAACACCGGCGCGAGCAGCCCTTTGAGAAAACCTATTGTTAGAATGTCGTGTTCCATATCGGCGATCTCGCCATTAAACGATATTTCGATTTTATCGATAGGCGCCTTTTCGACCTGATAGTAAATAGATCCCATCGCTTCGGTCAATGTAATAAATGGACGCAGCACCTCGAGGTCCTGCCGCAATACGGTGGGCAGGTTCACCACGTTAGGTACCAGCTCTCCTCTGAGAGCTTTGATGACCTGCTCCGCAATGCTGATTCCTACACGTTCCTGAGCTTCTTTGGTATCGGCACCCAGATGCGGGGTGACTACCACATTCTTATGTTCAAACAATGGATTGTTGATAGCCGGCTCTTCTTCAAAAACGTCCAGCCCCGCGCTGGCTACTTTGCCTGATTTCAGAGCTTTTAACAGCGCGGTTTCATTTATTATGCCGCCGCGGGCGCAGTTCACTACCCGGACCCCGTCCTTGGCTATAGCAAATTCGTTCTCGCCGACCATACCCATGGTCTCTTCGTTTCTCGGTGTGTGAACGGTAATTATATCAGCTTCCTTTACCAGTTCTTCCAGAGTATTTTTCTTCTCCGCACCGAAACGGGTAAACCTCTCATCGGGTATGTAGGGATCGTATGCTATAACCTTCATGTTGAATGCAGCTAGTCTCTCAGATACCATGGAGCCGATGCGCCCCAAGCCTACTATTCCCACAGTTTTGTCGTACAGTTCAGTGCCCCGGAACGGCTTGCGGTCCCATTTGCCGCCCTTAAGGAAATGGTTGGCTTCCGGGATATTTCGGCACGATGCCAGCAGTAGCGCAATAGTCTGCTCAGCCGCAGAGATCGTATTACTATCTGGGGTATTTGCTACCAGTATCCCCCTGCGGGTGCAGGGCTCCACAACGATATTGTCTATGCCATTGCCGGCCCGGCCCACCACCTTGAGGTTGGTGCCATGATTGATCAGCTCTTCGTCGACCTTGGTCACACTGCGCACGATCAAGGCATCATATTCCCCGATTATATTTAGGAGATCTTCGCGGCTAATACCATCGCGATAATCGACATCCAGTTCGGTTTGTAAGAGTTTGAGTCCTTCTTCAGCGACACGTTCAGAAATGATTACTCGTGGCTTGCCCATATTAAGCTTCCTCCTTTTTTACGAACAGTTCCTGTGCTTTCTTGATACCCTGCCCCAACTTGATGTTATAACCATTTTCATATAGAACTATCTCTAACGCCGCTAATACCGAAAGCAGATCGAGCGGTCTTACATAACCCAGATGACCGATGCGGAAAATAGCATCGTCCAGCGATTGTTGGCCACCTGCGATAACTACGTTGAATCTTTCTAACAAAGCTTTACGGATCTTATTAGCTCCCGTGCCGCCATGAGCTTTTACAGAAGTCAATGAATAGGAAGCAACCTCGTCTTTGGCCAGAAATTCTAGTCCCATGGCCTTGACTCCGGTCCTGGTGATGTCACGATAAAATGCATGACGGGCCAATACATTGTCCAAGCCCTCTTCCAGCATCATTTCCAGGGCTTCGCGCAGCCCGTAAAACATCGATATTGCCGGTGTATAGGGGGTTTGCCCCTTCTTCAGGTACTTTAAGGCTTCCCCTAAATCCCAGTAGAACTTCGTATTGGTGCAGGTCTCCGCTGCCTTGATGGCCCGTGGGCTGACACTCATAAATGATAGTCCCGGCGGCAGCATGAATGCTTTCTGCGAACCGCTGACTACCACATCCAGGTTCCATTCATCTGTTCTGAGGTCAGCTGCCCCTAGACCGCTTACCGCATCTACGATAATAAGAGCGGGGTGGTCGCCGACTGCTTGGCGGATAGCTTTGATATCATTCAAGACTCCGGTTGAAGTCTCATTATGGGTAACGATGACCGCTTTGTATTCCTTGTTCTTATCAGCATCGATGGCTTCTTTGACTTTGGCCGGGTCGGCAGCTTCGCCGAACGGGAAGTCCAGCTTAGTGACCTGAGCACCGAAGATTCCTGCAATCTTGGCAAACCGATCGCCGAAAACACCAATGGAAATCGCCAATACTTTGTCGCCAGGGGAAATGAAATTGACCGCTGCTGCTTCCATAGCACCAGAACCAGCTGACGGGAAGATGATCAGCTCATTCTTAGTCCGGTATATCTTCTTCACGCCTTCAGTACAGTATTCCAGCAGTTCTTTGAACTCCGCACCACGATGATTGATCATGGGCGCACTCATTGCCCTCAGTATGTTGGTCGGCACCGGTGTAGGCCCGGGTAACAGCAAAAATTGTGATTCGTCCTTCATGGGATCTCCTCCTATCATTAAATAAGTTAATCAACACTTGTTTCCAACCCCAAAATTCCCCTGTCATTCACCCCTTACTCTTACTGGTCCCTACGGGACACAAGGTCTGTAGAAAAATATAAAAACCCCTCGCCTTGTTAGGGACGAGAGGTTCCCGCGTTGCCACCCTTATTGACCGGCTGCTGACCGGCCCGCTTAAAGATTATAACGTAATCACCGCCGCTGCTCATCACAGCTCGCTCCGGGGCGGATTAATCGACTACCTGCACCGGTTTACACCAACCACCGGTTCTCTTTGCCAGAACTGCCGAACATTTTCCCCATCATGGCGCTTAAATATAAATTTAGACCAATTATATTACATCATGTCGTCGTTTGACAATAACTATTGCACAAAATTGAGCACAAATTGCCTGTTAGCCGTATCGCATCGCAGAATGTTCTAGGTCAGACTCAGAAAGTACTTGTGGATTGCCGGATCCCGGGTGAGCTCCGGATGAAAAGAACTGGCCAAGAAATTGCCTTCCTTGATCATCACGTTCTTCCCTTCGTACTCGCACAGACATTCTGCCGCTCCCCAGAATCGATCAGCATAGGGAGCACGGATAAACACCCCTTTGAAACCATGATCAATGCCCTTTATAGAAAGGTCAGCCTCAAAGCTGTCCACCTGTCTGCCAAAAGCATTGCGCTTTACCGACATGTCTATCAAACCCAGACTGTACTGATCATACCCCGGGATTTCTTTGGCCATCACGATCATACCGGCACAAGTCCCATAAACCGGCATTCCCTCACGAGCCTGCTCGATTATCGTGTCGCCCAGGTCATAATCCTGCAGCAGCCGCCCAATAGTAGTGCTCTCGCCGCCAGGAATGATCAGCCCGTCGATGGCTCGTATATCCTCTTTAGTTCTAACCTTCAGTATGTTGACGTTACAGCGGTTCAACACCGACTGGTGTTCTATAAAAGCCCCTTGTAGTGCCAGTACACCTATTGTTTTCTTACCCACCAATTTACTGCATCCTTTCTACTTTAAAACAAGGCTTTCCAAGCTATGCAGTAGGCTCTGTGCTTATCTCATCTTCTTCGTCATCGCTTTCAAAGCGAGCAATCGACGCGATCCGGTCACCCTCATCGACCCGCATCAGTGTTACACCGCGGGCATATCGATTCTGCCGGGAAATATCCTCAGTTTTCAACCGTATGACTATACCATTGACGGTCAGAATGATCAGCTCTTCCGAGGGCATGACCACCTTGGCTCCGATCAAAGCACCGTTCTTCTCAGTAAGATTTACCGCTTTTAGGCCTTTGCCGCCACGCTTCTGCAGGCGGAACTGAGCCAACGGTGTACGTTTGCCGAAACCATTTTCAGTAGCTAATACTATATCTGCGCCTTCTTTGAACTTGTCGACGTCAACGACCGTGGACCCGCCAGTTAGACTTATTCCTCTGACCCCACCAGCCGCCCGGCCCATGGCTCTTACGTCGTCTTCTTTGAAAGATATCGCATAGCCAGCCGACGAAACCAGAACTAACTGATCGCCCGCATCGACTTTCTTAACACCCACCAATTCGTCATCGTCCCGTAGGTTAATGGCGATTATCCCTGTCTTTCTAATGCTTTCAAACTCTGAAAGCGATACTTTCTTGACCGTTCCTAGTTTGGTAACCATCATCAAACAGCGATTCTCAGAGAACTGATCCACAGCAATGATAGTTGTTACCTTCTCCTCTGGTCCCAGCATCAGGAAGTTGACCGCCGGAATGCCCTTGGCCGTCCTCGAAGCCTCCGGAATCTTGTAAGCCTTCATGTTATAGACCCGGCCTTTATTGGTAAAGAACAGGATCGGTGAAAGATTGGTCGTGACGTAGATATCCGTAGCGAAGTCTTCCGCCCGGGTCGTCGTCGCGATCAAGCCCTTGCCGCCCCTTCTTTGACTGCGATAAGTATTAAGCGGTAACCGCTTGATGTAGCCGCGGTTCGTCAAAGTTACCACGATGTTTTCTTCTTGAATCAGGGATTCGATGTCCAGGTCGTCATCGTCCTCTTCGATCTGAGTCCGGCGTTCATCTCCATACTTAGCCTTGATATCGGCCAGATCCTCTTTGATGATGCCGACCACCCGCTCGGGCTTGGCCAGTATATCTTCAAGATCATGTATAGTTTCAAGCAATTCGAGGAATTCCTCCTCCAGCTTTTCGCGCTCCAGTCCGGTCAAGCGGCGCAGGCGCATTTCCAATATGGCATTAGCCTGCTCTTCTGAGAGCATGAACTCGGTCATCAAGCCTTCCCGTGCTACCTTGTCATCCGCTGCAGCCCGGATCAAGGCGATGATCCGATCTAGATTGTTAAGGGCAATCCTTAAGCCTTCAACGATATGAAGGCGTTTTTTCGCTACACCCAGATCATATATGGTGCGAGCAGTAATGATCTTTTTCCTATGCTCGAGATAATGGACCAGCATTTCCTTGAGGTTCAGGGTCCTGGGCACTCCATCCACCAATGCAAGCATGTTGACACCAAAGCTGTCCTGCATTTGTGTATGTTTAAGCAGCTGATTGAGCACGATCTGAGGCGCCACATCACGGCGCAGTTCGATGACAACGCGGATCCCGTTGCGGTCACTCTCATCACGCAGGTCGGTAATACCGTCGATCTTTCTCTCCCGCACTAATTCGGCTATTTTCTCAACCATACGGGCTTTGTTCACCATGTATGGAACTTCGTTTACCACGATCTGGTGCTTGTTACCCTTCAATTCCTCAATTGACGTCTTGGAGCGGACTTTGACCGATCCACGACCAGTAAGGAAAGCATCGCGGAGCCCGCGAGTGCCGATAATTATGCCCCCGGTAGGAAAATCTGGAGCTTTGACCACTGTCAGTAGATCCAGGATGTCCACCTCAGGATCATCTAGGATCATGTTTAGCCCGTCCACGATTTCCCCAAGGTTATGGGGCGGTATATTAGTGGCCATACCAACCGCGATACCCGATGAGCCGTTGATCAGCAGATTGGGGACCCGTGATGGCAGCACAGTTGGCTCCTGCCGGGAATCATCGTAGTTAGGTTGGAATGCTACAGTTTCCTTGTCAATGTCAGTCAGCATCTCCATAGCGATCTTCGCCATACGGACCTCGGTGTATCGCATGGCCGCAGCTGAGTCGCCATCGATGGAACCGAAGTTGCCATGGCCGTCGACCATGGGATAGCGGAACGAAAACTCCTGCGCCATACGGACCATAGCCTCATAAACCGCGCTGTCACCATGGGGATGGTACTTACCCAAAACTTCACCGACCAGGTTAGCCGATTTGCGGTGGGCCTTATCCGGGGTCATTCCCTGCTCATAAAGAGCATACAGGATGCGCCGGTGAACCGGTTTTAGTCCATCCCGGACGTCCGGTAGGGCACGAGAAACGATGACGCTCATGGCGTAGTCAAGGAATGATTTCTTGACCTCATGTTCTATGTCGATGGGCAGTATTTTGGATAACTCAGCCGTCATAATCTCTCTCCTTCTGATGCATTGCTAAAATGATTTATTAAACGCCTAAAGGCATGCTTTGCCCCGCTATATTCCATATCTGCCGATTATTTGTATAGGCCCGGATGTATGAAAATAAGAATGGTTGTCAACCTTATAAAGTTACCACAAATATTCTATCACAATCAAACGATTCAACCAAATCGAAGGGAGCAGAAAAGCCTTAATAGGAAAAACTGGCCATGGTTAAATGTAGTGTTGTCGGGCAAAATAAAACCGCCCCCAAAGTGAGGACGGTTATTCAGGCAATTATTGAATCAATCCCTAAATGTCAAGGTTATAGACGAGCTTGGCGTTTTCCTGAATAAAATCTTTGCGGGGTTCGACCTTCTCGCCCATCAACTGAGAGAATATCTCGTCCGCCAAAATGGCGTCATCCACCGTTACCTGAAGGATAGTGCGATGCTCAGGATTCATGGTGGTTTCCCACAACTGATCGGGATTCATCTCTCCCAAGCCTTTGTAGCGCTGGATGCGGTATTTCTTACCTTCGGCCTGGGCCATAAACGCATCGAGCTCTTGCTCACGATAGAAATAGTGATCTTCCTGCCCACGCCGCAGCCGGAACAACGGAGGCTGGGCAATATATACATATCCAGCATCGACCAGCGGCCGCATGTAGCGGAAGAAGAAGGTGAGCAGCAGCACCCTGATGTGGGATCCGTCCACGTCGGCATCTGTCATGATCATGATCTTATGATACCGGGCTTTGCTTATATCAAAGTCTTCTCCGATCCCGCAGCCTATTGCGGTGATCAGTGCTCGTATCTCCTCGCTGGAAAGGATCCTATCCATACGGGCTTTTTCTACGTTTAGGATTTTGCCTCTGAGCGGTAAAATAGCCTGGATCTTACGGTCACGACCTTGCTTGGCGGAGCCTCCTGCGGAGTCACCCTCAACGATGCAGATTTCGCACAGAGATGGGTCTTTCTCACTACAGTCAGCCAGCTTGCCGGGCAGGGTCGAGACTTCCAGAGCGCTCTTGCGCCGTGTCAGTTCTCTGGCTTTGCGGGCGGCTTCGCGGGCGCGTCTAGCAGAAACAGCCTTTTCTATTATCTTTTTAGCCAGAACCGGATTCTCATTCAAATAATCATTGACGCTATCATAAACAGCAGCCTCGACTATGCTTCTAACGGCGGTATTACCCAGCTTGGTCTTGGTTTGCCCTTCGAATTGGGGCTCCCGGACCAAAACCGAAATTATCGCTGTCATACCTTCACGAATATCTTCGCCAGCCAGATTGCCTTCCGACTCCTTCAGCAGACCGGCTCGTTTTGAGTAATCGTTTACTACTCGAGTAAGTGAGTTCTTAAACCCTATTTCATGGGTCCCACCCTCCTGAGTATGAATATTATTAGCATAAGAGAGTAGGTTCTCCAGGTAGCCGGTATTGTACTGGATAGCCACCTCAACTACGGTTTCCTCGCCCTTGACTTCAAAGTAGATGGGGGCGTGGTTAACGACTTCTTTGTTCTTGTTCAGATACTCAGCGAAGTCTTTGATCCCACCAGTGTGGTAGAAGGTCTTTTCCTGTTCCACCCGGTGGTCGCGGAGGATAATATTGACGCCTTTATTCAAAAATGACAGCTCGCGCAGGCGCTGAGCAATTATGTCCTGTGAAAACTCGATTTCTTCAAAGATTCCAGCATCAGGCTGAAACATGATTTTAGTCCCATTGGTTTCCGATTCGCCGATAACCTCAACAGGGGTCACCGGGATGCCTTTTTCATAGATCTGGCGATAGAGTTTCCCTTCCCGGCCGACATCCACGGTCAAGCGGCTGGACAGAGCGTTGACTACTGATAGACCAACACCATGCAAGCCTCCGGAAACTGTATATCCCGAGCCACCGAATTTTCCACCAGAATGCAGGGTTGTCAAGATGACTTCCAGGGCGGATATACCCATCTTGGGATGGATATCCACCGGGATCCCACGTCCGTTGTCGGTCACGGTGACCCCGTTGTTAGTGTCGATCTCGACCTCTATCACTGAACAGTAGCCAGCCACGGCTTCGTCGATGCAGTTGTCCACAATTTCGTAAACCAGGTGGTGCAGACCCCGCGGACCAGTCGACCCGATATACATACCGGGGCGTTTTCTAACCGCCTCTAGACCTTCCAGCACCTGAATGTCGGAGGCATTGTAGCCATTACTGCCGTTTGTAGTTAGTTCATCAAAGATCTTTTCTTCCAAGTTTAGCCCTCCCCATATCCAATCCGAGACCTTTTATATAAAGTGAGTGATGAAATAGGTGACAAATACATTTTACCGGTTGTGATGACCAGGGTCTTGGCCCGCTCCCGTTCACAGATCGGGTAAAGATTTCGCTCGGCGATCCCCAGGTCCACGATTTCTTTGAGAGCAGCCGAGAGCGGCGGCTCGATATTTAGAATGGCAATGACCTGATCGATAGGTACTACTTCGTCGCTGCCTAAATGAATATACATGAGGGTTCCCCTTTCAGCTTAATAAGTGTCCTTTATTCACCTTTATAATTTTACCACTAACCTCATCAAAATGAGAAACTTCCACCGAGGTCAGGAATGACTGAAATGGCGCAGTCTGTAAAAGCTGCAGCATTATTTCCCGGCGCCGGCTGTCCAGCTCGGCCAGGACCTCATCCAAAAGAAAAATCGGATACGATCCGCGCACCTTGTTGACAGCTTCCATTTCGGCCAGTTTTAAGGCCACTACGATGTTTCTCTGCTGGCCTTGGGAAGCGAATATCCGTGCAGGGTTGTTATCGATATAAAGATTTATATCATCGCGATGCGGGCCAAAAAGACTTGTGCGGCGCGCCATTTCCTGTTTGCGGTGCTGCTGTAGGCAGCTCTGCAAAGCCTCGCGGATGATTTCATAATTTAGCTTGCCGCCCTGGAGTGGAAACGACAAGGCATATTTCATAGTTAGTTTTTCCTGTCCGCCGCTAATTTGTTCGTAATACTGTGCAGCATACTCCTCCAGGACCTTGAGAAGATTGAGCCGCGCTAAAATGACCGGAGCCGCGCTCTCGGCCATGACTTTATCCAGGGTATCAAGCATGATCGGCTGGACTTTGTCATCCCTCAGCAGCTGGTTACGGCGACGCAGGACCCTCTCGTAAGTAGAAAGGTTGGTTTGATATTCCGGTGATACTTGCGCTAGAACAAAATCTATAAATGCTCGCCTTCCCTGTGGCGCCCCTTTCAATAAAAAGAGGTCGTCTGGGGTAAACAGCACGACCACAGGTTTTTCCGTGGCGGGAAACCTTCGTTTGTTGTTAATTTTTATGCTTTTTGGCCGATCCGCCTGGTATAGAACTTCAATATTCCTTGATTTATCTTCCTCCTGATAATCAGCCCGCAGATAAAAAGAGGTCTGGCCAAACCTTATCAGATCCTTTTCCTTGCCGCTGCGGAATGTTGATCCGCTGGCCAGGAAATAAGCAGCCTCCAGGAAATTTGTCTTACCCTGGGCATTCTCGCCGATAAGGATGTTGAGTCCGCGGTCAGGTGTATACCTGACCACTTCAAAATTTCGGAAATCTCTAACCTCAATGGCCGTGATATGCAACTGGAATACCCTCTTTTAGCCGGTTCTCAGAGGAACCAGAACATATATGTAGTTTTCACTTTCCGGGTTGTGGATAACTGCCGGGCTCATGGCGCCCGTAAGCTTGATCTTTATCTTCTCATTCTCACCCTGGAGTATTTTAATAATATCTAGCAAATACCTCGTATTGAATGCGACCTTTATTGTCTTATCTGTTTCACAGGAAATATTATCAACAACCTCAGTCATTTCACCCATTTTCTCAGAAAACGCTGAAAGGACTACTTCTTCCTGGCGGAAATCCATCTGTACATGCTTTATCGCCTTAAGATCTGTTGGCATGAGTGCGGCTCTCTCTAGTGAATTGGCCATTTGAGCAGCATCGATCAAGTAATTATTGATGAATTCCTTGGGGATAACTTGATTGTAGTTGGGATATTGGCCTTCTATCAAGCGGGATAGGAAATAAAATCCATTTTCCTCGTTATAGAAAACAATATTATTCTCTACCAGACCAATATTGATTTCCTCTTCCCCATCTTCAAGAATTCTGGATAACTCTTGAACAGTGCGTGCCGGAATAACCAACTTGTCTACCTTACTTTGCGGTTGAACATTCTCAATAAGATTAAAAGCCAGCCTGTGAGTATCCGAAGCCACAACTTTTAATGATCCATCTTCGAAATCAAAGAGTATCCCGGTGAAAACAGGTTTGAAATGATTAGTGGCCGCGGCAAAAGCTGTTTTCTTGATAGCTTCTTTAAGGACTCCCTGTGGAAGGGCACATACTTTTTTTAATTTAGTAAGCGGCAGCTCCGGGAAATCTTCGTCATTATAAAGATTCAATGAACTAGAAGACCTGCCGTAAAGAACATGTAATTTTGATTTTTCAGTATCTAGATCAAGGGTTATTTCGCAATCGGGTAAATAACGAACTAGATCAGCAAAATATCTTGCATTTACTAATGCTTTGCCTTCTTGCTGAATGTTTACATCTTTGATTTGCTTTCTAATGCCTATCTCCAGGTCTGTTGCGGAAAAAGAAAGACCGCTGTCAGAAGCTACAATGGAAAGAGCCGATAGAGCAGGCATGGCATCTTTAGTTGACGCAGCTCTCTGGACGATTGAAGTAACCTGTCCCAACAAACCTTTTTCGATGGTTACTTTCATGTTACACCTCCACAGTCTTTTTTTATTATTTAATAAGTAGTCTTAGTAGTAATAGCGGTTAATATGTTGAAAACTATGTTTTTGCTATGGTGCTTCATGGACGAAGGCTGTTAAGAACAACCAACAGTCTTTGAACATGTTCTACATTACCGGCTGTTTAATCTTGATCGCTAGCTCTTTTAGAATTTTTTCTAGGACCGGATCATTTTTAGCGTCTCTAGATATCTTATCATAAGCATGCAAAGCTGTCGTATGGTCCCTGCCACCAAAATGTTCCCCAATGGTAGGAAGAGATGAATCAGTCAACTCTCTGGAAAGATACATGGCTATTTGTCTGGGAAATGCTAACTGCCTGGTTCTTCTTTTAGAATTAAGATCAGCAATACTAAGTGAAAAATATTGAGCTACTTCTTCCTGGATCAGTTCGATAGTTATTTTCTTAGGTGTAGGTGGTGGTAGAATATCCTTCAAAGCTTCTGAAGTGACTTCGATATTTATCTGCATTCCGGTAAAGTTAGAATATGCCACAACGCGATTGATGGCACCTTCAAGTTCTCTAATATTGGATTGAATGTAGTTTGCTATATAAAAAATAACATCATCTGGAATGTCTAATGATTCCAGTTGAGCTTTCTTCCTTAATATAGCGACCCGTGTTTCAAGATCAGGAGTCTGAATATCAGTGATGAGTCCCCATTCAAAACGAGAACGCAAACGGTCTTCTAGTGTAGGGATCTCCCGAGGGGGCCTGTCACTGGATATTACCAGTTGTTTATTTGCTTCGTACAAAGCATTGAAGGTATGGAAAAACTCTTCCTGAGTTCTTTCTTTGCCGGCCAGGAATTGAATATCGTCGATTAAAAGAACGTCTATATTTCTATATTTAGCACGGAACTCGGATGTTTTATCATCACGAATCGAATTGATCAGCTCATTAGTGAATTGCTCTGAGGAAACATATACTACATTCTTGTTGTTAGATTTTACTAAAATGTGATGTCCTAATGCTTGCATCAAGTGGGTCTTGCCCAGTCCCACGCCCCCGTATATAAATAGAGGGTTATATGCCTTAGCTGGGGATTCCGCCACAGCAAAACAGGCAGCATGAGCAAAGCGATTACTGTTCCCTACTACGAATGAGTCAAAAGTATATTTTGGATTGAGCTGTGATCTGTTTTCGATGACCTGTGAGTTTTTCACGGTAAGTTTGATTCGAACTGGGTGTGAAAAAAAAGCGGAAACCTTTTCCTTTAATAGAGGAATATATCTAGACTCTATCCACTCTTTAGTGAATAAGTCAGGAAGCGATATTGAGAATTGATTATTTTCGAAACTCTCAAAGGAAGTATTGGAAAACCAGGCTTCAAAGCTAGTCAATCCTATTTCAGCGCGCAAAGAATCCAATACTTTATCCCATATAAGATTGAAGTCGTCCATTAATTAGCCCCCTGTGGAAATGTGGATAAAATAATGATGGCTTAGCCATCATTGGTGTGGATATGTTGAAAACCGTCCCAAAAGTCTAACATCATGATAGCAGAAACTGTCCTAAAAGAGAAGATGTGAATCGCCTAGTTTTCTTGACAGTACGGGTACCAGAAAATATAATGGTAAGTGCATTGGAATTTCAAGGGAGGTAAAGGTCACCGATGAAGAGAACATACCAGCCAAAGAAAAGGAAAAGACAATCCGTTCATGGATTCCGTAAAAGGATGTCCACCCTGGGCGGCAGAAAAGTACTAGCCCGCAGGAGAAGAAAAGGTCGCAAAGTTCTTTCAGCGTAGGCCGGATAACGGCCTTTAGTTTACTTTAAAGAAGGTTGCGAGCATTTGGCCGACAGATTGATCAGTCTGACCAAAAATAAAGAATTCAAGAATGTCTTTGATAATGGGAAAAGATTTCCTGGCCGGCTGCTTAATTTTTATGCGGTCGAAAACAATCTTTCCTATAATAGATATGGCTTTGTCGCATCTAAAAAGGTGGGCAATGCGGTTTTTCGCAACCGGGCAAAGCGCAGGATGCGCGAGGTAATAAGAACTTTAGACAAGACAAGCAGTCAAGGCTTTGACATCATATTGATATGTAAATCAAGCATGGTCGTTTGTGATTTTCAAGAAATTATGAACGAAAGCCTACGGTTGATGAGGAAAGCCAGGATGTGTTGATGAGCCGGGTTTTGGTAATAATCATTAGAGGTTATCAGGCACTAACTAGAGGAAGACCCCCAAGGTGCCGTTATGTTCCTACTTGTTCTAATTATGCGATAGAGGCACTGATGAGACACGGTGCACTCAAAGGGACATGGCTGGCAGTAAATAGAATAATTAGATGTCATCCCTGGGGGGGCTCTGGTTATGATCCGGTTCCATAAGTGAGGAGGTGAGTCGCCGGGAACCGTAAGGTTTAAGGCGGCAAGTTACTAGTGAAATTTTGGGATGTTTGGGATTGGTTAGTCTTAGAGTTTGTTAAATTAATACATTGGTGTTATGAATTGACCAACCAAGCTGGGGTACCTAGTTATGCCCTGGCTATTGTTATGGTTACCTTTATAATTAAAATGGTCCTTCTTCCTTTAACACAGAAGCAGTTGAAATCTATGCGGGAAATGCAGATGCTGCAGCCCAAGTTAAAGGAAATCCAAAAACTTTACTCCGATAATCCGGAAAAGCTGAATGCGGAGACCATGAACCTGTACAAGGAGCATGGTGTTAATCCGTTGGGCGGTTGCCTGCCGGTATTGATTCAGCTTCCTTTCTTATATGCTTTTTATGCCGGAATGAGAGTGTTATTTGATACGACATATAAAGCCGGAAAAGCTATCAGGGAAGGTGCCCATATTGTAGTTGATCCAGCCCATAGCGGGATGTTATGGATACCTTCGATGGGAGCCCACGATCCATTGTACATTCTGCCGATATTAGCTGGTCTTACAACATATATTCAACAAAGGATATCCACAGTGGATCCTAGTGATCCCATGCAGAAGAACATGCTGTATATGATGCCGGCCATGATCACATTTTTTGGGATCAATCTTCCGTCCGGACTGGTTCTATACTGGGTAGTCCTGAATATATTGAGCATTTTTCAACAGCTCTATATCAATAAAATGAATACCCTGCAAGTAGTTGGAACAGGCAACGAAATACCGGTAGTTGTAGAGAGCGATACAAGCGGCACCGGTAGTAATAAAGGAGGCAAGAGCAATGAAAGTGGTGGAAAAAAAGGGAAAAAGCGTTGATGAGGCCACCAAAGCCGCTTTAGAAGAACTTGGCGTATCCATTGATGATGTCAGTGTAGAAGTGATCGAAGAACCTAGTAAAGGCTTACTGGGTATAGGCAAAAGAATGGCCGTAGTCAAGGTTACGCTGAGAGATAGGCCGGACTCAAAAGCGAGGGAAACACTAGAAGATCTTCTGAAAGCCATGAACATAGACTACAACATAGACCGGGTCGATTACGAAGAAGGCAACGTGAGGATCAATATCACCGGACGAGACATGGGCCTACTGATCGGCCGCAAAGGCGATACCCTGAATGCCCTGCAGTTTTTGTTAGGGCTGATGGTAAACCGCAACGCTGAAGACCGGGTTAGAGTAATACTAGATGTTGAAGATTATCGGTTGCGAAGGGAAGAATCTCTAGTCAGCCTAGCCGAAAAGCTCTCGGAGAGAGTTAAGAAAACTCAACGAAGTGTAATAATGAGGCCAATGTCGCCCCAGGAACGAAGAATAGTTCACACCGCGCTGCAGGGTGACCCAGAGATAGTTACCTACAGCCAGGGTGATGAGCCAAACCGGAAAGTGATAATTTCACTGAAGAAATAGAAAAGGCCGTAAGGCCTTTTTTAGTCTGTGGAATTAAGGTGGTATGCACATGAACAAGGACTGTATAGCGGCCATCGCCACTCCTGTCGGGGAAGGCGGTATTGCCATCATAAGGATCAGCGGTCCGGGGTCAATAAAAATAGCGGGAAAAGTATTTCACCCTCGGTCGGGAAACGCATTAGAGAACCGCCCGACACATACCCTTACCCTTGGATTGATCCAAGACAATGGGGGTTCAACAATAGATGAAGCTCTATGCAGTATTATGTATGGTCCACACAGCTATACAGGGGAAGATGTAGTTGAAATCAATTGCCATGGAGGACGGTTGGCTGCCAGCCGTTGTCTGCAGGCAGTTCTAAATGCAGGGGCTCGACTGGCTGAACCTGGCGAGTATACTAAAAGAGCCTTCCTAAATGGACGCCTGGATATTTCGCAAGCCGAATCAGTTATTGAAATAATTCGGGCCCGCAGTGATAAAGCATTGGAGCTATCGCTGCGCAATTTGCAGGGATATTTAAGCAAACAGGTAGCAGAAATAGTAGAGATGATGTCACTGGCCAACTCAAGGATCGAAGCTAGTATAGATTTTCCCGAAGAAGTTGGTGAGCCACCGTGGGAAGAGTTACAAGCCAATCTAATAGCCGCCGCAGCTGTACTCCGTAAAATGCTGGCCGGAAGTCAGCGAACCCGGGTTTATCGCGAGGGAATAAAGGTTGTCATTGTTGGCAAACCAAATGTCGGTAAATCTACGCTGCTTAATGCCCTGTTAGGAAAAGAACGGGCTATTGTTACTGATATACCAGGAACCACCCGAGATGTTATTGAAGACATAATCAATATTCGGGGTATTCCAATCCGACTTATGGATACTGCCGGGCTTCGTGAAACAGGTGATGTTGTTGAGAAAATTGGAGTAGAGAAGACCCATGAAGCTATTGCTGAAGCTGAATTAGTCATCTTCATGTTGGACGCAACGACCGGAATAACGGAAGCCGATCTGAAGATATTAGATATTATCCGCAGTAAGAAAAAGATAGTACTTATTAATAAGGAAGATATTGAACATAAAGCTGTCGATGAGGCAGATGTCAAAAGAAGTTTACCTGGTTATCTTGTTATAAAAGGTTCAGCCAAATATGATGAAGGCTTGGTAGAACTGGAGGATGCCATCGAAGAAATAGCCAAAGAAGGAACAGATGCATTAACAGAAGAAGTTATGGTCAACCATCGCCAGGAACAGGCACTGAATAAAGCACTGAATCACATGGAAGATGCCCTGACTCTGGTTGTGCGCAGGAGCGATATGGACTGCCTGGCGGTTGACACTTGGGGGGCAGTTTCTTGCTTAGAAGAAATCACCGGAAAGAGGATTAAGGAAGATATTATCGAAAGAATATTCTCTGACTTCTGTATAGGCAAATAGGAAGGATCATTATGGGTTATAAAGCAGGGGATTACGAAGTAATAGTCATAGGGGCTGGACATGCAGGCTGCGAGGCTGCGTTGGCGGCGGCGCGCATGGGCCGAAAAACCATGCTGGTCACACTAAGCATTGATAATATTGCCCTAATGCCCTGCAATCCTAGTGTAGGTGGGCCAGCTAAGGCCCAGCTTGTTCGCGAGATCGATGCTCTCGGCGGGGAAATGGGTCTAAATATAGATAAGACAGCCATTCAGATGAGGATGCTCAATACCGGTAAAGGCCCGGCGGTTCGTGCATTGAGGGCCCAGGCCGATAAACGAGAATATCAGAAAGAAATGATAAAAACCCTACTAGGGCAGCAAGATCTTGATATACTACAAGCCGAAGTCGAACACATACAGACTGAGAGGGGCCAAATATCAGGCATAATAACAAGAACCGGAGCTGAATATGCATGCCGATGTGTTGTTTTGACTACCGGAACTTATCTTAAAGGAAAAATCATCGTCGGCGACCTGTTTTATGATGGAGGACCAAATGGGCAATTTCCAGCTCGGGTTTTGTCTGATAGTTTGACCGAAGCAGGAATTGTTCTGGGGCGCTTCAAAACTGGAACACCCCCACGAATAGACGCCAAAAGTATGGATTATTCAAAACTTGAAGAACAGCCCGGTGACATCGGGATATTGAATTTCTCTTTTATGAGCCCAAGAGTGATTCGCTCACAAAACTCATGCTGGCTAACCCACAGCAATAGCGGGACCCATCAGATAATTAGAGACAACCTACATCGTTCGCCGTTGTATTCAGGGGTAATAAAGGGCGTTGGGCCGCGGCACTGCCCTTCCTTCGAGGATAAAGTGGTCAGGTTTGCGGATAAAGAAGCACATCAAGTTTTTCTAGAACCGGAAGGGCGATACACAGACGAAATATACGTTCAAGGAATGAACACTAGTCTTCCCGAAGATGTACAAATAATGATGATTAGAAGCATGTCGGGCCTGGAGAATGCAAAAATGATCAGAACCGGTTATGCGATAGAATATGATTATGTTATTCCATCACAATTAAAACTCACTTTAGAAACAAAGAAAGTAGTCGGTTTGTTCACTGCAGGACAGATCAATGGAACGTCCGGGTATGAAGAGGCAGCGGCACAAGGTATTCTAGCTGGAATAAACGCTGCTTTGTTAGCTAAGGAAAAGGAGCCATTGATATTAAAAAGAAGTGAAGCATATTTGGGTGTGTTGGTAGATGACTTGGTCACAAAGGGTATTGATGAACCATATCGGTTGATGACATCGATGGCTGAATATAGATTATTGCTTCGTCAGGACAATGCTGACTTGAGATTGACTGAAATAGGGCATAAGATCGGACTGGCCACGGACGAAAGAATGAAGAGACTAGAAGAAAAGAAAGAAAGAATAATTGATATAAAAGATATTTTAAATCAAAAAAGTGTAAATACAAATGAAGAAAAAATAAATGAATTATTGATTGAAAGAGGGAGCAGTGCAATAAAAGAAAAATATTCATTGCTTAATTTGTTAAGAAGACCCGAAGTGACAATCAATGATCTGATCGCATTGGAATATATAGATGAAGAAATTGATCCCGAAGCAAGTGAACAAGTAGAAATTGAATGCAAATACAATGGATATATAATGAAGCAAAAGGAACAGGTCGAAAGATTTGATGGATTAGAGAACAAGAAGATACCGGCCAATATCGACTATGATAATGTAATAGGTATTTCAAATGAAGCGAAGTATAAATTAAAGAAGATTAAGCCGGGGTCTGTTGGACAAGCTTCTCGAATATCGGGTGTAACACCAGCGGATGTTAATGTATTATTGATTCATATAGAAAAAGGACGGCGATGATTCATGGGTAGAATAATAGATTTTGTTAGGTTGATCACTGAGGAAAACAAGAAGCAGAACATAGTAAGCAGAAGGTCGGAGGATGCCGACCTTCTTTTGCATGTGGAAGATAGTCTCAAAGTAATGGAGTATATGGATTTAAAAGATTTGAGTTGTATTGATATAGGCAGCGGTGGTGGATTCCCTGCAATACCGTTGGCCATTAAGAATGGTGAAACAAAACTGACCTTAGTTGAGTCTGAAGGAAAGAAGGCAGAATTCTTAAAGGCATGTGTCGAACAATTAGAATTAAAAAATTGTAAAGTGTTCCACGAAAGAATTGAAATGATGGGACGCAGCGAAATGTGGCGAGAGACATATGACATAGCTACCGCCAGGGGAGTTGCGGAAATGAACGTACTTCTCGAATGGGCATTACCAATGGTCAAAGTCGGCGGGTTTTTTATCGCATGGAAGGGACCAAATCTTGATGTCGAATTAGAAAGAGCTGAAGGTGCCATGGGTTTGCTGGGAGGAATTTTGTCACGAATAGAGAAGTATGAGTTGGATGCAAAGGCTAGAAATCTGGTTTTTATAAAAAAGATAAAGGAATGTCCTGAGAAATATCCTCGGCGCGGAGGGCTGGCCAGAAAGAGGCCGTTGTAGAAGGGGGCAAAGTAATGAAGCCATGGGACAAGATATTCGCAAATAGACAGACAGAAACCCTCACTGAGAATTCGGTAGTCAATGTATTGATTGATGAAATCGAGAGAAGTCCATATCAACCTCGGCAGGAGTTTGAGGATATGGAACTTAGAGACCTAGCTCGCAGCATTCAAGAGGTTGGATTGATACAACCGGTTGTTGTAAGGAAGACTCCTGATGGCTATCAATTGATTGCCGGTGAAAGACGATTGAGAGCGAGTAAACTGGCAGGATACAGAGAAATTAAAGCTGTAGTAATACAGCTTGATGATTCAGAAGCCGCGGCCGCAGGACTGATAGAAAATATACAAAGAAAAGACCTAAACTATTTTGAAGAAGCAATGGCTTATGCCAGGATGATCGGTGAATTCGGATTGACTCAGGATGAGGTTGCGACACAGGTGGGAAAGAGTCAATCGGCCATAGCCAACAAACTAAGGTTGCTAAAGCTAAGTGAAGAAGTGCGTGCAGGTATTGCTCCAGACATTGTGACCGAAAGGCATTCAAGAGCTTTATTGAAAATCGAAAATGAGGAAGATCAGTTAAGAGTGCTGAAAGAGATCTATGAAAAAGAATTGACTGTAAAAGACACCGAACAGTTAGTTGAAAAGATGCTCCACGGTATTTCCCGGGAAATGAAGAAACCCGTCGAAAAGAAAAATATCACTGCGATAGTTAAAGATGCTAGGATTTATTTAAATACTATAAAAGAGACTATTTTCCAAGCCAAAGAATCCGGTGTCCAAATATTGGTAATGGAAAAGGATACAGATGATGAACTCGAACTTATAATTAAGATACCAAAGGTTAAGAAGGGCAGCGGCGGTAGACCAAAGAAACAAACGGTCAAGGAAATCGAAAAGGAATTGCCTGAAACGGAAGAAGTAGAACTTGTAGATGACGAAATGCTATAAAGACCGACATAATGGCGATGTGGAGGAGAATGGTGGTGTATCGATGGGAAAAATAGTTGCGGTTACAAATCAAAAAGGTGGAGTTGGAAAAACAACGACAGCAATTAACCTTGCCAGCGGATTGGCTATATTAGGCAAGAAAGTCTTATTGGTTGATATCGATCCACAGGGAAATGCGACTAGTGGCTTAGGGATCGATAGAAGGAAGACTCCCAAATGCGTTTATAATGTGATTATTGAAGAAGCCGATATGAAAGGGATCGTCCTACGCACTAAGATCGATAAGCTCAGTGTATTGCCTGCTACCATTCAATTAGCTGGTGCGGAAGTGGAATTGGCCAGCATAAGCGACAGAGAATATAGGATAAAGAAGGCGCTGTACAAAGTTAAGGATCAATATGATTACATAATGATCGATTGCCCCCCATCTTTAGGCTTACTGACGATTAATGCATTGACAGCAGCCGACTCGGTGTTGATTCCAATTCAGTGTGAGTACTATGCGTTGGAGGGCCTTAGCCAGCTAATGCACAGTGTTTTCCTCGTCAGGAAGAGTTTTAATGCTGGTTTGGAGGTTGAAGGCATACTTTTAACCATGTTTGATGGACGTACTAACCTATCAATACAGGTTGTTGACGAGGTTAAGAGGCACTTCAAACGACAGGTATACACAACGATAATACCGAGAAATATTCGTTTAAGTGAAGCACCGAGTTTTGGCAAACCAATCATGCTTTATGACCCCAAATCAAAGGGTGCAGAAGTATATCAAGATTTAGCTAGGGAAGTGTTGGAACGTGAATAAAAGAGTATTAGGAAAGGGCTTAGATGCCCTATTTGCGGGAGCGGAAGGCGGAAGCAAGCCTGGAAATGTTGCTATAGATGAGATAGTGGTAAGGGCGGACCAGCCGCGCAGAGTATTTGAGGAGGCAGCTCTTAAGGAACTGTCAGAATCCATAAAGGAACATGGTATATTACAGCCATTGCTGGTCCGACCGATAGAGGCCAATAAATATGAGTTGATTGCCGGGGAGAGAAGACTCAGAGCTGCTAAAATAGCAGGTTTGGCCGAGGTCCCCGTATTCATTAGAGAATTAGATGACAGGATAGCACGCGAAGCAGCATTAATAGAAAATCTACAGCGAGAAGATCTAAGCCCAGTAGAAGAAGCTACCGCATATAAGGAAATGATCGAAGGATATGATTATACCCAGGAAGAGTTGTCCGAACGCATTGGCAAGAGTAGATCATATGTGGCCAATACTATTAGATTGCTCAATCTACCTAAAGAAGTCTTGCAGGCGGTTAATGAGGGGCAGCTAACAGCAGGCCATGCCCGTGCGATTCTTTCTTTAAAGGGCACAGAAGAGCAGGTTAAGCTAGCCAATAGAATCATTAGTAGTGGAATGTCGGTTAGGGAAAGTGAAGGTGCTGGGAAAAAGGTTAAACAGTCAAAGAAAGACTCGATGGACATTCATATTAAAGACATTGAGGACAAACTACAGGATGCACTTGGAACAAGGGTGCAGATAAACCGGAAAAAGAAAGGGGGCAACATTACAGTTGCTTATTTCGATGACGAAGATCTTGAAAGGCTAATGGAATTGATGGGCGTTAAACCCTAAAGTTTCACGTGAAACATTAAAGAGCCCGACAAGGGTTCTTTTTTTATGCCTGATTATAGTTTCACGTGAAACAAATTATTCACCGTCGTTATGATCCACCCAACACTTGCTTGCTGAAATCCAAGGGTGCTAACCTCTCATTGATATCTAAGTCAAGGTATTGCCTTCGCTTTTTATTTTAATAAGTTGTTGAGGATAAATGTGATATCACTTACCTGGCTGTATAATTGAAATGAGATTGATGCTAGTGAAATATCGACTTCGCAGAACCACCAAAAGATAAAATAGAGCAGGTTCATCTCTACTCTTGGTGTTCGGGAAATATTATCCCACAAGTTAATCAAGGAGAACGCGTGTACCAGAACGCGTGTACCAGAATGCTGTGGGGATTCTTTTTCAATACTAAACAAACTACCTAATCATCAAGTAGTAAAGCTTAAGTATTATAACCATGCGACAGGACCTGATGATCTCCCGGCTCAGGGTGTGTAGGTGTCGGTCTGTCTAAAAATTATGGGCGCGATGGCTGACCTTCACCACTAATAAGTTAGGTGAGGTTAACGAAGTGCTGGGTTTGAAGCAGACCCCCAGCACCAATAAGAAACATGTTACTAATAGAATGCAGCGCCTGTTCAATGTAGTTTCGTTATAATTCTATATTGAGAAAATGTATTAGAAAGCTTCACTACTCGAAAGAAGAAATAGTAACAGGTGAAGCCTAAATTGTATATTTTATGCCACGTGTATAAACCAGTGGAATGAACGACAATATAGAGATGGGATGCTGAACCAGTTATAATAAAACGGGCGATTATGATGATAATGGGAAGCGACGACTTGCTAAAAGCAATAATGGGCATAAATAGGGGACAGAAAAACGGCGAACTCTTGTGTAATGATTTGTGAAGAACATAAAATAATACCCTTGAGTAGATGCGCTCATCCAATCGCTTTGTTATCAAAGCACCAGAAATTTGTGATATTTTAATTGCCTTTAATAGCTCCAATTGTGTTGATAATACGAAGGGTTATTAAGGCTAGTGTCAATGTGTTGCGATAGATGATGTATTTTCGCTAGAGAATTGCTTGGATCAACTGAAACAAGTAAGTCACTCGAGTTGAATTGTTACCGGGTTACATATTTCTAATTGATCTTCAGCTATTAGACTTGATACACCTGGGCAAGATAGCACATGCCAATCAATATTGATAGAGTATATGGGATGTCAGAAACAAAAACTAAAATCTGATTATGTCTGAATTATGCCGGTCTGAAACCCCCATTACTCCATAGAAAACATTTTAACCCGCTGCTCCTCTGCATCCTATTCATAGAAGTGTTCCGGGCCATCCGTCAATGTTGTGATAATAAATATTCAAAGAAACCATTTTTTAAGTCACGTGAGGTGAATGGTAACCTAGGGTAGCGGATCAAAAAAGCCAATAAGATAATTGTGGTGCAACCTCCAGGTTAAGAAATGGATAGGGGGATATGTTTAATAGAAAATCAGCCATATTAAATAATCCGTGTTGTCCATTCTCTACCTTGAGAAAATAGGTGAACTATCCCCTGTTAGAAATAATATTGTACTCATTAATTATGCTGTTCGCAAATTAATGAGTACAAATTAAAACTAAAAAGTTGTAAGCAGTTATGAATCAGTTGCAAGCATATACTTATCGTTGATATTGCCCAAGATAGTCTTTGATACTAAAATCAGTTTTCGAAAATAAAATCAAAAAACGAAAATCAACCAATTTTACATTTATTGTATAGAAAAAAGCACTTTGTGTGGTCGTTTCTAAGGGGCGTTTTTGATGCCTGGATACCTTCGGGTACCAAGATTATAAACGGGGCTTAAAACTAAAGTCCTTGTTCTTGCTGTCATATTTTGTCACTTTTAACCTTATTTAACACACAACCTAGATTTATTTCCCGGGAAATAAATAGACCAACCTGACGCTTGAGAGCATAATCGGGAATCCGAAAACTAAAACAAAGAGCGAAATCCTCACAAGGAGAAATATTCAAAAAACACTAATGCATATAAAAACAAAATACCGAGCCGAACACAAATGAATTTCATTAACTATCGAAAAAACTTGGTGCTGAAGAAAAAAGATGTTTTAAAATATCAGGAAGAATATTTGGGATCAGTTCAATTTGTATTTATTATGGCGCTTTAGAATAAGGGGCAAGAATTCAGATTCGGTATCGGGGCGTAACGGAGACGCAAGACTAAAGTGCTTGCTGCCATCAACGAACAATTTGTTCCTCTGACGAACGTTAGAACACCTCGAGCCCTTGCGTGTAGTCGTTGACTGACGGCAAAACCGCTATCCTTAGAGATTGAAGGCATTCGTTATTTGTAGATTTGGTTGGCTCCTGCGCTGTGTTTAGAGGGGGGCGTTGGCTTCCAGGGTCAAGATATTGAACCATATTAATATGTCGGGTGGAGATCATTAGACAGGCCGACCTCTCAAAACGCCTGTGTAAATGAGTGTATTATTCGCTATAAATATAATTAAAATGTGGAGTTTCATATGGAATACAAGAGACTTTTTGAGTTGATATTGACATGATTATTAGGCTTTTAAGCGCTTAGAAAAACCAGTTTGGGTGTAAAAAGGTGCCTCGAACCCGGGGGCATAATGCGATTCTGGACAGGACTAAAACTGTGAAACCGCTTTTAAGAAGCGGAAAAAATGCGTTGTTTATAGTAAACAACGCATTTCCAAGTGTTTATGTAGTTCAATAGTGAGTGATTGTGCTGGGATAGAAACTATTTGAGCCCTAGTTCTGCAATAATAGATTTGTAAACATCGATAATCGGAATGTTGTTTGCCTGTGCAATTCTTTTGCATTCTTCGTATTCTGGAGCATATCTTTTGCCGTGATTGGGATCCAGCCAGGATTTGATCTTTACATACCCTAGTTTTGTAGTAATTGTTTCTGTTTCGCGAACTACCGTTATCCGGTTATCGATTCTAGTTCTAACTCCTAGTGTTGTTGTGTTAGCAATAATCCAATTAGCAATATCATGAATATGATTAGGTTTAACTAGACATTCGATTTTAAAACCGGGGCGATTTTTCTTGCCTAATATATTTAATATTGATAAATCTACGGCACCGTCCAAATTAAAGAATTCCTCAAATAAATATGAAAATAATTCGGGATTCATATCGTCGATATTAGTTTCAATTATACCGATCCCAGAATCCAAAGTTCTGGAGATGGAACCTTTGATAATTCGTAATACATTGGGTGCATCATGCCGAATTGACTTGCCAGATCCATAACCAACCGCATCGATAGTCATTTCCGGAATCTTGCCGAATTTATCGGTAAGAGAGGTAATGATTGCTGCGCCAGTTGGTGTTACTAGTTCAATATCAGAGTCAACACCATAACATGATACATGTTCTAAAAGAGCTAAAGTGGCGGGTGCTGGTATTGGATATATGCCGTGGTGCATCTGTTTCAGACCACGAGAAAGTGGTATCGGAGAGGAAAAGCATTGAGATACGCCTAATTGTCGGAGCGCCAGGATCGTGCCGACAACATCTACAATTGTATCTATAGCTCCAATTTCATGAAAATGAACTTCATCAATACTAGTACCATGAATTTTTGCTTCGGCTTTGGCTATCCTATTAAAGATGCTGATAATTAATTGCTTATCTTCATTAAACAAATCTGAATTTGATATTTTATCAGAAATTAAATTAAAATTATGAAGATGTACATGATCATCACATTCAATTTCAATATCGGATGCTGAAATGTGATTCACAGAACGAGAAGATTCAGTGATTGAAAGACGCAGATGGAAAATGCTGGCAACTATGTCTTCGATTTCTGACACTTTAGCACCCAGGTTAACCAAGGCCCCAAGGGCCATGTCACCGCTTATACCGGAGAAACAGTCGAAATATAGGACTTGCATGAGCACCTCCAAATAAGACATCATATTAGACACGGGACTTGTCGACATTGTCGTTTTACTGTTATCATTTTAATTGAATGTACAGGAGGAAATAATAGTGACAAATGCCATTTCATTTATAAATAATAACACGGCCTTAATACAAGTAATTATATTAGTATTAATTCTTCTATTTATTTTTATCATTTTGATTAGGACAAGAAATCAGAAAAAGCTTCTAGATTACTATCGTATACTGATGGCCAACTACGGCGAAGGTGATTTAGAAAAGTTATTAACTAACATTTCTAAAATAGAAGAAGAAAATAAAGATAATATTAGTAATTTAAATTTACGATTAAAGAATGTTGAGAATAAAATACCATCAAATATTAGTAAAGTAAATTTTGTTCGCTACAGTGGATTTCCTGATGTAGGGGGCGACCAGTCATTTTCACTTGCACTGATGGATGATAATGGCAATGGTGTGGTGCTGACAGGTATTCACGGGCGACAGGAGACTAGGGTTTATGCCAAAGGAATAACAGCTTATTCATCGGAGCATATGTTAAGTGACGAAGAAAAGCAGGTTGTAAACAAGGCCAAGGGAAATAGGTGAGATTTTGCGCAAAAGGAATAAGAGCCCCAAAATAACCCTGCTTATCATTCCAAATTCGGAAGCAGGGGTAAAAAAGGTTTCTATTCGAAAGGGTTTTATCAAGTCAGTCTTGTTGACCTTATTGATTATCGTATTATTGATAGGAGTCGGGGGATATAAATATTGGAAATCGCGCAGCGATTTAGCCAAAGTAGAACAGCTCAAGCATGAGATCACAAAGAAGGACCAGGATTTGCAGAAGCTCCAATCAGCCAACGACAAGCTGTTGCAGCTCCAGCAGAAATACATAGAAAACCAACAGGAACAACAAAAACTAGAAAAGATTTTAGGTATTTCGGATAGCAAACAGTCCAATAACCCATCACGTGGTGGAATTGGAGGAGTCGGTCATATTAGATTTCAATATGACGTTGATAGCTTGCTGGTAGAAGCCCAGAGCCTGGATGCTCTATATGACCTGCAAAAAAATCGAGCCAAGAGACTTCTGGACACTGCTACAGCTAGACTACAATATTACCGGGCATTACCTAATCATTGGCCATTGTCTGGGCGCCTCACTTCGAATTTTGGTTGGAGAAAATCCCCTTTTGGTCGACGCAGTGAATTCCATGATGGTTTAGATATTGCGGCCTCCTATGGTACAAGCGTACATGCTGCCGCAGATGGAGTCATCGAATATACAGGTTGGAAGGCTGGATACGGGAAGCTGGTTATTATTAAGCATTCTAACGGACTACGTACCTGGTATGGACATAACAGCCGGATCAATGTTGATGTAGGTGACAAAGTTACTAAAGGCCAGACTATTTCCCAAGTGGGAAGTACCGGCCGCAGCACGGGCCCGCATTGTCATTTTATGGTTGTGAAATCGAGTGGGCCGTCTAACCCGTTGCTTTACTTACCGTAAGGAGGGTTGACTTTGTTTAACGGAAAAAAATCCCCCAGTTATGACAATATAGAGACCATTCTAGCTGAAAATGTTTATATTACTGGCCAAGTGAGTTCAAAGGGCTCTATCCGTATTGATGGCGAAGTAGATGGCAATATCGAATCGAAAGGCGATCTCATTGTCGGTGACCGCGGCCGAGTAAAAGGAAACGTAACCGCTCACAGTGTTCTGATTGCCGGACGAGTAGAAGGCAATATATATGCAAAAGAAAAGACCGAGGTGCGTCCGGGCGGGCTTTTGATCGGGGATGTAGACTCTGATACCTTTGTGGTTGAAGAGGGAGGTCGTTTTATGGGCCACTGTAAGATGACCCTGGATAATGTAAAGGATAAAAAACTGCGCGAGCGTATCGCTGATCGTTTCAAGGAGGATCATACCCTGACCGTTGAGATCAAAACCGAACAAACGGTATAACTAAGAATTAATCAGCCACCCTTTACCGGGTGGCTTTTTTGTTAATGATTCTAACAGTACAGGAGACCTTTGGCGATAGAATTTGCCATCTCAAAAACTAAATTAAGTCTAGTATTCTGCAGAACAACATGTTCCATGAAACCACCGACGTTTACAATTCCAGAAATGTGAACATCACCTACCGGAGGGAGAGACTTCTTCAAGGCGGTTCCGGGATGGATCGCTCCCTGGCGCACATTTATGTACCCCACCCTTTCGGGACCTCCGAGACATGCATCCACTGCAACAATGAATGGGCTCTTATGTCGGGTTTCGATTTCTGCGATGGTTGTGACTAGATTGACCGCGTGAATCGGCTCACTTAGAGTGCCATATATATCAAATCCATTGTGTCGGTATGACTTAAGGCGTGTACCCACTAGTGGCCCTAAACAATCGCCTGTTGAGCGATCAGTCCCGATACAAAGAATGACCTTCTCACGCTGCCGGGGATTGAGAGTGTTCAGCATCCCAGTAAGAGCGCTGCAGATCTTTTGAGAACACGACTGATCAGAATAATGCACGGATAAACTAGGGGAATCCTTCAAAGACTGTGCAAACAAATCAAGATAACCCTCCAATGCTATATATCAACTAGTTTCACCGGTGAGCGATTTTTTATACCAAGCATCGAATTCAGTGGCCGCTATATAAATGGCCTTAGGGACATTAAAAAGAGAGAAGGCGGTCTAATGAAAACTGATAAGATGCTGATGATCGTTTGGGGTTATTTAGGCGCTGTCATCGGTGCTGGTTTTGCGTCAGGACAAGAAATAGTACAGTTTTTTGTAAAATGCGGGCCTCTTGGGATATGGGGAGTCATTTTGGCTGGATTATTGTTTGCTTTGTTCGGCGGAGGCTTCTTGCTTTGGGCAACCAAGAACAGACTGAGAAACTACCAAACGGTGCTCAAAGAATTATTTGGGGTTAATGTTTCACGTGTAATCGATACAGCTTTAACAATTTTTCTATTTTTAGGTATATGTACGATGTTTTCAGCAAGTGGAGCGGTTTTTTACGAACACTTGTATTTATCTAAGGAAACAGGGATTATAGCCGCTTATGCAGGTGTGCTGCTGCTATTGATCAAAGGACAAAAAAGCCTTTTCTCTACGTATAACCTTTTAGTACCGTTAAAAATTCTGTTATTATTACTAGTAGCGGGCTATGCCGCCTTCAGCAAAGATACAGTTTTGACTGGGAGCATCGTTTCCCAGGACCCATGGCCGCTTGATGTCAGTCATTGGGTCATGGCCAGCATTCTGTATGTTGCCTATAATTTTACCCTGGCCATAGTGGTTCTAGCGGAATATGCCGATGTGGCTGATGGCCGCCAGAGCTTGACCGGTGGGATTGCCGGTGGGGCCTTGTTGGGATTTGTAGCATTGATCAGTTACTTGGCACTAAGCCGCTATTTGCCCGATGTGCTGAACTATGAAGTGCCAATGCTATATATCGCCGGACGAATAGGGGTATTTACCAAGATCATATACTTGCTGGTGCTTTGGCTGGGGATATTGACCACGGCTTTGGCTAATACTTTTGGTTTTGCTCAGCGTTTGGCTGATTTGACAGGCTTAAGGTTTTCCGTGAGTCTGTTTTTGACTGTTACCCTGGCGCTGCCACTAGCTTTTCAGAGTTTTTCATTCCTGGTGGCTATGGTGTATCCGGCTTTTGGCATACTGGGTGTGATAATTCTTGGGGCGCTGCTGTTTAGATTTGTAAAGGAAGGCTTTGCTAGATAGACAATATTTGTTTTAAAGAGAGGG